>CANQTW010000025.1 GCA_947626845.1 uncultured Oscillospiraceae bacterium | reverse complement strand
TAAAAAACCCTGATTTTATGCGGCTTTACGGACTTATGTGAAGATACATGGATTTACAGAAATTAGGCGGCGTATATTTATGCCTAATTTCATGCTTACTCTCCTGAAAAAGTTATTTTTATACGGATAAGGGCGCGGTCATTCAAAGCGGTCCCTGGCGTACATCACCGGCAGAAGCTCCCGGAGCCGGTAGCTGACGTATCTCCCGTCGGCGCGGGCGCAAAGAAGCTCCATCTCCGGGGAAAACTCGGAGAACGCCTGGCGGCAGATGCCGCAGGGAGTGCAGTAGTCGGCGCTCTCGGCGGAGTACACAGCCAAGCGCCGGAAGCTCCGCTTTCCCATGGACACCGCCTGGCACAGCGCCGCCCGCTCGGCGCAGATGGAGGCCCCCAGAGCCGCGTTTTCCACGTTACAGCCCGTGACCACCGTCCCGTCGGCGCACTCCAGCGCCGCGCCGAAGGTGCGGTTGGAGTAGGGAACGTAGGATTTTTTCGCCGCCTCAACGGCCATGTTGATAAGCTCTCTGTCCGTCATGGCAAACCCCTCTCTATCTCTATCTATCTTCAGGCTTAAGGTGAGGAGAGTTGAACCCACGTCGCTTCCCTCACCTTATGCCCGGTTTTCCAGGTTGACCTTCCAGCCAAGGACATTGCGGTAGAGGTTGGACTGGCTGGGGTCCACCCCCTCCACCACGCCCACATGGGTCAACACAGAGCGCTGTTTGTAGCCTATGGGGACGATGCAGGCGTCCTCGGCGATATACAGATCCAGCGCCAGCGCCGCCGCGGCGCGGGTCTCCTCATCCGGAGCCGCCAGAAAATCACGCACCAGCGGCCTGTAAGCGGAGCCGTCGGCGCCGCCGTAATTGAATTTCCCGTAGAACAGCACACCCAGGTCGAAGTCCGCCTTCAGCCGCACCTCCGCCAGATACATCTCATACTCGCCCCGCTGGAGCGCCCGCTGGTAGTTGGTAAAGGACATACTCACCAACACCACGTTGATGCCCATATTGCGCATATCCGTGACGATCCGCTGGGCGGCCTCCACCTTGCCGGAGGTCTCGTAGTTGACCACGAGCCGCAGGGTCATGGGCGCGCCGAAGTAGTCCAGCGCCCCGTCCCCGTCCCTGTCCTCAAGGCCCGCGCCCAGGGCAAGCCGGTTGAAATTCTGGCGGGAGTAGCCGTAACCGGCCTCCTGCAGGTCACTGACAAGCCCCAAAGCGGGACTGATGGCGAAGATGGAGCGGCGCGCGGCGTTCTCAAAAATATCCGAACAGATGGCGTCCAGATTCACAAGCCGCATCAGCGCCTGACGCACATACACGTCTTTGGTGGGCCCGCTCTTGCAATTGAAGCCCAGATACACCATATCCGTGGTGTCATAGTAGCGGGTCTCGTGGACCATGTGGATATTCAGCTTGTCGTTTCCCGTGGGATCGTACCCCACAAAGTCGATGGAGCGGTCCGCAAAGGAGTCCGCCATATCTCCGGCGGCCACCTCTTTAAGATAGATGACCTGCATGGAGTCGGGCTTGTACTCCCGGTGAGCGGTAAAGGCCACAAGCCGTCCGCCGCTGAAATAGTACGGTCCGGTACCCACGGGACCGGAGAACACGGGCGCAGCCGTCTGAACATCGGTCCCCTCCGCGGTGTCCTCCGTGGTGTCCTCCGTGGGAGGGGAACTCTGAGTGACGGTGGCGGGGTCTTTGATGATCGGCACGTCCAGCAGGGACGGGAGCATGTAGTTGGCGTTTTTGAGCTTGATCCGGACCGTCAGCTCCCCTGTCTCGCTGACGGAGGAGATGTCGTCCAGGCGGGTGGAAAACTTGCCGGACGTTCGGGCGGTGTTCAGGGAGTAGACCACGTCATGGGCCGTCAGGAGCGTACCGTCGTGGAAGTATACGTTCCCCCGCACCGTCAGATCGTAGGTCACGCCGTCCTGTGTCTCAAAGCTCTCACACAGCACCGGCTCCGGCGTCAGCGTGGAGGACAGGGAGAAAAGCCCCTCGTAGAGAAGTCCGAAAAGCTGTTCGTTGTAATAATCTGTGCCGCTCAAGGGGTCAAACGACCCCTTGGGATTATAGTTGACGGAAAAAACGCTGTCCGCTTTTGCGTATCCGTCGCCGCTGGGGAGTGTCTCTCCCACGGTGGTGTCCCCTCCGGCGGTATCGGTATCCGTCCCCGTGTCCGCCGTCGGCTGGTTTTGCCCGAAGGGCAGTACCATCTCCTCGCAGCCGGACAAAAGCAGGATCAGGGCCAGCGCCAGGGCGGTCAATTTACTATGTTTGAGCCTCACGGCTTTACCTCCGTTTTTCTCTATGCTGAAGGCCGTTCGGGCCATTACGAAAGAGCGATCACCGCCGCCTGGGCGCCGCGCCGGCCTCCGGTGGCCCGGTGGGACCAGTATTTTTCGCTCTCGCACACGGTACACTCGTCGGAGACGGCGACGCTTTCGGGTCTCACTCCGGCGCGGATGAGGAGCGCCCGGTTCACGCCCTTGAGGTCCACAAAAAATTTATCCTCGTCCCTGCCGGGGTCATCGATGTATTCCCGTCCCTCTTTGCCGAGGACGGCCATCACCGCCTCCGGCACTTCGGGACCTGTCTCAAAACAGCACCTGGAGATGCACGGCCCTATGGCCGCCTGAATATTTACGGGGTCACAGCCCAGCGCCTCCATGGCCTTCACAGCCTCCCCCGCGATGTCCGCCACAGTCCCCCGCCAGCCGGCGTGGACCGCGGCGGCGACGCGCCTTTCCGGATCGCACAGCAGGATCGGCACGCAGTCGGCGGTAAAGGCAATCAGCCCCAGCCCCGGCTCGTCGGTGACAAGTCCGTCGCACGCATAGGGCAGCGGGTCGAAGGGCCCCCTGGCGTCGCGGCCCGTGACGTATTTTACCGCCGCCCCATGGACCTGCTTTGTAAAGCAGAGCCTTTCGATCCCCAGCGCCGCCTTGAGCCGGCGGTAATTCTCCCGCACCGCCTCCGGCTCGTCGCCTCGGTTCTCCCCCAGGTTGAGGCTCTCAAAGATGCCCCCGCTCACCCCGCCGAACCGGGTGGTGAAGGCGTGGGTAAACGGAATATTCGGCGCGGTCATGTACGCAAGGCCGCCTTTATGGATCTCCTTGAACATAGGCCAAAAACCTCAAATCAACTCGCCGCGGGGCTCAAGTATCGGGATGATATTCCTTGCAGGTGCATTTCTTCCACTTCAACCCGCTGCCGCAGGGACAGGGGTCGTTGCGGCCTATCTTCACGACGCGCACGGGCTTTTTCTTCACGTCCGACCCGCCGGCGTTGGCGCCCGCCACGGCATTTTTGGCGACGCTCCTGCGCTCGATAGGCTGTTCCTTGGCAAGGCGCACGGCGAACATCCGCCGCACAACCTCCTCCTGGATGCCGTTGATCATGGCGTCGAACATCTCTCCGCCCTCGCGCTTGTATTCGTCCACAGGGTTGACCTGGGCGTAGGCCCGCAGGCGGATGCCCTGGCGAAGCTCGCTCATGGCGTCGATGTGATCCATCCAGTACTCGTCCACCACCCGCAGGAGGATGACGCGCTCCACCTCCCGCATAATGGGCTGGTCAGAGCCGGGGACCTTGCCCGCCTCCGCCTCGCGCCGGTCATACACCTTCTCCGCCAGGCCGGTGAGCCGGTCGGTGATCTCCTCCGGCGACATATTCTCCAGGCCGCCGTCCTCAAGGGCGCGTATATCCTGGGGCGTCACCGCCAGGGCCAGGAAGGTGCTCTTGACCATGTTCACAAGCTTCTCTCCGGTCATAGCCGCCGGCTCCGCCTTGTGCCTGGCGTTCTCCGGCTCCGCCTCCGGGGCCATGGCGGTGGTCACGTTGGAGGCGATGACCTCCCGTATCCAGCCGCGGATATTGGCGCTGACGTCCTCGCCGTCCAGCACTCTCCGGCGCTGTTCGTAGATGATGCCGCGCTGGGTATTCATCACGTCGTCGTACTCCAGAACATGCTTTCTGGACTGGAAGTTCTGGCTTTCCACCTTCTTCTGGGCGTTTTCAATGGCCCCGGAGAGGATGCGCTGGTCGATGGGCGTGTCCTCGTCGATCTTCAGCGTCTCCATCAGGCCCTCGATCCGCTCGCCGCCGAAAAGGCGCATCAGGTCGTCGGAAAGGGCGATATAGAACCGCGTCTCACCGGGGTCGCCCTGACGGCCTGAACGGCCTCGCAACTGATTGTCGATGCGCCGCGCCTCGTGGCGCTCGGTGCCCAGGACGAAAAGGCCTCCGGCGGCGCGAACCTTCTCGGCCTCGGCGTCGGTGACCGCCTTGTATTTTTTCAAAAGCTCCCCGTACTTCTCCCTGGCGGCCAGGATGTCGGCGTTGTCCGTCTCGGCGAAGCCCACGGCCTCGGAGATGATCTCGTCGGGGATATCCTCGCGGCGCAGATCGGCCCGCGCCATAAACTCGGCGTTGCCGCCCAGAACAATATCCGTTCCGCGTCCGGCCATGTTGGTGGAGATGGTCACGGCACCCAGCTTTCCGGCCTGGGCGATGATCTCCGCTTCCTTTTCGTGGTTCTTGGCGTTCAGGACGTTGTGCTTGATGCCCTGCTTGGAGAGAAGCTTTGAGAGGTATTCGCTCTTCTCAATGGACACCGTGCCCACCAGCACCGGCTGGCCCTTCTCGTGGCACGCCGCGATCTGCCGGATGATGGCCCGGTTCTTGCCGGCGTCGTTCTTATACACCGCGTCCGGATTGTCCACGCGGGCCAGGGGGCGGTTGGTGGGGATCTCCACGATATCGATGTTGTAGATGGCCCCAAATTCCTCCTCCTCGGTCAGCGCCGTGCCGGTCATACCGGAGAGCTTGTCGTAGAGGCGGAAGAAATTCTGGAAGGTGATGGTGGCCAAAGTCTTGTTCTCGCTCTGCACATCCACATGCTCCTTGGCCTCGATGGCCTGATGGAGGCCCTCGGAATACCGTCTGCCGAACATAAGGCGGCCTGTGAACTCGTCCACAATGATGATCTCGCCGTCCCGCACCACATAGTCCACATCCTGCTTCATGATGCCGTGGGCCTTCAGCGCCTGGTTGATGTGGTGGGAAAGGGTGGCGTTCTCGATGTCCGCGTAATTTTCCAGCCCGAAGGCCTGCTCCGCCTTGGCCACGCCGCTGCCCGTCAGGGTGGCGGTACGGGCCTTCTCGTCCACGATGTAGTCCGCGTCCTCGTCGGTGGTGTCCGCCTTCTCGTCCACGCTGGCGTAGACCTTTTTCCGAAGGCGCGACACAAAGTCGTCGGCTTTGCGGTAGAGGTCCGTGGACTCGTCGCCCTGACCGGAGATGATCAGGGGCGTGCGGGCCTCGTCGATGAGGATGGAGTCCACCTCGTCCACAATGGCAAAGGCGTGGCCCCGCTGGACCATCTGATTTTTATAGAGGGCCATGTTGTCCCGCAGATAGTCAAAGCCCAGCTCGTTGTTGGTGCAGTAGGTGATGTCCGCGTCGTAGGCGGCCTTCCTCTGGGCGTTGGTAAGCCCGTGGACGATAAGCCCCACGGTCAGGCCCAAAAAGCGGTAGACCTTCCCCATCCACTCCGAGTCCCGGCGCGCCAGGTAGTCGTTGACGGTGACGATGTGTACGCCCCGCCCCGCGATGGCGTTCAGATACGCCGGCAGGGTGGCCACTAAGGTCTTGCCCTCGCCGGTCTTCATCTCGGCGATGCGCCCCTGATGGAGCACGACGCCGCCGATCAGCTGTACCCGGAAGTGGCGCATCCCCAGCACCCTGTCCGACGCCTCCCGGCAGACGGCAAAGGCCTCCGGCAGAAGCTCCTCCAGGGTCTCCCCCGCGGCGTAACGCGCCTTGAATTCCGCCGTTTTCGCCCGAAGCTCACTGTCGGAGAGCTTTCTCATGGGCTCCTCCAGGGCCTCCGTCTTTTCCACCAGCGGCATGAGCTTCTTGATCTCACGGTCGCTTCTCGTTCCAAACAGCTTGGTCATCAGTCCCATTACAGTATACCTTCCGCAAATTAGTATCAATATATTATAGCATGTCGATATATTATACCATAAAATCTCTGATTTTATGGTATATTCGCCATGTTTTTCGGTTCCCGGCGAAGCCGGGGAGAAAAACGGTTTAAAATCAAATATAATATCCGGTTCAGCGGATATTATAGCATATTCTCCTTTTAAAATAAAGAAGAATTGTGACCTTGCGCCGTATTTACAAAATGTTCACATTTGCCCCCCGCCATTCCTGTATAATTTCATCGTCACTTTTTTCAAAAGCTGAATAAATTCCTGTGTGTGAAGGGGTTTGATACCATGAAGATGAAGAGGGTCTTTTGCCTGCTCCTGGCGTTGGCGCTGCTCTTCGCCCTGGCCTCCTGCCAGCGCGGCGCTTTCAGCGACAAGCTCAACGAGACCGTCAACGGCACCGACGACACATCGGGCGACAGCTCCGGTGACAGCTCCGGTGACAGCTCCGGTGACAGCTCCGGTGACAGCTCCGGCGACACCACCGGCGACACCTCCCTCCCCGATTACACCGCTCTGTCCAACGGCCTGGACGAGAACGGGTTCTACGAGGGCGTTCGGGCGCTGGATTTTGTGACGCTGCCGGCCTTTGAGGACGTTGTTCTCCCGGAATTTCCCCAGCTCTATGACCGCGCCATCGCCGACGGGGACTTTGTGAACATCGACTATGTGGGCAGTGTGGACGGCGTGGAGTTTGACGGCGGCAGCACCGGCGGCCAGGGCAGCGATATCGTGGTGGGCTACACCAGCTTCATCGACGACTTCATCGAGCAGCTGAAGGGCCACAAGCCCGGCGAGAATTTTGACATCGAGGTCACCTTCCCCGACCCCTACCAGAGCGAGGATCTGGCGGGCAAGGACGCGGTGTTCAACATCACCGTCAACTACATCTGGGACATCACCGAGGACGCGGCCCGCGCCATCGGCTTTGAGAACCGCGACCATATGGCCCAGTACATCGTCTATAACTACGCCAGCGTGGAGGAGGTCACCAGCGAGACGGAGATCACCGTCTTCCTGAACGCCTCCAAGTGCGGCGACATCCCCCAGTCCGTCTCCGACACCGTTCGGGCCGCCATGAAGACCCAGATCGAGCTCCAGGCCAGCCAGTACGGCCTGGACGCCGACACCTTTGTCCAGTACATGGTGGGTGCCTCCGGCCTTGACGAGTACCTGGACGTCCAGGCTCCCTTCAACGCCCAGCAGGACATGATCTTCCAGGCCCTGGCCGAACAGGAGGGCCTCACCGCCACCGACGAGGACGTCACCGAGCACGAGTATGAGTCCCTGGTGGAGGTCTACGGTATGCCCTACATCAAGTATAACCTGCTCCAGGAGAAGGCCATGGACCTTATCTCCGAGCGGCTCCTCGGCGAATGACCCGCCCGACAACCGGATAAATCGATCAAAATTAGTCTAGTGTTTTTGATAAGCTGACCATCGCCGCCCTTTTGTAAGGGCGGCGATGATTTTCATATATGGCTTTGTAAGGCTTTATTTGCCCAGTCCCATGGCCCAGTCGGCGTAGAGGGCGGTCTTTTTACGGGCCTCCTCCATGTTCTCGCCCCGGCAGAGGACATAGACCTTCACCTTGGGCTCGGTGCCGGAGGGCCGGACGATGAGAACGGTGCCGTCGGTCAGGACAAAGGACAGCACGTTGGAGCCGGACAGCTCCATCTTTGCCACCGCGCCGGTTTCCGCGTCCTTTTCGGAGCCGTCGGAGTAATCCCGGTAGAGCTTCACCTTCTGGCCCGCGATCTGGGCGGGAGGCGTGGCGCGCAGGCCGTCCATCAGGGCCTTCATCTTCTTCTGGCCGTCCAAGCCGGGCATGACCAGGTTCAGGGTCTTTTCAAGGTACGCGCCGTATTTCTCATAGAGGGCGTCCAGAGCGTCCACCAGGGCGATGCCCTGGGAGGCGTACCAGGCCGCCATCTCGCAGATCATCAGGGAGGCGGTGACGGCGTCCTTGTCCCGGACGTAGTCGCCGAACATGTAGCCGTAGGACTCCTCGAAGGAGAAGATGACCTTCCCCTGGCCGGACTCCTCCAGGGCGTTCTTCTTCTCGGCCAGGAACTTAAAGCCGGTGAAGGTGTCGTAGAACTGCAGGCCGTTCTTCTCCGCCACGGCGCGGGCCATCTCGGAGGAGACGATGGACTTCAGCGCCGCGGGATTTTTGGGCATGGTGCCGGCCCGCCGCTTGGCGCCGATGATGTAGTCCAGCAGCAGAACGCCTGTCTGGTTGCCGGTGAAGGGGATGAACTTGCCGTCGTGATCCCGAACCATGATGCCCACGCGGTCCGCGTCCGGGTCGGAACCCAGGATGAAGTCGGCGCCCACCTTGTCCGCCAGCTCGACGCACAGATAGAAGCCCTCCGGATTTTCAGGGTTGGGGGACTTGACGGTGGGGAAGTCGCCGTCCTTGATCATCTGCTGAGGCTCGCAGTAGACCTTCTTAAGGCCCATGCGGCGAAGCGCCTCCGGGATCAGCTTCATGCCGGTGCCGTGGAAGGGGGTGTAGACCATCTTGAAGCTGTCGGCCACCTTGGCGATGAGGGCGGGGTCGTTCTGCTGGGCCATCACGTTGGCCAAAAACGCCTCGTCGGTCTCATGGCCCATGAGGACGATCTTCCCCTCGCGGACAGCGGTGTCGAAATCCATGGTCTTCACGCAGTCAAAGACGTCCAGCTTGGCCATCTTGGCGGCCACCTGGTCGGCGTGCTTGGGGGGAAGCTGAGCGCCGTCCTCCCAGTAGACCTTGTAGCCGTTGTACTCCTTGGGGTTGTGGGAGGCGGTGATGTTGATACCGGCGATGCACTTGTACTCCCGGATGGCAAAGCTCAGCTCCGGGGTGGGGCGCATGTCGTCAAAGAGGCGCACAAAGATGCCGTTGGCGGCCATCACGCGGGCGGCCTCGCGGGCAAAGGTCTCGGAGTTGTTGCGGCAGTCGTAGCAGACGGCCACGCCGCGCTTGGCGGCCTCCCCGCCCTCGGCTAAAATCACCTCGGCAAAGGCCTGGGTGGTGTGGCGGATGACGTGGACGTTCATGCGGTTGAGGCCCACGGCCATGGTGCCGCGCAGGCCCGCGGTGCCGAACTCAAGCTGGGCGATGAAGCGGGACTCGATCTCCTTCTCGTCACCCGCGATGGCCTGGAGCTCCGCCTTCTCCTGGGCGGACAGGGCGGGGGAATTCAACCATTTCTCGTAGGATTCACGGTAGCTCATTTTGATTTTCCTCCTCATATATTGATTCGTTTATTGATTCATTTTCAGATGGGTCAATAATATTTTTCGCGTCCCCAAGCATACTTTCGGGGACGAAAATATCCATCCCGAAGCCGGACCGCCCCAGCACCACCTTCCCCAGCATCCCGTCCATGGGGTATCTGGCCACACTGGGCACGCCGTAGGCCCAGAGCATGTTGCGCCGCAGGGCCAGCTCCGTCTCGCTGCCGAAGGCCCGCTCCAAAAACACGGGCGTTTCCGGCTGGCCGGAGGCCGTCACCGGCCAATTCCCGGTGACGCTGGAGGGTAACTTAAAGCTCCATTCCCCGCTCATTTATGGTATTTCCCCCCGTTCAGAATACTGAAGGCCCGGTAGATCTGTTCCAGCACCATCACCCTCGCCAGGTGGTGGGGAAAGGTCATGGGCGACATGGACAGCCGCAGGCGGGCCAGCTCCTTGACGCTCTGATGAAGCCCATCGGAGCCGCCGATCACAAAGCACAGCTTAGAGCTCACCCGGCTCAACTCCTCAAAGACCCCCGCAAGGCCCTGGGAGGAATACTCCCGCCCCTCCACACACAGGGCGATCACCGCCGCCCCCTTGGGGACGGCCCTTTTAATGGCCTCCGCCTCCCTCAGAAGACAGGCGTCCACCTCCGCCGGAGAGGGAT
Source organism: uncultured Oscillospiraceae bacterium (assembly GCA_947626845.1). Taxonomy (GTDB): domain Bacteria; phylum Bacillota; class Clostridia; order Oscillospirales; family Oscillospiraceae; genus RUG626. Next base: position 28,285 of record CANQTW010000025.1, on the reverse strand, counting down.
TTTCGCTTTTCCGCTCCTCGGCAAGCTCCGTCACCGTGACGCGGCAGTAGGCCCCCAGGCGCTTTATGTACTCCGCGCAGGCGTCCTTATAGAATTTTTCCTTGAGCTTGCCCACACAGATAAGCGTAACGTCCATCATAAGTATAGCAGTACAAGTTCGGGGGCATACCATGCCCCCGTTCCATTTGACATTTAACCGATTTTGATGATCTCCTCGTCGCTGGCCTCCGGGATCTCCACGCTCTCGATGTCCGCGCCCACGGCCCGGAGCTTCTCTACCAGGTCCTCATAGCCGCGCTCGATGTAGTTGACGCCCTCGATCTCCGTGGTGCCCTGGGCGCACAGGCCCGCGATCACCATGGCCGCGCCGGCCCGCAGGTCCCAGGCCTTCACGTTGGCGCCTGAGAGCTGGCCTACGCCCTCGATGATGGCCTTGCGGCCGTCAACGGTGATGCTGGCGCCCATTTTCATCAGCTCGTCCACGTATTTATACCTGGTGTCCCACACGCCCTCCGTGATGACAGAGGTGCCGCGGGCAAGACACAGCACCGTGGCCATCTGGGGCTGCATGTCCGTGGGGAAGCCGGGATAGGGAAGGGTCTTCAGGTTGATGCGCCGCAGAGAACCGGAACGGGAGACGAGCATCTCGTCCTCGCCCTCCTCCACGTGGACACCCATCTCCTCCAGCTTACCGGTAATGCAGTCCATGTGCTTGGGGATGACGTTTTTAATGAGGAGGCTCCCGCCGGCCCCCGCCACGGCGGCCATATAGGTGCCGGCCTCGATCTGGTCGGGGATCAGGGCGTAGCTGCCGCCGTTGAGGCGGTCCACGCCGCGGATCTTGATCACGTTGGTACCGGCCCCGCGGATATCCGCGCCCATGGCGTTCAGGAAGTTGGCCACGTCCACGATATGGGGCTCGCGGGCCACGTTCTCAATGCGGGTCGTGCCCTTGGCGAACACGGCGGCCAGCATGATGTTGATGGTGGCGCCCACGCTGGCCACATCCAGATAGATGTCCGCCCCGTGGAGGCGTCCGTCGTGGGCGGTGGCGGTGACAAGGCCGTTTTTAACCTCCACGTCCGCCCCCATGGCGATAAAGCCCTTGACATGCTGGTCAATGGGCCTGACAGCGCCGAAATTACAGCCGCCGGGCATAGCCACCTTGGCCTTCCCGAACCGGCCCAGAAGCGCGCCGATGAGATAATAGCTGGCGCGTATCTTCGTCATGATGTCAAAATCCGCCTTGAACGTGCGCACGCCAGAACAGTCAACGTCCATGGTGTGGCGATCCACCGTCCTGACCCTGGCGCCCAGGCGCCGGAGAATGTTCAGGAGCATGGTCACGTCGGAAATTTGCGGAATATTTTCAATGCGGCAAACCCCATCCACCAGCATGGCGGCGGGGATGATGGCCACGGCGGCGTTTTTGGCCCCGCTGATCTCAACGGTGCCGTAAAGCGGCCTCCCACCTTTGATAATATACTTTGTCAAAGGCTCACCTTCCTGTGTACGTACTTGTTGACTGCGCGCTGCCTGGGCTCTCTCTTAACGTCATTATGCCCGCCCAGGCGGCATATGATCCGGCGGTCAGGATCTTAAACACTCATGTAAATAAGATTATAACATCTGTTTCAAATTTTTGCAACATCTTTTCGGCAATTCAGGTGAAAAATGGTCGACATAATCCGCACCCATTTTGTCTCCCGTTCTGTGTCGTCCGTGGAAAAGATGAATTACCATAATTTGTCATTCCTTTGGCGTTCCCCGCCACTCCGGCGCGGCAGCGGCTGTCTCCGCTCCCCAGGCGGTTTTTCTTGAATTTCCCCCCTGATTTTTTCTTCTTCACCCGATTGACGAAATGGGGAAAAAGCGGTATAGTATCTGTATTGATTATTTCGGTATCCAGGGGTACGGGCCGGAGGCCTGTCACCCGATCACCAAGGAGGTTTTCATTTTGAGCGAAGAATGCACCCACGACTGCTCCACCTGCGCGGCCAACTGCGCCAGCAGAGAAAAGAAAAACGAGGACCCGAAGGCGGGAAATCCCGCGTCCAGCGTCAAAAAGGTCATCGCCGTGGTCTCCGGCAAGGGCGGCGTAGGCAAGTCCATGGTGACGAGCCTGCTGGCCTGCGCCCAGCGGAAAAAGGGCTCCTCCGTGGCCATTATGGACGCGGATATCACCGGCCCCTCCATCCCCAAGGTGTTCGGCGTCAACGAGCGGGCCATGGGCGTGGAGGAGGGCATCGTCCCCGCCGAGACGCGCACCGGCATCAAGCTGATGAGCATGAATCTCCTCCTGGACAACCCCACCGACCCCGTGGTGTGGCGCGGCCCCATCATCGGCGGCGTGGTCCAGCAGTTCTGGAAGGAGGTCTGGTGGGGCGACGTGGACTACATGTTCGTGGATATGCCTCCCGGAACGGGCGATGTGCCCCTGACTGTGTTCCAGTCCCTGCCCGTGGACGGCATCGTCATCGTCACCTCTCCCCAGGAGCTTGTGAGCGTCATCGTGGAAAAGGCCGTGAAGATGGCGGAGCTGATGAACATCCCCGTCCTGGGCATCGTGGAAAACATGTCCTATTTTGTCTGCCCCGACTGCGGCAAAAAGCACTATATCTTCGGCGAGAGCCGGCTGGAGGAGCTGGCGAAGGCCCACAATATCCCCGTCACCGCCCGCCTGCCCATCGATCCGGCCATCCCCCAGGCCGCCGACGCCGGAGACATCGAGGGCGTGGAAACCAACATGCTGGACGATATCTTGGCCGCTGTCGAGAAGACGCGGGAATAAGGCAACACTTTCCAGGACCCCGAAGATTTTCCTCTCCCGCGCCTTTACATGAAGCATTATAACATAGGCGCAAGTATTTGTCAAGCATTATTTTGAAAAAATTTAATTTATTTTTAGTATAAATATAAGGAGGTCATTTCCATGTGCAGCAACATTCCCGAAGTAAAGCTGGGCATCGTGGCGGTGAGCCGCGACTGCTTCCCCATCGCCCTTTCCACCCAGAGGAGAAAGAACATTGCCGCCGCCTACAAGGGCGAGCTCTACGAGTGCCCTGTCACCGTGGAGAACGAGCACGACGCCCTGAAGGCCGTGGCTGACGTCACCGCCGCCGGGTGCAACGCGCTGGTGGTGTTCCTGGGCAACTTCGGCCCCGAAACGCCGGAGACGCTGATCGCCCAGAAGTTTGACGGTCCCTGCATGTATGTCTCCGCCGCCGAGGGCGACGGCGACATGATCAACGGGCGCGGCGACGCCTACTGCGGTATGCTCAACTGCTCCTACAACCTGGGTATGCGCCATCTGAAGGGGTATATCCCCGAATATCCCGTGGGCACCTGTGACGACATTGTGAAGATGATGGTGGATTTCGTGCCCGTGGCCCGCGCCATTATCGGCGTCAAAAACCTGAAGATCATCACCTTCGGCCCCCGGCCCCAGGATTTCTTCGCCTGCAACGCCCCCATCAAGGGCCTCTATGAGCTGGGCGTGGAGATCGAGGAGAACTCCGAGCTGGACCTGCTGGTCAGCTACAAGGCTCACGCCAATGATGCCCGCATCCCCGCCGTTTGCGCGGAGATGGCCGCCGAGATGGGCGAGGGCCGGTACTTCCCGGAGATGAACGAGCGGCTGGCCCAGTTTGAGCTGACGCTTCTGGATTGGGCTGAGACGCACAAGGGCGCCCGCAAATACGTGGCCTTCGCCAACAAGTGCTGGCCGGCTTTCCCGGAGGCCTTCGGCTTCGAGCCCTGCTACGTCAACTCCCGCCTGGCCTCCCGCGGCATCCCCGTAGCCTGCGAGGTGGACATCTACGGCGCTCTCTCCGAGTACATAGGCGCCTGCGTCACCAATGACGCCGTGACGCTTCTGGACATCAACAACTCCGTGCCCAAGTATATCTACGACGAGGACATCAAGGGCAAGTATGACTGCGCCCTCACGGACACCTTCATGGGCTTCCACTGCGGCAACACGCCGGAGTGCAAGATGTGTGAGAGCCGCGCCATCAAGTATCAGCTCATCCAGCACAGGCTTCTGGAGCCGGAGGGAAGCGAGCCCGACTTCACCCGCGGCACCTTGGAGGGCGACATCGCCCCTGGCGATATCACCTTCTACCGCCTCCAGTGCGACAGCGAGGGCAACCTCCGGTCCTACGTGGCGGAGGGGCAGGTTCTGCCTGTGGCCACCCGCTCCTTCGGCGGCATCGGCATCTTCGCCATCCCGGAGATGGGCCGCTTCTACCGGCACGTGCTCATCCAGAAGCGCTATCCCCACCACGGCGCCGTGGCCTTCGCCCACTGCGGCAAGTACCTCTTCGAGGTGCTCAAGTATCTGGGCGTCAAGGACATCGCCTGGAACCAGCCCAAGTCCCTGCCCTATCCCACCGAGAATCCCTGGGCGTAAAATCCCCCATAACGAAACAGCGCCGCCCCCGGTTTGCCGGGGGCGGCGTCAGTTTCTGTTATCACTCTATGTCATCTGACGGCATGTCTAACAAGGCAGCGATCTGATCCCTGCGCCCGTAGATTACCACGGATTCCTTTTGTGTGCCACGGTTCTTCCTCTGTAAGCGGGTATCTTGACGGCATAGAGTCCAGCTTTTCGATTTCCCGTTGCAGAGTATCCGCCCATTTCCGTGCGGTTTCCGGTTCCAACAGATTTTTGGAAATATACCGGACTGTTTCTTCGATTTGCCCGATTGCCTGTACGGTCAGCTTCACCTCTATACTATCCGCTGCAGTGGATAGTATACCATATTGTATTGCTGATTGCAACACAATATCCAGATGAGGCGAACGCGATTTCATTTCCTTTTACTTGCAAGCAAAAAAAGCAGGGCAAAAAGAATAAGAAATACTTCGGCAGCAGACAGAACCATCCAAACAGTATTACTAACATGTAACAAGGTTCCAACCGACAAAGCCAACACAATGAAGAAATACGTCAACTGAACCAGACAGAATCCTACATTTTCTTTATGTGATGCGATATACTGATAAAGAAACAATAGTGACAAGACAGCAATGAAAATGTAAGCGACATTGCGATATCGTGGGTTATCGCCGAAACACAGCTCTGAAACCGAAATCATGACTGTCCCTATTGGCACAATGAAGAACAGGTATTTAGAATAAAAGCGATTTAATTTATATAAGAGCTTCATATATGAACACCTTTTTTCTAACCTGGAGCCAATAAAGAATGATTGGCTCCAGTGTCGATACATCTTATCGGGCTATACCAGACCCCATAAACCATCCTGAAGCTGCGCCAATAGCGGCAGCACCAACAAGAGCCGCTCTCTAATCTTTTGTACATTCATGGAAAAAGCCGCCGCGGCAATGTTAAGGTGACGAGGCGGATAATAAGCTGTCTGTTATGTTGTCTCCCGCGTGATGACGGTGGAGGCGATGCGGATGACCTGGTTTGCCCGTGACTGCCCGTCGACGCGATCCAGCAGCAGGGCGGTGAGGCGCTTGCCCAGGGCCGTCTTGTTGACGTTGACGGTGCTGAGGGGCGGGACTGTTTTTTTCGACTCGGCTACGTTGTCAAAGCCCAGCACCCGCACCTGCCCCGGCACATCCACGCCGCGGCGCCGGAGGGCGTCCAGCAGGGCCGTGGCAATGGTGTCGTTCGCCGCCACAAAGCACTCCGGCAGGGAGGGGAGACGCCCCAGTGCGTCCTCCAGGGCCGGGGCGTCATAGGGGATGGCGGCGGTGTCCAGGACCGACATGCTCAAATCCACCGGTAGGCCGGCCAGGAACAGCGCCTCCCGCATCCCGGCAAAGCGCTCGTAGAAGGAGAGACAGTGGCGGTATTCCCCCACAAAGCCGAAGGCGCGGACGCCCCGCTCCCGAATGAGCTTTAAGCAGAAGCGGGTGATCACGTCCCGACTCTCCGGCAGGACGATGTCGTAGCTGCCCTTTATCTCCGCGTCCACCACGGGGAAATCCAGGAAGATCACGGGGCAGTCGAATTTCAGAAGCTCGGCGATGTAGCTGGGCTCAAAAAGCTCGATGCAGAGGATGCCCTGGATGCCGGCCTGAGAGAGGTATTTTTTGAACCGCTCAAAGCTCTCCGGACTTGTAACGCAAAACTGGATGAGATCGATGCTCCGGCCCGCCAGGCTCTCCTCAATGCCCCGCAGGACGTTGACGTAATAGTTGATGTTCATCAAATGCTGAGAGGACAGGAGGACGAACCGAGTGGGGCCGCCGCTCCTCGGCGCGGCGCCGGCGGCCAGTCCGTACCCCCGGTAGCCCATGGCTATGGCGGCGTTCAGCACGGCGTCACGGGTCTTTGACGGCACATGACGGCCATTGAGGGCCTTGGAGACGGTGTTGCGGGACAGCCCCAGGGCATTGGCGATATCCTGAACGGTGACGGAGTTGTTCATGGCGCTCCTTTCCGGCGTGTAAAAGTGCGGCCTGAAAATGCACAAATTTTATTGTCTAACTTGTGCATTTGCACATTTATTGTGACTGCCCGTAGAATTGATTGACGGCGCTCCGCAGTCTATTTTATACTGAATACACACGGTTTTCAAGAGCTTTTTCCGTCAAAAATGTGAAAAAACGGGAAAACCGCGATTTTTCCGGGAGGGTAACAATATGAGAAAAAACCGTTTTGCGATCTTACTGATTTTCGCCCTTTGCCTGACGCTGGCGCTGGTCTCCTGCGGCGGGAAAGACAACGACGATACCTCCAACGGGGATCTGCCCCTTTCCGACCTCCCGGAGCACTGGACGCGGGAGGGCGAAAGCCTTGTGTTTGACGGCGAGGAGTGGGAGAGCTGGTACCTGACCGGCAAGACCCTCAACGACGAGGACTTCACCTACTCCGCCCAGGTGAACTTCTCCGACGCCAATTCCGGCCTCGCGGCGCTGGTATTCCAGTGCAATGGCAGCCACTCCAGCTGCTATGTGGCCAGCGTCAGCGCCCTGAGCAACCGGGCGGAGCTGTATAAGCTGGAAAACGGCGCCCAAATCCAGGTGGGCGTGGAGATGGGCGTGGAGGAGAGCGCCTCCTACCGCCTCCAGGTGACCATGATCGACAGCCACATCGCCTACTTTGTGAACGACGTGCTGGTGGGCAGTACCGCCGACTATATGGCGGCCTCCGACGTGGGCCAGAGCAACGCGCTCCTGTCCGGCGGGCTCGGCCTCTACGCCGGCGACAGCCAGGTGAGCTTTGACGACGTCCGGTACACCCTCTACGGCGAAGGCGAGGCTCCGGCCATTGAGAGCCTGACCCTGGAGGCCGTCACCGGCAGTGTGGAGGACGGCGGCAACATGATCGAAAACGGCTGGTACGTCTACCAGCAGTATGTCTCCAACGACTGCGAGGCCGTGAACATCGCCGCCCAGACGCCGGAGGGCGTGGAGACTGTGGTTCTTTCCGCCGAAGGGACGGAGGTCACCGGGGCCGCCGCCCTGCGCGTGGGACAGAACAACTTCCAGATTTTCACCCGCGCCGCCGGGGAGGACGGGGAGACCCACGGGATGCTCTCCTACAGGTTGAACATCATCCGTCGCGGCGAGGGCTATTATGAGGAGCCCTACCGGCCCGTCTACCACTACTCCGTCAAGGAGGGCTGGGGCAACGACCCCAACGGCCTTACATACTTCAACGGCACCTGGCATCAGTTCTATCAGTTCTACCCCTCCGGCACCGACTGGGGCACCATGCACTGGGTCCACGCCACCAGCACCGACCTTATCCACTGGGAGGAGAAGGGCATCGCTTTCTATCCCAACGAGTACGGCTCCATGTTCTCCGGCTGCGCCGTGCTGGACCGGGACAACGTCTCCGGCCTTTTTGACGACGACGGCGGCGTCATCGTGTACATCACCGCCAACGGCAACGGCCAGCGCATCATCGCCGCCTACAGTGAGGACGGCGACAACTGGCAGTATTACCGCGGGAAGGACGCGGACGGGAAGCTGAACGGTCAGGACGTGCTCATCGACTGGCAGGACGATCCGGTGAAGGACATGGCTTTCCGCGATCCCAAGGTGTTCAAATATCAGGACAAGTGGTTCATGGTTATCGCCGGCGGCCTTCTGCGCATCTACTCCAGCGAGGACCTTATCCACTGGACCATCGAGTCCACCTACACCGGCACCCCCGGCGAACATGAGAACACCGCGAATCTGCGGGTGGAGACCGAGTGCCCGGACCTGGTGCGCCTCCCCATCGAGGGCGAGGACGGCTATAAGTGGGTGCTGAGCTACGGCGGACGCCGCTATCAGGTGGGCGATTTCACCGATAAGAACGGAAAGTGGGAGTTTATCGCCGAATCCGACGTGATGCCCATGAATTTCGGCAACGACTCCTATGCCGCCATGACCTACTATCTGGGGGATTCCTTCAACGGGGACACCCAGGATCGGGTCATCGAGCTGAACTGGATGAACTCCTGGGATTACTGCAACCGGGTGGATGACTTGAGCTCCAACACCCGCTTCAACGGCGTCTATAACCTGAACTTGGAGATGACTCTGGTCCGGGATAAGAACGGGGAGCTGAAGCTCCGCCAGGAGCCTGTGGCGGAGTATGCCGAGACTGTCTTCCCCGCGGAAAACACCGCCCTTGACACCACCGTCACCGTTCCCGCCGGCGAGACGGCGGCGCTGGACTATACCGGCGACGCCTACCGGATGGACGTGACCGTCACCCCCGGCGAGGGGACCGCCAAGGCCGGCGTGTGGGTCAGGTATGACGGACAGCGCGGCGTATCCGTGGAGTACGATTTTACCACCGACACCCTCAGCATAGACAGAAGCTCCCTGGGCGGGTTCTCCGCCTCCATCCGTTTTTCGGAGATCGTCACTGAGAAGCGGGATGACGGCTCCGTGACCTTGCACATCTATGTGGATAAAGCCAGCGTGGAGGCGTTTTCCGGCGGCTATACCGCCGCCGGCGCGGCTCTGATCTATCCGAACCTGGAGACCAACACCGGCGCCGCCGTGTTCTCCGAGGGCGGCCAGGCGGATTTCGCCGTCACTATCGTCAACGCCAACAATATGCGGGCATGAATTATTAATATATATGGTACGGTCCCATCCGGCAGCGCCGGATGGGACCATTTTTGCGTGGCGGAACAAAAAAACCGGAGGGCTGACAGCGTATCGGCTGATTCAGTCCTCCGGGCCGCTTTCGCCGTCCGGGATGAAGGTCATGATATCGGATAGGTCGCAGTTTAATATATTGCACAGGGCGTTGAGCGTATAGGTGGAAACCGATTCATCGTTCATGAACCGCTGTATCGTTTTACTGTCCAGGTTGTACTGGCCGCATTTGTTGCGCAGATAATAGGTGCTTATCCCGCGCGCAGTCAGGAGTTTTCGCAGTGGTTCAAAGCTGATCATGCAGGCTTCCTCTTGACTTTTTCTATATTATCGCATAGAATTGGTACAGCCAACATGAGGAATATTCCCCATATTCCGCTAAAATATAATGAGATCACCCATCGCCGGACGGCGGGGCGTGGCTTTCCGCAAGGGTTGTCGAGACTGTATCCTCGGCGGGTTCTTTTGGGCGCTCCCGGACGAGATGGAGGATACTGTATACGCAAAATACCGCCATCAGGGCGACGAGAAGCGCCGCGGCCAGCATCACGGCTTTTTTAAGCCAGGGGCGGTTGGTCGCGGTCTTTGGAGGCTCCGGCTCCGCCGTCATGGCGATATCTCCTTGCGCTGGATCGGCGGTCTCCGTCTCCCTTTTCCCGATCAGTTCATCAACTGAGATACCGTACAGGCCGCTCAACGCGATCAGATTATCCGACGTGGGGATCGACGTCCCCACTTCCCACCGGGATACAGCCTGACGGGACACCCGGAGGCTTTCCGCCAGAGCCGCCTGGGTCAAGCCCCGCTCTTTTCGCAATTGCGCCAGCCGTTCCCTCAGTTCCATCTTTCACGCCGCCTTTCCCGTTCAAATTTGCTCTCTTGCCGCCATTTTACATCAAACCGCGCGTCATGTAAACCACTTGTGGCTTGCGTGCAAGCTACAAGTGGTTTACACGGGCAGTTTTTCCGGCTATGATGGAGCAAACGGTTAAGGAGGATCGGTATGAAAAAAACACTTTGTCTCATCTTGGCGTTGGCGCTCCTTCCGCTCGTATCCTGCAACGGGACGGTTGGGGAAACGGACGTCTTCGCCTTTGACCGGATCGCCCGGACCATGACGCCGGACACGCCCCCGCGCCAGGATGTGGAGTTGCCCTTTCAAAAGACGGAGGATCTTCTTCCGGCCTTCTCCCCGGAGGCTCCCATTTTTGACAGTGACCGGGACACGCAGACTTTGTCCACCCGCAGCCTTGACAACGGGGCGTATACGGCGTCCGAGGCGTCCTTTACCCTGCCGGGAGACGCCCGCGCCATGCTCCTGCAATGTACCTGGTGGCGGTCCGGCAAAACCGTATACATCGGCCTGCTCAACACCGCCAGCGGCCAGGTCTATACGATCTCGTTTGTTGGGGGTTCCGTGGCCGGTTCCCTGACGTTGGAGGGCCTCCCTGCTGGGGAATATAAGGTAATTTTGTACACAAACGGCAACGAGGATGCCCTGGCGGTGCTGGCGTATCAATTTCAATGAGGCCGGCGGTGTCGAGCTACGCTTCTCAGCTGGAAGCATGATATAAATTGAGTGTATTGCGTAGAGGAAGAGTTTGCGCGCAGAATATTTCTACAGTCCTGTAAAAACCTCTTGACATTTTTATGCGCTTGTAGTAAGATCGGTTTATCCACAGTGGACGCACTGGGATAGGAGGGCAACCATATGGATCGATCCAGGAAAATGTCTGAAACGGAATCTGAAATTATGGAGGTGCTGTGGAACTCCGAAACCCCTATGTCGGCATCTGAACTGATAGACTATTTTGCCGAGCAACGGGGCAAGGTGTGGAAAGCCCCCACGCTGGCCACGTTTCTATCACGGCTCAGCCAAAAGGGGCTGGTGACCTCCGTCCGCAGGGGACGGGTCCCCTATTATCACCCGATCCTGACGCGGGCGGCATATAAGCAAAGCATTGCACAAGAGCTGCTGAACACCATGTACCAAGGATCGGTAACAAAGTTCTTTGCCGCGCTTTGCGGTGATGCGCCGCTCTCTGCCAAGGATCGCGAGGAACTGAGGGCATGGTTGGACAAGGAGACGTGAAATGGCGGTAAAGTTGTTTCTTGCCGCCGTTTTACTCAGCGTTACAGGTAGTGTCGGCTATATCCTGCTGAAACTGCTGGCGGCAGTCGGCGGAAATCGTTTAAGCCAAAGCTGGCGCTATCATGGCATCGCGGCGGTATCTCTGCTGTTTGTTCTGCCTGTTTACAAGTTGTGGGAGTTTATCCCCGTTTCTCGCAGTATTTCGACACCTGTTATTTCGATTAACGGCGGCTCTGAACCAGCGCTCTTGCCGGGTTCCCCGGCTGGAGTGGGTATGGTGTCTCCACAGCCGTTCCCAACTGCCGGGATTAACTGGGGGACAGTGCTCGAATGGGCAACAGCGTTGTGGCTTTGGGTGGCTGTTAGCCTTGGCCTCTGGAATGTCTGGAGACTTCTGCGTTACCGCCGTCTCCTTGTGCAGACAAGCAGCAAGGTCAACAGCCGCCTTCAACATCTTGCCGTGGAGGAAGCCCGTCTCGCTGGAATTGGCAAAGACGTTCGTCTGCTGGCCTCACCCTTCGCGAAAAGCCCCATGTTGGTTGGATTTTTTCATCCAACGATTTTGCTGCCCTCAGAGCAAGTGCCGGACGGCGATGCCCGGTTTATCTTAGCGCATGAGTTGACGCACTTTCGGCGAAAGGATTTGTGGAAGAAGCTGCTGTTCCTGATGTTGCGGTGCGCTCACTGGTTCAATCCCATAGTCTATTTCTTGAATCGGGATTTTAACCGCTGGCTGGAAACCTCCTGTGACGAGTATATCGTCAGTTCCCTTGACCGTGACCAACACAAAGAATATGGTCGCCTTCTGATCAACTACGCTCCCGCCTCTCGGTACATGGGGCCGAAACTGTATGTTTCATTTGCCTCATGCCGATACAAACTTAAAAGGAGAATTTCGATTATGTTAAATTCTAATAAGAAGTCCCGCTCCCTGCTGGGGTTGGTTCTTGCCGTCGCTCTTGCTGCTGGGTGTATGGGCACCACTGCGCTTGCGGCAGAAGCAAGCGATGTGGAACAGACCGCCAATGTGAACTCCGACGGAACTGTTGTGTCCATTGACGATGCGGCTGTGATCGCGGATACCGCAACGCAGACGATTGCGCTTGATGCTGGGACAATCCGGGTAGGCACCCCCGGCACAACCGACGAGGAACAAGTGCCAGTTGATAATACCGTCACCGACATGGGCATCATGCCTTTAGCCAGCGGAGAATTAGCGGCACACCAAGGCTTTAGCTATGGTTCCGTTACTATCGGCGCTGGCAAAACCCTTACTGTCAGTGTAACCTATACACCGACTAACGCAACGATGCGGATCGGCTATGTGGACTCCAACAATACTGCCACATATGTAAACATCTATGGCGGTTCTGGCTCACACACGTTCACAATCAGCAAGGCTGGCACATACAGCATTTACATTTATAATCCGTCCAGCTATGATGTGGAGTACAGCACCTCTTATATTGCGACCTGATTTTTTTCAAAAAAGCATCGGCGGCGGGGCGTGGGACCCGACCTTCGTCAGGGTATCCAGCAACTGACACGCAGACTATTTAACACATCAAAGCGGCGGGCCAAAGGCCCGCCGCTCCGCTTACAGTGCTGTACGCTTTTTCAGTCGCTCTCGATGAGGCCGTAGCCTCCGCTCTTGCGCTTGTAGACCACGGCGAATTTGTCCTCCTCGTCCTGATTCTTAAAGACGAAGAACTCGTGATCCAGCAGGTTCATCTGCAAGATCGCCTCGTCCACGGTCATGGGCTTGATGGAGAAGCGCTTGGTGCGCACCACCTCAAATTCGCCCTCCTCGTCCTCCTCCGGGACGGCGGGGACGGTGATCTCCCGCTCAAAGGCGCCGTCGCGCAGGCGCTTGGCCAGGCGGGTCTTGTTCTTGCGGATCTGCCGCTCGATGCTGGCGGCGGCGGAATCAATTGAGGCGTACATATCCCCCGTGGTCTCGGTGACGCGGTAGATCATGCCGCCGGCCCGTATGGTGGCCTCAACGATGAAGCGGCCCCTCTCCATGGAGAAGGTGACGGAGGCGTCGGCCTCGCTTTTGAAAAGCCTGTCCAGCTTTCCCAGCTTCTTCTCGGCATACGCTCTCACATCCGCGGAGACCGGGATCTTCTTCTCGGTAAAAGTAAACCTCATTGTCGTCAGCTCCTTTCTGTATGCGGGAAATATCTCCCGTGACAGTATTATACCATACCGTGTGGAAAAAATGAACAAGTTTTTTAAAAAAAGAATAAAAAATTTTGACTGAGTGACGAAAGCGCCGCCGGACTGTCTCTTACAGGACCGCCGTGGCGTGGCGGGTGACGTGACAGCCCACGTTGACCACGCAGGCGGTGCCGGCGATGTGGCTGGCGTAGGCGTTGATGTTCACGGCCAGGGCCGTCGTTCTTCCCCCGAAGCCCTGGGGGCCGATGCCCAGGGCGTTGACCTTCTCCAAAACGCGCTCCTCCATGGCGGCGTAAAACGCATCGGGATTCCGCTCGTCCACCGGGCGCGTCAGGGCCAGCTTGGCCATCATGGCGGCCTTTTCCACCGTGCCGCCGATACCCACGCCCAGCACCACCGGCGGGCAGGGGTCGGCCCCGGCCAGCTCCACCGTCTCCACGATGAAGTCCTCAAACGCCCCGATCCCGGCGGAGGGCAGGAACATCTTCATCCGGCTCTTGTTCTCGCTTCCAAAGCCCTTGGGGGCCACGGTGAGGGTGAGCGCGTCGCCGGGGACGATCCTTGTCCAGAGGACAGGCGGGGTGTTGTCGTTGGTATTCACCCGCCGGAAGGGGTCGGCCACCACGGATTTTCTCAGATACCCGTTGACATATCCCCGCCGCACCCCCTCGGCGACGGCTTCCTCGAAGTCCCCACCGGTGATGTGGACGTCCTGGCCGATGTCCGCAAACACCACGGCCATACCTGTGTCCTGGCAGATAGGCAGGCCGCCGGAGGCGGCGAAGCTGAAATTGTCCACCATGTCACGCAGGGCGGCCCTTCCCGCCTCCGACGGCTCGGACTGCGCGGCCTTTTCGATGGCCGCGCGCAGATCCGGCGTCAGCACCGTGGCGGCGCGGATACATAAGCGCTCAACGGCGCCGGTAATATCGGAACAGAGGATCTCTCTCATAGTCTGGCTCCTTTGCGGTTGAAATCGATAAAATAAGTATACCATATCCAGGCCCCGTGTGGTATAATGATTTTAAAAAATTTTGCGCGAAAGGGGTGTATGACCTTGCTGGAGGAGATGGCGTCGTTTTTTGAAAACCGGCTGGCGGGATACGACGAGCACATGAAAACGGAGATCGACAACAGCTGGGAATTTTACCCCTTTACCGCCTCGCTCCTGCCGTCGTTCCCAGGCTGCCGCGTCCTGGACCTGGGCTGCGGCACGGGTCTGGAGCTGGAAGCGTACTTCAGGCGCTGTCCCCAGGCCGCCGTTACCGGGATAGACCTCTCCCGGCGGATGCTGGAGGCGCTGAAGAAGAAATTCCCGGACAGGGAGCTGGAGCTCATCCGGGGCTCCTATTTTGACGTGGCTCTGGGGGAGGGGTACGACGCGGCGGTGTCGGTGGAGTCCCTGCACCACTTCCCGGCGGGCAGGAAGCGGGCGCTCTACCGGAAGCTCCGGGCGGCGCTGAAGCCGGAGGGCTGCTTCATCCTCACGGACTATTTTGCCGAGAGTCCGGCGCTGGAGGCGCAATATTTTGAGGATTATCGTCTCTTGAGGCAGGCCCAGGGCCTGCCGGAGGGCCTTTATCACTACGACACGCCCCTGACGGCGGAGCACGAGGCGTCTGTTCTGCGGGAGGCGGGCTTTTCACAGGTGACAGAGCTTGCCCGATGGGGCGCCACGGCCACCCTCCGGGCCGACGTATAGGGGGGATACCATGGCCAAGGAATTGACCCGCTCTCAGGAAATCGAGCGGAGCATCATCAAAAAATACCGCAAGGAGCTGTGGAACCCGTTTACTTACGCGGTGAACCACTACGAGCTGATAAAGCCGGGGGATTCCATTGCCGTGTGCGTCTCCGGGGGCAAGGACTCCATGCTCCTGGCCAAGCTGATGCAGGAGCTCCACCGCCACACCACCGTACCCTTTGACGTAAGCTATATCGTCATGGACCCAGGGTACGCCCCGGAGAACCGGCGGAGGATCGAGGAAAACGCCGCGCTGCTCAACATTCCGGTGAACATCTTTGAAAGCGACATTTTCGCGGTGGCCAACGCCCAGGAGAAGAACCCCTGCTATCTGTGCGCCCGTATGCGCCGGGGATATCTCTACGCCAAGGCGCGGGAGCTGGGCTGCAACAAGATCGCCCTGGGGCACCACTTCAACGACGTCATCGAGACGACCCTGATGGCCCTCCTTTTCGGGGCACAGCTCCAGGGGATGATGCCCAAGCTCCACAGCACGAATTTTCCCGGTATGGAGCTGATACGGCCACTGTACTGTGTCCACGAGGATAACATCATCTCCTGGGCGCGGTACAACCGTCTGGAATTTTTGCGCTGTGCCTGCCGCTTCACCGAGGGGCTGGAAACCGGAGAGCTGAAGGGCAAGCGGCATCAGACAAAGGAGCTTATCCGGACCCTTAAAGCGACGGACCCCAACGTGGAAAAATCCATTTTCAACGCCATCCACGAGCTGGCTCTGGACACCTTTCCGGCCTACAAAACAAAGGGCGTGGAGCACTCCTTCCTGGAGACCTATGATAAGCGCTGAACAGGGCGGTTTTTTCGCGATTTTCGCTTGCATTTTTCTTCCCGGTATGGTATCCTTAAATAAGAATCATTCCTGATAGGGGGGGACAGCTTTGGGCGCCGCAAGAAAGAGCGTAAAGCGTGACGCCATCCTGGCCCTTTTGCGGGATGTGCACTGCCACCCCACGGCGGAATGGGTACACGGCGAGCTTCGCAAGACCTATCCCAACCTGAGCCTCGGCACCGTCTACCGGAATCTCCGTCTCTTAGCCGACAGGGGCCTCATCCGCAGTGTGGGCGTGGTGGACGGGCAGGAACGGTTTGACGGGAATCTCGCCGCCCACGGCCATTTTATCTGTAAAAACTGCGGCGCGGTGCTGGACGTAGAGCTCCCCAGGGAGGGGCTGGAGAGCCTCGCCGACGGCCCTCACGGCCATGTGACGGGCGTGGAGATTCGCATGACCGGCCTGTGCCGGACATGTCTTGACAAGGATATACAGCCATAAAGGCGTTTCCTTTTATGGCGTATATATATTTTTCATTCTACTAATGGAGGTAAAATGTTATGAAGAAGTGGGTTTGCCCCGTATGCGGTTACGTCTATGAGGGGGAGAATCCTCCTGAGTCCTGCCCCGTCTGCAAGGTGCCCGGCAGCAAGTTCACCGAGATGAAGAGTGACGCCAAGCTGGCCGCCGAGCACGAGTTCGGCATCTACGCCAAGACCGTGAAGAACAACCCCGACATCTCCGAGGCCGACAAGAAGTACATCCATGAGCAGCTGATGGCCAATTTCCAGGGCGAGTGCAGCGAGGTAGGCATGTATCTTTGCATGGCCCGCATCGCTCACCGGGAGGGCTATCCCGAAGTGGGTCTCTACTGGGAGAAGGCCGCCTATGAGGAGGCCGAGCACGCCGCCAAGTTCGCCGAGCTTCTGGGCAGCGACTTAGAACCCAACATGACCGACAGCACCAAGAAGAATCTGGCCTGGCGTGTGGACTGCGAGTTCGGCGCCACCCAGGGCAAATTCGACCTGGCCGTCTGCGCCAAGAAGAACGGTCTGGACGCCATTCACGACACCGTCCATGAGATGGCCCGTGACGAGGCCCGCCACGGCAAGGCCCTGAAGGGACTTCTGGAGCGGTATTTTAAATAATCCTCTTTAAATCTTATACGGCCCTCCGCGCGGAGGGCCATTTTTGCAAGGGGTGGATCCATGAACACAAAATCGCTCTATAAATTAAGCTACGGCGTCTATCTTCTCTCCGCGCGGGAGGGGGAGCGGGACAATGCCTGCGTCATCAACACCGCCGTCCAGACGGCCTCAAACCCCACCCGCATATCCGTTGCCTCCATCAAGGGCGGATACACCCACGACATGATCGCTAAAACCGGCGAATTCAACGTAAGCTCCCTGACGGAGGAGGCCCCCATGGAGCTTTTCAAGCGCTTTGGGATGCAGTCGGGCCGGGATACGGATAAGCTGGCGGGCTTTTCGGACGTGGAAAGAAGCGCTAACGGGCTTTTGTACCTGACAAAATACTGCAACGCCTTTATGTCCGTGAAGGTCACAGAGAGCCACGACCTGGGCTCCCACACCCTCTTTATCGGGGAGATGACCGACGGCGAGGTGCTCTCCGACGCCCCCAGCGCCACCTACAACTACTACCAGACGGTCATCAAGGCGCGGGCGGCCAAGCCCGCGGCAGTGACCGGAAAGCCGGTGAAGAAGTGGGTCTGCCCCGTGTGCGGCTATGTATACGAGGGGCCGGAGCCGCCGGATCAGTGTCCGGTATGTCATGTGCCAGGCGGCAGATTTACCGAGATGCGGGACGGCGCCGCTCTTGCCGCCCAGCATCAATTCGGCGTCTACGGTGAGACCGTGAAAAACAACCCGGATGTCAGCGGCGAGGGCAAGAAGTATATTCTGGATCAGCTCAAGGCAAACTTTACCGGGGAGTGTTCCGAGGTGGGGCTGTACCTGTGCATGGCCCGCATCGCCGACAGGGAGGGCGACCCGCAGATGGCGGACTACTGGCGCAAGGCCGCCCGCGAGGAGGCCGAGCACGCCGCCAGGTTCGCTGAGCTGTTAGGCGGCGAGCTGGAACCCAGCATGACCGATTCCACCGAAAAGAATCTGCGCTGGCGCGTGGACTGCGAGTTCGGCGCCGCCCAGGGCAAATTTGACCTGGCCGCCTGCGCCAAGCGCAACGGGCTGGACGCCATCCACGACACCGTCCATGAGATGGCCCGCGACGAGGCCCGCCACGGCAAGGCCCTGAAGGGCCTTTTGGACAAGTATTTCAAATAATCAAGGAGGTTCTACTATGGGAGAGCTTACAGGAAAAACCGTGATCATCACCGGCGGCGGCAGGGCAACGCTCAAGGACGGCTCCGCCGGCTCCATCGGCTACGGCATCGCCATCGCCTTCGCCAAGGAGGGGGCCAATCTGGTCATCACCGGACGGAATGTGAAAAAGCTGACGGACGCCAAGGAGGAGCTGGAACGGCTCTACGGCATCAAGGTCCTGCCTGTCCAGGCGGACATCAACGCCGGGGCCGACAACGAAGGGGCCGTCAAAAAAGTGGTGGACGCGACCATAGCGGCGTTTGGCCGCATCGACGTGCTCATCAACAACGCCCAAGCCTCCGCCTCCGGAGTAACGTTGGCCGACCACACCACGGAGCAGTTCGACCTGGCCATTTACTCCGGCCTTTACAGCGCCTTCTATTACATGAAAGCCTGCTACCCCTACCTCAAGGAGGCAAAGGGCAGCGTCATCAACTTCGCCTCCGGCGCGGGCCTTTTCGGCAATTACGGGCAGTGCGCCTACGCCGCCGCCAAGGAGGGCATACGGGGCCTTACCCGCGTGGCCGCCACCGAATGGGGCAAAGACGGCATCAACGTAAACGTCATCTGCCCCTTGGCCTGGACAGCCCAGCTGGAAAACTTCCAGGACGCCTACCCCGAAGCCTTCAAGGCCAACGTCCACATGCCCCCCATGGGCCATTACGGCAATCCCGAAACGGAGATTGGCCGGGTCTGCGTCCAGCTTTCAAAGCAGGACTTCAAGTACCTCTCCGGCGAGACCCTGACGCTGGAGGGCGGCATGGGATTACGGCCATAAGGCCGCCGTACCCTCCTTGTCCCCTCACATGAATCGCTCTAAAGCAGCTGATGTCTTATAACCTCATAAATCGGGAATGTCATCAAGATAAAGCAGCATGAATTGAAAAGCCCTGGAACCGTTGGCTTAATGGTGATAAGGAACTGATCAAACTTATCAACAGTCGGCTGACGGTTTCGGGTGCAAAAAGCTCTCTCTGATTATAGATGATCAGAGAGAGCTTTTTTACTGCCCGCTTGGTCGCATATAAGGAAAACGCTCATACTAACGGTATATATATTTCACTCCAAATTATACGAACGGTGTGTTCAAAAGCTCGGATAGAGGCGTTATAATCATATCATACAAAAACAAGGAGGAATAAATGTGAATATAACTCTTTCGGAAAATATTCGCGCACATCGCCGGGCGCACTCACTGACACAGCAGCAGTTGGCGGATGCGTTGGGTGTTACCGTTGGGGCAGTCTACAAATGGGAGGCGAACTTATCCGCGCCTGATTTGACGCTGCTCGTTGAACTTGCCGACTTGTTTGATACATCGGTGGATGTCCTGCTCGGCTATCATGTGAAGAGCAACAAGCAGGCCGACACGGCCGCCCGGCTCAGGGAGTGTTTACAAAACAGGGATACGGACGGACTTGCCGAGGCGGAAAAAGCGCTGCTTCGCTATCCAAACTGCTTTGACATCGTGTATCAAAGCGCCATGCTCTACTACCTTTTCGGGCTGATGAGCGATGAAAAACCGCGGCTTCGGCGTTCCATCGAGCTGATGGAGCGCGCGAGGCTTCTGCTGGGGCAGAATACCGACCCGAAAATCAGCGAATTTTCCATCACATACGACATGGCCGGTGCGTATTCCGAGCTTGGCGAGGAGGAAAAGGCCCTGGAGCTGCTGAAAAGCAACAACCCGCGCGGCATCAACGACGATGTGATCGGGCAGTCTCTCGCGGCCTTCTGCAACCGCCCTGAGGAGGCGGTGGAGGTTCTCTCCTCGGCGCTTGTTTCCGTATCAGCAATGCTGATACGGATCGTGAGCGGCTTTTTGAACGTGTACTTCAAGCGGGACGACTATGCCTCTGGCGCTTCGATTCTCAAGCTGGCGCTGGATTACTTCGCGGGGCTTAAGACGGATGGAAAGAGCAATCTTTTCGACAAGCCCTGCGCGGCCTTCTACGCCGGCCTTGCCCACGCGCAGATGAAGCTGGGAAGACCCGATGAAGCGCGGGGCTCCCTGCTGGCGGCAAAAAAGCTGGCGGAGGAATTTGACCGGAATCCCGACTATTCCGCTGACAGCCTGCGCTTTGTAAGCACGGTAAAACAACAGACAGCCTTCGACAGCTTAGGCAGCACCGCCGCGGAAACAGTCTCCAAAACGGTAAACTCTCTGGAAAACGAATCTCTCAGCCGGATGTGGGAGGAAATCACAAGTGAAGAATAAGACCTTGCGCAGAGAATATATTTCCACGTTTTTCAGAGGGAATAAACTGGCGTATTGCGCCATGCTCCTTACTTCCATCCTGTTCAGCGTGCTGAATCTAGCGGCAGCATGGCTCATTCAGCAGCTTGTCGACAATGTGTCTGGCGAGCCGGGCGCGTTGTCCCTCCGTGTGCTGGCTGTACTGACAGCCGGCATTATTCTCTTAATCATACCGATCAAAGGACTTCAGTATTGGGCGCAGCCACAGTTTATGAAAAAAGCGCTGTCACAGTTCAAAAGCTTCGCGTTCCGGGAGCTGACACGGAAAAATATCGCGTCCTTTCAGAGCGAGACCACAAGCACATACATCTCCGCGTTTTCAAACGATTTGACTTCCGTAGAGACAAACTATCTTGAAAAGCAGTATGTTGTTGTTTTTAATATTGTCTGGGCGGCTGGCGCAGTGGTTCTGATGCTGCTGTACAGCCCGATCCTTGCCGCCATTGCTATCGGCCTGTGCGCTCTGCCATTCCTCGCTTCCATGCGGGAGGGGGCGCGTATGGAGAAGGTGGAGAAAGCTGTATCGGAGAAGAACGGCGAATTTACCGCATCTCTCAAGGACATCCTCAGCGGCTTCTCCGTCATAAAAAGCTTCCGCGCGGAGGGCGCCGCCGTCAGCCTTTTGGAGCAAAGCAGCTCAGCTGTGGAAACCGCCAAATGCCAGAAGCGGAGGATCAGCGTTCTTCTCGGAATGATAGGCGGCATTGCGGGTTTTTCCGCGCAGATGGGGACATTTCTCGCCGGTGCGGTACTGGCCTATCTGGGCTGGGGCATTACGCCGGGTGTCCTGTTTGTTTTTATGGATCTAACCGGTGCGGTAATAACTGTTGTCAGCCAAATGCCGGAGCTGTTGGCTTCAAGGCGGGCGGCGCTCGGCCTCGTTGACAAAATGGCGCGGACATTAGCGTTAAATGTCCGCGACGAGGGAAAAGACATCCCCAACTGTTTGGAAAACGGCATTTCGGTACATGATCTGTGCTTCGGCTATGAACCGGGCAATGAGATACTGCACGACATTCATATAGATTTTAAGGCGGGAAAGAGCTATGCCATTGTTGGCAATTCCGGCAGTGGGAAATCTACACTCTTGAAGCTTCTGATGGCGTCGCGCCACGACTACAAGGGAGCGATATGCTACGACAGCACAGAGCTTATGGGAATCAGCAGTAAGTCACTCTATGAGCTGGTTTCCATGATCGAGCAGAATGTGTTTGTGTTTGATGCCTCCATCCGTGACAACATTACCATGTTCCGTGATTTTCCTGCCGCGGATGTGGACAGGGCAATTGAGCTTTCGGGGCTGTCGCGGCTCATAAACGAGCGCGGCGGGGACTATCTGTGCGGCGAGAACGGCAAGAATCTGTCCGGCGGCGAGAAGCAGCGCATCTCCATTGCCCGGAGCCTCTTGCAAAAATCATCGGTTTTGCTTGCCGATGAAGTAACTGCGGCACTTGACGCACAGACAGCGTATCAAGTGACTGGCGATATATTGAAATTAGATGGCATCACTCGCATCGTTGTGACTCATTCATTAGTGGAATCGCTCCTAAAGCAGTATGACGGCATCATTGTTTTAAAAGACGGCCATATCGTCGAATCTGGAATGTTTGATGATTTGATGGACAAGAAGGGCTATTTCTATGCGCTTTATACAGTGGCGCAGTAAAAGAAATGATTCGGAAAACGCGCATAAGCTATACCAAATCCCCTGTCCTGCCGCAACGCCGTCACTACTTTTCAAACGCAATCAGGGTTTCTTTCGGCTGTTTTTCGCTTCCGCAGTTCAGCAAAAAGCGGATTGCCCTCTTTGCAAAAATGTTTTTCACTGTCGTATCCCAATCGGCCAGCCGGACGATCTCTGCTGTGCCGCTCTCATAGGTGGGGATCGTCACCTTCTCCGCCCAGACCTTCGCTGATTCCATAAACGCACCTCCGCATCGTCGAATTTGGCTTCGCAGTATGAATAATACACCCGGCAAAGGAAGAAATCATTAACCTCAGTTGCGAAATGATACACATTTTTTTGTAAGGCGATTTTATAAGGTTGCCCACCTTATGGATGAAGGGAGACTTACTTTCTCCTCTTTTGTGTTGACAAAAGAGAAAAAAACAAGAAAATTGTATAATAAAAGTGGACAGTCGAAAGAGGGAATGGTAAAATTGAGGTGTCTGCCAAGAAGAAACAAACGACGTACACGAGGGAATACAAGCCGGAAGCCTGCCGGCTGGCGACAGAGGCAGAGCTGAAATACACGGCGGTGGCGGAACGGTTTGAGATCGATCCGAATGCCGAATTGACAGAGCCGTGGGCGGCGGCCCCTACGGCGTCGATTGAAGGCCGTCCATAGACCCTGTAGCGCTGAATATCGACCACCTCCGCGGGAGCCATCCTGTCAAAACAAAGCTTGGGCCCGGTTTCCACCAGACCCAAAACAAAATTAGCATCCTTATGTCTTTATTCTATCTGATTTTTAAGGGGGACGGTATATATGTTCTACATCGGCATCGACCTTGGCACCTCGGCGGTGAAGCTTCTGCTGGTGGACGAGGCTGGGAAAGTGGTCAATGAGACAACAAAGGAGTATCCTTTGAGCTTCCCTCATCCCGGCTGGAGCGAGCAGGAGCCGGCGGATTGGTGGAGCGCCGTGCTGGCGGGCGTCCCGGAGCTTGTCTCCGGCGTGGACGCCGGGAGCGTGCGTGCCATCGGCCTGGGCGGCCAGATGCACGGCCTGGTGGCATTGGATAGGGACGATTCGGTGATCCGCCCCGCCATTTTGTGGAACGACGGGCGTACCGCCAAAGAGACGGCCTACCTCAACGAAGTGGTAGGGCGTGACAAGCTGAGTACATACACCGCCAACATCGCCTTCGCCGGGTTCACCGCCCCTAAAATCCTCTGGATGCGGGAAAACGAACCGGATAACTTCGCC
This sequence comes from uncultured Oscillospiraceae bacterium, assembly GCA_947626845.1. Taxonomy (GTDB): domain Bacteria; phylum Bacillota; class Clostridia; order Oscillospirales; family Oscillospiraceae; genus RUG626. The sequence continues at coordinate 4,873 of CANQTW010000025.1, read as the reverse complement.
CGCATTTCCAAAATCATGCTCCCCAAGGATTACCTGGTCTACAAGATGACCGGCGTCCACGCCACGGACTACTCCGACGCTTCGGGTATGCTCCTGCTGGACGTGGAGCATAAATGCTGGTCCAGGGAGATGCTGGACATCTGCGGCATTGCGGAGAAACAGCTGCCCAAGCTCTATGAGAGCTGGCAGGCCGTGGGAACCTTAAAGCCCGATGTGACGGCGGCCTTCGGCCTACCCGAAAGCGTCCTTGTCTGCGCTGGGGCCGGGGACAACGCCGCGGCCGCCGTAGGCACCGGCACCGTGGGGGCGGGAGGGTGCAACATCAGCCTGGGAACCTCTGGGACAGTGTTCATCTCCTCCGATAAATTTGGCGTAGATCCCCACAACGCCCTGCACTCCTTCGCCCACGCAGACGGGGGGTACCACCTGATGGGCTGTATGCTCTCCGCCGCCAGCTGCAACAAGTGGTGGATGGACGAGATCTCCGGCGACACGAACTACGCCGCCGAGCAGGCAAAGATAAGCCCGGACAAGCTGGGCCGCAACCATGTCTACTTCCTGCCGTATCTCATGGGCGAGCGAAGTCCCATCAACGATGTAAATGCCCGCGGCACCTTCACGGGTTTGACCATGGACACCACCCACGCGGACATGACCCAGGCGGTTTTGGAGGGCGTGGCCTTCGCCATTCGTGACAGCTTTGAGGTGGCAAAGTCCCTCGGCATCGAAATTCCCCGCTCCAACATCTGCGGCGGCGGGGCTAAGTCGCCCCTGTGGCGCAAGATCCTTGCCAACGTCCTGGGGATCCCCCTGGACATGGTGACCACCGAGCAGGGCCCTGGCTACGGCGGCGCGATCCTGGCCATGGTGGCCGACGGAAAATATACCTCTGTTCAAAAGGCGTGCAAAACCCTGGTGACCGTGGCCTCTACTACGGAGCCTGACCCGGAGTTAACGAAGCTGTACGACGAGCGTTACAGCCAATTCAAAGAGATTTACCCCGCTATGAAGTCACTGTTCCCGAAACTGATGTGAGGTGAGAAAAGATGAAAATCTATTCCGTCTATGACCCTGAATTCAAGCCCTACGGGCGGGTGCTGGAGGGGTATGACACCACCTGCCTCATGAACGCCGTCAAGACCATTCCCCTGCCGGTGAGCGGTACGGCCTACGAGCCCAGCATACCCACGCTGGAGGCCACATGCAATTACGCCGAGTTCCAAAACAACTTCTACGGCGGTATGCCCGTGGAGATCGGCATGTGCTGGGGGCGAAACACCCGGCTCAACTGCCTGGAGTACCACCGGGACAGCGAGCTGAACATCGGGGAGGGGGAGTATATCCTCCTGGTGGCGCGGCTCGACGAGGTGGAGAACGGCGTGCTGGACACGGCCAAGGTCAAGGCGTTCCGCGCCCCCGGCGGCGTTCCCGTGGAGGTCTACGCCACGACGCTCCACTACGCCCCTTGCAGTGTGACCCCCGGCGAACCCTTCCGGGTGGCTATCGTCCTGCCCCGCGGCACCAATTTCCCCGCGCCGCAGATCGCCCCCAAAAACGCCGAGGACACCTACATGGCCGCCCGGAACAAGTGGCTCCTGGCCCACCCGGACTCCGACGAGGCCAAAAACGGCGCCCACATCGGCCTTACAGGTGAGAACATTGACCTTGCAAAATAACAATCGCCCCTTCCCAAGAGATCTGGGAGGGGGCGTAATTGTCTATCATTATAGAATGGCATTCTCCGTAAGATACCGGACGATCTCCAGGGTGGTCATAAAGGCCACGTCCGAGCAGGCGGCGACACGGCGGAGGATGGCCTCCATGCGCCCCCACATGTTGGCCGCGTCCAGATCGTAGCTGTGCCCCACGATCTGACAGATGGCAAGCTCCCGGTCCGTCATCAGGAACTCATCTACAAAGCTCTCCAGGTCCGGGCTCAGGTGGAATATCCCGGCGCGCCAGTTGAAGCGATCCGCCGGCGGGGTGAAGCTCCGGCTCTCCTCGGAGATCCTGGCGTATTCAAAGCCGCAGAGCCTTGCGCACTCAGCCATCTCCTGGCTCCAGAAGCTGAAGGGAGCGGCGAAGCCCCGTACCTCCCGTCCAAATAACTGCTCCAGATCGTCCCGGTCCTCTCCCATCTCCCGCAGGATGGCGCTCCTGCCAGCGTGGTCCAGATAGGGGTGGGTCAGCGTGTGGCTGGCCACCTCATGGCCGTCGTAAAGGCGTCGGGCGGCGGAGGGCGACAGGCGCTTCACCACCATGCCGCTCTCGTGGGTCCAGGCGAACTCATCCCGCATGAGCTGGGAATTTAAGTTGAAGGTCCCCCTGATGCCGTATTTGTTTAAAAGCTCCACAAAGCGGACGTCCTGAAGTACGCCGTCGTCGTAGGAAACGGTGAATACCTTGGCCTTGCCGCCTGGATATAGCCTCTTCATCCAATCACCTCATACATAGCCGATGGACAGCGAACCGCTTGGATCATTATACGGCCAAAAGGCAAGCATTTCAACACATTTTACGCCTCAAAAAATGTGTTGACAAAATAGTTGCCGAACAGTAGGATAGAACTGTAAGACCGGCGCTTTATTTTAATAGCACTTTCAAATAGGGATATTACGCATTCCCGGTTTGGGGTTTGTACGCAAATAAGGAGGGACTTTATGAGCCTGATTTTGGCGGACGCGGGTCATTCCGGATTCTACCTTTTGTCTGTCCCGGAGCGTATCGCGAATGACCTGGGCAAGTACAAAAGCGACTTTTGCGCGTGGCTCAACGACAGCGATGAGGGCCACGGGTTCCGGCCGGATGCCAACGCCAGGAAAAGGGGATTTGACGGCAAGCCGCTTTGGGGAATTTACTATTACGACGGCTATGAGGACCGCAGCGGTGCCGCCGTGTTTGTCATGTGGCTCAACGATGTTGTCCTGAAGGACTCCGGCGAAAAGGCCGTTATACTGCCCAGAATGGAATTGTACTGAACCGTTAAAAGGAGGGCGTGTTGTGGCACTGATTTTGGTAAACACACATCCGTTGCTGGTGGGGAGCTATTACCTGGTCTCCGTCCCGGACCGGATCGCGGTTGACCTTGACAAGTATAAACACGATTTTTTCGCGTGGATCAACGACGGCGGTGCCGGACACGGATTCCGGAGGCGGCCCGATCTGGGGGTCAAGGTCTACTATCATAACGGGCATGAGGAGCTTACCGGAGCCGCCGCGTTTGTAGGGTGGCTGAACGATTTTGTTCTGAAGGACGCCGATGAGAAGGCCGCTGTGATGCCCAGGGTCGATTTTGATTGACCGGAGCGCGGCGTTTTGAGGAAGGAGGAGGGAGCCGGTGAGCCTTATTTGGATCAATGAGGGGATGAACGGGTACGATGTGCTGTCCGTTCCCGACTGCATCGCAGATGATCTTAGTAAGTACATACATGATTTTTACGACTGGCTTTACGATAAAAGCAACGATCATGGGCACTGGGAGAATGTGGATGAGGAATTTGGGAGTTTTCCTGGCCTTTGCTATGACGGCGCCACCGATTTCCCCAAATGGCTGAACGAGACCGTCCTGAAGGACTCCGACGAAAACGCCTATCTCCTGCCGAAAATAGAGTTTGACTAAGGATAGAGATACACGGTGCCGTTCTTTTGCTCCGGCATTGTGGGATACCCGCGAATGAACTCCGGCAAAGGCAGTAAGCTCCAAAAAAGCCGCCCGTAAGGGCGGTTTTTGGGGATAAGTGGTTAAAACTACTATTTTCAGCGGTTGAAGATTTCGGAGGGAAGGGATTTGTGAAGGGGAACCATCAGGGTTCCCCTTCACGTTGAATAAACCCCCGGCGCTGTGCGGCGGGGGCGGCCTTTGCCTTCGGCAAAGGCCGTAAGCTCCAAAAAAGAGCACCAGTCCGCAGACTGGTGCTCTTTTTTGGAGCTGATACCCAGATTCGAACTGGGGACCTCATCCTTACCAAGTGGCTCGGCCCCTTAAATCCCTTGCGCCGCAACGCTTTTCAGCCCTTTCCGGTCCGAAAATACAGGCCCAAGTGTGCTGCTTCGTCCATCGTTTCCACCCCGTGCTTTTCCCGTGTGGGTCAAAGTGTGGGTCTGGAAAAGTGTACGCAAAACGGGGACAATTCTACAAGCATGAGTGGGTCAAGTATGTGGGTCAGGCCATCGCTGTTGGCAGCTATTCAGAATCCGAATTTGTGTCACCAGTGATGACACAAATTCATTGTGCACACACAAATGTTTTTCTCCCTTCTGCCCAACAACTTCTACTCGACTTTCCACCCTCTCTGCGGTATTGTGTGTTGCCAAAGGGGGAAACGAAAATGGATAATATCATCAATGAACTCTACTATGGCAATATCCGCCCGGTCGAGCAAATGGGCGGGCTCACGGCAGAAGCGGCGGCTATCATGAAGTGGGTGCATGAGAACGAGGACAGGCTGGAAGCAAATCTCAACGAGCAGGAGAAAAAACTACTTCACGCCATCCAAGATGACCGCCTTGAAGTCGCCAGCATCATCGAGGAAAAACGCTTCCGTGAAGCCTTCACTCTTGGGGCAAGATTGATGGCCGAAATTCTCACAGGAGGCCCTCAATAATTGCGGGGGACCCCCTGCAATTTCCGGGAGGGGAATGGTATTAACAATACGTAGAGCAACAAGTATAAAGCCCCTCCAAAAGACCGCATCGCACGCAGTTTCTCCGTTTTGCCAAAATGGTTTCTCTCGACTTTTCCACCCTTCTGCGGTATTGTGTGTTGCCACGGAAACACATGCCCTGTTGAGCAGATGGGCGTCCAACGCCGGAGAAAAGGGAGCTTTGTAAGCGGGTTCAACTCCCGTCAGCTATAGCTCTGGCTCCTCCCCGA
>CANQTW010000024.1 GCA_947626845.1 uncultured Oscillospiraceae bacterium | reverse complement strand
TCTTGAAGGATCAATTTCAATGCAATCTAAAGATGAATTAATCAAAATTGTAGAATCGATGAAATAAGCAAGGGTATAATATTTGCACAATCAGCCCTGCTTCGGGTGAATCATATCGTCAAAAGAGTCACCAAGCATAACGGGCCGCAGACCCGCCTCCACCTCCGCGGTCAGGCCGTAGTCCACAAAAATGACTGCTCCGGAGATGGTAGACGCATACTTGCTGTTCAAGTAAATCAAGGGGTGAGCCATTTCTTCGGGCTCGGCAATTCGACCGGAATACCCAGGAAGACCAGCGGGGAGTCCATATCAATCGGAAACAGCTCTGCGGACTCAGAGCCAAACGCGCTGCGGGTGCCGCCAGGGCAAATGCTGTTTACCCTGACGTGCTTGGGCCCATACAGCGACTGAAGTTTGCAACTCAAAAAGTTCATCGCTTCCTTCTTTTTCATTTTCCCTTCAAAGAAGCCAGCCGGCGCAACTGCGTCGGCTGGCTTTCGTATTGAAATGGACTTACAGCAGACGTGCGCCGATGGTGCCAGATTCAATATCGTCGTCCGCAAGCCGTATGACCATTTTGACCCTACACACCCCAAAGCTCTGCGCGTTTCGTTGGATCACCCTTCCGTCCAGCGCCGGGAGCCATTTGCGGCTGAAGCTGGTGGTGCCGAACCAGGCGTCAAAATTGGTGACGGGGAGGACGACCCATTCGGAGTCGGCGGGTTTGTTGGCGAGGCAGTAAGCAATGAGCGTCTGGGCGGCTTCCACAGGTACGCCAGGAGGGGTGACGGCGGCAATCCGAGACAGTTCCTTGTCTGTGAAGGAAATTTCCGTGTCCCGCAGCGGTCCAAGCTCCAAGGCGTCGGCGAGAATAGCGTCCAGGCTCAGAAGCCAGGCGTTATCCCCGGAGGAGAAAATGGGGACCTGGAGCTGGATGACTTTGTTCCGCCAGGCGGCATTGAAGGAGCTTTCCAATGCCTCACAATGCTTCTGCGCGTGGGCGGAGGTGACCTTGGAATTTGCCCGAACAAACGAGATCATGCTGTGGACGTGCCGGTAAAGCCATCCTCTGCCCTCCGAATCCACCAGCTCCGGGAACTCCGCGGTATACTCAGAAAAACAACATCTGAACTGCCAGCCCTCCCTGGGGCTGTTTTTTTTGCTGTCCGGGATACTGCACCAGGCCAGAAGCGCCCGGCGTGCGCGGTCTATGTTTGGCGTGTCACTATCGAACAAGTATCCCCTCGCAATGATCGTATATACCCGTCCGAACCCCTCGAAGTGCTCCAGCATATCGAAGGTGAACCGACGCATCCACGCCACGTCCTTCTTGCCGGCGGCGGCATACTCCACCGTGCCGGTATAGCACTGAAATTCCTCCACTTCATTAATCATCCGGCGTCCACCTCCGCGCTTCCTTCTCAATTTGCTCCGGCAGCAGGTCCCACAACAGATTCCGTTTGCCTAACGCCACCACGTACCGCACAGCCAGCCTGGGCTTTACGATCTTCGTAAGCACCTTCCGGCACACCTCCGCCACTGCCTCCCGGTAGTTTTGGGAATACGGTTTGTTCTCGTATCCGTCCATCATGGCCGTGAAAGCGGGGGAGTCCGTATCCCGGTGAAGCCGCTTTCGCTCCGTGGCGGTATTCTCGTCGTCAATGTCACAAATCAGGTCACCAAGGACCCGGTATCCGCCCACCCGGAAATCCGTGAGCAGGTCGAACCACTCCTCAAATTCCGGCAGAAGCTCTAACAGGAAATCATATCTGTCCTCGCGGCTCATAAAGTGCCAGCTCCGCTCCGCCAGCTCCCGGCGCAGGTCCGCCACTCTCTGCGGCTCCAGCGCCGAAAACGCGGCGTACAGCTCGTCCACGTCAAATCTATCCTCCTGCCCTCGTGAGTACAGGACGCGGCGTATATCATTTTCCCGCCTCCTACTTTTGATGGGCGCTTTGCAGGCCCGGATACGGGAGAGACAGGCGGTGTAGTCCCGAAGGAGGCCGTCAACAGCGTAAAGGAGCTTTGGGTCAAGTTCGTTCTTCCAGTCGGAATCAACAGCAAACGAGAAAAGCTCTCTGTCCTCCGCCGGCTTCGGCTTCAGCCTCGGCGTGCGCTCCCGGAGCATATAGGCGTAGTAGGGCAGCTTCTCCACGTTGGAGCTGACGGCGTTCCAATCCGTGGACTCAATGAGCTTCCGCCTCTGCTCTGCGCTGCCGTCCTCCAAAAGCGTCCTATATTTCAAAAATCCGCTTCGCCGCACGGTCTTGCGCTTCAGATACTCATCCAAGTCCGGCCTGACGCCGCTCTTAGCGGCGTCAATCTCCAGCCCCACTAAGATAGCCAACGTCTCCGTCTCCTGCCTGTACCGCTCCCGTTCCTCGGCGGTGGAGTTCTCGTCGTAGGCAATGACGCTCCTGTCAAAAGCGGCGTTGCATATCTGCCCCACCCGCGAGGAAAAGGTATCCCGCACCGTGACAAAACGGTCATGCCAGTCGTTGGCGTCACGGGTCACCGGCTCCTCGGAGGGGATAAAGAGAAGCGGAAGGTTGTCCCAGTTGTCGATGTGGCCGAGCTCGTAGTTTCGCTTCACACATCGGTTCAGGACCGGATCAGCGATGGTCTTGACCATGTCCCCATCGTAATCCGCGCCGCCCAGCCGCTCCGCGGCCAACATGCTGGCGTCCACCATCACCAGGTCCGTCAGGTGGCCGAGATAATATTTCCGCATATTCTCCGCCTTGCCGTAGGGCTCAAGCTGTATTTCCTCATTCCGGGCGATGTGAGGATTGCGCAGGAGAGTGCAGGCGTTCCCCGGCTCATACGCCGCTCCGGGGGCGTAAAAGGAGTTGGATTTGAAGTGCGTGCTCATGGCGGCGCTGTAAAATGTCCTCTGCCGGCTGTCCGCGCTGCGGAGCGCCTCGGCGTGGTCAATCAGGAAGGTCAGGAACTCCAAAAGGTCACCGGAGAGAAAGCGGTTGTCCCCCTCCACCAGCAGCTGCCCCAGGGCGTACTGCTTCAGGGTGTGCTTCGCCATGGCGTCCAGCTGTTCAGTGAACACCGGCTCGTTGATGAACAGCGGATTCTTCCGAAGCACCTTCGCCTGGACGTCGTTGTTATCTGTAAAGACCGAAAGCCTGTACGCGGGACTTGCGCACAGGTCATAGTACCTCTGCTCCGTGGCCTTGGTGATCCACCGGCGCACGTCGATGCCGGGACTGTACGTCCACCCCAAGGGCAGGTCCGCCAGTCTGAACTCCTCCTCCGTCATGGACAGCGTATTCAGGAACTGGTAGTTGAGCTCCGTGTACCGCTCCGGCTTGGGCTTGCCGGTGTTAGTGACGTAGAGGGCGTGGTCGTACTTCGTGAACCGCTCCCAGTAACCATTCCAACTGAGATGGTTTTCCTCCATCCACCCCAACCCTTTGACCATGCTCCGGGTGAGGATGATGTCCACATCGTCAATGGAGTGACGGACGCCCCAGATGTCCGTGACGTGCCCACACCCGGCGCTGTGAAGGAAGTTCCTGAAGTCCACCTCATGGAGCATCCCCTTGACGAAGGGGAGACGAACCTGGAAGGAGTGGTGGATGTGGCGTCCGCAGGTTTTCCTGTCGATGAGCTTGGCATACTCCGGTGAGATCAACCCCTCGCCGTCAAAGCGCTTGACCTTCAGTGGCCGCGCGGACTCCGACTCCACCCGGCGGTATCTCCTGACGCCCTCCCGGACAGTCTCGCCCTCAACAGTGACGATCTTGGAGCTGACTTCAAACTCCTCATTCTCCACCACCACGACCCTGCCGGGACGGGCGATGTCTATCCCGTCAATGCGTGTCCCACTGGACAGCATCAGCCCGTTGTAGGCGTAGAGCTTGGACAGCTGGCACCTACCAACTATCATGTCCAGCATGATCCGCCGCCGGACCTCGCCGCATAGATCCGCCCGGATGAAGGACAGCCGCCCCTGACGGCTCATACTGCCGGACCGCTCAAAGGCGACATAGCCGTGTTCGCCGGTTCCAAAATCCAGCGTGACTCCCTCCGGCCCGAAAAGCGACTCCGCTTTTTTCTGCCTCTCCTGGTCAGCCCGGTCAAAGATACCGGCGAAGTCCATGTAGAAGATGACGCCGGATAGCTCCGTGCGGATGCGCTCACCGCTCGCCGAGTGGAACGTCCCACCGTGCAGGACGCACATGGTCTGGTAAAAGAGGGCGTTGTCCTCCTGTTCGTTGTTCCCATAGACGACGCATCGGCGTGTGGCGCTCTCGTCCAGGCAAAACGAAAAGTGGTTTTCGTCCTCCCTGGCGTACCCAAGTACCGCTCTGGCGGAGAGACGGTGGATCAGATACTTCACGCTCAATTTTTCCTCACCTGCCTTTTCCCATCCTACCACAAAACACCTTCCGAGACAATATAGAAATTGCTCCCACTTTTGTGAGGAGCTAAAAAAATTGCCAAGGAGGTTTTTTAAAATGGCAAACAACAACCTCACCGTCATCGACGGTGAAACCCTGGCGGACATGAGACTGCCGCCGGCGCAGTACTGCGTGAAGTCTCTGCTCCACCAGGGCGTGACGATCCTGGGTGGAGCGCCGAAGATCGGCAAGTCCTGGCTGGTACTGGACCTGTGCGTCCGGGTGGCGAAGGGGGAGAGCGTGTTCGGGTTGGAGGTGCGTCAGGGGACGACACTTTACCTCTGCCTGGAGGACACCCTGCGGAGGATACAGCACCGGCTGGTCAGTCTCACCGATGAAGCTCCCGCCAACATGTTCTTCTCCACCGAGGCTCGTACATTGACCGACGGTCTCTGCGACCAGGTCAGAGAGTTCGTAAGAGCTCACCCCGACACGGTCCTCGTGGCCGTAGACACCTTCCAGGTCATCCGCAGCACCACCCCGGATGTCTCCTACGCCACGGATTACCAGGACGTGCGGGAGCTGAAGAAGCTGGCGGATGAGCTGGGCATCTCCATTCTGCTGGTCCACCATCTGCGTAAGCAGGGAGCCGCCGACCCGCTGAACAAGCTATCCGGCACCACGGGTATCGCCGGAGCGGTGGACGCCGTGCTGGTGCTGGAGAAAAGTGACCGATGCCAATCCGGGGCGGCGCTCATCTGCACAGGCCGGGACATCGAGTACCGGGAGTTGGAGTTGCGGTTCGAGAGTGTGGAGTGTTCCTGGGAGCTGGTCTCGGACAGCGCGGAGGACCCGGCGATGCTCCTGCCGCCGGAGCTTGGGGATTTGGTGGAGTTCATGAAGAACGAGCGGCACTTCACCGGGAGCAACACGGAGCTTGCGGAGCGGTACAACGTCCACACTGGCCGGGACCTCACTGCCAAGAAGCTCAAGCAGCTCATGAACAAGTGGCGCTATGAACTGGAGGCTCAGGGCCTGGTGTTTGAGAGCCGCCGGAGCAACGGTCAGCGGTTCGTGGAGGTCTCCCTCTCTGCGTTGGGGAGTGACGCAAGTGACTCAAGTGACGCAACATCCGGTGCCCTCATCTCCTGCGGCACTTGCGTCCCTTGCGACCCTGTCGCCACGCACGTCGCCGCAGGAGTGCCAGCAACACTGGAGGTGGCATCGTGACACCAGCCAACCCACAAGCCGCACGTTGCGGCAGTCTCCCGCAAAAACTCGCACCCCGCACGTCCGCTGACGTGCGGGGAGAGGAGGAGCGAACCGAGCGCCTGAGGGCGAATACCTGGAGCCCGAAGCAAAGCCGGTTCAGCGACGACGAAGAGGCAAGCAGAGCGCCTGTCCGACTTTGTCGGACGGCACGATTTGCGGGCAGAAGCCCGCACCCACTCAGGAACGGAGGAAAAAATGAAAGAGAATCGAATCACCGTCAGGTTCACTGACGAGCAGATACAAGCCATCTCGGAGAAAGCGGCCTCGGCACAGATGCCCCCCAGCGCCTACATCCGCGCGGCGACCATGCGGCACAAGGTCGTGGTGGTGGACGGTCTGCGCGAAATGACTCACGAGGTTCGCGGCATCGGACGCAACCTGAACCAGCTTACCATCCTCGCCAACGAGGGACGGTTCACCTCGCCGGACCTTTCGGCTATGGTGGACAAGCTGGACAAAATCTACGGACGGCTCTACATCCTGTCCGACCAGGAGCGTCGCTGATGGCGACGGTGACATTCATTCGCAACAAGAAGCAGTCAGCCGGTGCCCTCGGCGGTGTGAAAAGGTACGTGGAGCAGGAAAAGAAAACGCTCGACCCGTCCGGCGCTCGTCTCGTTAGCGGTCAAAATTGCACGCCGCAGTTCGCGGACAAGGAGTTCCTGGCGACGCGGATGGTGTATCACAAGGACAGCCCGGTGTACTTCTATCACTACACACAGTCGTTCAGTCCGGAAGAAAATATCACCGGCCAACAGGCACATGACATCGCCAAGGAGTTCGCGGCCCGTGCCTGGCCGGATAGCGAGGTACTGATCGCCACCCACATCGACGCCGCCCACATCCACAGCCACTTCATCGTCAACGCCGTCTGCTACGAGAGCGGTAAGATGTTGCGGCAGAGTCCAAACACTCTGAAGGGCCTCCGGCAGATCTCCGATGAGATATGCCGCGCCCACAATCTCTCCGTCTTGCCACCGAACCCGGAGCAGAAGTCCAACGGCATGAGCGCACGCGAGTACCGCTCGGCGGATAAAGGTCAAAGCTGGAAGCTCCGGCTCATGGCTACCATCGACGAGTGCATGGTTTACGCTGGAAGCAAGGACGAGTACATTGACCTAATGCGCAGTGAGGGCTACCAGGTCAAGTGGACGGACGAGCGGAAGTACATCACCTACACCACACCCGACGACCAACGGTGCCGAGACAACAAGTTACACGAAACTAAATATTTGAAGGAGAACATGGAACATGAATTCGCAATCCGACAGGAGGCTCTCCAACGAGGAGCTGAAGGCCCTGAACAGACCACCCCAGGCGGAAATAGTTACGCTCCTCAGTGGTCTGCTCCAGCGTCAACAAAGAATAGAGGAAGCACTCACGACACTGATGACCACCGAGGACACGAAGCGGATACTAAACCAGACAGCGAACCTGAACAGCCGCATACAGGCTCTGCAACAACAGGTTGGGAAAATGAGCGAGAGCAATACTACGAGCACCGAAAACATGGAGAGAGCTTCGAGGAAGTGTGTGCGCGGCTTAACGCATACCGCGAAAGTCTCAATAATCCTGACAGCGCTGATCTCCCTGCCCTCGACTATCTTGCCGGCACTGTTGCGGCTGTTGCTGTGACCGCCGTTGCTCTGGAGGACACCGGCCCGGTCCGAGATGCCACTACGACACACTACCACGTTGATTCAAAAGCTCTCAAGGAAACTCGGAGAAAGAAAATTGCCATGGGTCACAAGCCAGACGACCACGAGGACGAGAAGCCAACATGGTCACAACAAATGTACTAAGGAGGAATTTTCATTGACAGATTTTGAAGAATACCAAGCCACCGGCATGCTCGGCGGCTACAAACCCAGCGATGTGAGCGAGTGGCGCTACATGGGCGGCAACAAGATGTTCCCAGGCTTCAAAAACACGGAGTATTCCGAGAGTGCCAACGGTGAGTCCCAAATCTACCGCGAGATGTACATCGGCGGCAGGCTCTTCCGCATCCGCTCCGTCTTCGAGGCGGGAGCCAAACGCACGCCCACGGATAGCCTCTTCCGGGTCATAGACAGCGACCTCAAAAAAGTTTGAAAAAAGTATAGACTTTGGGCAAGTCATGCGGTATTGTTGTACTGCTGTACCGGCTTGCCCGGAAAGGAGGAAAATATGGCAAGCCAAGATAAATACACCATCCTCTATGGCCGCTTGAGCCAGGAGGATATGCAGAAGCGAAGCGGTAGGGAGGACGACTCCAACAGCATCCAAAACCAAAGACTATTGTTAGAGAAGTACGCCGCCGACAAAGGTTTCACAAATACGCGGTTCATCTATGACGATGGTTACACAGGCACCAACTTCAACCGCCCCGGCTGGCAGGAGGTCATGGGGCTCATAGAATCGGAGCAGGTAAGTACGCTGATTGTCAAGGATATGTCCCGCCTCGGCAGGGAGTACCTTCAGGTTGGCCAGTACACCGAACTGGTCTTCCCCAGCTACGGTGTCCGCTTCATAGCCGTCAACGACGGCGTGGACAGTCTCGTGGAATCCTCCAATGATTTCACCCCGTTCAGGAATATCATCAACGAACTGTACGCCAAGGACACCAGTCAAAAAGGCCGTTCATCGGTAAAGCTCAAAGCGGGCACCGGGGCAAGAGTTTCGTCCCGCCCGAACTACGGCTACATGAAAGACCCGGATGACCCAAAGCGCCACATCGTTCCCGACCCGGACACAGCGCCCGTAGTCAAACACATCTTCGCCCTATGCGCCTCCGGCCTCGGCCCGACGCGAATCGCAAATCAGCTCAAAAGCGAGAAGATTTATTGCCCGGTCTATTACAACTATCTCAAGTACGGGGCCCGATGCAAGGACCTGGATGAATCCGATCCATACGGTTGGGCGAGCAGGACGGTAGGACAAATTCTGGAGAACGAAGTATATTTAGGTGTGACCATCAACATGAAATCCACTACTATTTCCTACAAAAACAAGAAACGCATCCAGCGCCCGGAATCCGAACGACTCCGTTTCGAGGGAACGCATGAGCCGCTGATTGACAGGCAGACATGGGAGATCGTGCAGGACATCCGCAAGCACAAGCGCCGGCGCACGAATTTTGATGAGCAGGATATGTTCTCCGGCCTCGTCTATTGCAAGGACTGCGGCGGGACCATGGTGATCCACCGCTCCCACGCGATGGAGGCATCCAAGAACAGCTTTATGTGCTCCAAATACAAGAAGACGGGCAGGGGCAACTGTACGGGACATTATATCCGGGAATCCGAACTTGCCGCCATCGTTCTGGACGATATCCGGCGTGTCACCCACTTCGCAAGACAGAATGAACGCAAGTTCGCGGAATACATCGGCATGAAGCGCACGAAGGAGGCGCAGAAGGAAATCCGCAGCCTTGAAAAGCAGATTGCAAGGATGACCAAGCGTCAAAGCGAGCTCATGTCCCTGTTCAAGCGTCTCTACGAGGACAACGTCCTTGGCCGAATCCCGGACGAGCAGTACAGGATCTTATCCACCGAGTACACCTCAGAGCAGGAGAACATCAAGAACGCCCTCCCGGAGCTGACTGGCCACTTACAAGAGCTGAAAGACTCCACCTCCAACTTTGACCGCTTCCTGGAGAACGCCCACAAGTACACAGAAATAGACGAACTGACCCCGGAGCTCCTCCATACCTTCATCAAGCGCATCGAAGTCGGCGAGCGTGCCAAGAAGTATTCCCACAGCGCCCCACAGGAGATCGTCATCCACTACCGGGACATTGGCATCCTGGACGACATGCCCCAGGAGCTGGAGGATATTCTCGTACAGGTCGCGGAGCTGGATCTGGAAATTGCATGACACAAATTACAGGAGCCTGTGCATCACCACAGGCTCCTACAAGGAAAACATTATTCAGTTAGGTAGGTTCACAATGTTTCCCTACGGCACCGCCCCGGAGAGGCGGCCCGCTGTATTCCCGGCGCGTTTTGTACAACGCGCCTTTCAGATTTTCGAGAAGCCGTAGGTGTTGACCACCGCGTCGATGGGCTGTCCGGCCTTGCACATGGGACACTCGGAGGGGCTGTAGGAGACGTAGTCCGGGATGGTATTGGTGTCGAAGATGGACACCACCGGCAGGCCCTCCACGTTGTCCACCGCGGCGTAAATGGAGGCCGCGCCTACCACCCTGCCGCCGTAATACTCCACGCTCTCCTTCCCCTGCAGGACCGTCTTTCCGGTGGTCAGGGAGCAGGCCAGGATAAGCACATGCTTGCCCTCCAGCATGAACCGGGCGTTGTCCCGGAAGATGAGCTTGCCGCTGCTGTTGAGCTCGCCCTTGACGATGTAAATGTTGCTGCCCTCGCTGAGGGACCGTCCGCCCGCCTTCGTCAGCTCCTTGGCCAGGCACGTCCCCACGGTGCTGGTGCCGTCCATGCAGAGGATGGAATCCACCGGAAAGCGCCCCTTCACCTTCTCGCAGAGGGTGTGGGCCACGGCCTCACAGCCCTTGAGGCTGTATTTCTGGGCGGTGGTGTCGATAAAATAGTTGATGTGGCTGTTCTGGGTGGCAAAATGCCCCCTGGCCGCCAAAAGCGGCGTCCCGCCGATATGTAAAAGGGGAAAGAATTTAGGTTCCATGCCTGAAGGCCTCCTTGCAAAAGTATACCGCGCGAAAAGTCATTTTTCGCGTTCACGCCTGTCCGTGCCCATTCATCATAGCAGAAATTGCAGCTTATTACAATAGGAAATTTCATTTTCTCCCAACCGTAAATTTTCCCGCCAAGTTTTTTCCCGTCTCTTTACATTCCCACCCGCTTGTGCTATTCTTTTAGCGAACACTCATACGGATAGAAATTCGTATCACAGAAAAGAGCGAGACTGCAATGACACTGAAAGAGCTGAAGATCGGCGAGACCGGACGCATCGACGTGGTAGGTGGCGACGGCGCTCTCCGTCAGCATTTTCTCGACATGGGCGTCATCCCCGGCGCGGAGGTCACCGTTGTAAAATACGCCCCCATGGGCGACCCCATGGAGCTGCGCATCCACGGCTATGAGCTGACGCTCAGGCTGGCGGACGCGGAGCATATCGAGATCACAAAGTTGGAGGCATCGGCGCCCGAACCGGCTCCCGCGGCCAGGAAAAAGGCAAAACAGCCCCACCCCTACTTTGGCGAGCCGGGCGTCCACCATGAAAAAAGCACGGAAAATCCCCTGCCCGACGGGCACATCCTGACCTTCGCCCTGGTGGGCAACCAGAATTGCGGCAAAACGACGCTTTTCAACCGTCTTACCGGCGCCAACCAGCATGTGGGCAACTTCCCCGGCATCACCGTGGACCGGAAGGACGGCGCCATCATCGGCCATCCGGACACGCGCATCACCGATCTGCCCGGCATCTACTCCATGTCCCCCTATTCCAACGAGGAGCTGGTGAGCCGCGACTTCGTCCTTGAGGAGAAGCCCGACGCCATCATCAACATCGTGGACGCCACCAACATCGAGCGCAACCTCTACCTGACCATGCAGCTGTTGGAGATGGACAGGCCCATGGTGGTGGCCCTCAACATGATGGACGAGCTCACCGGCAACGGCGGCTCTATTGATGTCAATACCATGGAGGCCATGCTGGGCGTCCCCGTGGTGCCCATCTCCGCCGCCAAAAATGAGGGCGTCGGGGAGCTTATCACCCACGCCCTTCACGTGGCAAAATATCAGGAAAAGCCCGTCAAGGTGGACTTCTGCGCCAAGGACGCCTTTGGCGGTGCGGTCCACCGGTGCCTTCACGCGGTAGTCCACCTCATCGAGGACCACGCGGAGAACTCCGGCATCCCCGCCCGCTTCGCCTCCGCCAAGTGCATCGAGGGCGACGCGCTGATCATCGAAAAGCTGGGCCTGGATACCAACGAGAAGGAGCTGCTGGAACATATCACCCTCCAGATGGAGACGGAGCGGGGCCTTGACCGCAGCGCCGCCATCGCGGATATGCGCTTCGGCTTTATCGGGCGCGTCTGTCGGGAGTGCGTGCGGAAGCCGCGGGAGAGCAAGGAGCATATCCGCAGCGAGAAGCTTGACCGCGTCCTCACGGGGAAATATACCGCCATCCCCGTATTCATCGCCATCATGGGCCTGGTGTTTTACCTGACCTTCAACGTCATCGGCGCGTTCCTGCAGGAGCTTTTAGAGAAGGGCATCGGCGCGCTGACCGCCGCCCTGGACGGCTGGATGACAGGCGCCGGCGTGAACCCCGTGCTCCACGATCTGGTCATCAAAGGTATCTTCGAGGGCGTGGGCTCAGTACTGAGCTTCATGCCCATCGTGGTCACCATGTTCTTCTTCCTCTCCCTTTTGGAGGACTCCGGCTACATAGCCCGCGTGGCCTTTTTCATGGACAAGCTTCTGCGGAAGATCGGCCTGTCCGGACGGAGCATCGTCCCCCTGCTCGTGGGCTTCGGCTGTACCGTCCCCGCCGTCATGGCCACCCGCACCCTCCCCAGCGAGCGGGACAGGAAGATGACCATTCTGCTGACCCCCTTCATGAGCTGTACGGCGAAATTACCCATCTACGGCTTCTTTGTCAGCACCTTCTTCCCCGGCAAGGGCGGCTTTATCATGACGGGCCTCTATCTTTTAGGCATCCTGGTGGGCATCTTGGTGGCCTTCCTCTATAAAAAGCTCCTGTTTCGCGGCGAGGCCGTTCCCTTTGTCATGGAGCTTCCCAACTACCGTTTCCCCAGCTTCCGCAACACCCTTCAGCTGATGTGGGAGAAGGCCCGCGACTTCCTCCAGCGCGCCTTTTCGGTGATCTTCATCGCCACCGTGGTGGTCTGGTTCCTGCAGAGCTTCGATCTCCATTTCAACCTGGTCTCCGACTCCTCCAACAGCATCATGGCCATGCTGGCGGGATTCATCGCCCCGCTGTTCCGGCCTCTGGGCCTGGGGGACTGGCGCATCTGCACCTCCCTCATCAGCGGCTTCATGGCCAAGGAGAGCGTTGTCTCCGTACTGGAGGTGCTGTTCTCCTCCCAGGGCGGCGTGGCCCAGGTGCTGGACACCGTCTCCGCCGGGGCGCTTTTGGTGTTCAGCCTCCTGTACACCCCCTGCGTGGCCGCCATCGCCTCCATCCGCCGGGAGCTGGGCCGCACCTGGTCCGCCGGCGTCATCGTCTGGCAGTGCGTCCTGGCGTGGCTCGGCGCGCTTATCACCCGCGGGATCTTGATTTTGATACTGTAAGCAGGGTCCGCCGTTCTCCGAATTTCCGGTCATCTCTCCATAGACGCCATAGGGGCCGCCGCCCACGGCGGCCCGCCGTCTTACGTGATGATTTCCGATTTTCCTCAAATATCTCGTCCAACACATCCGTACGGGCCGCCGTCCTCGGCGGCCCGTACGGCGTTTAACTGAGCTGTTACTTTAATGATCGTAGGGGCCGCCGTATCACCTGCCACGTTTTGGGGCGAAAAACCGCAAAGTCGCGGCGGCGGCGACGGTTGCAAGCGCCGCGAACCACGGCCATATCGCGGAGAAGGCCCCGTTCGCCTCCAGGAGCAGGGGCATGGCCTCCACCGTCCGGAGGACAGCCAGCGGGCGGAACACGCCGATCCCCATATAGGCGTAGAGGACGGAGGGGATCAGCATCACGGCGCAGGAGGCAACGCAGGCGATCTCAAGGCGCTTTGCCAGACTGGAGATCAGCAGTACCACGACCCCGCAGAAAAAGAGCGCCGCCCAGCGGAGGAGATACAAAAGCGCCAGCCACCCGGCCACGGAGCATCTCAGCGGGAACGCGGGGAGCATGGAAAGATTCCTCGCCGGCGCACTCCAGGCGGGGATATCGAAGCCGGTCAACAGCGTATAAACCTCCAGCCCGTAGACCACGGCCCAGACAGAGGACGCCATCGCCGCCGCCAGCAGGAGCTTGCGGAGGATAAGCGCCCCTCTCCCCCGCGGGGTGGAGCGTAAAAGATACATCATGCCGGACTGCCGCTCGTAGGCCATGCTTCCGCCCAGGAGCAGCGTCAGAGCCAGCACCGCCGTCAGCGCGGCCTGCCGCTGGTTATACTCCGCGCAGCTTCCGTAGACGCTCTCAAAGGGCGTCTCGTCCAAAAGCCAGGGGGCAAAGCCCTCCCGCTCCCCCCTGGCCCGCAGCTCCTCACAGCGGGCGCGGACCGTGGAAAGCCCCTCGCTTTTGATCTGGGCCGTGTCGGCCTTGCGGGCGTAAACGTCCAGCTCCGGGTACTCCATAAGGCCGTCCGCGAAGGCTTTTTTCGCGTCCTCGTAGGCGTCCAGGTCGTTGTCCAGCCTCTTGCGCTCCCCGTCCATACGGTCAAAGGTCTCGCCGGTGACAGGCCCCGCGAACATCGCCGTGTACTCCCTGGCCGCCTGTTCCGCCAGGGACGTGACGGGGACGGGCGTCGTATAGGAGAGGCCGACGGCCACATAGACCAGCAGGGCCGCCGCGACGATGCCCTTTTGTATCCACAGGGTCTTGTGAAGCTCCATGCCCAGCAGGCGCAGGCGGCGCAAAAATCTGTCCGTGACGCTGTTGATCTTATAGGCCGCCCGCCCCAGGAGGTCCCGCCCCTCCGTGGGCTTTTTGAGGCATTGGAGGGCCACGCAGGCCGCCGTCAGGAGCAGGCACAGCGGGAGAAGCGCCAGCTGTGAGACGCCGCGGATTCCCACCGGAAAGCCGAACACGTCGATGTTCAAATAGTTCACGTACAGGTCGGAAAGGCTTATGTAGGTGAACAGGTTGAAGTATTTGAGGATGTTGAACACGCTCTGCACCGGCAGGAACGTATACAGGCTGTACTCCGCCGCCAGCACCCCCGCCGCGGCGATGACGGTGTACTTCACGTTGTTGACCGCCGTCAGCATCAGCCAGAGGATCAGGGCGATCAGGAACGCCGCCGCCATACGCAGCAGGAAATAGCGGACAAGGAAGCCGCCCACCGTGGTCAGCATGGGGAGCCTCCCCAGCGCCTCCACGGACTGGACCGCGCGGCCCAGATCGTCCGTACCGCCGTAAATGGCAAATCCCAGCGCAAGATTCGTGCCGTAGAGCAGCAGAACGCCCACAACCGACGCGCCGAACAGTATGGCCGTCCGCCGCGCCGCCAGCCGCAGACGCCCCCGCGGCGCGGCGTGGATCACGCTCCAAAGCCCCGCCTTGCGCTCCTCCAAAAAGGACAGTCCCATCAGCAGAAGCGCCAGCACCAGAAAATAGTCCGTAAGCGGGAAGGTCATAAACGCCTCCACCGCCCCGTCCGCGCCCAGGGTCAGCGCCACGCCCCGGAGCTTTTCAAATTCCCCCGCCGTCTTGAAGATATTCCGCCCCGAAAAGCTGTTGGGATCGTTGAAAAGGGAGAAGGTCAGCAGGTTTTCCTTGTTTTTCTGAATGGTCTCCAGCCACTCCCCGTAGCCGGTAAGGTAATCGGTCCGACGGAGCAGATTGTTCACCGCCACATAGTCCAGCCTGTCCTCTTCCGTCTCCCCGTCCCCGGCGAGCCTCTCCGCCAGCGCCTCCTTCTCGTCCTTTAGCGCGGCTCTGGCGTCGTTCGGGGACAGCCCCCTGACCCTTTCCAGCCATTGCGCGTACCGCCGGCTGGCCGCCCAAGCGTCCACCGGCTCCTGGGTCGCCGTGAATGTACCTTCAGCGAAGATGAAGCCGCCGCCGGGAAGCTCCAGGTCAAGCCCGTAATCGTTTTCCCTCTGCTCTCGGATAAAGAGAAGCCCGTTGAGAAGGAGGATCAGCGCGAGGGCCAGGATCAGCCTCCGGCGGGATAAAATACGTCCAAGCTCTCTCATGGCTCACTCCCCCAGATAGTAGAGGTACACGTCCTCCAGGCTGAAGTGCCCCGGCACCACGCTTTCCCGCACCTCCTGGGCCACCCGCTCGATGAGCCTGTCGGGCCGGTCCAGGCCCACCACCTTTCCGCGCTTCATCATCAGGACCTCATCGGAGATGGACTCGATGTCGCTGACGATGTGGGTGGCCAGGAGGATGATCCGCTCACGGGACAGCTCGGCGATAAAATTGCGTATCCTGATGCGCTCCCTGGGGTCCAGTCCCGCCGTGGGCTCGTCCAGGATGACCACCTTCGGGTCGCCTAAAAGCGCCTGGGCCAGCAGTACCCGCTGTTTCATGCCGCCGGAGAAGCCGCCCAGCTTCTTGTGGCGCACGTCGGAAAGGTTCGTGATCTCCAGCAGCTTCTCGATCTCCTCCCTGGCCTCCCGCTTGGGGATGGCCTTCAAATCGGCCATATAGGAGAGAAAGGTCTGGGCCGTCATGTGCTCGTAGTAGCCCTGCTGTTGGGGCATGTAGCCCAACACCTGCCGGAAATCTCGGCCCAGCTTCAAAATGTCCGTCCCGTCAAAGAGGATCTTCCCCGCCGTGCGGAAGATGTTGTCGGTGATCAGGTTCATCATGGTGGACTTCCCCGCCCCGTTGGCGCCTAAGATGCCGTAGATGCCCTCGGTGAAGGTGATGTTCACATGGTCCAGGGCGGTAAAATTGCCGTATTGCTTGGTGAGATCAAGTAGTTCAAGCGTCATGTTCCACACCTCAGTCCGTAAATTCCGTCAGCCGTGTAAGCTCCCCTGTCTCCAGGTCCAGCCAGCAGAGGATATCATGGGTGATCTTCCCCGTGACGGCGAAATCTACGCCGCCCATGGAGCCGCTCTCCCCCGCCGTTTTTGTGCCGGCGTCGGCCACAAAGCAGAAGATGTTTCCGGCGTTGAAGAGCATTTTGATGGCGTACACGCTGGCCGTATCGGTAATGCCCTTGAGGGACAGCTCCTTCACAAAGGTCCCGTCCAGCTTGTAGACGAAAAGGGCGTCCTCGCCGGTGTACGCACCGTCCCTGATCTCCGGCCCGTCGTCTATTAGGAGCATATAATCGTCGGAGAAGACGGCCTTGCCGTACTCCGCCCTGTCCGTGGTGTCCGCCAGCTTCTCATACGCCCCGTCATCCAGATCGTACCGCCACAGGCCGTTTCCGGCCAGGAAGAAATATACGGTCCCTTCCGTCACGTACCACTGGTTCACCACGCCGTATTTCTCCCACCCCCAATGGCCCACCTCCCCGGCAGTGGGAACGACCCAGAGCCGCTGTGTCTCTCCGGCCTCCGGATCGTAGGAAAAGAGGGTGTCTCGGTACGTCCCGTCCGGCTGCTTCGCGTTCACCATGAAGTACATATAGTCCCCGTCCCCCCAGAGGGTATAGCTCGGTTCGTTGCCCGTCAACTGCACCAGCCCGCCGGTCTGCTGTCCCTCCGGCAGCTCCGGGGCGTAGACCGTCCGCGCCTCCTTGAGATCGGCCCCCAGAGGCGCCGCGTACAACGTGTAGCTGTAAATGAAGTAGACGTACCCCCGGTGGGAGATGGGGTCGCTCCGGACGATGGAGGTGTCGCCGTCCGGCTCAAAGTCCAGCTCCTGCACGCGCTTGAGGCCGGTGGCGTCCATATTCACGGAGAAGACCCGCTTGCCCTGGTTCACGTCCCGCCCGTTCACCATCTGGTAGTCGTTGCGTATGAAATAGAGCTTGTCCCCCATGGCCCACAGGTTATCGGGGCCGATCCTGGCGTTGCAGTCGGCGCCCTTGTGGTCGCAGTCGGGCTTCCCGCAGACCGCGGTGACCTGCTTCTTCTCCTTGTCCAGGTAGTAGAGAAGCTTCCGCTCAAAGTAAAAGCCGGTGTCCGTCTCGCACAGATACGAGATGCCGTTCAGCTCCTTCTCCAGCTGGTGCATATTCTTCTGGAAATCCCCGTCCCCGCCCTGGGACAGGGGGATGTCCAGCCCGCCCTTGTTGCAGGCGGCAAGCGTTAGCGCCGTCACCGCCGCCAACAGCGCGGCAAGCAGTCTTTTTGCTGTTTTCATGTGTTCCTCCTTATTACCAGTTGTAAATTTGCGTGATTTCGCCCGTGTCGATGTTGACGCAGCACAGGATATCCATTTTGTCCTCATATTGCACTCCGTTCTTGATATCGCCCCAGGCACCGGCGTCGGCCACAAAATAGATTTCATCGCCGGATACGAAAAGCGGCGAAAAGCCCGTTATACCGTCCACCACATCGAATAGCGCGGTCAGAGGAAGCGCCCTTTGGAGCGTCCCGTCCAGCCCGTAAATGTAGAATGTGTCCCCGCCCTCATTCTCGTTATGCTCTCCTGGCAGGTCATTCAAGAGACACATGTAGTCATCTGAAAAAAGCGCTGTGCCGTATCCCACTGTGTCGCTGGTGTCCGCCAGAAGCTCAGTATCTCCGTCGGTGAGACTGCTTTGCCAAAAGCCGTTTCCGGCAAGATAGAAGTAGATAGTCCCGTCCAGCACATACCACGCGCTTACCGAGACGCCGGTAGTGTCCCACTTGCCTGCTTCCGCCTCGTCCGGCACGGCCCAGACCTGCCGAATCTGCTTGTCCTTGATACTGTACGCAAACAACGTATCCTTATAGGTCCCGCCGGACTGCTCAATATTTGCCATGAAATATATATACTCTCCGTCCGCCCAAAGAGTCAGGTGAAGCTCATTGCCGGTAATCATAAGCGGCCCGCCGCCCCCTGCGTCTGCCTTATCTCCCCAGAGGGCTTGCGCATCCTCCTTATCCCCTCCCAGCGGGACGCGGTAAAGGACGTCATCAAAGACATAATAGACATCTCCGCCGTAAAAAATGGGCCTGTCATAAGAGGACTGCGCGCCGCCAAGACTAAAGAAAAGCTCCTGCACGTCCTGGCGTTCCGTCCCGTTGCTTGACATGGAGGTCACAAATTTACCCCCGCTGCCACCGTCGGCGAAAGTGACACAGTAAAGTTTGTCTGCCCTTGACCACATTCCCCAGGAGTTGATCCAGGCGTTACAGTCGCGTCCCTTGTGCTGACAGTCGGGTTTGCCGCATAGAATCGTGGCGCGTTTTTCCTCCTTGTCCAGAAAATAGAGATATCCGTTGTAATTGAACGTTACCCCCGCATCAGTTTCGCACATATCGGTGATGTATAAATACTTTGACTGGTGCATATTCTTCTGAAATTCGTCCTCGGATTCATCGCCGCCGTCCTTTTGACAGGCGGCGAGGGCCAGCGCCGTCACCGCCGCCAGCAGGGCCGCCAACAGCCGTTTTTCCGTCCTCATATCCCCTCACTCCCTGTGTTCCCGGTAGACCTCCGCGATCTCGCCGGTGTCGATGTTGAGCCGGCAAACGATGTAATCATAGGTTTTCACCCCGCCAAAGGGCAGAAAGCCCTCCTGGGGCGTCCCCGTCTCGCCGGTACTGTGCACCGCCTCGGCCACGAACCACACCTCGCCGTCTCCGCAAAAGAGCGGCTCAATGTTCTCCACGTCCTCAAACTGTTCAAAAACGCTGTCCAGCGGCAGGGTCTTCACAAGCTCGCCGTCCAGCCCATAGAGGTAAAACGTGTCGCCGCCCACCAGGCTGTTGTAGTCATACCGGAATTCCTCGGCCACCACGAACCCCGGCAGGCTCTTGTCCTCCGGCTCCGCGTTCAAAAGGCACATATACTCGTCCGAAAAGACCGCCTTGCCGTAGAGCGTCTTTTCGTGGGTCTCCGCCAGAAGCTCATAGTCGCCGGTCTCCAGGGAACAGCGCCAGAAGTCCCCGCCGGACAGGTAGAAGTAAATATATCCGTCCTTGACATACCACTGGCTGACGGAGACCCCCGTCTCGGTCCACTCCCCCACCGTGTCCGCGTCCGGCGTCTCCCAGACCTGCCGGACAAGCTCCCCGTCGCTCTTTTCCACGTCCACCGTGGTGTCGAAGGCGAACAGCGTGTCCTTATACGTCCCGTCGGCCTGCTTCACGTTGACCATGAAATACACAAAGTCGCCGTCCGCCCATAAGGTGAAGCTGTTC
Source organism: uncultured Oscillospiraceae bacterium (assembly GCA_947626845.1). GTDB lineage: Bacteria > Bacillota > Clostridia > Oscillospirales > Oscillospiraceae > RUG626. The sequence continues at coordinate 19,858 of CANQTW010000024.1, read as the reverse complement.
CCCACGGGGATGGAGTCATAGATGTGCACCCTGCCCGTCTCTCCGGCGATCTCCTCCCCCCACAGGCGCTGGGCGGTGCTCTTGAGCTTCCCGCCCAGGGGCGCCCTGTAAAAGACCCCGCTGTAAAAGAAGTAGACATACCCCCGGTGCAGAATGGGATTCACATAGGTAGAACTGCCGCTTGGCTCAAACTCCAGGTCCATCACCACCTTCCGGCGGGTGCCGTCCAGGGCGGCGGAGTAGATGCGCTCGCCGTGATCCACCAGCTTTCCGTGCTCCTCCAAGAGCGTGCTGTTGGTGTAATAGAGCCTCCCGCCGGTGGCCCAGAGGACGTCGCCTACGATGCGCCCGTCGCAGGTATCGCTGTCGTGGCTGCAATCGGGCTTGGTGCAAAGGATCGTGGCCTGCCCCGTCTCCTTCTCAAAATAGATGGCGTCGCTGCCGCCCATCAGGAAGTAATAGCCGTCCTCCGTCTCGCAAATCTCACTGAGGCGGTAATAGTCCGACTGGTGCATGTTCTTCTGAAAGTCCTCCTCCGATTCAATGATCCCGCCCTTATTGCAGGCGGCCAGCGCCAGCGCCATCCCCGCCGCTAAGAGCGCGGCAAAAAATCTTTTCGTTGTTTTCATGGTTTTTTCTCCTTATCGCAATCTGTAGACTTGCGTGACCTCGCCGGTGTCAAAATTCGCCCGCCAGAGGGTCTGGGAGGTGATGCGGCCCGAAGTCTGGGTGGTAAAGGTTGTAACCGTGACGAAAAAATAGACGTCGGTACTGTCGCACATGAGCATATCTGTCTCCACCCTGTCCCCCAGACCGTCAAAGAGCGAATCCAGGGACAGTTCCTTAAGAAGCGTTCCGTCCAGCCCATAGAGGAAGATGGTGTCCGCATTCCCCCGGAAGATACCGCCCAGTTCAAACTCGCCATAGAAATCCGTGGGCTCGTCGTTCAAAAGGCACATATAGTCATCCGAAAAGACTGCGCTGCCGTACTGCGTTTTCTCGTGGGTATCCGCCATTTTTTCTAATTTACCGGTGGCAAGCTCCGTTCGCCACATATCCCCGCCGGAGAGGTAGAAGTAGATGTAGCCATTCGTGACGTACCACTGGCTTACGGAGACGCCTGTCCGTTCCCATTCACCGACTTGGTCGGCGTCGGGCGTGACCCAAACCTGCTTTACGTCCGAGCCGTCCAGACCGCACTGGAAAAGCACGTCCTTGTATGTCCCGTCGGTAGTCTGAACATTGGCCATAAAGTACAGAATGTCACCATCGGCCCAGAGGGTGTAACGGATGGCATTGGGATTGAATTGGACCATCCCACCGTATGACTGGGTGGTTCCGGCGTCCTCCGGGTTCCAAATGACCTCTGCCGAATCCTTCTCCCCACCCAGTTTTACGCGGTAAAGAATGTCGTCACTGACATAGTAGACATATCCGCGATGATAGATGGCCCGGTCGTAGGAGGACTGGGAACTGGAAGTTTCGTTAAACTTCAACTCCTGTACGGTTTCCCGGTCCGTGGCATCAAGCTTTACGGACCCAATCGTTTTGGGGTCGTTATCATATCCGACGTAATATATCCTCTCGCCACCTGTTAAAATGTAGTCTGCATGGATAATGGCGTTGCAGACATTTTCATCTCTGTGGTCGCATTCCGGCTTTGCGCAGACGGGGGTGGCCGTCATGGTGTCCTTGGCGATGTAGTAGAGGGAACTCCAGGTGAAATAGTAGCCCGTATCTGTCTCAAGGAAGCTGAGCTTATTGGACTGATGGAGGTTTTTCTGAAAATCCCCGCTCCCGGTCTGATTGGCGGGAATATCCGCCTTCCCACCGCCTTCTTCACCGCCGCTATCGCAGGCGGCGAGGGAGAACATGAGCCCCGCCGCTAAGAGCGCGGAGATCAGCTTTTTCAAAGGCTTCATACGATTTTCCTCCTGTTTCGATTTGTTCACAAAAAGTTAATTATTTTTATTATATTTTTACTTGACAAATATACGTAAATGTGGTATACTTCAAAGCGTATCGGGGAAGGGCCGGTCCATTATGTCCAGTTCTCCCAGCGGGTGATCTCCCGTATCGCCCCCGTCTCCAGGTCCAAACGGCAGAGCGCGTCCATGCGGGACTTTTGACTTCCGGCGCCTCCGGGAATGGGAACCATCCTTCCGGCGTCGGCGATAAGATACAGGGCGTCGCCGTCGCAAAAGACGGGATAGAAGCTCTCGATCTCCCCCAGTGTGTCCCAAAGGCCGCCCAGGGGAAGCTCGCGCATAAGCGTCCCGTCCAGCCGGTAGACGTACACGGTGTCGCCGCCCTCATGGAAGCCGCCCTCCGGCCAGGGTTCGCCGGTGGCGGGGTTAATCATCGGGTGGTCGTTCAGAAGGCACATATACTCATCGGAAAAAACGGCGGTGCCATAGAGGGTCTGCTCGTGGGTGTCCGCCACCTTCACCGTCTCCCCGTGGGCAAGGTCGGTTTTCCAGAAGTCGCCTCCGGAGAGGTAGAAATAGATCGTACCGTTCAATACATACCACTGACTGACCGACACGCCCGTGGTCTCCCACGGCCCCACCTGCTCCCCGTCAGGGACCTCCCATACCTTTTTGACGCTTTTCGCCGCGGGTTCCACGGCGTAAAGGGTCTGGTTCCGTGCGCCGTTTTCCTGGGTCGCGATCAGCATAAAATACACCGTCTCCCCATCCGCCCAGAGGGTATAATGGGGCTCGTTCGGGTCGTAGGCCGTGTAGCCGCCCTCCCCGCCGCCGGCGCTGTAGTCCTCGCCCCAGATTCGCTCCGCCTCTCCGGCGTCCCCCTCCAGCGGCACGGCGTAGAGCGCGCCGTTGTAGACAAAATACACCTGCCCCCGGTGGCAGATGGGGTTGTCAAAGGAGGACAGGGGCCGTCCCCTCACCGGCTGGAGCTCCAGGCTCATGACCTGCCGGCGGCCCGTGCCGTCGGGATCAACGGCGTAGACGTGCTTGCCCAGCTCCGTGAAGCTCTCGCCTCTTTTTTCAAAATCTCTCCTGGCGAAATAGAGCCGCCCGCCGCTGTACCAGAGGGCGAAGGCCCCGGCCCAGGCGTTGCAATCCTCATTTTCATGGGCGCAGTCCGGCTTGGCGCAAAGCTCCGTCACCCGTCCTGCGGCGCCCTCCAGATAGTAAAGCGTATCGCCGAACTGGAAGTAGTACCCCGTCTCCGCCTTGCAGAGCTCGCCCATGCTCCCAAAGGCCGACTGATTCATATTTTTCTGAAAATCCCAGCCGTCCGCCCCCTGAAAGGACAGGCGCGCCGTACTCCCGCCCTGGTCAGTGTCGGCCCCGCTCCCGCCCTGGGTGGTGCCGGTTGTCCCATTGACCTGGGTGGACTCCGGCCCGCTCCCCTTCTGAGCGGTGTCCGCCCCATCCGGCCTTGTGCCGCACCCGGTCAGGGAGAAGAGCAGCAGTACCGCCAAAAGCGCGGCGGCCATTTTCCTTTCCATAGCGCTCCCTCCGACAAAGAAAATCGTGCGGACTTTTGGCCCGCACGATGGATGATACCTGTTAATTCTGCATTTTTTCTCAATTATCTGTTACATATTTTTAAATTTCGCCAAACTCCGCCGTCACACAGCCGCCCCCCGCCTCGTTGGTCAGGGTCAGGCTCCCGCCGTGCTTTTCGCACAGCGTCCGGCAGATATAAAGCCCCAGCCCGAAGTGATCCGCCTCCCCCTTATTCCCGCTGTAATAGGGGTTTGCCGCCGTCACCAGCTCCCGCTCCGTGAATCCCGGCCCGTCGTCGGCCACCCGCAGGACGAGCCTGCCGCCGCCGGTTTTCACCGTCACATCGACCTTGGATGCGGCGAACCGCAGGGCGTTGCCCAGAAGATTTTCAAAGACCTGGTTCACCGCTCCGGCGTCGATTTTCAGCGTATCCTCCGGCCCCTCGGCGGCCACGGACACGGCGATATGCCGGCTTTCCCCCAGAATCTCCGCCGTCTCGCGGATACGGGCGGTCAGCGCCTCCGCGGTCGCCTCCTCCGGGTGAAGCTCCACGTCCCCCAGCCTTTGGGCGGCGTTCATGGAGTTGACAAACCGCTCCAGACGCTCCACTTGGGCCGCCATTGTCCTGACGGTGTCCAGTACCTCCCCCTCCGGGAGCCGCCCGGCAGGCATGTACCGGGAGAGCATATCCGTGTAGCCCTTCAACACGGCGATGGGCGTGCGCAGATCGTGGGTGTAGGCGTCGTTGAGCTGGTGCTGTTCGTCGATCATGCGGAGCATACGGCGGTTATTTTCATCCAGCGCCGAGCGCATCCGCTCAAAGGCGGCGCACAGCCGCGCCATCTCGTCCCGCCCCTGATAGTCCAAGGGGAAGTCCAGCTCGTTCTCCGCGATCCGCTTGGAGGCGGATTCCAGCATCAGCAGGGGCTTGCGGAGCTTTGTGAACCAGAAAAGCAGCGCCGCCAGCAGCAGCCCCGCGGCGTAGATCAGAAACGGCGCCACCTTGGCCTGGGTCATGGTGTACTGGTACGCCACCTTCACGTTCTGGGGAAGGGCCGTCTCCAGCTGAGCCCAGTACTGGTAGCTGTTTTCGACGGGTTTCAGGGAATACTCCACTTCCGGCGCGTCCTCTGCCGTTGTGTCGCCGGCCTTGACGTACCCCTCCCCCTTCTGGAGCTCTACGAAGGAGCCGGAGATGACCGTGCTGGCGGCCTCCTTCATGTGGACAAGCTCATAATATTTCGCCCCTGTCACCCGGTTGGCAAAGAACGCGGAAGCGCCCAGCCCCGCCAGAGCAAAGAGGAAAAACGCCAGCCATATGGGCACCGACCTGTACCACTTTTTTATTTTACCCATCTGTACCCTCTCCCCCAGACCGTCTGGATATAGGGCTTACAGCCCGCTTTGGCGAATTTCGCCCGTATCCGGCTGACATGCTCCATGATAACGCCCACGTCCGTGTCGCTGTCCGCGTCCCAGATATGCTCAAAGATACGCTCCTTGCTGAAAAGCTGTCCGGGATAGGTGGACAAAAGCTCGATGATGTCAAATTCCTTTGGCTTCATGGGAAGTTCCTGCCCCTTGAAGCTCACCTGTCGGGCGGTATAGTCGATGACGAAGTTGTCGTCAAACAGGGTCCGGCGGGGCGTCTGATCCCGCCGCGCCTCCCGCCGGAGGTGGGCCTCCACCCGCGCGCCCAGCTCCTCCAGGGAGAAGGGCTTGACAATGTAATCGTCCCCGCCGGCGGCGAACCCCAACAGCTTGTCCCGATCCTCCACCCGCGCCGTCAGGAAGAGGATGGGGCAGGCCACATGGCCGCGTATCCGCCGGCAGACCTCCATGCCGTCGATGTCCGGCAGGTTCACATCCAGCAGGATGATGTCCGGCTGGCGCCCCGCCTTCTCGATGCCCTCAAGGCCGCTTCCGGCCAGCATCACGGTATAGCCGTTCAGCTCGAAATAGCGCTTGAGCATAACGCCCAGGTCGCGCTCGTCGTCCACGATCAGCACCGTTTTTCCCATTCTCCTCATCTCCTGTCGGTTTAGTATAGCGTCTAATTCTAAAAAATTTCTAAACACCCGCCCATACTGATTGTATTCCAATCCCCCGCAAATTACAAGACGTGTCCCCAACCGCCGCAATCCTGTAATCACCCCGGTCAAAACAAAAAGCAGGAAACCGTTTTGATTCCCTGCATGAGAAATTAAATTTTCGCTGACAAGCAGAAAGTTATTCTTATAATTCAAATAAGTTGTACGATTGGATCTCCGTACAAATATCGTTCTCAAAGGTAAATTTCACGATCCACGGCATTAACCCTTTAATGCTTTCAAAATCATCATATCCAAATTGTTTATCATAAAAATTGATGATCGTACTCAAAGCGGTTCCGTGGCTTCCGACAACAATCGTTTTATTTCTGTGCTCACTTAATAGACGATTTAATGCCGCAATATTTCTTGTTTGCACTTCCCGTAATGTCTCGCCATCTGAAAGCTTAAAATCAAAGTCCGTCCACTGTGCTTTACAAAATGATGTAAAATCCTCGATCCAACAGCTGTCAACCTTTCTTTCCCTGAAATCGTCTTCCAAGTGTATTTCCAATCCTTCTGATTCCGAAAAATCCCGAATTGTATCTATCGCTCTTTTATACGGACTGGAGAATACAATATCTATACCCTTATCGGATAAAAAACGAGTGACCAGCTTGCTGTCCCGGAGCCCTTTCTCTGTCAGCTCTCTTGACAGTTCATCATGATTCATATAGTTGGGTTCGGCATGTCTGACAAAATATATGATCGTCATTCTGATCACCTGCTTTCACTGTGACTTACGAATAGTCCATGAATTTCGCTCTTCAAACCATTTCAAAAGCCTTGACAATACCCAAAGTATTCTCTGTGGTTCTTTCCTCTCATACGCCCAAATCCCCCGTTTCGTTCGTGTTTATCGCTGACGGAAGTTGAACCGCGCCAGCTATTTCCCCTCTCCCTCGCACTCCGGGGCGAAGGCCGCCAGGAACGCGGGGTTCACTCTCTCCAAATTGACGATGCCGCCCTTCCCGTCCAGATAGCAGTGCTGGCTGGAGCCCACGGCCCGCAGCTCCCCTGTGGCGGCGTCCCTGACCTCGTAGCGGAAAGCGCACCGGAATTTTCCCATACTCACAAGATGCACGTCGATGGCCACGGTGTCCGGGTAATGTACCGGCTTTTTGTACTCACAGCTGATGCCGATCACGGGGCTCATGATCCCCTCCCGCTCCAGCCGCTCGTAGGGGTAACCCACCTGCTCCATGAAGTAAGTGCGGGCCTCCTCGAAATAACGGATGTAGTTGGAGTGGTGGACAACGCCCATCTTGTCCGTCTCGTAGTAGTTGACTGTGCGTAAGTAGGTTTTCATGCCGCGCCTCCCCGAAAAAACTACTTTTCATGATACCACAGAATCTCTTAAATTGGAAGAAGATTTCACAAAAAACGCCCCCTCCCATCACGGGAGGGGACGGCGGGCTGTCAATTTGAGCGCCGAAGCGATTTTCCGGCGGCTTCAGCGGTGATATTCTTCTCTCAAAATTCCTCTATCCACGATATCCACCCGCTCCCCGGACAGGAGCAGGCGGAAGGCGCTCCGGCGCACGCCCTCGATTTTCAGTCCGCACTTCTCCATGACCCGCGCGGAGCCGATATTGCCGGCGGCGTGGCTCCCGCTGATCCGGTAAAAGCCTACCTCCTCAAAGCAGTAGCGCAGGACCTCCCGGAAGGCCTCGGTCATGAGGCCCCGTCCCCACCAGCGCTTACCCATGCAGTAGCCCACGGAGCCTGTCTCCTGGAAGTCGTTGGCGTGCATGACGCTGATATCCCCGATCAGCTCTCCCGTATCCTTGAGGACGATGGCCCAGTGGTAGCAGTTTTCCTCCTCCGCCTCCTCCGCCCAGGCCTCTAAGAGCAGATGGGTGACGGCGATCTCCCCGTGGGGCTTCCAGGTCAGGTATTTTGTCACCTGCGGGTCGTTCATCCAGTTTTGAAACGCCTCCTGGGCGTCATCGGTACGCCACCGCCGAAGAATGAGACGCGCGGTAGTCAGTGTCTTTGTGCCCTTGTGTTCCATTATTTTTCCCCCCGATCTTGTGGATAAAGGGATTATACCGCGCCGGAGGAAAAAGCGCAATCAACCCGCGGTTAACCTCTCCCTGGCGCGTCGCAGCTGTTCCCTGGGAAACGCGCACTCATGGACATAGCCCCTGCCGGTTAGCCAGTTGATGACCCTCTCCCAGGCCGCGGCCTCCTCCCCGTATTTCCCCTGCTCGTGGAGACAAAAGGCCATGGAGAAAAGGGGGTCAGCGCCATCGGGCGCGAGCTCCGCGGCCCGCTCCCAGTGGGAGAACGCCTCCTCAAACCTGCCCAGCTTCCGGCAGGCGTCCCCGGCGTAGAGGGCAAGGGTCCCCTGGGTGGACACATCGCCGTGAACTCCCGCGCAGAGCTCCAGGACCTCCTCATACCGGCCCGTCCAGTAGAGGGCAGCCGTCAGGGCAAGGAGGTTCTCCGAGTCCTCCGGGGCGGCGTCAAACCGCTCCCGCTCCTCCGCCAGGGCCTGCTCCCCGCGTCCGATCTGGGAGAGCATGTAAATGCGCTGCTGCCGGACGGTACAGGTGACCGTGTCCCGTTCAGGCTCGGCCAGGACCTTCTCATACTGCTTCAGGGCCAGGTCCCGACAGTGGTACATCTGGTACTCGTTCAAGACCCCGTAGGCGCGGATATCGTCCCGTGTGTAGTCGCCGCTGTCAAAGAGTTTCTTGAACTCCGCGTCCGCGCGGATGAAGTCGTTTCTGTCGTGACTGGCCTCATACACCGCCAGGAGCCGCTGGGCGTTGTTGGAGTAGGCGTCCACCTCCGGCTTGAAAAGGTCGTCGATGGACACGTCAAAATAGGCCGCTATGGCCGGGAGCGTCAGCGTGTCCGGCACGGTGGCACCGTTCTCCCATTTGCTCACCGCCTGGAAGGAGATATTGATTGCCTGGGCTAGCTGCTCCTGGGTCACATGGCGCACCTCCCGGAGCTTTTTGATGTTTTTTCCAATATTGTTTTCCATGGTATCACCCTTTTCTTGATTTCGGGCCCGTGATACCATTATAGCCAAACTCCCGACATATTCAATAACCCCTCTGGAGACGGCCTCTCCCCTGCCGGTTGAGTTCAGCTAAAAGAACGCCACGCACACGCAGTTGGGCCCCACATGGGTGCCGATGGCCGCGCCGATGGCGCTGACGGGCAGCTGGCGGCCTGCGTATATATCGGCGTTGTCGGCCATGTATTTTCGCAGGATATCGTCGGAAAGCCCCGTATAGCCGATGGCGACAGGCATATCAAAGTTGACGCCGCCGGTCTTTTCCATGAGCTTGCGCAGCAGGTTGTTGCCGTTTTTTGACCCTCTGGCCTTGCCCACCAGCACCACCTCGCCGTCCACCACGCTGACCACCGGCTTGATGGACAGCATCTCCCCGGCGAAGGCCACGGCGGGTGAGATGCGCCCGCCCTTTTTGAGATATTCCAGGGTATCCAACAGCGCCAGGACGCGGACATTTTTGGCCTGCTCATTGAGCGCCGCCCCGATCTGCGCGGCGTTGAGCCCCTGCTCCCGCAGCCGCAAAGCCAGCTTCACCAGCACAAGCTCCCCCATGCTGACGTTACGGGAATCCGCCACGGCCACCTTGTCCCCGAACTCCTCCGCCGCCGCCAGGGCGTTCTGATAGGAGCCGGAGAACTTGGAGCCGATGACCACGCACACCGCCTCGTCCCCGGCCTCCACGGCCTGACGGAATACCTCGCCGTAGGTGTAGGGCGTGATCTGGCTGGTGTGGGGCAGCTGATCCGATTCGATGAGCTTCTCGTAAAATTCCCTGGGGCGCAAATCCACCCCGTCGGTGTACTCCGTCTGCCCGAAAGTGACTGTCACAGGCAGCAGCGTCACCTGAAGCTCCTCCGCCTCCTCGCGGGTCATATCGCAGGCGGAATCCGCAATGATCCTTACCATAGCTTTCTCCTTTTTTCTTATGTACTCAGTCGCTGATGTCGCTGTCCAGCACCACGGCGAAATCATATTCCGGGTGCCGCTCCTTCATCTGCCCGATCAGCTGATCGCGAATAAGCTCCTTGCGCTTGGACTCAAAGTCGATGATGAGGTCGAAGGTCACAAGTCCCCTCTCGGTGTCCACATAGAACCCGTGCATCTGCAACACCTCCGGGTACTTGACGATCAGCTCCCTCAGTTCCTCCTTCATCCTGGCAAACTCCCCCACCGACGTGTTGGAGGCGTAGATGCCGATGGTCAGCACGATCCCGAAATCCAGAAACACGTCCTCGGAGATCTTTCTCGTCAGGGCGTGGATGTCCTTGGCCGTCATCTCGTCGGGCAGCTCCACATGGACGGAGCCGATGATCTTCTCCGGCCCGTAGCGGTGGAGCGTCAGGTCATAGGCCCCCAGCACGCCGGGATACCGGCAGATAAAGGCCTTGAGCCTGCCTGAAAGCTCGCTGTCCACCCGTGCGCCGATGATCTCCCCCAGGCTCGTCATCAAAAGCTGAACGCCGGAGCGGAGCATCACCACGGCGATGACCAGGCCCAGCCACCCTTCGGGGTTCACGTGCCAGAGCATGGACACGATGGCCGCCGCCAGGGTGGAGAGGGAGATCAGCGCGTCCAGCATGGCGTCCGTCCCGGAGCCTATCAGCGCCTCGGAGTTGAGCTTCCTGCCCCGCGCCTTGACATACCGGCCCAAAAAGAGCTTTCCGGCCACGGACACGGCGATGATCGTCAAGGAAACGGCGTTGTACACCGCCGCCTGGGGCTCCACTATCTTCTTCCCCGACTCCACCAGCGCCATGACGCCGGCCAGCAGGATCACCACCGCCACGGTGACGCTGGTGACATACTCCACCTGCCCGTGGCCGTAGGGGTGCTTCCTGTCCGGGGCCTTGGCGGCGATCTTCGTCCCCACGATGGTGATGACGGAGGACAGCACATCGGTCAGGTTGTTGAGGGCGTCCATAATGATGGCCACCGAGCCTGACACGAAGCCCACCATGGCCTTGAAGGCCACCAGGACGATATTCACGATAATGCCCACCGCGCTTACGCGCACAATGGCCTTTTCCCGTTCCACAGTGTCCCACCTCTTTATGAAAAGGCGGAAGTATGCCCCCCGCCCCTAACATCATATGCGCTTTCTCTCCCCAAATTGCCGGTTTGCGACTGTTTGAGCTTCATCATACCTCTTTTGATTTAAATTGTCAATAGAATCCTTTGCCGCGCCGGTCAGTTTTGTGCAGAGCCGCCTCTTAGCCGCGGTTGACAATCTCCGCGCCGGGTGATAAAATGGCTTCACGGCCCCGGATGGCGGCGTCGTCTATGCCTGTGCTCCCTACGTGGGCAGCCGGAATGCTTCCCGACCCGCCCTCCTGGGCCCCTTTTGCCTGTTCATACGCTTCTATCACGGGATTGAAGGTGCCGGATTCGGTATTGACACCGGGCGTAGACTGTGATATACTTGGATTGGTGGAAGGATCGTAATCGGTATGCGGAGAGGTATTTGGCTGTTCGGAAATCTCCGTTTCAGCCCTCTGGGAACCTGCGATCCTTCCGCCATATTTTTCGGCAAATTTTTCATTTGAGATGCCGATGACATCCTGAGGGTGTACCGATTTTCTCCCGCTTGATACAGTCTCCAGGACAATAATGTAATCCTTGCCGTTAATTTGCTTTGAAAGACGAATCTTCACCTTATCGTTGTATTTTTCCACACTGATCACATCGTCAAACGTATCGATATAATCTGGGAGGTTTTCAAAATCCGCATCGGTGAGGGCTATGTCGCCTTTCTGTTTGGGGCTGCTGTGGTTATCATAGGCGTGTTTCAGCTCGTCGGTAACAAGCTCCATATAATACCCGTCAATGCTGATGCTCGGGGCTTTCGCGTTTACTGCATCGGCAAGCCTGCGCCCCACTTTCCCGTAGGCTTTTGTTTCCCCTAACCTCTTGCCTTTGATTGCATCAACGATGAATTCTTTGACCTGCTTGATCGTTGTAAGTACAGGAGAATTTCCGCTGTTCAACATTTCCTGCTTGGCGTTTCTAACAGACAGTCTTTTTCCGGTGTTCATGTATTCGGAAACGTCAGCATCCGTCAGTCTGATATTTTCGCCGCCCTCCGGGGTGGTATTTTTTTGTCCTTCCGCGGGGGTATCAACTTCCCCGTTATTCCTCCCCTGTACGGCCCAGTTATAAGCGTCAATCACCGGGTTCCCATGTCCTACCGTCTCCGTCTGGCTCTCAGCCGCCGCCACGTCCCCCACGCTGGGCGTCACGGCCCCGGATGGCGGCGTCGTCTATGCCTGTGCTCCCTACGTGGGCAGCCGGAATGCTTCCCGACCCGCCCTCCGGGGCTCTTTTTGGCCCTTCACAATAAGGGAGAGAGGAAAAATCCGCTGTGTTTCGATAACCCCATTAAAGACAAACCGGCAGAAGTACAGCCCACGGAAAACCGTGGGCTGATTTTTTCCTTCTAACTTTCAAAAATCTTTCGCGCTTTTCGGGTCGCCGGTGAGGGTTAACATAACGCTGGAGGGGTTCATATCCCCCTCCGGTTTTTTTATTTATACACGTCCCCACGGTTACCGGCGTCCAGCACCCGAACGGTGACGATCTCCCGCTCCACGGTGTAGATGACCCGAAAATCCCCCACACGGAGCCAGTAATATCCGCTTCTCCCCTCCATCGGCTTGATATCGCCGACAAACGGCAGTTTGTATATAGCCGTGATAAGTCTGTCTTGATTTTCCTTTGTCTGCTTGCGGATAAATCTCTCCGCTCTTTTCTCAATGATAACGCGGTACGTCATGGGAGCTTGACCCCCAACTCAGCGGCAAGGTCTTCAACCGAGATCGTGTCGTGCTTGTGTGGGTCAGGGTCGTTCAGGTAATCCTCAAACATCTTTCCGCAAAAGGCATCATCGGCCTCCTCGTCAACGGTCAGCCCCTGGACAAAGGCCAGCAGGTATCCCATTTTATAATCCGGCACACTGTCCAGCAGGGAGATAACTTTTTCACGGTCACTCATTCTGAAATACCTCCTTTTCTCCGGTTCACACTAATACTCAGCAGACGGTAAATAGACAAAAAGGCCCAAAATCTTACGATTTCGAGCCTTACTTGATGGTGCGCGAGGCGGGACTTGAACCCGCACGTGCGTAATGCACACTAGAACCTGAATCTAGCGAGTCTGCCAATTCCACCACTCGCGCGTGCCCAAGTATAATATCACAGCTCCCTGGACCTGTCAAGTATTTTTTTCGATTTTTCTCAAATTCCCAACAGAACCCTGGCGACCTGGAAATAAATGAGCAGGCTCAGGGCGTCCACGATGGTGGTGATAAAGGGGCTTGCCATCACCGCCGGGTCAAATCCCATCTTTTTCGCCAACAGCGGGAGGGTACAGCCCACCAGCTTGGCGCAGATGATGGTGAAGGCCAGGGTGATGCAGATGACCAGATTCACCGTCACCGTCACGGAGGCGTTGTGCATCAGCCACACGTCCACTAACTGGATCTTGGCGAAATTCACCACGGCCAGCGACACGGCGCACAGCACCGCCACACGAAGCTCCTTCCAGACCACCCGAAAGAAGTCCGAAAATTCCAGGTCGCCCAGGGACAGCGCGCGGATGACCGTGACGGAGGCCTGGGAGCCTGTGTTGCCGCCGGTGTCCATCAGCATGGGGATAAACGCCGTCAGGGCCACCCACTTGGCCAGGGCGCTCTCAAAGGAGCTTATGATCAGGCCCGTGAACGTGGCCGAAACCATCAGCAGCAGCAGCCACGGGATACGGGATTTCCAAATCTCAAAGGGCGAAAGCTTCAGATAAGGCTTGTCCGTGGGCATGATGGCGGCCATCTTCTCGATATCCTCGGTGGCCTCCTCCTCCATGACGTCGATGGCGTCATCCACGGTGACGATGCCCACCAGGCGTGACTCCTTATCCACCACCGGCAGGGCCGACAGGTCGTACTTGGAGAACGCGCCGGCCACCTCCTCCTGGTCGTCGGTGGTGGTGACGGAGATGGTGTCCGTCCCCATGATCTCGGTGATCTGGGTGTCGTCCTCGGCCAGAAGCAGGGATTTCAGGGTCACATAGCCCACAAGCTTCCTGTTTTTGTCCGTCACATAGCAGGTGTAGATGGTCTCCTTGTCCACCGCGCCCCGTCGGATGCGCTTGATGGCCTCCTCCGCCGTCATCTCCGGACGCAGGGACACATACTCCGTGGTCATGATGGAGCCGGCGGAGTCCTCCGGGTAATTCAAAAGCTCATTGATGGTCCGGCGCATCTCCGGGTCGGCGGATTTGAGGATACGCTTGACCACGTTGGCCGGCATCTCCTCGATGAGGTCCACCGCGTCATCCACATAGAGCTCATCCACCACGTCCTTGAGCTCCGCGTCGGAAAAGCCACGAATGAGAAGCTCCTGCTCCTCCGGGTCCATCTCGATGAACGTCTCCGCCGCCAGCTCCTTGGGCAGGAGCCTGAACATCAGCGGCAGCCGGTTCTCCCCCAGCTCCCCCAATACGCCGGCGATGTCCATGGGCTGCATGGTGACAAAAATATCCCTGAGCGTGGCGTATTTTTTGTTCTCGATCAGCGTCTCGATGGTGGAGGATAAGATCGTCGCATTTATCTCTGCCATTTTACCTTGTCTCCTCTCTTTTGCCGCGGCGAAAAACGCGGGAGACGCCTCTTTGAGGCCCGTCCGCGCTCTTCGCGCCTCTTTCCGCCGCGTCCCTGTCACAGGGCCCGCGCCGAATACCGCAAGGATGGATACAAGGCACCATGGATCAGATCAACCGTAAGACCGCGCGGGCCTTACCGCATTCTCGATCCACTGTGCCTGTACTGCCCGCGTCCATGGTCTCACCTCTCATTTTTTCCTGAATTCGGCTTTTGCCGTACCTATAAATGTACACCATCCGACCTGTCAAGTCAACCCCGCCGACAGCATTTTTCCCCTTCTCCAGAAGATATTTTTTGTCCGAAACCCCGTTTCATACGCATACGCGGCGGCTCCCGCGGGAAAGCTTTTTCCGAGGTGATCTATATGCTCTACAACGAGCTTTACAACGACGGACTTCCCATGGGCTTCGGCATGGTCCTGGCCTCCAACGTGGTGGCGATGAACCGGTTCTCCTCTCTGAACCAGCGCCAGCGCGAGGAGCTGATCGCCCGCACCCACGGCATCAAGTCCCCGGAGGAGATGCGCTCCTTCGTGGCCGAGTTCGGAGAGAACGGGTTGGGAATCATGTAAGAGAAACCGTACGGAAATTCGACACACGGGTCGCCGCCGTGCGGCGGCCCCTACGACCTGTTTCCAGCCGAAATATATCGGAGGAAAGTATTGGAAGGGGAACCGTCAGGGTTCCCCTCCCATTTCAATGACTCCGCCGCCGTGCGGCGGGTCGCCGGGGACGGCGGCCCCTACTCCCCCTCCGCCCGCAGCTGGCGTCTCACCCGGTTCAGGTGCCGCTCAAAATGCCCTCGGTCAATGAAGCGGGCCAGCACATACTGGTCAAACACCGGCACAGGGCAGGAATAGAAGCCCAGCCTCTCCTCATAGAGCCTGAAAAGCTCGTCGGGGAGGACCATATACCCGATACGCATGGACGGCGCCAGCGAGTGGGAAAAGGTATTGAGATAGATCACCTTCCCGCCCCGGTCCATGGAGAAAAGCGGCTCCTGGGGCCTCCTGGACGGGGAAAACTCCGAGTCGAAGTCATCCTCGACGACGTACCGCTCCCCCCTGGCCGCCCAGTCCAGATACTCCCGCCGCTTCTCGTGGGAGGCCGTAATGCCCGTGGGAAAGCTGTGGTAGGGCGTGACGTGCAAAATATCCGCGTCCGTGGCCTCCAGCGCCTCCGAGCTGACCCCGTCCCCGTCCAGGGGCAGGAACCGGCAGGTCACGCCCATAGATTCATACACCTTGCGTATTTTTACATACCCCGGCTCCTCCACGGCAAAGGTCCGCTCCCTGCCCAATAGCTGCGCCAGCATCCCGTAAAGATATTCCGCGCCGGAACCCACGATGACCCGCCCCGGCTCCACACGCATCCCCCGGTAACGGCGCAGAAAGGCCGCGATGGCCCGCCGCAGCTCCGCGCAGCCGAAGGCCGGCGGCTTGGCCAGGAGCTTCTCGCCCCGCTCGGAGATCACCTCCCGCATGATCTTCCACAGCGCCGAATACCGAAAGCCGTGATCCGTCCCCGCCTCCGTCTCCTCCTCAGGGATATCCCCCGCCGCTTCCGTTTCCCGCGGCGCGGCCTGGCCCAGCCGCGCGGCAAAATAGCCGCTGCGCTCCCGGCTGATCACATACCCCTCGTCGATGAGGCACCTGTACGCCCCGTCCACCGTGATGACGCTGACGCCCAAATGCTCCGCCAGCGTCCTCTTGGAGGGCAGGCGGCTCCCCGGCCCTACGGCCCCGGAGCGTATGTCCTCCCGAATCTGCTCGTAGAGCCGCAGATACAGCGGCCCCGTGCCCTCCTTCAAATCATAGGTCAACATCTGATTATAAAAAGTTCTCCTTTTTTGGTGATTTTCATATGTCCAAAACCGATTATAATAGGGATCATCCCACTTGTCAAGGAGGACTCCCCATGAAATCGAAAGACATCAAAAAACTCACCCTGACAGCGATGCTCATGGCAATGAATATCGTCCTGAGCATGGAAATACTGTCCATTCCCGTCCCCGGCGGGCATCTGTACGCCAACGACATCATCATCTGCACCGCGGCGCTTTTGCTGGACCCCTTCTGCGCCTTTGTGGTGGGCGGCGTCGGCGCCTTTCTGGGCGATCTTCTGTTCTATCCCGCGCCCATGTACGTCTCTCTGGTGACCCACGGCCTTCAGGCGGTGGTAATCTCCCTCCTGGCCCGCAAGCTCCTGGGCGGCAAAAAGCCCGTGCTCTCCTCCGCTATCGCCGTGGCTGTGGGCGCCGTCATCATGGTGGTGGGCTACACCCTGGGCCGCGCCTACATCTACTCCACCCCCGAATACGCCGCGGCAAAGCTCCCGTTCCAGATCCTCCAGGCCCTCCTGGGCTTTATCTCCATCCCCCTCACCTACGCCTGCGGCATCAAAAAGGCGTATGAAAAGATCATGAAATAACGTCATCGCGGAACCGGCTTAACTTCGGGCTCCAAGTATTCGCCCTCATGCCACGGTTCGCTCCTCCTCTCCCCATCGGGCGACAGCCCGATGGGGACCCCAATGCGGTTCACGAATTTACTAAAAAGGTCATCCCGCCAAAAGAAAACAGCCGCCCTTATGGGTGGCTGTTTCTTTTTGGCGCATAACCGTAATTTAAATGAACTTCTTCCCAGTATAGGGGTTCAAATTTGCCATAATGGATCAGATCACAGTTCAAACCAAAACGTACAATTATCGCGGTTGTCAACACCAAATTTCGCTCTATGCGCTGTCAGAATTTCCTTTGCGATAGACAGACCCGACCCGGACACAGCGGCTTTGTTTTTCCTCCTGCGGGCGGTATAATAGCGGTCCCAGATATAGGGGAGGTCCTCATCGGCGATGCCCTTGCCGTAATCGGTCACCGCAAACCGCGCGGAGCCGTCCGCTGTCATCAGCGACACCTTTATCTTTTTGCTTTCATCCGTGTGATTTACGGCGTTGTCGATGAAATTGTAGATGACCCGCTTGATCTGCGTCTCGTCCGCTTTCGCCGTAACGCCGTCCGCAATCTCGGTTTCAATGACATAACCGTTTTGTTCGCAGAAAGGTGCGAACTGTTTGATTACGTCCCGAACCGCGCGGCTCAGGTCGATGACGCTGTACGCAAGCGGCACACCGTCCGACTGCATGGCGGAAAAGTCCAGAATCTCGTTGACCAGCGCCGTCAGCCTGTCCGCCTCGCGGGTGATGACGTCCAGGTCCTTTTCCCGCTTTGCCTCGTCGCTCCAGGAAATTTCTTTGACCATCTCCGCGTAGCCCTTTATCATGGTGAGGGGCGTCCTCAAATCGTGGGAGACATTGGCTAAAAATTCCCGTTGGGCGTTTTGGGCCTTTTCCAAGCGAAGCGCCGTCTCGCCCAGCGTATCAGACAGCTCGTCCAGCTCTGCGCAGAAGCCGCGTGGAAGCTCCGGGTGGAAGCTGCCGCCGGCGATCCCCTTTGCACATTCCGCGATCTGCGCCACCGGCTTTTCAAACCTCTTTGAAATGGCCCAGGCAAGGACGAATCCCAAAACCAGAGAAAGAACGGAGACCCACACAAGCTGGAGCCGCAAGATTCGGACGGTGCCGCCCACCGTGCCGAGGGGCATACTGATATAGAGGATGTTTCCGTTCGGAAGGACGCTCCCCGTCACGTAAGCCGCGTTATCCTCCGTGACAAAGCCGACACGGCTTGTGCCGGCCTCTTTAAGCTTCGCAATGAGCGCTTCATAGCTGTACGGCAGATTGCGCAGCGCGCCCTTTTCCCAGTTCATGACCTCATCGGGAGAAAAGTAGGGATTCCCATTTTGCTGTTCCTTCTGCCCGGAGCTTCCGTAGAGGCCCTTATATGCGTCAGCGCTGTATAGGATATTTCCCCGCGTATCTGTCACGAATACAAGAAGGGAGTTTTCTCCGGCGGCCCTGTCGATGACAGCAGTAAAGTCCGTCTCCCCGGCATGGGCCACAATCTCCTTTGCCGCCCTTTCCACGCCGCGGATGGCCATACTGTTATAGAAGCTTTGCAAAAACACCGTCTGCAAAAGCCAAAGCACAAGAAAGATGGCGGCGGCAAAGAGCGCAAACCACAGCCACAGCTTCACGCCGAAGGACTTACGCTTTTTCATCGAACCGATACCCCGTTCCCCGCAGTGTCACGACGCACTTCCGATACGGCCCAAGCTTGCTCCGCAGGAGCTTGATCTGCCAATCCACCGTGCGGTCATCGCCGAAATAGTCATAGCCCCACACGTTGTTCAATATGTTCTCCCGCGTCAGGGCGATTCCCTTGTTCTGGGCGAGATAGATAAGCAGCTCATACTCCTTGGCGGTCAGCTCCGTCTTCACGCCGTCCACAAAGGCCTCATGGGAGAGCGTGTCAACGCGCAGACCCTGTATCACGATTTCCTGTTTCGGTTTTCCCTCGGTGTGCCTTGTCAGGACCGCCTTGACCCGCGCCATCAGCTCGCGGGGAGAGAAGGGCTTCACCACATAGTCATCGATGCCCAATTCAAAGCCCATCAGCTTGTCGTACTCCGTCCCCAAGGCGGACAGCATGATGACGGGCGTTTGTTTCTGTTTGCGTATCTCCTTGCAGGCGGTGAACCCGTCCATCTCCGGCATCATAATATCGAGGATGATCAGGTCGTAGTTGTTTTCACCGCATAGACGGACAGCCTCTTTGCCGTTGTCCGCAGTGTCGATTCTATGCCCCTCATGCTCCGCAAAACGGGAAATGAGCTCCACGATGTCCCTCTCGTCATCGACGGCCAACAGGTAAGCCATGATCTCCCTCCTAAACAATGCAAAACGCAAACCGCCGCTTGGACGGTTTGCTGTTTTGCGCATTTTGCGTTTTGTTACTTGTGATAGCTGGAGCCGCGCTGCTGGCCGGTCAGGTAGCTGTACCCGGACATGTCCTGTGCGCTGTCCGCGTCATCGCCCTGCCGGTATGACGCGCCTCTCTGCTGACCGCCAACGTAGCTGTAGGACGCCGCCGCGTCCTCGGACCAAGGCGTTTCCCCGACGCCGTTCTCCGCCAGGAAAGCGTCCCGCTGGTCTTCGGGAAGCTCCTCCGCCTGGGCGTACAGATCATTGCGGTTTGTGCTGTTCTGCCGTCCGGTAAGATAGCTGTATGCGCTTTGCTCCGGCATGGATTCCTCTGTTTTTGCTTCTTCTCCGGTGCTTTCAGTGGCGGCGGCTGCTTCAGATGCCTCCGGCTTACCCATTTCGGCACCGGCGTCTGCCGCAAAAACGGTAAAACAACCGACGGACAGCATGACCGCCAGGGCCATAACGGCAATTCCGCAAATCCATTTTGACTTTTTCATGGTTTTAACCACCTTTCTGAATTCCGATCTTCATCGGTGATTATACAATAAACCATGAATGAGGAATGAGTGTGTGGCCTATGTGGAATCCTTGTGGAATTTGAAAATGGCGGCTCGCATCTTAACAGAGAAAAGCCCTGCTTTCAAGCCATTTTTGATAAAAATAAAAACCCTAACTTTGATACGCTTGGTATCAGAATTAGGGTTCTTATTTGGCAGCGGGAGAAGGATTCGAACCCTCACATACGGAGTCAGAGTCCGCTGTGCTACCTTTACACAATCCCGCTA
>CANQTW010000023.1 GCA_947626845.1 uncultured Oscillospiraceae bacterium | reverse complement strand
TTACTCGAAAACTGTTACCTATGTCTATTCCTTATCTGTTACCTATCTTACTTCCCTATACATTCTAAACCCGCCCGCCGAATTTCCGGAAATTCAATTTCAATGCCGTACGGGCCGCCGTAAATGCGGCACGGTTATTCCAAATCCTGAATGTTCATTTTCTTCATCTGCTCCCGGCGGCGGAATTTTTCACGCTCGCCGCAGTAGATGGCGGTGTAGATGAGGGTGGGGATATTCGCGACCAGGAACACGATCCCGCCGCCGATCAGGGCCTTGCCGATCCCGTGCTCCTCCGCCCCCTCCAGCTCCACGGGGACGGTCTGGGTGGTCACCGTGCCGTCGCTGTCTACCCCTGTTACCGTCAGCTTACCTGAGGCGGGGTAATTAAATACCACCATCCCCAGCGCCGCCGTCAGGGCCAGGATAAAGGACAAAATGGGCAGCACAAGCCCCGGCCAGCGGCTCTCCCGACGGGACAGGTACACCTGCAGGACGATGGTCCCCGCGAAAACCGCGATCAGAGCCAGCAGCGCGATCAGGCTTCTGACAGCTATCGTTGTTTCACTTACCATGGGTTTATTTTCCTCCTTTTTCCTTTTTGTATTCGCTGATGAGCAGCTTGGCGGTGTCGAAGTCCAGCCGGTCATCCAGCGCCAGCCGCTTGATCAGGGCCACATAGGGTTCGCTCTCGGCGTTGTCCGCCATCCTGATCTTCTGGATGAGCCGGTCCAGCCGCAAGCGGACGGTGGGGTAGGTGACGCCATATTCCCGCGCCATCTCCTTTAAGGACCCGGAGGCCAGCAGGAACCGCTTGATGAACGTCATGTCCCCCTCGTCCAGCTCCGACATCCAACCGGGCAGTATCTCCATCTTGATCGCCTCCTTTAACAATATTGATTATAAGCTTGAATATTATTAAAGTCAATAGTGATTTTATATTTTAATAAAATTTTTAAAAAATGAATATGCGAAAAAACCGGCCCGCCAAAAGGCGGGCCGGTCCGTTCGTTTATTTATGGGTTACAGCGCGTTATTGGCTTTGAGAAGGCCGGACAGATCCACATCCGGTTCCTCCGGCTCCGCCGGCTCCTCGCTGGAGGCGGTGGCGGATTCGGGGACGCCTACGGGGGCGGCGGCGTCGCGGTAGAGCTGCAGGCCCGCGCCGGCGGGGATCAGCTTGCCGATGATGACGTTCTCCTTGAGGCCGATGAGCTTATCGACCTTGCCCTTGGAGGCGGCTTCGGTCAGCACGCGGGTGGTCTCCTGGAAGGAGGCGGCGGACATCCAGCTGTCGGTGGCCAGGGACGCCTTGGTGATGCCCATGAGGAGCTGCTCCCAGGTGGGATAGACGACCTCCTCGCCGGCGGCCTCCCGCTCCTTCAGCTTCTCCACGGCGGCGCGGACCTCAAGAATGTCCACGGTGGAGCCGGACAGGAGCTCGGTGTCGCCGGGGTCTTCCACCCGAACCTTCCGCAGCATCTGGCGGACGATGATCTCGATGTGCTTGTCGGACACGTCCACGCCCTGCTGGCGGTAGACCTTCTGGACCTCGTCAATGATATATTTCTGCGTGGCCTCGGTGCCCAGGATGGCCATGATGTCGTGGGGATTGAGGGCGCCGGAGGTGAGCATATCGCCGTGCTTGACGGTGTCGCCGTCCTTGACGCGGATACCGGAGTTGTGGGCCACGGAGTAGACGCGCATGTCGCCGTCTTCGGGGTTGGTGACGGTGATCTGCATCAGCGCGCCCTTGTGGGTCTCCTCCAGGGCGACCACGCCGTCGATCTCGGAGAGGACAGCCATCTTCTTGGGCTTGCGGGCCTCGAAAAGCTCCTCCACACGGGGAAGGCCCTGGGTGATCTCAACGCCCGTCTCGCCGCCGGCCACGCCGCCGGTGTGGAAGGTACGCATGGTCAGCTGGGTGCCGGGCTCGCCGATGGACTGGGCGGCGATGACGCCTACGGTCTCGCCCTCGTTCACCGTCTCGCCGGTGGCCAGGTTCAGGCCGTAGCAGTGGGCGCAGACGCCGCTGCGGGCCTCGCAGGTGAGGACGGAGCGGACCTTGATCTCATGGATGCCGTGCTCCTCCAGCGTGGCGGCGTCGGAGCGCATCAGCAGGTGGTCGCGGGTGAACAGCACCTCGCCGGTGGCGGGATCGACGATATCCTCCGCCGGGTAGCGGCCATGGATGGAGTCCTCGAACTTCTGGACCACCTGGCCCTTCTCGGTCTTTTCGGATACCATGATGCCCTCGTGGGTGCCGCAGTCGTGCTCGCGGATGATCACGTCCTGGCTCACGTCCACCATGCGGCGGGTCAGATATCCGGAGTCGGCGGTACGCAGGGCCGTGTCGGCCATGCCCTTACGGGCGCCGCGGCTGGAGATGAAGTACTCCAGGACGGTCAGGCCCTCGCGGTAGTTGGCCTTGATGGGGATCTCGATGGTCTTACCGGCGGTGTTGGCGATGAGGCCGCGCATACCGGCCAGCTGACGGATCTGGGCCATGGAGCCGCGGGCGCCGGAGTCGGCCATCATGAAGATGGGGTTGAACTCGTCCAGATTGTTCTGGAGGGCGTCGGCCACCTTCTTGGTGGTCTCCTCCCATTCGTGGACCACCAGGCGGTAGCGCTCGTCGTCGGTGATGAAGCCCTGGTTGAAAAGGCCCTCGATCTCCACCACCTTCTGCTCGGAGGCGCGGATCAGCTCCTTCTTGGCTTCAGGCACCGTCATGTCCGCGATAGAGATGGTGATGGCGCCCTGGGTGGAGTATTTGTAGCCCTGGGCCTTCACGGCGTCCAGCATCTCCACGCTGATCTCAAAGCCGTGCTTCTCGATGCAGCGGTCAATGATCTTCTCCAGCTGCTTTTTGCCCACCTTGAAGCTGACCTCCAGGTCCAGCTCGTGGGCGGGGTCCGTGCGGTCCACAAAGCCCAGGTCCTGGGGAATGGGGTTGTTGAAGATGATGCGGCCTACGGTGGTCTCGATGAGGGCGGACTTGGTCACGCCGCCGATGGTCTTGGTCATGCGGACCCGAATGGGGGCGTGCATCCCCACGTCGCCGGCCTGATAGGCCATGATGGCCTCGTCAGGGGAGACGAAGGCCTTGCCGGCGCCCTTCTCGTCCCGCACGAAGGTCAGGTAGTAGGAGCCCAGCACCATGTCCTGGGTAGGCACCGTCACGGGCTTGCCGTCGCGGGGGTGCAGGAGGTTGTGGGCGGAGAGCATCAGGATGCGGGCCTCGGCCTGGGCCTCGCTGGACAGGGGCACGTGAATGGCCATCTGGTCGCCGTCGAAGTCGGCGTTGAAGGCGGTGCACACCAGCGGGTGGAGCTTCAGGGCGCGGCCCTCCACCAGCACCGGCTCAAAGGCCTGGATGCCCAGACGGTGAAGGGTGGGGGCGCGGTTCAAGAGGACCGGATGTTCCTTGATGACGACCTCCAGGGCGTCCCAGACCTCGGTACGGCCCCGGTCCACCATCTTCTTGGCGGATTTGATGTTGTTGGCGACGCCGTCCTCCACCAGCTTCTTCATGACGAAGGGCCGGAAGAGCTCAATGGCCATCTCCTTGGGTACGCCGCACTGATAGAGCTTCAGGTCCGGGCCTACCACGATAACGGAGCGTCCGGAGTAGTCCACGCGCTTGCCCAGAAGGTTCTGGCGGAAGCGGCCCTGTTTGCCCTTGAGCATATCGGAGAGGGATTTCAGGGGGCGGGAGTTGGCGCCGGTGACGGCGCGCCCGCGGCGGCCATTGTCCATCAGGGCGTCCACGGCCTCCTGGAGCATACGCTTCTCGTTGCGGACGATGATGTCCGGGGCGTTCAGCTCAATGAGGCGCTTTAAGCGGTTGTTGCGGTTGATGACGCGCCTGTACAGGTCGTTGAGGTCGGAGGTGGCGAAACGGCCACCGTCCAGCTGGACCATGGGGCGGATATCCGGCGGGATCACCGGCAGCGCGTCAATGATCATCCACTCCGGGCGGTTGCCGGACTTGAGGAAGGATTCCACCACCTCAAGACGCTTGACGATCTTGTTCTTCTTCTGGCCGGAGGCGGTCTTCAGCTCCTCCCGGAGCTGGGCGGACAGCTCGGCGCAGTCGATCTCGGAGAGGAGCTCCTTGATGGCCTCGGCGCCCATGCCGGCGCGGAAGTCGTTCTCGTACTTCTCGCGCATATCCCGGTACTCCGCCTCGGTGAGGAGCTGGTTCTTCTGCAGCGGCGTGTCGCCGGGATCGGTGACGATGTAGGCCGCGAAATACAGGACGCGCTCCAAAACGCGGGGAGTCAGGTCCAGAATCAGGCCCATGCGGGAGGGGATGCCCTTGAAATACCAGATGTGGCTCACGGGCGCGGCCAGCTCGATGTGGCCCATGCGCTCGCGCCGCACCTTGGCGCGGGTGACCTCCACGCCGCAGCGGTCACAGATCTTGCCCTTGTAACGAATCTTCTTATATTTTCCGCAGTGGCACTCCCAGTCCTTGGTAGGCCCAAAGATGCGCTCGCAGAACAGGCCGTCCCGTTCGGGCTTCAGGGTGCGGTAGTTGATGGTCTCCGGCTTCTTGACCTCGCCGTAGGACCACTCGCGGATCTTTTCGGGAGACGCGATCCCTATTTGAATGGAGTCAAAGGGGGCATAACTCATAATTCATCGTCCTCCTCGTCAAAAGCTTCGGAATCTTCGCCCTCGTCGTCAAAGTCGCCCAGCAGGTCGAAGTCCTCCTCGTCCTCATCCCCCTCAGGGATGTCCGGCTCCTCGATGCCGAAGCCGGCGTCCTCAAATTCCCGGTCATCGGCGTAGCTTCTCTCGTTCTCCACGTCGCGGAAGCCGTGGGCGTATTCGTCCTCCTCGTCGTCCCGGAGCTCGATGACGTTGCCCTGGCTGTCCAGGACGTTCACGTCCAGGCACAGGGACTGCAGCTCCTTAATGAGGACCTTGAAGGACTCAGGCACGCCGGGCTGGGGGATGTTGTGGCCCTTGACAATGGCCTCATAGGTGCGGACACGGCCCGTCACGTCGTCGGACTTGACGGTGAGAATCTCCTGCAGGGTGTAGGCCGCGCCGTAGGCCTCCAGGGCCCAGACCTCCATCTCGCCGAAGCGCTGGCCGCCGAACTGGGCCTTGCCGCCCAGAGGCTGCTGGGTGACCAGGGAGTAGGGGCCGGTGGAGCGGGCGTGAATCTTGTCGTCCACCAGATGGTGGAGCTTTAAGAAGTAGACATAGCCCACGGTGACGGGGTTGTCAAAGGGATCGCCGGTACGTCCGTCGTAGAGGATGCTCTTGCCGTCGGTGCGCAGGCCCGCCTGCCCTAAAAGGCCGCGAATCTCGGCCTCGTTGGCGCCGTTGAAGATGGGGGTGGCCACCTTCCAGCCCAGGGCCTGGGCGGCGTAGCCCAGATGGACCTCCAGGACCTGGCCAATATTCATACGGGACGGGACGCCCAGGGGGTTCAGGACGATATCCAGCGGGGTGCCGTCGGGCATGTAGGGCATATCCTCCTTGGGGAGGATGCGGGAGACGACGCCCTTGTTGCCGTGGCGGCCTGCCATCTTGTCGCCCACGCTGATCTTGCGCTTCTGGGCGATGTAGACACGGACCACCTGGTTGACGGAGGGGTTCAGCTCGTCTCCGGCCTCGCGGGTAAAGACCTTCACATCCACAACGATGCCGCTTTCGCCGTGGGGGACCTTCAGGGAGGTGTCGCGGACCTCGCGGGCCTTCTCGCCGAAGATGGCGCGCAGCAGCCGCTCCTCTGCGGTCAGGTCCGTCTCGCCCTTGGGGGTGACCTTACCCACAAGGATGTCGCCGGCGTGGACCTCCGCGCCGATGCAGATGATGCCGCGCTCGTCCAGATACTTGAGGGAGTCGTCGCTGACGCCGGGGATGTCGCGGGTGATCTCCTCCGGGCCCAGCTTGGTGTCGCGGGCGTCCACCTCATGCTCCTCGATGTGGATGGAGGTGAACACGTCCTCCATGGCCAGGCGCTCGTTCAGGAGAATGGCGTCCTCGTAGTTGTAGCCCTCCCAGGTCATGAAGCCTACTAAGATATTCTTGCCCAGGGCCAGCTCTCCGTGGGAGGTGGCGGGGCCGTCGGCCAGGACGTCCTGGGCGCTGACACGCTCGCCGATGTCCACCACGGGCCGCTGGTTGACGCAGGTGCCCTGGTTGGAGCGGGAGAATTTGATGAGATGATAGTCCTTGATGCGTCCGTCATCATAGCGGACGGTGACGGTGTCGGCGTCCACATAGGTCACCACGCCGTCGCCCTCGGCCAGGATGGAAACGGCGGAGTCGATGGCGCACTTGTGCTCGATGCCGGTGGCCACGATGGGGGCCTGGGTCACCATCAGAGGCACGGCCTGGCGCTGCATGTTGGCGCCCATCAGGGCGCGGTTGGCGTCGTCGTTCTCCAGGAAGGGGATCATGGCCGTGGCGATGGAGACCATCTGCCGGGGGGAGATGTCCACGTAGTCCACGCGCTTGCGGTCCACGTCGATGATCTCGTCCCTGTGGCGGCAGACGATACGCTGATTGAGCAGTCTGCCCTCCTCGTCCCTGGGCTCGCTGGCCTGGGCCACATAGAACTGATCCTCCGCGTCGGCGGTCAGGTAGTCCACCTGATCGGTAACGCGGCCCGTGGCCTTGTCCACCTTCTGATAGGGGGAGACCAGGAAGCCGTACTCGTTGACCTTGGCGTAGGAGGCCAGGTACGAGATCAGGCCGATGTTGGGGCCTTCGGGGGTCTCCACGGGGCACATACGGCCATAGTGGCTGTAATGGACGTCGCGGACGTCGAAGGAGGCCCGCTCACGGGAGAGGCCGCCGGGTCCCAGCGCGGAGAGACGGCGCTTGTGGGTCAGCTCCGCCAGGGGGTTATTCTGGTCCATGAACTGAGAGAGCGGCGAGGAGCCGAAGAACTCCTTGATGGCCGCCGTCACGGGCCGGATATTGATCAGGCTCTGGGGCGTGATGACGTCGGTGTCCTGCAGGGTCATGCGCTCGCGGATGACCCGCTCCATGCGGGAGAAGCCCACCCGGAACTGGTTCTGCAACAGCTCGCCCACGGACCGGAGACGCCGGTTGCCCAGATGGTCAATGTCGTCCACGGTGCCGATGCCGTGGGCCAGGGTGTTCAGGTAGTTGACGGAGGCGAAGATGTCGTCGGGGATGATGAACTTGGGGACCAGCAGGGCCGCGTTCTCGCGGATGGCCTCCTTCAGCTCCTCCCCCTCGTATTTCTCCAGCAGGTCCTTGAGGATGATCCAGCGCACCCGCTCCTTGATGCCCAGCTCGGAGACGGGGTCGAAGTCCACGAACCGGTCCAGCCAGACCATGCCGTTGGAGAAGACCTTTACCTCATGGCCGGCCTCAGCCTCCACATAGGCCTCGATGACGCCCAGCTTGTCCAGCTCCTCCGCCTTCTGGCGGTTGACCGTCTCGCCGGCCTCGGCCACGATCTCGCCGGTCAGGGGATCGGCGATGGGGCGGGTCAGCTTCTTCCCCACAAGGCGGGGCCACACGGCCAGTTTCTTGTTGAACTTATACCGTCCTGCCACGGAGATATCGTACCTGCGGGGATCGAAAAGCAGGTTGTAGAGCAGCGTCTCGGCGGAATCGATGGTGGGGGGATCGCCGGGGCGGAGCTTGCGGTAGATTTCCAAAAGCGACTCGTCCCGGTTCTTGCAGGCGTCCTTCTCGATGGTGGACACCATACGGGCGTCCCGGCCAAAGATCTCAAAGAGCTTCTCGTTGGTGTCGCCGCCGGTCTCGCCGCCGGACATGGAAAGCCATGTGTACGGGTCGGAGGTACGGTTGCCGCAGGCCCGCAGGAAGCAGGTGACGGGCAGCTTGCGGTTCTTGTCGATGCGGACGTTGAACATGTCCGTGGGGTCCGTCTCATACTCCAGCCACGCGCCGCGGTAGGGGATGACGGTGGTGGCGTAAACAGCCGCGCCCGTCTTGTCCACCGTGCGCTCATAATAGACGCCGGGGGAGCGGATGATCTGGGACACGATGACGCGCTCCGCGCCGTTGATGACGAAGGTGCCGCCGTCGGTCATGATGGGGAAGTCCCCCATGAAGATCTCCTGCTCCTTGATCTCCTCGGTCTCCTTGTTTCTCAGGCAGACGCTGACGCGGATAGGGGCGGCGTAGGTCACGTCCCTGGCCTTGCACTCCTCCACGGAATATTTGGGCTCCTCGTCCATCCTGTAATCCAGGAAGGTGAGCTCCAGATTCCCCGTGTAGTCGGTGATGGCCGCCACGTCGCGGAACACGTCCCTGAGACCCGTCTCCAGGAACCAGTTGTACGAATCCTTCTGGATCTCCAGAAGGTTCGGCATCTCCTGGATCTCCTCCGTCTTGGCAAAGCTGTGGCGCAGCGTCTTGCCGTACCATACTTCTTTTGGCACTGACTTCACTCCTTACAGTTACTTGCCGTCCACCGGCAGATACGCCCGGCGAAGTTGTAAAAATCTTGGTACGACCCCTTGATTTTTTGCCGGATTGTGGTACTATATGTGTAGATAGGGTGGGAGTAGCCCCTTTTCAGGGGCCAAAGCATCAGCTTATTATACCATTTTATAAAATAGCTTGTCAATACCTTTTCGGAAAAACTTTCTGGTTTTTCCGGTTTTTCTTTTTTTATCATTTTTTGAAAAAGCAGTTGACAAACGGATTTTTTCTGTTATAATAATTTTGCTTTGCGAGAGTGCTGGAATAGGCAGACAGGCACGTTTGAGGTGCGTGTGTCGAATGACGTGTGAGTTCAAGTCTCATCTCTCGCACCAGAAAAGCAGCCCTGTGGGGCTGCTTTTTTGCGTGCGAGAGACAATTTGAATTCGAGGAGGGACCCTGAGGTTCCCCTTCCCATCCCTTCCCTCCGAGGATTTAGATTGACGCGGAACAGGAATTATCACCGCTTATACCGGAAAAGCGTCCCAAAAGGGCTGCTTTTTGTGTGCGAGAGACAATTTCAATTCGAGGAGGGACCCTGACGGTCCGCCGCGCGGCGGCCCTGCCGGCGTTTCGGGAGAAGAGAAGGAGGGGAAAAGCGTGACGGAAAGAGAAAATCCCCGCGGCCTGGAGCCGATAGAGCCTGACGACGCGGAGATGGCCGCGGCGCTGGTGTCCGACGTCCCCGGTACGCCAAGTCCGGAGATCCCCCAGGAGACCCGCGCCGCCCTGCGGGAGCTGGGTGTGGCGGACTACCTGCCGGGCCGCCGGTGCGTGACGGAGGCCATGCGGGTGATGGCCGCGTATCCGGACGTGTTCGAGCTTGACCCGGAGCGGGTCTATCCCATTGTGGCCCGACGCCTGGGCCTTTCCGAGACGCAGATAGCGGGGCAGGTGGAGGCTGTCATCGCCTCCATGGGTAAAAACTGCCAGCCCGAAGTGCTCAAAAGCCGTTTCCCGGAAGGGATACCGGATCAGAAGCGCTTCCTGGAGCGGGTGTTTGAAAAGCTCTACCGCCGCCTTGGCCGGCAGATTTGGGGCCAATGAGACAATTGCCGGCATGGTTGGCCAGAAAGGTGGATAGAAAACGCTCCGATTGCCGGGGCGTTTTCTATTCGATATACACATAGATTTAATGAAAAGATTTTGATAAACGTGCTTAAAGAGTGATAGATTTCTTCGTATTTGGGTGGTATAGTGTTCAGTGTCGAGTGGGCGACTGTTCGACTAATCGGAATTTGAGGTGGAATAATGGCTTCAAGTAAAGAATATTTAGATTTTATTTTAGAGCAATTATCCGAATTGGATGCAATTACAGTTCGGGCTATGATGGGAGAATTTATCATCTATTACCGTGGCAAAATCGTAGGCGGTATCTATGATGACAGATTGCTTGTAAAGCCAGTAAAAGCAGCAATCAGCTGTATGCCAACAGCGACCTATGAATTGCCCTATGAGGGAGCAAAAGAGATGCTGCTGGTGGACGAAGTTGACAACAGAGAGTTTTTGACAGATTTGTTTAACGCCATGTATGAGGAATTGCCAGCACCAAAACCGAAAGAGAAGAAATAGATAACTTCCCGTTTATTGAGACGTTGCAAAACTCTTTAGAAACTAATGGATCGGGCCGGCTCCAAATCGGAGCCGGCCCGGTCACAAGAGGAGAAAAGAACGGGAAGGAACGGTCTTATTTCAGGTCTGTGCCGTTGAGGTACTTGGCCACGGGCTTGATCTGGTAGAACAGCACAAAGACCACGGCGGCCAGGACGATGCAGGGGCCGGCCCAGGTGATGTTGTAGATGAAGGAGTAGAACCAGGGGTTGGTGAAGGTGATGCCCAGGAAGTCCCAGGGGTCCGCCGCCGACAGGTTCCTGGCCCAGACAAAGACGCCCACCAGATAGCTGGAGGTGAACATCAGAAGGCCGCCCACCAGAGAGCCCCAGACGCCGCCCAGCTTGACCTTTTTGAAAAGGCCGGCGCCGAAGCCCAGAAGGGTGAAGGCCAGGAAGTAGTCGCAGATGATGGTGGTCCAGTCGATGGACACGCCGTTGCCGCTTATGTAGTTGAGAGCGCCAAAGACGAAGCCCGCCAGAGCGCCCCAGCCGTAGCCGTAGCGCACGGCGAAGAACACGATGGGGACCAGCTTCAGGGTGATGGATCCGCCGTCGGGCAGATGATAAAACGCCAGGAAGTCCAGCAGTACCGCCAGAGCCACCATGATGGCGCCCTCCACCAGCATTTTTACGCGCTTGTTGTTCATTTCTTTGTACCTCCAAAAAAATTTGCGTCCGGCATATGCCGGACGCAAAGAAAACGGGCGCAGTATGAACCCCGGTATTTCCCTACGCTGGCATTACCCAGATCAGGTGATAGGTCATGAGAATTACCGCCGGAACCGGCGCACCCATATCTCAGCCCTTCGTTTCGGGCCCCCTGTTTACGGTGAAATTATAGCAGACGGAATCCGCCCTGTCAAGCAAAAAAATGCCGTAAAGAAGCAAAGCTAAAAAATAATTAAAAAATTTATAAAAAAGTACTTGACAATAGGAAAGGTGTGTGATATACTGTGTATACCGAAGGGAAAAAGGCGGGCAAAAAGCCAGATCAGCGTGAGCGTGTCAGTAAAATTTCCTCCACCTGGGCCAGCTGGGCGGGGGTATTGACGCCGATCAGCTCCTCGCCCATGTCCCGGACGCACACGCCGACCTTTTCGCCGCGCTCCTTGAGGATGCGGGGCAGGTCGGTGAGGTAATACTCCCCCTGGGCGTTGTCGGTGCGCAGCTCCGAGAGGGCGGAGACCATCTTCCTGAAGTCCGCCGCCAGGATGCCGGAGTTCAGCTCCCGGCAGGCCTTTTCCTCCGGCGAGCAGTCACGGTCCTCCACGATGCGGTCAAAATCGCCGTTTTTGTCCCGGATCACCCGCCCGAAGGGCAGGGGCTCCTGGGAGACGCCGGACAGCACCGTGCAGACGGCGCCGCTTTTCCTATGCGCTTCCACCAGGGCCGCGTAGGTCTCCGGACGCACCAGGGGCATGTCCCCGCAGCAGATGAGCACATCCCCGCGGTAGTCCCCCAGGGTAGGGACGGCGCACATGACCGCGTGGCCGGTGCCCAGCTGTTCGGCCTGCTCGGCGTGGGGATATGCCGGGAAGGCCCTGAGAATGTACTCCTTTTTGTAGCCCACCACGAGGACGGTGTCGGCCTGATCCGTGGGCAGGGCGTCCAATACCCACCCCAAAAGGGGCTTCCCCAGGGCCAGACGCATGGCCTTGGGCAGGTCGATGCCCTCCTGGGCCAGTCTTGTCCCCTTGCCGGCGGCAAGAACGATGGACTTTATCATATCGATTCCTCCTTGAAAGCTCGCGCCATACGTCCCAGGGGCCGGGTGTCCGGTCTCCACGGCGCGGCGGTCATTTTTTCAGTTTTTCCATGATTTCATCCGGCCCCAAGCCGCTCCGGCTCAGCGCCGTCATCCGCCGGAGGACAGGTTCCGCGTGGTCGAAAAACAACCTCATGCCGGAGCAGAGGCAGTACTGGCCCGCCTCGCCGTCCTCCGAGAGGGCGAAGCGGTCCTTGGGGCACCCGCCGTTGCAGAGAGCGAGATAGGGACAGCGGCGGCACTGGGCGGTGAGCCGGCTTTTCCGGTCTCCGAAGGCCAGCTGCCCGGCGGAATTGGCCAGCTTTTCCAGCCTGGCGGCGGAGAGACTGCCCAGCCGGTGCTGCGGGTCCACGAAATGGTCACAGGCGTATACCGCCCCGTCCTCCTCCACCACCGGCACCCGCCCGCAGACGGGCTGAAGGGTACAAAGGGACGCCTGACCGCCGGCCAGGACGCGGGCGGCCTCCGCGAAGAGCTGGACGTCCAACCTTCCCAGATCGTTTGCCGCCCACTCGTCGAAGCAGGCGATAAGGAACCGTCCGTACCCCTCCGGGGAGACGGAGGAGGGGGTCAGGCCGCCGTCCGGGGTCCGGGCCGTGATGGGGATGAACTGGACCCAGCCGCTCCCCAGAGTGCGGAGGGCGCGGTAGACCTCCAAGGGCCGCTTCTCACTCTCGGCGTTGACGGTACATAAGAGGTCCGGCTCGATGCCGTGGCGCTTTAAGCGGGCCGCGGCGGCCCGAACGCGCCCGAAGGTGGGGTTTCCGCCCAGATCCCGACGGTTTATGTCGTGGACCGCCTCTGAGCCGTCCACGGAGAGACCCACGTCGAAGCGGTTGTCCCGCAGAAAGGCGCACCAGGCGTCGTTGAGCAGAAGGCCGTTGGTTTGCAGGTTGTTGAGGGCCGTCCAGCCGGCGGGGAGGGCTTTCCGCTGAAGCTCCACCGCTTTTTTATAGAAATCCAGCCCCGCCAGCGTGGGCTCGCCGCCGTGCCAGGTAAAGGATACCACGGGGCCGGGGGAGGCCTCCACAGCCTGGCGGATGAGCTTTTCCAGAAGATCGAAGCTCATGCGGGTCTGCCTGGGGTGGGAGGAGTATTTTCCCTTGTCCAGATAGTAGCAGTAGGTACAGCGCATGTTGCACCGGGAGCCTACGGGCTTGACCATCAGGGCGAAGGGGCGCTTTTCCGTCCCGCTCATGTGAGGTGTCTGTCCAGAAAGGCCAGGGCCTTGTCGAAGGAGTCCATGGCCGGTCCCTGCCGGTACATGGGCGTGTGGTAGTACCAGATGCCGTGTCCTGCCCCGTCGTAGCGGTGGAACTCGTAGTCCTTGCCCAACGCCTTCAGGCGGGCCTCTATGATATCCACGTCCTCCGGCGTGGGGCTGCGGTCCTCGTTGCCGAAGATGCCCAAAAGGGGGCACTGGAGCTTTTCGGCGTAGTCGATGGGCGCCACGGGCCGGGCGGGGGTGAGCTTGTCCGGCGGGCAGACTACGCCGCCGCCCCAGCAGTCCACCGCCGCGTCGATACCGGGGACGGTGCAGGCCGCCAGGAAGGTGTGGCGTCCGCCGGAGCACATGCCGATGACGCCAACCTTGCCGTTGGCGTTGGGCTGTGCCTTCAGAAAGCGCAGGGACGCGGCCACGTCGTCCATCACGTCGCTGTCCGGTACGCCGCCCTGCTCCATGGAGCGCTTTGCGACCTCCGGAGGCGTGCCGTGGCCCACCTCCTCGTAGATATTGGGGCAGAGGACGGCGTAGCCGTGCTCGGTGAAGCGGCGGGCCGCCTCCCGGCACCACTCGTCCCAGCCGGGCATGTGGGGAATCAGCACCAGGGAGGGGACGGAGGCCGTTCCCAGGGGCCGCGACCAGTAGGCGTGGATGGGGACGTTCCGCCGGCCTGGGATGACCACGGTCTCGGCGATCTGACCGGCGTAGGCGTCGGTTTTAAAGCTGTTCCACATATCATATTCTCCTTTCGGGGATCATTTGCTCAGGTATACCATCAGCGCCGCGGCGTCGGCGGGGGAGACGCCGGAGATGCGGGTGGCCTGGCCCAAATTTTCCGGGCGCAGGCGGCTCAGCTTCTGCCGCGCCTCCAGGCGGAGACCCTGGATGGCGTTGTAGTCGATATCGGGGGGGAGTTTCCTCTCCTCCAGACGCCGGAATTCCCGAATCTGCCGGGTCTGCTTTTCGATGTAGCCGGCGTATTTGAGGCCGATCTCCACCTCCTTCACCACCGGCTCCGGCAGGGCGGGCCTGGCGGGGTCGAAGGGGGCGGTGGAGGCGTAGTCCAGCTGGGGTCGGCGGATCAGGGAGGCGAGGCTGACGCCGGTGGTGACAGCCGGCTGGCCGTGGGCGGCCAGAAAGGCGTTCAGCTCCTCTGAGGGGGGGACGAAGGCCGCCTCCAGCCGCGCCGTCTCCCGCTCTACGTTTTCATATTTCTCCAGGACCCGCTGATACCGCTGGGCGGAGATCAGCCCCAGACGGCGGCCGACGCCGCACAGGCGTATGTCCGCGTTGTCCTGCCTGAGATACAGCCGGTACTCGGAGCGGGAGGTCATCATGCGGTAGGGCTCGTTGGTGCCGCGGGTCACCAGGTCGTCGATGAGGGTGCCGATGTAGCTGCCGGCCCGGTCCAGGATCAGCGGCTCCCGGCCCAGGAGCTTCAGGGCGGCGTTGGCACCGGCCACAAAGCCCTGCACCGCCGCCTCCTCGTAGCCGGAGCTGCCGTTGAACTGCCCCGCGCCGTAAAGGCCGGGGACGCTCCGGACCTCCAGCGTCAGCCGAAGCTCGGTGGGGTCCACGCAGTCGTACTCGATGGCGTAGGCGTACCGCTGGATACGGGCGTGCTCAAGGCCCTCGATGGAGTGGACCATCTCTGTCTGCACGTCCTCTGGCAGGGAGGAGGAGAGGCCCTGGATATAGAGCTCCTCCGTGTCCAGGCCCATGGGCTCGATGAACAGCTGGTGGCGCTTTTTATCGGGGAAGGTGACGATCTTCGTCTCGATGGAGGGGCAGTACCGGGGCCCTACGCCGTCGATGACGCCGTTGTAGAGGGGGGAGCGGGAGAGATTGGCCCGAATGATCTCATGGGTCCGTTCGTTGGTATAGGTGAGCCAGCAGACCGCCCGATTCTCCGGTACGGCCTCGCCGTCGAAGGTGAAGGGCTCCGGTCTGGGGTCCCCCGGCTGAAGCTCCATCTTTGAAAAATCCACCGATCTTCCGTTGATCCTGGGCGGCGTGCCGGTTTTGAACCGCCGGAGGGAGAGGCCCAGGCCGCGCAGGCTGTCCGTCAGCGGCCCTGAGGCGTGCATCCCGTCGGGGCCGCTCTCCTGGGTGACGTCCCCCACCACGGTGCGGCCATGGAGGTAGGTGCCGGTGCACACCACCGCCGCGCGGCAGGCCCACACGGCCCCGGAGCGGGTGACCACGGCGGAGACAGCGCCGTTTTCCGTGCGGATTTGGGTGATCTCCGCCTGGACAAGGCACAGGTTGTCCTCCCGCTCCAGTACGCCCTTCATGAGCTTCTGGTACTCGCGCCTGTCCGCCTGGGCCCGCAGGGACCAGACGGCGGGACCCTTGCCCAGATTCAGCATCCGGTATTGGATGCAGGCCTGATCCGCCGTCACCGGCATCTGCCCGCCCAGGCAGGAGAGCTCCCGCACCAGATGTCCCTTGGCCGTACCGCCGATGGCCGGATTGCAGGGCATGTTGCCCACGCTGTCCAGGTTCATGGTGAAGATCACCGTCCGGCACCCCAGCCGGCATGAGGCCAGCGCCGCCTCGATCCCGGCGTGTCCCGCGCCGATGACGGCCACGTCACAGCTTCCGGCGTTGTACTCCATGGATAACACCTCGTTTCATGGGGATATTTTAATACAACCGAGCGATTTTCGCAAGATAAATCTGACTGTTGTCAAAGGCCTGACGGCCTTTGGCTGAGACTGTCGGAAAAAGCCCTGACGGGCTTTTTCCGACAAAGGGAACGTGCGGGGGATTTTTTTGACGCGCGTGTCGCCGGAAAAAATGAAACGGGGGAGTGTCAGTGCCAACACTCTGATCCGATTTGCATCATAGCTTTAAACATTTTGTAAATTTCACAAATTATTAACCCATTTTTCACATCTTTATGGTTAAATAAAACAAGAGTTATCCATTTTGGGGGTTCAAACCATATGAACATAGCAAAAATCATGGTGCCCAAGGCGCTGACCGTGTGCCTGAGAACCGATTCCACCATCCGCAAGGGCGTGGATGTGATGCGCCGCCACGGGTACACCGCCATTCCGGTGCTTGACCCGGAGGGGAAGTTCATCGGCTGTGTCAATGACCGAGACTTTCTCAGGTATTTCGACGGCCTGAACGGGGCGGCGCCGGAGATGGAGCGCCATACGGTGGGGGAGATCATGCGCCATGACTTCTGCCCGCCCATTGCCATTACAGCCAGCGAGGATAAGCTGATCGACGCGGCGCTCCAGCAGAATTTCGTCCCCGTGGTGGACGACAGGGGAGCCCTGTGCGGCATCGTTACCCGCCGCATGATCATCGCGGAGCTGGCGGGCCGGGAGCTTCCCCCGCTGGACGAGGAATTCACTGAGGCCTGACGTCGTCGCGGAAGCCGTTTAACCTCGCCCTCCAAGTATTCGGGCTCAGGCGCGGGCTTTGCTCCTCCTCTCCCCATCGGGCAGCGGCCCGATGGGGGCCCCATTAGCACACTTGCGTGACAAACTGTGGCGGGACAGCAGAGGCTGTCCGAGACTGTCGAAAAAGCCCTGACGGGCTTTTTCCGACAAGGGGAACGTGTGGGAAAAATATCTGAATTTTGCGAAATTCAGGTATTTTCCCCTGCCGTCACGCCGCATGAGCCGCAAAGCGGCACACTTGCGTGACAAAAGGGATTTTTTCCGACGCACATGTCGCCGGAAAAAATAGCAAATTTGAGTTTTTTGACAAACTGGGACAGCAGAGGCTGTCCCGTCTTTTTTTGCCTTTGTTTGAAAAACAGGAATATTCACGCTCCTGCCCGCATAGGATGGGACAAGGAGTGTGATCGAATGAAAACAGTTTTGCTTGGCCTGATCGCCGGCGTCATGGTGCTTGCCGCCATGCCCGCCTGCGCCAGAACGTGCTACGAGAAAGCCGCCGCCACCTCCGTGATCCTGGCGGACCAGGAGCGGCTTGCGCCGGAGGACAAGCCCGCGCCCCAAAAAGAGGACTATGTGACGTATTACACCCAGGCCGATGTGGAGATGCTGGCCAGGCTCATCTGGGCGGAGGCCGGAGGCATCGGCAGCGACACGGAGCGGGCGTGCGTGGCCTGGACGGTGCTGAACCGGCTGGACAGCCCGGATTTCGCGGGGGAGACCATCGCGGAGGTGGTGACGGCGCCGGGACAGTTCTATTATCTGGACTGGGCGCCCCTGGAGGAGGAGTTCCTCACCCTGGCCGGGGACGTGCTGAAACGCTGGAACGACGAGAAAAACGGCCTTGATGACACGGGCCGCGTCCTGCCGGCGGGCTATTTCTGGTTTGCCGGAGACGGGCGGCACAATTACTTCCGGGACGCCTTTCACGGCGGAGACCGCTGGGACTACTCCCTGGACAGCCCCTATGAGACGTGATACATAGGGTGTGAAGCCCTGCTCTTATGGGAATCTGACTATATAAACTTATCCTTTTTTGGCTATTTAAATAATATCAGACGGCTGTATAATGACTCTGTCAGGCCGGAGCTTCGCAACGCCGGACGATGGGCGAGGCAAAGGCCGTTTGACCGCCGGAGCGATAAAGAGTCCGGCGGGCCGAAAAGGAGGTACAAAACCGTGACGGAAAAGAAGCAGTTTTTCACGATCCGGAATATAACGCTTATGGGGGTGCTGGCGGCGGCCATTTTTGTGCTGACCAAGTTTGTGAGTATTCCCATCCCCAGTCCCCTGGGGAGAACGGCTCTCTCCGTGGGCAACGCCATGTGTATCCTGTCGGCGCTGCTTTTCGGGCCGCTCACCGGCGGGCTGGCCGCGGGGCTGGGGAACGCCCTTGTGGATTTGATGGACCCCACCTGGGCGGCGGATTTCTGGATGACCTTTATCAACAAATTCCTGATGACGTTTGTGGCGGGCCTCATCATGCACAAGGTCCGCTTCGGCCCTGAAAATCTGAGGACGTGGCTTGCGGGGTTTGGCGGAACGCTGACCTACTGCCTTTTGTATGTGACGAAGAATATCCTGTCCGGAGTGCTGGTGCGGGGGTTCACCTGGCAGGTCTCCATTGCGGAGACCGTGGCGGTAAAGCTCCCAGTCACCCTGGTGAACGGCGTCATTGCCACGGTTTGCGCCGCCCTGCTCTATCCGGCCCTGAAGCTGCCTTTGAAAAAATCCCATATGCTGTATACGGAGGATAGGTAAGGGACAACGTCGATGGACTCCTTCTCCGCACAAAAAAACAGCCCTTTCGGGCTGTTTTTTTGTGGCGGAGAAGGAGGGATTCGAACCCTCGAGGAGCTTTTGACCCCTACACGATTTCCAATCGTGCGCGCTCGACCGGGCTACGCGACTTCTCCATCCGGTTGAGTGGTTCTTTATTCAAGCCTTGCTATTATAGGGTATTTTATATTCGTTGTCAAGGCCTTTTTCTCAAACTTCCCCGGATTTTTTAAAATGGAGGGTACAGGAGGGGCGGCGCCCGCCGCCTTAATGCCGCTGCAGCTCGCCGGTGAGCAGGCTCACAGGGTCCACCCACGTTTCGCCGTCGGGGAGGATCTCAAAATGCAGGTGATTTCCCGTGGCGGTGCCCGTTCGGCCCATCTCCCCGATGGGCTGGCCCTGGGCCACCCGCTGGCCCACCTCCACCAAAATCTTCCGCATGTGCGCGTAGCGGGTCACAGCCCCGCTGTCGTGGAGGATGGCCACAAAATTCCCGTAGCCGCCGTTTTTTCCGGCGAAGATCACCTGGCCCCCGTCGGCGGCCACCACCTTGGTGCCGGCGGCGTTGCCGATGTCGATGCCCTTATGATTGGACGAGCCGATGCTGATCTTCCTGCCGCCGAATTTGCTGGTGAGCACGCCGGTAGTGGGCCAGATATACACCCCGCGGGAATCGTACCGGGAGCCGGGCAGGGCGCCGCGGGTCACGATCTCGTTGACCGGCGCTGTGAGGGTCTCGCTGTCCGTCAGGGTGGCCAGCTCCTCCTGGCCGTTTCTGTATATGACGGAGTAGGTGTTCACGGCCCGCCCGTTCACGCCGGAGCGGGTGAGGGACGTCTCGTCGGCGTATTGATCGGGGATCAGCACCGTCTCGGTCTCAAAGGGGACGTCCTCCTCCCGTGTCACCGTGGCCAGCGTCAGAACGGTGAGGGCCGCGGGGGAGGCGGTGTTCTCCGGGTCCAGCAGAGCGCCGGCGTCGGCGGGGGCCATGACGCACTCCGGGGAGGCGAGGCAGGGGAGCAGCTCGACGCTCTCCCGGAACGCCACGGACTCTGTGGCAGGCGTTTCGTACCCGCGCTTGATCTGCGCCAGAAGCGCCTGCGCCGTCTCCACGCTGTCCACGGTGGCGGCGTGAACGCCGTCCACCGTTATGGCGACGGCCTCCACAAGATCGCTGTCCACGGTGGCGCCGGCCTCACGATAAACGGCGGTGGCGGACACGGGTTCGGGGATCAGGGCGGTCAGCGTCAGGCAGAGGCCCAGCGCCGTCATCCCCGCCAAAAGCTTTACGCGGCGGGCCCGCACACGGCTTAGTACAGTCTCACGGTGATTCTCATAAAACAACAAAATGATCTCTCCAAACACAAAAGGTTACAAAAGAGTTACAAAAAGTAACGAAATGAAATATACACCGTCGGGAGGGATTTGTCAACCCCTTTTCCAAAAATAGATAAAAATTCACAAATATTCTTAGCCGGCGGGCCGTATATATGGAGAGGGACAACCGCGCGGGCGGGGGTCCGGAGAATCGATCTGATACTCATATCCATTTAAAAGGAGACACCGAGCGGCGAACAAGACCGCCGCGAATGGCTTGCTTTCATTGGATATCGGTATGAAAGGAGGAGACAGATGGCGGGAGAGGAGAGACGGTCCGTGCCGGAGGCCATGCACAGCCTGAGCATGGAGGGCCGCAGGAGACTGCTGGTGTCCGGAGTGACGGATGTGGAGAGCTTCAACGAGCAGGAGATCGTCATGGG
Organism: uncultured Oscillospiraceae bacterium; assembly: GCA_947626845.1. GTDB lineage: Bacteria > Bacillota > Clostridia > Oscillospirales > Oscillospiraceae > RUG626. The sequence continues at coordinate 19,734 of CANQTW010000023.1, read as the reverse complement.
CACCACCCAGGGGACGCTGATCGTTCACGGGGAGGAGCTGCACATGGAGAAGCTCAGCGTGGACAGCGGCGACGTGGTGGTCACGGGGCAGGTGGACGCTCTGGAATACGAGGACGCGCCTGTGAAGGGCGAGGGCTTCTTTGCCAGGCTTTTCAGGTGAGGCTATGGAGGTCACCGTAAGTTCACAGCTTGTGGAGGCGGGGGCGGCCCTGCTCTGCGGCGTTTTCGCGGGCGTGCTCTATGATCTGATGCGGACGCTCCGGCGGAGCGTGAAGGGCCGCGCCGTCACCCTTGTGACGGACGCGATCTTCTGGATGGCGGCGGCCTTTATGCTTTTCGCCCTGGGGATGTCCGCCGGGGGAGGGAGACAGAGGCTCTTCCTCCAGGTCATGGCCGCCCTGGGCGCTGTGTTCTATTTTCTGACGGTCAGCCCGCTGATCCTGGCCTTCGGGGCCTTTCTGGCGGCCATAGTGGGCCGTATCTTGTTCATTTTGGCCGCGCCGCTTCGGGTTTTGGAAAAAAGTTTTGAAAAATTTCGACGAATTTTAAAAAAAACCTTTTCATCCGCGAAAAAAAGGTTTACAATAATACTTACCAATAAACGGCGCGCCTCCGCGCCCGAAGTGAGGGACTCTGAAGATGCGGTTAAGACGTACAGGTATACTTACGAAGATCGTCCTGGCGGTCCTGCTGGTCTACGCGCTGGTGACAAAGATCGGCCAAAGCGATCTGGAAAAGCAAAAGCGAAGCGAGCTTGAGGACCTGAAGAACTATGAGGCCCAGCTGGCGGCCCACGTGGACGGGATGCAGTATGACATCGAGCACAGCACGGATGAGGACGTCATCCGCGACATCGCCCGTGAGCACGGCTTTATCGACCCCAATGAGGAGATCTACGTCAACAACGGCGACTGAGCCGGGGGATATCATTTCACGGGAGACCGTGTGAGAGAGGAAAAAGAATGGATATTCAAAAGGGAGCGGTGATGACCGGAAAGGTCACCGGGATCACCAAATTCGGCGCTTTCGTTCAGCTGGCGCCGGGGAAGTCGGGCCTGGTGTATATCTCTGAGATCGCCAACACGTTTGTTTCCAACGTGGCGGATTTCGTCTCGGTGGGCCAGGAGGTTCAGGTCAAGGTACTGAGCATCGACGAGCAGGGCAGGATCAATCTGTCCATCAAGCAGGCCCAGCCCCGCCCGGAGCCGCACCCCAAACAGCCCCGTCCCGCTTCGCCCCGCCCCGCCCCGCAGTTCACGCCGGAGCCCTACGCCGCCGTTCCGCCGGAGGGCCCCGTGGACGCCGCGTTTGAGGACAAGCTCAAGCGCTTCATGAAGGACTCCGAGGGCAAGATCTCCGACGCCATGCGCAAGTCCGAGCGCGGAAGCAACCGGAGAAGAAGATAACCGCCTGTCCGTATCTGCTATATTTACAAAAGCCTCCATACCCGACGGGTATGGAGGCTTTCAGCTTATAAAGAGAACGATTGGCGGAAGTGGGACTTAACCGGTTTGGGACGTTTACAGGGTGGCCGGAATCAGTACGCGATGCCCCAGATGACCATCTGTTTGGCGGGCTTGCCGCAGACGGGGCAGACGTCGCCGATGTGGTGCTGTTCAAAGGGGATGCAGCGGCTGGTAACGCCGGCCTGCTCCTTCATCTTGACCTCGCAGGCCTCGTCGCCGCACCACATCATCCGGGCAAAGCCGCCCTTGGCGCAGCCGTCCCGCACCTCCTCGACGCTGTGGGCGTCGAAGGTGTTGTCCTGAAGGTTCTTGAGGGCCTTCTCATAGAGCTCCCGCTGGACGTCATCCAGAAGGGACTTCACGCTGTCGGCGACGCCCTCAAGGGGCAGGGTGAGCTTGTCGCCGCCGGTGCGCTTGGCGGCCACGCAGACGCCGTTTTCAATGTCCCTGGGGCCCAGCTCCAGCCGCAGGGGCACGCCCTTCATCTCGTACTGGGCGGCCTTCCAGCCCATGGACTGGTCGGAGAGGTCGATCTCCGCCCGGATGCCCGCGGCCTTCAGCGTCTTCAGGAGCTTCAGGGCCGCCTCCTGGACGCCCTCCTTATGCATGGCAACGGGGACGACGATGACCTGGATGGGGGCGATCTTCGGGGGGAGCACCAGGCCGGAGTTGTCGCCGTGGGTCATGATGATGCCGCCGATCATGCGCACGGACACGCCCCAGCTTGTCTGGAAGGGGTGGTGGAGCTGGTTATCCTTGCCCGTGTAGGTGATGTCGAAGGCCTTGGCGAAGCCGTCGCCAAAGTAGTGGCTGGTGCCGCCCTGGAGAGCCTTGTGGTCGTGCATCATGCACTCCACGGTGTAGGTCTCCTCGGCGCCGTTGAACTTCTCCTTGTCGGTCTTACGGCCCTTGATAACGGGCATGGCCAGAACGTTCTCCATGAAGCCGGCGTAGACATTGAGCATCTGCTGTGTCTCGGCGCGGGCCTCCTCCGCCGTCGCGTGCATGGTGTGGCCCTCCTGCCAGAGAAATTCCCGGTGGCGCAGGAAGGGCCGGGAGGTCTTCTCCCAGCGGAGCACTGAGCACCACTGGTTATAGAGCTTGGGCAGGTCCCGCCAGGAGTGGATGATGTTCTTATAATGCTCGCAGAAAAGGGTTTCGCTGGTGGGGCGGATGCAATAGCGCTCCTCTAACTTGTCGGAGCCGCCCATGGTGACCCAGGCGCACTCCGGCGCGAAGCCCTCCACGTGGTCCTTCTCCTTCTGGAGGAGGCTTTCGGGGATCAGCATGGGCAGGTACACGTTCTCATGTCCCAGCGCCTTGAACTCGGCGTCAAGAATATGCTGGATGTTCTCCCAGATGGCGTAGCCGTAGGGCCGCATGATGTACATGCCCTTGATGGAGGAGTAGTCGATAAGCTCCGCCTTGGTGCATACGTCCGTGAACCATTGGGTAAAATCCACGTCCATATCGGTGATCTGTTCTACTTTCTTGTCCTTAGCCATATAAAAAACTCCCGTTTTTCAAATGATTTAGTCAATATATTCTATACTTCCCCGCGTAAATTGTCAAGGACTTTGAAAAGCGCCTCCACGTCCTCCGGCTTCGTGGCCCAGCTGGCGGCGAGCCTGATCACCGAGGAAGCCGCGCCGCGGGCCTCCCAGAAGGAATAGGTCACCTTCTCCGACAGCCTTTTCAAAAGCCCGTTTTCAAAGACCGGGAACTGCTGATTGGTGGGGGAGTCCATGAAAAGCTCCACCCCGCGCGCCAAAAGCCCCGCCTTGATCCGCAGGGCCAGCTCCACGGCGGAGCGGCCTATCTGGAAATACAGCCCGTCCTCAAAAAGCGCCTCGAACTGCGCCCCGATGAGCCGTCCCTTGGCCATGAGCGCCCCCCGCTGTTTGATCACCGTCAGAAAATGCTCCGGCGCTCCGTGGGGGAATACCAGCGCCTCCCCGCACAGCGCCCCGCATTTGGTGCCGCCGATGGTAAATGCGTCGCACAGCCGCGCGATATCGGGGAGCGTCACATCTGTACCGGCGGCCAGGGCATAGGCCAGCCGCGCCCCGTCCATATAGAGCGGGATGTTGAAACTCTTACAAATGTCAGAGATTTCTTCCAGCTCCTGCAAGCCATGCAGCGTCCCGTACTCGGTGGGGTGGGTGATATAGACCATGCCGGGGAAGACCATATGCTCATGGTTGGGGTCGGCGTAAAAGCTCTCAAGAAAGGCCCGAAGCTCAGCGGGGCAGAGCTTCCCCTGGCGCTGGGGGAGGGGCAGGACCTTGTGACCGGTGAACTCCACCGCCCCAGCCTCGTGGACGTTGATGTGACCGGAAGCTGCGGCGCAGACGCCCTCCCAGGGCCTCAGAAGCCCGCCGATCGCGAGGGCGTTTGTCTGGGTGCCGCCGGAGATAAAGAATACGTCCGCCTCCGGCGCGGCGCAGGCGGTACGGATGTACCCTCTGGCCCGCTCCGAAAATTCGTCGTCCCCGTACCCGGCGGCGGGGATGAGGTTGGTGTCGCAGAGCTTTTTCAGTACCCGCGGGTGGCATCCCCGGTCATAGTCGTTTTCAAAATAGAGCATGGTCTCACCTCAAAAGGGGCAGGACGCCCCGCAGTTTACCAAAATCCTCAAATTCAAATTTTTTCCGGCGACATGCGCGTCGGAAAAAATCCGCACGTTCCCTTATCAAAAAAACGTTAGTTTTTTTGAAGTTTCTAAAAGGGCAGTACGCCCTGGGCGCACGTTACCCGCTTATAGCCCATGTTGTGGAGGGTGAAGGACGCCTGGGCGCTCCGCTTGCCCGTGGCGCAGATCAGCACCAGGGGCGTGTTTTTATCCGGGAACGCTGGCGTGACGGTGAAGTGTATGCCGTCCCAGGGCAGGTTCACCGCCCCCGGCAGATGGCCCCGCGCGAACTCCTCCGGTGCGCGCACATCCACCAGCGCGGCCCCCGCCGCCAGCGCCGCGTCCATTTCCTCCCGGTCTACCCAGACCGGCCCCGGCCAGTCCGCCCCGTAGGCAAGGCCGGCGTTCACATCCAAAAGCGGGGACGCGCCTTTGCCGGCGACCCGGAAGACCAGCGCGTCGTGGGGGGCCACGGTAAAGCGGAGCGGCCCGTCTACGGCCTGGTGCGTCCACAGGTCGCGGACCTCTACGATCTCGGTCAGGCCCAGAAGCGCCGGAGTCAGCTCCATGGTCAGCGGCTCGTCCCCCCGGTTGAGAAGGACGGCGGCCCGAACGCCGGAGGACAGGGCCTCCAGCTCCTTGACCCAGACCTCGCCCAAAAGCCGCCCCTCGCCGTCTCGGTATTCATGGGTCACACAGGCCTGACGGCACAGGGGGTCCTGGTCGACGGCGACGAGCTCTCGGTTTTTCAGGATCGCCAGGGTGCCGCCGGAGAGCGCCGTCAGGTCGCACCCGATGATCAGCGGCGCGGACATCATGCACCACAGGGCAAAATGCGCCCGCTCCTCGGCGTGGGTCAGGCCGTTGCCCAGCTCCATCATATCCAGGTCGTTGACGTGCCCCGGCGAGCAGAACCGCCGCAGGGGCTTGGCCAGATCGATCTGATGGAGCACGGAGCGGAAGTCCGGCCCGATGTCGCACCCGATGCGCCAGGAGTCCGCCGTCTGGGCGGCCCAGCTTCCGGGGAATTGCCAGCGGCAGATGTTGTAGACGATCTCCCGCCCGGTCTCCCGGCGGATGTCGTCAATGATCCGCCCGATGAGGCTGTACTGTTCCCGCTCGTCCAGACAGAGCCGCAGGCCGCCGCACCAGTCCACCTTGATGAAATCGAAGCCCAGCTCCACAAGATAGAGCCGCAGGTCCTGCTCCTCGTGGCCGTAAAGGCCCACGCCGGCCCCGTTGCCGCCCTCTCGGTCATAGTAATGGCCGCAGGTGTTGTCTCCGGCGTCGGTGTAGACGCCGGCCCGCAGGCCCAGGGCGTGGGCGTAGTCCGCCACCGGTTTGATGCCGTGGGGAAAGCGCTCCCTGTGGAAGAGCAGCTCCCCGTTCGCGGCCCGCCCGCCGAAAAAGCCGTCATCGATGTTGAGGTAGGTATACCCCGCCCCGGCAAGCCCCGTGTCCACCAGGGCTTTGGCCTGCGCCTTCAGTTTTTCCTCGCTGATGTCCGTCCTGAAGCAGTTCCAGGACGCCCAGCCCATAATGGGTGTCATTCTCGCCATATTGACTCCTGATACTGTAATTGTATTGATCCGCTTCCGTCATACACCGAAGCGGACGGTGATGCCGGCAGGCAAAAGCTTTGGGCCGCCCAGGGCGATCCAGGCCTCCTCGCTCCCGGCAAAATCGATCTCCGTAAGCGCCTCGCACCCGTCGAAGGCCCCTTCGCCGATGCGCGTCAGGCTCGCCGGGAGGCTGACGGAGACGAGGGCGCTGTTTTCCGCGGCGAAGAAGTATTCCCCGATAACGGTGACGCCCTCCTTCACCACGGCGCGTGTCACGGGGATGCCGGCGGAGGTGAACCACCCCGGCCTCGCCGCGGAGACGCCCCGAAAATTGTAGGTGGGGCCCGTGCCGTTCACGGTCACTGTGCCGCCGTCGGTCAGCGCCCAGGTCAGGTTTTCCCCAGCCTTTCCGCTGGCGGCGATGGCGCCTGTCACCGCCGGCGTCGGACCGGGCTTGAAGTCCGGCCCCTCCAGGGGCAGGAACCAGTTCATGGTGAATTGATGGACATAGGGCTCCGGGGCGTACCATTCGCCGATATCAAAGCGCTGTGGCTCCCGCCCATCCCCTAAGTCCAGCGTTACCGTGGAGTAGAAGCCCCTGGGGGACTGGGTGATGTCGATGTGTACGTTCTCGTCCCAGTCCGTGGTGCGCCCGCCGCTGACGCGGGCCGCCCCGTGGGCCTGTCCGCCGCCGCTGTCGGAGTAGTCGAAGGATACCGTGCCGCCGGCCAGGACATAGGTGTATTCGTCGGAATAATAGAAGTAGGGGAGTTTGTAAAATTCCCCCAAAAGACGGGTCTCGCACAGCGTCTCCACCCCATCCTTATCCTCGCGGAACCGGTAGGTCATGCTCCGCCCCTGGGTTTCCTTCGAGGGCAGGAGGTCCATCTTGGCGTAGGTCGTATAAACATAGTCCGCGTCGCGGGACACCATGATCTGCCGGAGATACTCGCTGCCGTTCCCCTGGAGGCCCTGCACCTTGGTGGAGACGCCCCCGTATTCCTCAAAGGTCATCCACATCAGGGGCCGTCCGCTGCCGTCGTCGAGGGCGACTCCGGCGTGCTCGCCGTCGTATTGAAGGTAGCCCGCCTCGGCCCCCAGCGTAAAGGGGTCGTACAGGCTCTCCTCGTATTCTATATTGATGCGCTCATTGTAGGGCTGGACCACCTGCCGGAAGAGCTGTTCGGACATGACGCTGCCTGTCAGGTCCTCCATGACGTCCATATCCCCGGCCAGCAGGGCCTGGTACGTCTCGTCCAGAAACGCCTGCTGAGACGCCGTGAGCGGCGCGTAGGGATAGCCCTCCCGCTCCGGCAGAAGGGAAGGCAGGCCCCCCGCCGCCGTCACGGTGACGGCGGACACGGCCACCGCCGCCGCGGCCTGCTGGAGGCGTCCCAGCCCGCGCTTCGGCTTTTTGGCCGTTGACCGGGCCTTTTCAGAGGACCCCCCGGAGCGGGCGTCCTCCGGGACCGCCGCGCTTTCGGCCGGTGCGGCGGCCAGCTCCACGGGCCGGTAGGCCTCCCGGAGCGGCAGCGACACCTCCCGGCCCGGCGAGGCGATCTCGCCGCCCGGAGAGGAAAATTCGTAGTCCTTCATGGCCGGGCCTCAGTTGACGTTGGTGACGGCCAGCTCCGCGGGCGGATTGCCGCAGCCGCCGTCCTCCAGGGCCATCATCAGCTCCCGGTTCATAAGCCGCTGTGCGGTGAAGATGTCGTTCTCGCTGACGTTGGCGGTGACCCGCAGGATGGCGGCGTTTTCGGTGAGGTTCAGCTCCTGCACGCCCTTGTATTCCGGCGGCTCCAAAAATAGCTCCTTATGCCCCTCGTACAGCTTCTGGATGGCCTGGGCCAGAATGGCCTCCGCCTTGCGCACGGCCTCCCCGTCGTAGAGCACGCCCAGGTCGCAGATGGCCACGGAGGCGCTGGAGGAGCGGTTGATCAGGGAGCGGATATCGGAGTTGTTGATGATCTTCACGTTGCCGCCGGCGTCGGTGATGGAGGTGGAGCGGATGCCGATCCTTGTCACGGTGCCGCGAAAATCGTCCACCACAATCACGTCCCCCACGGAGTACTGATGCTCAAACAGCATGAAGATGCCGGTGATCACATCGGCGATAAGGCTCTCCGCGCCAAAGCCTATGATCAGCGCCGCCACGCCGGCGCCGGCCAGCAGGGCCGTCACATTGACGCCCATGATGGCCAGGCCCCACATGACGGCCACGATGCCGATAATGTATTTCACGGCGCTGTCCACAATGGACCGGACGGTCTTTCCGTGGCTTGTTTTGGGGGTGATGTGGTCGATGATCAGGGAGAAAAGCACCGACAGGCAGGCCAGCCCCGCCAGCATCGCCGCCAGCCGGAAGGGGATGCCCCAGTCCATAAGCGGGTGAGCGGAAAGACCGTTGAGCCAGTCGCCGGCGGGCCTCACCAGCGCCGCGGCCCCCGCCGTGATCAGGGCGTACACCGCAAGCTTTACCCAGCGGGGCAGAGAGCCGCGCCCGCCCTTCCCGTTCTTGTCCCCGCGCGCCGCGGGGCCGCCGGATACGTTCTTTTTCTCTTTAGCCATAAAAGTGACCTCCCGGAAAATTTTACACTCATCCAATATAAAAATATCACCGCGCCCGCCGCCTGTCAAGCGCCATTGCCCTCCCGCGGAGGAGAAAACGCGGGGAGACGGCGCGGACCTCTCCACGCCGTCTCCCCGTCTGTTCCCTTTACGGAAGTTTTTCCCTTATTCCGTGACCGTCTCCCCATCAAAGACCGCGTCCAGAAGCGCCTCCCAGGCGTCCGGATTCTCCACGTAGTATTTGGGGCAGACCTTGCCGGTCACGTCGTAGTGGCGTATGACGCCCGTCCTGTCCAGACCGTAATGGCCAACCAGCCACTTGAGAAGCCGCACCAGGGAGGCCATGGAGGCGTCGTTGAATTTCCCCGTCTCGTCCGGATGGCAGACCTCGATGGAGATGGTGTAGCCGTTGGCCTGACTGGTGCAGTAGCTCCACTCGGAGAGGGGGATGCACTGTATGACCTCCCCCTCCAGCCCCACCACGAAATGGCTGCTGGCGGAGGTCTCGTGGGTCTTGGCCAGATTGGCGAAATAATTCCTGTTCTGCTTGGCGGTGGTGCCGGGATTGCCCACATAATGGACGGCCACAGCCGTCACCTGCTCCAGCTTTTTCCCCGGCCTTGAGTACTCGTTGACGGGCAGCAGGTCCTGTATGACCCAGTCCAGGACCTCCGTCTCGCCGTCGGTCCCGACGGGATCGCCGGACGTCCTGCCGCTGCGCCGTACCGACAGCACCACCGCCGTCACGGCGGCGGCGATCAGGAGCAGTATCAGGCAGCCGGTCATAAGCGCCTTCAGATGCCGCCTCCGGCGCTCGTATTCCGCGATGCCCCGTCGGGCCTGGGCCTCCTCGCGGAGCTCATACTCCCGCATATCCTTATCCCAATCATGATCGTGCGTAAAACCACCCCATTTCGGATGCGGACCGGCACCGCGGGCCGATTCCAAAAACAGTATACCGCAATAATGTATCAAAAGGGAATAAAATGCGGAAATTTAACAAAAAATTTTCTTTTCCTCTGCAAAGCCCCAAATTCCCCCTTGAATAATCGGAAGCCTTGTCGTATAATGACAGTATCCATAAAATAATAAGGAGGCAATTCCCCATGGGCAAATTCGTTTACAAAAAGACCGCCACGGGCTATAACTTCATGCTCCTGGCCGCCAACGGCGAACCCATTGGTACCAGCGAGGTCTACACCACCGAGAGCGCCTGCCTGAACGGCATCGCGTCCGTCAAGAAGAACGCCCCCGTCGCCGGCGTCGAGGATCAGACCGTCGAGGGGTACACCACCGTCAAGAACCCCAAGTTCGAGATTTATCTTGACAAGGCCGGTGAGTACCGTTTCCGCCTGAAGGCCACCAACGGCGAGCCCATCCTGGCCAGTGAGGGCTACAAGAGCAAATCCTCCTGCCAGAACGGCGTCGAGTCCGTCAAAAAGAACGCCCCTGACGCGCCTGTGGAGGAGCGGGAATAATGGATAACGTCAAAGAGAAGATCGAAGAGGTCGTAGGCAAGCTCAAGGCCGACGCCGGCCTCATGGAGAACTTCAAAAAAGACCCCGTCAAGACCGTCGAGAGCCTTTTGGGCGTCGATCTGCCCGATGACATCCTCAAGAAGGTGGCTGACGGCGTCAAGGCCAAGGTCTCCCTGGATAAGCTGGGTGACGCCGCCGGCGGCCTGAAGGACAAGCTGAAAAACCTGTTCTGAATCTATAATCGCATCGGCCGGTGATCCCACCGGCCGGTTTTTCACATGGAGGCCCCCATGAAACGTAAGTTTTCACCGTTCCTGCTCATGCTCTGCCTCTCCGCCGCGGTGATCGCGGCGGTGTACTTTTTATACCGCCTGAACGTCCTGCCCCACAAGCGCTTCACCAATGCCGATTTCGGCGTCGCGCCCTATGTCAGCGCCGTGGACGCCGACGGGGACGGCGTGGATGACCAGACGGATATTCTGGAAAGCGCCCTTGAATATGTGGGGACAAAGCCCCGCTACAAGAGCAAATACTACGCCTCCGGCTACCCCGACGACGGCTGCGGCGTCTGCACGGACGTGGTGGCCTTCGCCCTCCGGGGGGCGGGGTACGACCTGATGGAGCTGGTCAACGAGGATATCCTGCGCGCGCCGGAGCAGTACGGCGTCGCCACGCCCGACAGGAAGATCGACTTCCGGCGCGTCCGGAACCTGGCGGTCTACTTCAAAGATACCGCCCGCGCCCTCACGACGGACCTCTCCGAGATCGGGGAGTGGCAGGGCGGGGACATCGTGATCTTCCAAAACCACATCGGCATCGTCTCCAACGCCAGAAATAAAAAGGGCGTCCCCTTCCTGATCCACCACGCCGGCACTGCCCAGCTCCGGTACGAGGAGGACGTGCTGGAGCGGTATAAGGACCGGATCGTGGGCCACTACCGTGTCAGCTGACGCCGGAATTCCAATAAACCTTTTTAAAACGCCGTAGGGCCCCCATCGGGCCGTCGCCCGATGGGGAAAGGAGGAGCGAACACTGCGCCTGAGCCGTCACGCTTGCGTGGCGGCGAGGTTAAGCGTGTTCCGCGACGACGCCAGGCGGCCCGCCGTCATACTTGGAAAGATAATATGATAAGATAAAAAGCTCATTCCACCCATATTCGCCTGATAAGGGGTGTTGTTTTCAAGGCAAAAAGGTATACTTCATACAAAAAGATACTCTGGGGGAATTAAGATATGGATCAGAGTGCAATAGGTAAATTTATATTCAAAAAGCGGAAAGAGAAAAATTTTACGCAAGAACAACTTGCTGAACGGCTGGGAGTTTCCAATAAAACGATTTCAAAATGGGAAACAGGAAAGTGTATGCCCGATTACTCAATGATCGAGCCCTTGTGTCAGGAATTAAATACTACGGTAGCGCAATTGTTTGATGGAGAAGATGAAAAGAGTACCCATACAGATAGTCAGCAGATACTGAAAATGATAAAAGAAACGCAAGACCTTAAAAATAAGAAGCTAATGCTTATTGGCATTGTAATATCCCTTACTGGAATCGTTTTTCTTATCTATTCACAGTTAATTGGCGGAACTGATATGCAAGAGATGCTTTCCGGTTTCACCCTTGGCATTTCTTTTCCTCTTATTTTACTGGGAATTATACTGATTATACGGTCAAAATGTTGAAAAGGTAAGGATCAATAAATGAACAAAAAGAGAATTCTATTCTTTTGGGGCATTGCATTTGCGACAGCCGGTTTAATTTGTCTGGCTCTTTGTATTTTTCAAGATGGAAAAAATCAAGTATTGTTGACTGCGGGATTGATGTGTAGTTCAATCGCGTTTGCAATAAATTGCATTGCGAAGCGGAAGAAACAATAAAGAAAAGTATCTGTCCGGCGGCAGAAAGGAAAAAACCGCCGCTGGGCAGGTCATTTCTCACGCTCAAATTTCAAAGTCACAGGCAAGCGGCGGTTTTGAATATGTAGCTGCTTCTTTTTATAAAAAATTCTCCCGCGGGGATTTTTGAATTCCCCGCGGCCCTTTCCCGCCCGGAATCGGGGCGCAATGGACTCAATGTATATACTGTGATAAAAAGTCCCCCGCAAGGGGGCTTTTTTCGTAAGGTTTCCGTCTTTCGATTTTCGGGCGGCTGGATTATAATGTTGTCATCAAAACAATTTCAGGAGGACCCCCCAAATGGATTACGCCAAAGAGTCCCTGCGCCTCCACGGTGAGTGGAAGGGCAAAATAGAGATCAACACCCGCGTCCCCGTGGCCTCCAAGGAGGATTTGAGCCTGGCCTACACCCCCGGCGTGGCCCAGCCCTGCCTGGAGATCCAGAAGGACATCGACAAGAGCTACGACCTGACCCTCCGCCACAACCTGTGCGCCGTCATCACCGACGGCACCGCCGTCCTGGGCCTGGGCGACATCGGCCCGGAGGCCGGTATGCCCGTCATGGAGGGCAAATGCGTGCTGTTCAAGGCCTTCGGCGGCGTGGACGCCTTCCCCCTCTGCGTGAAGACAAAGGACGTGGACGAGTTCGTCAACACCGTGGCCCTGATCTCCGGCTCCTTTGGCGGTATCAACTTAGAGGACATCTCCGCCCCCCGGTGCTTTGAGATCGAGCGCAAGCTCAAGGAGCGCTGCGATATCCCCATCTTCCACGACGATCAGCACGGCACCGCCGTCATCACCCTGGCGGGCCTCATGAACGCCCTGAAGGTGGTGGGGAAGAGGAAGGAGGACGTGAGGATCGTCACCTCCGGCGCCGGCGCCGCCGCCGTGGCCATTGTCAAGCTCCTGCTCTCCGCCGGCTTTAAGGACGTCATCATGACGGACCGCTCCGGCGCCATCTATAAGGGACGGGAGAATCTGAACTGGATCAAGGCCGAAATGGCGGAGGTCACGAACCTGGAGCGCAGGACCGGCAAGCTTAGCGACGTCATCGCCGGCGCCGACGTGTTCATCGGCGTCTCCGGCCCCGGCACGCTCACCCGCGACATGGTCAAGACCATGGCGAAGGACGCCGTCATCTTCGCCTGCGCCAACCCCACGCCGGAGATTTTCCCGGAGGAGGCCAAGGCCGGCGGCGCCAGAGTCGTCGCCACGGGCCGCAGCGACTACCCCAACCAGATCAACAACGTCCTGGCCTTCCCCGGCATCTTCCGGGGCGCCTTCGACGTCCGCGCCTCGGACATCAACGAGGAGATGAAGATGGCCGCCGCCCAAGCCCTGGCGGGCCTTATTTCCGAGGACGAGCTGTCCGAGGACTACATCATCCCCGCCGCCTTCGATAAGCGCGTAGGCCCCGCCGTGGCCGCCGCCGTGGCCGAAGCCGCCCGCCGCACCGGCGTCGCCAGAATTTAAGTGTTGAATAGATTATCGCCGCTCGGAATGATCCGAGCGGCGATTTTGCGGTGTAAGGAACGCGGCGGCCCACCGAATTTCGGGCAATGTACCCGTAGGGGCCAGACCCGCTCGGCCCGCCGCATGGCGGCGGATGATTGAATCAGAAGGGGAACCCTGACGGTTCCCCTTCCAATCCCTTCCCTCCGAATTTCCAAAAATCTATTTAAGAAATCGTAGGGGCGGGTTCAAAACCCGCCCGCCGAATTTCTGGAAATTAAATTTAGACGCCGTACGGGCCGCCGCCCACGGCGGCCCATCGTATTTCGTACAACGTACCTGTAGGGGCCGATGACCACATCGGCCCACACGCCGCACTATCGAATTTCTCTATACGTCCATCGAATTTCCGCATCGCCCGCCCCAAAACGGTTGCGGCTTCGCCGCGTATTTAATTTGCGGGCGGGTTTTAGAACCCGCCCCTACTCGTCGTCGCTCAAGCCGCTTAACCTCGCCCCGGCGTAAGCGCCAGGGCTCAGGTGCGGGCTTGGCTCCTCCTCTCCCCACCGAACTAACGTTCGGCGGGGGCCCCGCCCCTACGGTTCTTCTCCCCCGCGGGCGCTCCCTGGGGTTCTCCACATAGGGGCCGCGGCCCCTGTGTGGCCGTTTTCAAAAGGGGATTGTCAAGGGGGAAAATCGGAATCCCCCTTGACTCGTTTTTCTCCTCTTTGTTACTTTCTCCTCTTTTGACGAGACAAAAGAGGAGAAAGCAAATACCCCTCCGCCCCTATAAGGGCGGACAGCCTTATTATTTCTCCCACTCCTCTACGTCCAGCCCCGTAAGGAACCTTCTCACCATATCCAGCGCGTGGTTGGCGGCGCTGATGCGCACCCGGTCTCGGTCATGCCCCAGATGGAGCTTGCGGGTGTAGGTCTTGCGGTGGGTGGCAAGGCTGACGAACACCGTCCCCACGGGGGTGCCGGACTCGTCGGAGGAAGGCCCCGCGATGCCCGTGATGCCGATGCCCAGGTCCGACTCGAACCTGGCCCGCGCCCCCTGGGCCATAGCCTCGGACACCGAGGAGCTGACCACCCCGTCATGCTCCAAAAGGTCCGCGGGGACGCCCAGAATGGCCGTCTTGGAGGCGGGGGCGTAGGTCACCGCGCCCCCCAGGTAGACCTCCGACGCGCCGGGCAGATCGGTCATCCGCTTGGAGACCAGCCCGCCGGTGCAGCTCTCGGCGGCGGCCAGGGTGACGTGCTTTTCCTTTAAAAGCTGGAACACCGTGTTCTCCAGGGTGTCCGTGTCGATGCCGTAGACGCAGTCGCCGATCTTCTCCCGCACCTCGGCGATGACCGGGGCCATCAGCCTCTCGGCCTCTTCGTCTGTTTTGGCCCTGGCGGTGACCCGCAGTCTCACCTCGCCGGACTTGGCGTAGGGGGCCAGGGTGGGGTTTTGGAGCTTCAGCATGGTGTCTCTGAGCTTATCCTCCACAAAGGATTCACCCAGCCCGAAGATGTGGATGTTGTGGCTCTTGATCTCCAGGTCGGAGAGCTTTCTCAGGTACGGCATGGCGCAGGAGCGGAACATGGGCACGCACTCCCTGGGCGGGCCGGGGAGCATCAGCACGTGAACGCCGTCCGCCTCAAAGGCGCACCCCGGCGCGGTGCCGCAGTCGTTGTGGAAGGGGACGCACCCCTCCGGCAGATACGCCTGCTGGTAGTTGTTATCGGTCATCTGGTGGCTGTGGAGACGGGTGGCGAAATAGTCTCGGATCTCCTGGGCCTCTTTCTCGTCAAAAATGAGCTTTTTCCCAAAGGCCTCCGCCAGCGTCTGCTTTGTCAGGTCATCGCAGGTGGGCCCCAGCCCGCCGGTGGTGATGAGGATGTCGGCCCTCCGCCTGGCCGCGGCCACAGCGGCCTTGAGCCGCTCCGGGTTGTCGCCCACCACGGTATGGTAATAGACATTGATGCCGATCTCCGAGAGCATCTGGGAGATATCCTGGGCGTCGGTGTTGGCGATGTTGCCCAGAAGAAGCTCCGTCCCCACGGAGATGATCTCAGCTGTATGTGTCATTTCAAAAGCCTCCTTTGAGGGACAGTGTCAAACATGGTCATGCCTCATCCCTGCCGGTTTTTTTGTCCCGCTGGAAATACTTGTCCAGCTGTTCCTTCATGCTGTCCGGCATCCCGGTCTTCACGGGCAGGAAGCGGGCGTTTGCCGTCCGCTCGATGAGGCCCGCGGAGAAGGCGAAGATGTCGCCCATGGCCGCCGCGCTCAGGGGGAACAGAAGGTCCTGATGGATGTGTATCCCCGCGGTGTTGGTCCGGCGGGTGATGCCCAGGGCCGGAACGCCCCTGTCCGCGAAGGGCGCGGAGTCGGAGGAGTGGACCTTCTGGACGAAGTTGGCCGGCCAGCCCACCTCGCGGGCGTACTGTTGGGCGAAGTGGAGAAGGTCGTCCCCGCCGGTGACGTAGATTTCGTTGGGGCCCAGGACGGTGCCGCACATGTCGAAGTTGAAGCAGAATTTCACCTCCGGCATCAGCGCCTCATGCTGTTCAATCCACGCCTTGGAGCCCAAAAGCCCCTGCTCCTCGCTGCCGCACCAGATAAACCGCAGCGTGCGGCGGGTGGGGTGCTTGACAAAGTATTTGTAGAGCGCCGTCAGATTGGCCGCCCCCGTGGCGTTGTCCCAGGAGCCGGTGCCCACCGGAACGCTGTCATAATGGGCCGTGAGGACCAGGGACTCATTGGGAAGCTCCGTCCCCGGCACCACCGCCAGCACGTTGCGGGAGGTGTGCTCCACATCCCTCTGGGCGAGGGTCAGGCGGAGGGTCTCGGCGCCGTCCCGCACAAGCTCCGTGGCGTCCCGTCCTGTGATCATAAAGCCGGGGACGCGCCCCACCTCCTGCATCTTGGGACGTATGGTGCGGGAGTACAGGTCCTCCCCGCTCTCGTCGTCAAACCACCGGCCCTGGAGGGTGATGAAGGCGCCGGCCTTCTTCTCAAAGAGCAGCTTGTAGGCGTCAAAGCTCAGGGCGTTGAGCAGCACGGCGTACCCCTCCAGGGAGTCAAGCCCGCCGTAGTCCTCCTCCACCCCCCTGGGGGCATAGAGGAATTTAAGCTCCGCGCCGCCCTCAGGCAGCGACCCCGAAAGCCAGTAGGGAACGCAGGGGATCTCCCGCGTAAAGGGCGAGGCGACGGACAGGGAGCAGGCCTCCACGTCCGAGGCGGGAACGGTGAAGTCCATAAGCTCCCCCTGCCCGCCGGCGGCCCTGATCTCCTCCAGCAGGAGCTTGGCGGCGCGAAGCTCGTCCTCCGTCCCGCCGTAACGCACAAAGCTGAGCTTTTCCACCAGGCCCAGCTGGTATTTTCCTGTTTCCATAGTCGCAGTTCCTCCTATTTGGAAATAATCACACTTTCAATATGGGCCAGGGCCTCCTCTATAAGCCCGTCAACATCCAGCGGCTTTTCGGCCTCAAGGACCTCCTCCAGCCGCGGCTTTGTCCGCGGATGTCGGGGGGTAAAGACGGTACAGCAGTCCTCGTAGGGGAGGATGCTGGTCTCAAAGGTGCCGATTTTTCGGGCGATCTCAATGATCTCCCGCTTGTCCATGCACACCAAGGGGCGCAGGACAGGTATTTTTACCGGTTCCTGGGTCACCGCCATGGCCTGCATGGTCTGGCTGGCCACCTGGCCCAGGCTCTCGCCGGTGACGATGGCCCCGCAGTTGTCCCGCAGGGCGATCCGCTGGCAGATGCGGGTCATGAACCGGCGCATGATGACGGTGAAATATTCCTCCGGGCACTTGTCCCGTATCTCCTCCTGGATGTGGGTGAAGGGCACGATCTCCAGCTTCATCCGCCCGCACCAGGGGGCCAGGATACGCGCCAGGTCGATGACCTTCTGCTTGGCAAGCTCCGAGGTGTAGGGGAAGGAGAAGAAGTGGACGGGGATGATGTGTACGCCCCTTTTGGCGGTCATCCAGGTGCTCACCGGACTGTCGATGCCGCCGGAGAGCATGGAGACGGCGGAGCCGCAGGACCCCACGGGCATCCCTCCGGCCCCCAGGGCCGGAACGGAGTGGACATAGGCGGCGTTCTCCCGTATCTCGATGTTTACGGTCAGCTCCGGGTCGTGGACGTCCACCGCCACCTCCGGAAAGGCGTCGGACAGAAGCCCGCCCACGGCCTGGCTCACCTGAATGGAGGTCATGGGGTAGGCCTTGTCGGAGCGCTTGGACTCCACCTTGAAGCTTTTCACGCGGGCAAAATCACCGGCCAGATACCGTTTCGCCGTCTCAAAAATGGCCTCCGGGTCCTTGGGGCAGGCCGCCGCCCGCACCACGGCCACAAAGCCGAAGATCTGCTTGGCCGCCTCAAAGGCCGCGTCCATGTCGGCGCTGTCGTCCAGCGGCTCCACATAGACGGTGGACTGGGCGGCGTAAACGCGGAATTTCCCCAGATGCGCCATCCTCCGGCGCACGTTGGCCACCAGCTTATCCTCAAAAACTCGCCGGTTCAGGCCCTTCAGGACGATCTCGCCCTGCTTGAGCAGAAGTATATCGTTCATGGGTTCCCCCTCATTTTTCAACCTTGAAATCATAGGCCCGGTACTGGATGGCCTCGGCCAGGTGGGCGGGCTGGATACGCTCGCTGCCCGCCAGGTCCGCGACGGTGCGGGCCACTCTTAAAATACGGTCATGACTGCGGGCGGTGAGGCCCAGGCGGTCAAAGGCGTTTTTCATCAGCTTTTCTCCCGCCGCGTCCAGCTCGCAGTGGTCACGTATCTCGTCAGGCCCCATCTGGGCGTTGGAGGTCACGCGCCCCCCGGCGTACCGCTCCTGCTGGCGCTTCCTGGCGGCGTTGACCCGCTCCCGGATGGCCGCGCTGGGCTCCGCCGGGGCGCGGGCGCGCAGGTCGTCAAACTCCAGGGCAGGGACCTCGATGTGCATGTCAACGCGATCCAGTATGGGCCCGGAGACCTTGGCCCGGTAGGCCTCCACGCTCTGGGGCGTGCAGGTGCACCGCCCTGAGGGGTGCCCGAACCAGCCGCACTTGCAGGGATTCATAGCGCACACCAGCATGAAGCGGGCGGGATAAGTGGCGGTGCCCGCGGCGCGGGAGATGGTGACGTGCCCGTCCTCAATGGGCTGGCGCAGGGCCTCGATCACGTCCCGGTGAAATTCCGGCAGCTCGTCCAAAAAGAGGACGCCGTTGTGGGCCAGGGAGATCTCCCCCGGCTGCAGCTGGGCCCCGCCGGCCATAGCCGCGTGGGACATGGTGTGGTGAGGGGAGCGGAAGGGCCGCTCGGACAGGATATGCTGGCTGCCCACGGTCTTTCCCGCCACCGAGTAGATGGCGGTGGTCTCCAGCTGCTCCTGACGGGACATATCCGGCAGTATGGTGGGCAGACGCTTGGCCAGCATGGATTTTCCGGCCCCCGGAGGGCCGATGAGCAGGATGTTGTGCCCGCCCGCGGCGGCCACCTCTAAGGCTCTTTTCACATTCTCCTGGCCCTTGACCTCGGAGAAATCCACGCCGTAGTCGGGCCGGGGCAGGACGGCGGGCCTGGACGCGGGCATCAGCGGCTTGCGCCCCTCCAGGTGGTCGATCAGCTCCAGGGCGTGGCGGACGCCGTAGACCGTGACGCCTCCGGCGAAGCAGGCCTCCTCCGCGTTCCCAGCGGGGACATACAGCTCCTTGACGCCGCACCGGGAGGCCCGCATGGCCATGCTCAGCACGCCCGACACGGGGCGCACCTCGCCGCTGAGCGCCAGCTCCCCCACAAAGGCCATGGTGGGCGGTGTGGGCCGGATGGCGCCGGAGGAGATGAGGACGCTGAGCATGATGGGCAGATCGTAGATGGACCCGGACTTTTTGATGTGGGCCGGAGCCAGATTCACATTCACGTGGGAGTTGGGGAACTTGAAGCCGCAGCTCTTCACCGCCGAGGGGACGCGCTCCCGCGACTCCCTGACCGCGGCGTCCGGCAGGCCGCCGATCTCAAACTTGCCGATGCCCCGCGAGATGTCGCACTCCACGGAAACGTCCACCCCGTCTATACCCGCTATGCCGAAGGAACGGACAGCATGTACCATGTAGGACTCCTTTCTGGTTCTTGAACAGGGTGTTGAAGGTCATTTGCGCTTGCAAAGCCAATAGGGCACGGCCACGAAAAGAGCGCCGCCGAGGATGTTCCCCAGGGTGACGATGCCGATGTTCACCACGTAATGCCAGAAGTCCGCCTCTTTCATGAGCAGGGCCAGGGCCAGGCTGGACATATTGGCTACGGAGTGCTCAAAGCCGCAGACCATGAAGATGAAGATGCACCAGAAGATCATGATGAGCTTGCCGGACTCGGATCGCATTTTGAACCCGCACCACACGGCCAGACACACCAGCATATTGCAGAGAAGGCCCCGCACGAGCATCTGCGGCACGGACAGAAAGAGCTTCGTCCGGGCCATGGAGGCGATATAGGAGGCGGTGGCGCCGGTCACAAGGCCGGTGGCGTAGTAGAGGGCCGCCGCCAGCCACGCCCCGGCGTAGTTGGCCAGCCAGCAGAAAAGCCAAAGCTTCATGGCGTCCACCGCCTTGACCTTTTTCTCCAGCACCCCGGCGGTCATCACCAGGTTGTTGCCGGTGAAAAGCTCGCTGCCGGCCATGATCACAAGGCTC
>CANQTW010000022.1 GCA_947626845.1 uncultured Oscillospiraceae bacterium | reverse complement strand
TTCCCGCTGGCGTTCACCGACAGCGCCAAGGTGAGCGATTGGGCCTATGAGTCGGTGGCCTGGTGCACCATGAACGGCGTGATCACCGGCAAGCCAGGTAATCTCTTCGATCCCGCTGGGAGTGCCAAGCGCACCGATCTGGCCGCGATGCTGACGAGATATTTCCAGCTTGCCGAGGACGCGGAGTAAAATTTCCAACCAAAGGGGCGGGTTCCAAACCCGTCCCTTTGGTTTGTCAAAAACTCAAATTCAATTTTTCCCGGCGACATGCGCGTCGAAAAAACTCCCTTTTGTTTACGCTCGTGTCAACCTTTACAGTGGCAACTTCAAACTGAACCTCAGTCTCAGGCGCTTCAACATAGATGGTTTCAGTTTTTTGTGCTTATCTCTCCATTCTTTATTTCGACCTCATACGAGCCGTAGGGCAAGTCTTTAACGGTGATCGTCCCATCTTCGCCAAAAACAAGTTCGTCACCATTCTTAAGGACAATATCTCCGCCGTCCTTTCCGGCGCCCTTGATCGTAATTTCAATATCTCCGGCCTCCGTGATCGGCGTTCTGCTCTCATTCTTGAGGGTGATGTTCACGTCGCCCACATATGTCCACTTGGGCTTCTCGCTTTCCTCTGTCTTCCCGCTTCCTTCCGTCGTCTTCGCGGTGCCCTTTTCTGTTCTCATAGCAGGCCCACCACCATGCACACCGCCAGTGCGAACGCCATCAGTTTTTCTGACGGAGACGCCGGAAAACTCCCTCAACCGGCGAATTGGCGGCCTGTGTGGTCGACGGTGTAGGGGGCGGGGAGGATGAGCCGAGAGACGGGGACGATCTGGTAGCCCTCGGCGATCAGGTATTTTAAAATGTCCTCCAGGGCCTCCGGCGTGTGGAGGGCGGCGTTGTGGAACAGGACGATGGAGCCGGGTTTGACACGGCTGGTCACGCGCTTATAAATCTCGGAGGCGGAGAGCTCCTTCCAGTCCAGGGAGTCCACGTCCCACTGGATGGGCTCTACGCCCAGTGCGCGGACGGCGGCGATGACGTGGTCGTCGTACTCCCCGTAGGGGGGCCGGAACAGCGTGGGGCGCACGCCGGTGACGGCCTCGATCTTATCGGCGCAGGCGTTGATATTCTCGGCGATCTGGCCGGCGGAGAGCGTGTTGAAATGGGCGTGGTCGTTGGAGTGATTCATCACCTCATGGCCGGCCTCAAAAAGGGCCTTCACGGACTCCGGGTATTTGTCCACCCACTGGCCCACCACAAAGAACGTCACCTTAACATCATATTTACCCAGAATGTCAATGAGGGTCTGGGTGTCCTCGTTGCCCCAGGCGGCGTCGAAGCTGAGAGCCACCATCTTCTGATCCCGCTCCACGCTGTATATCGGCAGCTGGCGGGTGTTGGACGCCGTCACCGCCGCCGGCGCGGACAGGGCCAACAGCGCCGCCGCCAGCACCAGCACCAGCGTAAGGGACAGAAGCCCCCGCTTTTGCTTTCCCGTGAGAGTACCGTAGAATTTTTTCAGCTTGTCAAGCATGTTCATCACCCCGCAAAAGGGTATGAGACAAGGCGGAAAAATATGAACAGGGCGCGGGAACAGGGCTATATAAAGCGGTTCTGAACCGTTTATGGGGGCATTATACCATATGTCTAATCATTTGTCAAGCATTATTTTTATATTTTTAATTATTTTTTTGAAAAAATTTTTGGATAAAGAAAAGGGGACGTGAAAAAACGTCCCAGTAGTTGCAAAATCATAAAAAAAGAACCAAAGCGGGCGGGTTGCGCGAAATACAGTGGGCCGCCGTGGGCGGCGGCCCGTACGGCTTCTAAAATAGATTTTCGGAAATTCGGAAGGGCGGATAGGGAAATTCGACAGTGCGGCGTGTGGGCCGATGTGGTCATCGGCCCCTACAAACGTTCCAGGGGAGATTTTTGGAAATTCGGAGGGCCGTACGGGCAAAACAATAGAAGTCGGTCATTTGGAGCGGGGAAGCTCGACCTCAAAATAGCCGGAAGCGCCGTCGGCGATCTCGTATTTGTCGAAGCACACGACGACGCTCCCGGAGGGGGACAGATAGAAGTCGAAGTCCTCCAGGGACATCCTGTCCAGCTCACTGCCGTAGGCGTCGTTGTCCCAGCCGGTCTCCATGAGCTTTTGGCGCACGGCCTCGCGAATCTCGTACTCCTGGCCGGACACCAGGTCGCCCAGGGTGAGAAGCTCCCCGCGGGTGAGGTCGTAGACGCGGCCATCGGTCCCCAAATCCACGACGCCGCCGCCGAAATACTCATAGGAGGAGGCGACGCTCAAGAGCTTGCCGTCATCGTAGGTGACGGACACCGTGATATCGTCGAAATACTCATATTCGCCCAAGTCATCGGTGAGGGTCCCGCCGATGTCGCGGCGGGCGTTCTCCAGGGCGGCGACGGCGCGTCCGTCCACATAGCTGTAACCGGGAAGCTCCGCATCGAAGCGGACGAACTGGCGGGACGTCCGCATTTTCCGATCCCCAAAGTCGGTGTCCAGGGTTTCCGTGGCGGTAAGAGTCTGCACGGTGTAGGGCGCCGCGCCCTGGGAACGCTCCGTGCCGTCCAGTCCGGCCCAGAGCCTCAGTACCCGCAGGACGGCCCCGGCGTCATCCACGCCCCAGCACCAGGCAGAGACGTCGCTGCCGTGGCTGAATCCCACGGGGGAATCCCCCGCCCAGGTCTCCACCCAGGCGTCGAAGGCGGCCTCGCCGGTACGGGCGCCGTCCACCCCGTAGGAGGGGTCATCCCACATGTCCGCGGTGGCGTAGGTGGAGGGGGCGCTGTCGATGACGCCGTCGTGGACCGGATAGACCCTGGCGTCATAGCCGGAGCCGTCGGGGTAATAGCCGCCCAGCAGGAGATAATCTTCATAAATCTGAACGGTATCCACAGGCATACGCACAAGCTCGCCGGCGCTGAAGAACCAAATCTCCGCCACATAGGGCGCCTCCATGTCGAAGGGGCCGGCCCAGCTCTCCAGGGGCTTGCCGCCGCCCACAAAGAGCATGGCGGGGACGCCGTTACCGGTGTCAAACAGCGCCGCGAAGGCGCCGACCCCGAGGCTGTAGGAGGAATCGAACCACCGCTGGTCCTCCACCTGCTGTGTGACGTACAAGGTCTCCTCCTCCAGCACGCCGGCCAGCCGCGCCGCCTCACAGGCGGAGAGGGCGATCTTGTCCGTGTCGCCGATATAATTGAGGGTCTTGAAGAGGACGGGGTCTGGCAGGTCCTCCGCCGGGTCAGTTCCGGTGAGGGCGCCGCTGTCCGGGGGGCCGGCGGTGTCCGCCGCGGTGTCGGTTGAGGTATCCGACGACTTGTCCGTGTCCTTTGCCGAATCCTCCGCGCCGCCGCAGGCGGCCAGGGACAGCGCCAGGAGCAGGGCCAGAAGAAGGGCCGCTGTCTTTTTCATACGATTCTCCCCTTTTTTGTTTTTATGTGTATAGCTGACGGGAGTCGAACGCGGGTTCGACTCCCGTCAGCTATACATTATAATATTAGTCAGCCCGTAAAGCAATAGGCGCAAAATGTACAATTTTTTTACAAAGCGCGGCCCAAGCCCGGATACTTTGGAGATTGTTTTTTCCACGGCGGGGGTGTAGAATTGATTTCCCAAAAAGAATGGGAGGTCAATTATAATGTATATCCTGATCGAAATGTCCCTGGCTTTGCTGGCGGGACTGATGATGTCGCGGCTTGCCAAGGTGCTGAAGCTCCCGGCGGTGACGGCGTATCTGGTGGCGGGAGTGCTGCTGGGGCCCTTCTGCCTGGGCGCTCTCCATATCAAGGGCCTGGGCTTTGTGTCCCTGGAGGAGGTGGAGGGGCTGGACCTGATCTCCCAGGTGGCGCTGGGGTTCATCGCCTTTACCATCGGCAATGAGTTCCGTCTGGAGCAGCTCAAGCACATGGGCCGTCAGGCCATCACCGTGGGTATCCTGCAGGCAGTGATCACCACGGTTTTAGTGGACGCGGGCCTGATCGCCCTGCACTTTATCTCCCCCAAGCTCATCTCTATCCCCTCGGCCATCACCCTGGGGGCCATCGCCGCGGCCACGGCCCCGGCGGCGACGCTGATGGTGGTGCGGCAGTACAAGGCCAACGGGCCTCTGACCAAGCTCCTTCTGCTGGTGGTGGCCATTGACGACGCGGTGGGCCTGATGCTGTTCTCCGCCTCCTTCGGCGTGGCTACGGCCATCGAGAAGGGCGTTATCAGCCTGAAAACCATCCTTTTGGAGCCGGTCATCGAGATCGTCCTGTCGCTTTTGCTGGGCGCTCTGGCCGGGTGGCTCCTGCACCGGTTTGAGAAGTATTTCCACTCCCGCTCCAAGCGGCTCTCCCTGTCCATCACCTGCGTGCTGGCTACGGTGGGCGTCTCCATGGCGGAATTTGAGGTGGGCGGCGTCCACATCGGCTTCAGCCTCCTGCTGGTGTGCATGATGGCCGGTACGGTGTTCTGCAACATCTGCGACTTCTCCCAAGAGCTGATGGGCCGCATCGACGACTGGACGGCGCCGGTTTTCGTGCTGTTCTTCGTCCTCTCCGGCGCGGAGCTGGATATGCGTATCCTCTCCCAGCCCACGGTGCTGCTGATCGGGCTTGTCTACATCGTCTTCCGCTCCCTGGGGAAATACGTGGGCGCTTACAGCAGCTGCGCTATGACAAAATGCGCCCCCAACATCACCAAATACATCGGCATCACCCTCCTGCCCCAAGCCGGCGTGGCCCTGGGCATGGCCCTGACCGCCACACAGCTCATGGACGGGGCCGTGGTGCGCAACGTGGTGCTCTTCTCCGTGCTGGTCTATGAGCTCATCGGACCGGCCCTGACCAAGAAGGCCCTCACCGCCGCTGGGGAGATCCAGCCCGAAGGGCGCACCAACGCCCGCCGGCCCAACAGTCCCGTGGCCATCTTCCACCTAGGCCACCACAAGGCGCAATAGGGGCCGCAATGGGGCTCCTACGGCGTTTGGGGGAAGGTTTTCGGGAATTCGATGGACGGGTGGCCGAGGACGGCCACCCCTACGGGTACGTTGTACGAAAGCCGTGAAAATTCGGCGATATGAAATTCGACGGTGCGGCGTGTGGGCCGAGCGGGTCTGGCCCCTACAAACGCGGTGTGCGAAATATGCTGGAAATTCGGTGGGCGGGTTTGGCCCCTACAAGGAGCAATTTGCGTAATATATCAGGAATTCGTATATTCGGAGGGAAGGGATTGGAAGGGGAACCGTCAGGGTTCCCCTTCCAATTCAATCATTCGCCGCGGAGCGGCGGGCAAGTTCCTTTTTATTATGTCATTTCCTGTCGATTGATACTTTCTTTGGAAAATTGATTTGTCTTTCGTATGAATTATTGCGCAAAATGGTTTTTTGTGGTATACTTTTTTTGGAATACAGGAAAGGTAGTTAGCAATGCTAACATTTTAGATAGAAAAAGGGATGGGCCACTTGAAAATTCAAAGTATGCGGGAGTTTCTGACTTTGTCAGAGCTTAAAAATTTTAATTCAGCCTCTGAACGGCTTTTCCTCTCCCAGCCGACGCTGTCGCGGCACATCAAGGAGCTGGAGGAGGAGCTGGGCGTAACGCTCTTCAACCGCTCCACCAGGCGGGTGGAGCTGACGGAGTGCGGGGAGTATTTTCTCCCCTTCGCCAAGCTGATCGTCCACGCCGAGGACGAGTACACCGAGGGCCTCGCCTCCATGCGGAAAACAACGGAAGAGGTGTAACGACCTTTGACAAATCAAAAGGCCGGCTTTTATTGGAGGGTCGATAAGAGGCGCACGGCGTAAGCGCGCGTATATTTTGAAAAACGCCGCTCCGAAAAAAGAACACAGCGAAAAGCACGGGTCATGCCCGTGCTTTTTCCGACAGATCACTGCTCCATGCCCCGATTATAGTCGCGCAGATAGTCGCTGATGGCGCGCTCCACCTCTTTGACCTCCGCCTCGAAGGCGGAGGCGGGGACGCGCAACGCGCCGTTGCCCAAAATGATCATCTGCTCCATACCGTCGGAGGTGGCTACGCGCACGTGATGACGTTTGGAGAGGTCGTAGGTGGCGCGCTCGATGTACATGTCCGCCGTCTCGGCCTCTTTGGTGTAGACGACGCTGACCCCGCCCAGGTGATCCACCTTGCCGGGGTTGTTTTTCACCTTGTAGGCGTCGAACACCACGATGACGGCGCACTGGCGGAAGCCCTGGTAATTGCGTAGGCGCTCGATGAGGCGCTCCCTGGCCGCGTCAAGGCTCTGGGCGGCCAGCTTTTTCAGATCGTCCCAGGCGAAGATGATGTTGTAGCCGTCCACCAGCACAAATTCCAGCCCGTCCTTCTGGGGGAGGGGCTTTCTTTTTTGGGGGGAGGGTTCCCGTCGGGGCTCCCTGGGGGCGGGACGGAGGGCCTCCTCGCCCCGGTCTATCCGCCCGTAGGTGCGCTGAAAGATGTCCATCAGCTCCTTGTCCGAGGCCACCAGCTTCACATACCGGGCCGCCGCCTCCCGGACGGGATCGGGGGCTTTGGGCGGGGCCAGGGTGCTGGGCAGGTGCATCCGCGCCGGAACCTCGTTCCAGGGCACCAGCACCCCCGCGCCGTGGGAGCAGAAGACGCTGTGGGGAGAGTTCTCCATGTCCGCCAGGGGGTCGTAGCCGATGGCCTCCACCACCGCGTCCTGCTCGGCGCAGGGCTCATAGCCGTGAAAGACGAAGCTGACGCGCCCCTGGCCCCTGGTGTACGCCGCCGCCTCGGCGGGGTATTCCCGCAGCTTCGCCACGGGGCCTGAGCCTGTCAGGACGGCCATGCCGCCCTCGTCCCCGGACTGCTCGAACCGGGCACCCATGCGCTGAAGGTCCGTCATGGCGCGGCCCACGTTGGTCTGGGGAAGCTCCATGCGGAAGTCGTACCAGGGCTCCAAGAGCACGCTTTTGGCGCTCATAAGCCCCTGCCGGACGGCCCGGTAGGTGGCTTCCCGAAAGTCCCCGCCCTCGGTGTGCTTGATGTGCGCCCGTCCGGCGGAGAGGGTGATCTTCATATCCGTGATGGGCGAGCCGGTCAGGACGCCCAGGTGTTGTTTTTCGTGGAGGTGGGTGAGGATCAGCCGCTGCCAGCTGCCGGCCAGGGCGTCCTCGGAGACGGCGGAGCCGATCTCGACGCCGCTGCCCCGCTCCCCCGGCTCCAGCAGGAGATGCACCTCGGCGTAATGGCGCAGGGGCTCGTAGTGGCCCACGCCCTCCACTTTGCCGGCGATGGTCTCCCGGTAGATGATGCTCCCAGGCCCGAAGGAGATGTCGAAGCCGTAACGGTCCCGCACCAGCTGGCGGATGACCTCAAGCTGTACCTGGCCCATGATCTGGGCGTGAAGGGACTGGGCGCGGGGCTCCCAGACAAGCTTCAGCTCCGGGTTCTCCTCCTCCAGCTGGCGCAGCTGGGCCACGGTCTTGTGGAGATCGCACCCCGCGGGGAGGTAGACGGCGTAGCTCAGCACGGGCTCCAGCGCCGGCGCCCGACCATCCCCCTCCGCGCCCAGGCCCTGTCCGGCGAAGGTGGCGGACAGCCCCGTGACGGCCACCACGTCCCCCGGCTCCGCCTCGTCGGCGGCGGTGTATTTGGCCCCGGAGTAAAAGCGAAGCTGGGTGACCTTCTCCTCCCAGTCCGGCCCCGTCACCGTGTCCCGTACGCGCAAGGTCCCGCCGGTGATCTTCATGTGCGTCAGGCGCTTGCCGTCCTCGTCGCGGGAGATCTTAAAGACCCGCGCGGCGAAACCGGCTTTCGCGGGGCTGGCGGGGGCGAAGCGCTCAAGGCCCGCCAAAAACGCCTCCACGCCCTCTAATTTCAGCGCCGCGCCGAAATAGCAGGGGTAGACGCGGCCCCGCCGGAAGGCCCCTTCAAGAGCGGCTTCTGATAGCTCGCCCCGCTCCAGATGCTCCTCCAAAAGGGCCTCGTCGCACAGCGCCAGCGCCTCGGAATCGGCCTGACCGGGGATGAAAAAGCCGTCCCCCAGGCGCTGGGTCAGCTCCGCCAGGATGCCGGCCCGGTCCGCGCCGGGCAGATCCATCTTGTTGATGAACAGCAGGGTGGGGATGTCCCTGTCCCGCAGGAGCTTCCACAGCGTCCGCGTGTGGCTCTGCACCCCCTCCGGGGCGGAGATCACAAGGATGGCGCAGTCCAGGACGTCCAGGGTGCGCTCCGTCTCCGCGGAGAAATCCACATGCCCCGGCGTGTCCAACAGCGTGGCGGACTTGCTCCCCAGGCTCAGCCGCGCCTCCTTGGAAAAGATGGTGATGCCGCGCTGACGCTCCAGGGCGAAGGTATCGAGGAAGGCGTCGCCGTGATCCACCCTGCCAAGCCGGCGTATATCCCCGGCGCAGTACAGGAGCGCCTCGGACAGCGTGGTTTTCCCCGCGTCCACGTGGGCCAGTATTCCGATCACCGTCTTGGACACGGGAAAACCTCCTTTAGATTATTTTTCGCCTATTTCGTTCATCATCCTGGCGAAGGCACGGATCGGCACCCCTCTCGGCACGATCAGTCTCTTCACCTGCAGCGGGTCCGATCCGGTATTCCAGATAAGGCCGTTGGACTTGACGCCGAACCGGTAATACTTCCCCGCCGTTCTCCTGACGAGTTGATCGTTCTCTCCGGAGGGGTAGCTCACGGCGATGGGGATTCGCCCGGTGAGGCGCGCTATGTGGAGCCGCGCGTCCGAAAATTCCCGCTCCAGCTCCTCCCGGTCAAGCTCCGTAAGCTCCCGGTGATGGACGGTGTGGCTCTGGACGGAGACGAGGCCGGAATCCGAAAGTGCCCTGATCTGCTCCGCCGTCAGGTAGTGGGGCTTCCCCACCAGTCCCGTGACCACGAAGACCGTGGCCTTGACGTTGTATTTTTGAAGGATGGGTAAAAGGAGCGTGTAGTTGTCATCATACCCGTCATCGAAGGTCAGGATCACCGGCCTGTCGTAGTCATCGATATGAGCGAGGTCGGTAAACCAGATGGGGTCGAAGCCGCTCTGCAGGAGGTACACGAGCTGCTCCTCAAAGTCCGCCGGACGGACGAACAGCGTGTCGATCCCCCAGGCCTCGTCCCCAAGGGCGTGGTACATCAGCACCGGCACCCTCGTCTTTTCGGAGATCGCAAACTCCGCGGCGGAGGGGGAGATATACACCGTGCCGTCCTCCGGGTCTGTCAGCGCCGGGAAGCCGTTGGCGGCGGCAAACTCCGGACAGGGCATGTACACCGTCCCGTCCAGGGCCAACGTATCGCCGGACAGCTCCGCGCCGGCGGCGGCCACGGCCTCCTCACGGGCGACGTATTGTTTCCCGCCGATATCCCAAACGTCCAACCTGACGCCGTCCATGATGACGGCGCCGGCACACAGCACCGGCTCCGTCCCCGGCGGCGCCTGGGTATGGCTCCAATTTTCGCTTCCCTGTCCCCCGCCTCCGCCGCAAGCGGCAAGAAACAGCGCAAGGAGCAGAGAAACCGCGAGCGCTCTCTTTTTCATGTCCTTTTCCCACTCATGATCCCGCAGTCAGGCTTTGGCCGCGTCTCTTGCTCTTTCCCGCGCCGGTCTCACGCTTCCAGGCGGTTCAGCTTTCCCCTGAACTGCGCCAGCGTCAGATCCCTCGGCACATAAAACCTGTTCACCCGCATGGGGTCCGACGAAGTGTTCCACACCCCGCCCGTCATCCTGATGCCCAGCTTATAATACTCCGCCGCCACGCTCCGGGCCAGATCGTTGTTCTCCCCGGACGGGTAGCACACGACGGTGGGGATGCGTCCGGTCATACGGGCAATATCCAGCCGAGATTGGGCGTACTCATACGCCAGCTCATCTTCGCTCAGCGTCGTAAGGTCCGGGTGCGTCACCGTATGGCTCTCGATGGACACCAGGCCGGAGGAGGCCATCTCTCTGATCTGCTCCCGCGTCAGGTAGCGGTTTTTATCCACCTTGCCCGTGATCACGAATATGGTGGCCTTGACATGGTACTTTTGAAGGATGGGATAGAGCTGCGTATAATTGTTGTCGTATCCGTCGTCAAAGGTCAGGATAACCGGCTTGTCGTAGTCCTCGATATGGGCGAGGTCGGAAAACCAGATGGGGTCGTAGCCGTTATCCAGAATATACTCGATTTGTTCCTCCAGCTCCGTGGGCCGGACAAACAGGCTCACCAGGCCCCAGGGCTTTTCGCCCACCGCATGGTACATCAGCACAGCCGCGTTCCTGTCCTCCGGGATCACATAGCTCCCCTGGGGGGACAAATATACCGTGCCGTCCTGGGGATCGGTGAGCATGGGACAGTCAAGGCTCTCCGCAAGCTGTGGCCAGGGCAGGTATCCCATGCCCTTGACGGTCAGCGCGTCCCCCTCAAGCTCCCTGCCGAAAGCCCGCCGGAGGGCGCTTTGGGCGATATATTTCTGCCCCGCCGCCTCCCAGACGGCCAGCCGCAATCCGTCCACGATGACCCTGTCGCCGGTGAGCGTCAGCTCCGGCTCCGGCGCGGAGGGGACGGTATCGGGCGTTGACTCCGGCGTCGTATCCGGCGCTGTGTCGGACAGGGTCTCCCCCGCCGTATCCGCCGTGTCCAAAGTGTCCGCCGTGTCCGCCGCGCCGGTATCCGGCGGAAGCTCCGGCCCGTGACAGGACGCCAGCAGCAACAGCGCCAGCGCAAGCGCCGGCAGGACTTTTATACGCATACCTTATTCCTCCCGCTCTTTTTCTCTCACAGGAAGAGTATTCTCACAACAACTCATTTTATCATAGAGCGGGATTTTTGGCAAGTCCATCCGGCGGCGGCAAAATTCAACAAAAGTAGTGTCCGTTCCCCAAAACTTCCTATTTACAATTTGTCCCATCCGTGCTACTCTTTAAGTACAGCATATCCCGGCTTCGACCATCCCATCGGAGAGGATACGCTCATATCTTTATCCCACAACCCTTTTTGGCGGCTCGCAAGAGCCGCCGCCTTTTTTTGTGGGAAAAGGGGCCGGCGTTTTCGCCGGCCCCTGATGGGTTTTGCGGTTTTATTTCAGGGTGTAGAGGTACACGTAGGAGTAATACCCCTGGCCGTCCTCGTAGTGGATATCGCTGTCCTCCAGCTTGATCTTGTCGCCGCCGAAAAAGTGCGGCTCCGGCAGTCTGTCCTCCCCCTCGGCACGCTCCACGTTGACCACCGTGCAGGTTTGGGCCTCCAGGTCCAGGACGCGGAAGCTCCGGTTCAGGGGTTCAGTCTCGTCCAACAGGACTGTATCATAGTTTAAGAGCTTATCCCCCGCGCTGTTGGCCTCCAGGTTCACATACATATTCTCCGGTATCCTCAGCGGCACCCTGAACCGCTGGCCGGTGAGCAGGTCGAAAAGCTCCACGTCCCGGTTTTCGTCGATCCAGGCGGCGCATCTGGCGCCCTCGATGAGGTAGAGGCCCGCCTTCTCCCCCACGCCCAGGTCGGTGAGGCCGCGGAGCGCGTCGTGATATTCCCAAGCCTTCAGCTCCTCCTGGGTGATGAGGCCCTGCTCCAGCTCGGCGGTGTAATCGTTAGAATAGTTCTCGGAATGTACCATGGGGCCGCGGATTTCCGTAAGGAGCTTGCCGGTGCCCAGCTCCAGCACCCGCAGGTCGTACTTGTACTCACGGCTCAGATACCAGCAGACGATTGCCTGGGACTTGTAGAGCCACGCGCCGCTGACCTTCTCCATTCCCGAAAGCGCCCGAAGGTCGTAACGCTCCCCGCTGACAAGATCGGCCAGATACAGGCCGTCGCCCGACACATTGGCCGATTCCGCCGTGTTGATGAGTGCATACCGAAGATCAGGCGTGAAGGTAATCCGATCCCATCTGTATTTTTCTTCCTCTCCCTCCGGCACCGCCCACTTTTTGTTGGCGAAGGGATCGGTGATCTCGCCGGTGTTGATATCATACACCACGGGAAGGCCCAGGGTGTCGCCTTCGGAGACCTCAATAAAAATCTTGTCGGCGATCCCCGGCTTGGAATACTCCACAAAGGGTGGAACAACGTCGTGATCGTGGGTCTCGGAGTATTTGTCCAGCGTGACGATGTTCCCGTCGTAAGCGAACCATTTAAATTCCACGTCCACGCCCTTCACTGTGGTTTTGACCTGCCGCCAGTCGGTGACCTGGCACAGCTCCCCGTTCTGGGGATAGTACACCGACAATATGTTCCACCATTCGTCTATGAAACGGAAAAAGCCATTCCACTCCTCGTAGTAGCCCTCGATCCGGTAATGCTCCCCTGTCATGCCCTCCATGACGATGAACTCTCCCCGGCTGTGATCCGGCGTGCGGTCCGACGGCGCCGGGTCTCCTCCCTGGTCGAGCCGGTCCTTTGCCCCGGACACGTCCACGGTCCCCTCCACGCGGAAAAGTCTGAAAACCGCCTCCCGGACCTCCTCGGACACGGCCATGGCGGTTCCCAGGGTCAACAGGGCCGCCATGACCGCCGCCAGGGCGACGATACCTATCCGCCGGCCCATTCGCCGGGGCTTTAAGTCCTCCGCCGACAGGATAAAGCTGTTTTTCACATCGTTCAGCGCGTAAATCAGCGCGTCGTTCCTCATAACCACCCCTCCTTGTAAAGCCAGTCGCGAAGCTTCTCCCTTGTCCTGTGGAGCTGGGACTTGACCGCCGCCTCGGATTTTCCCGACACCTTGGCGATATCCGTCAGGGGATCGAAATACCAGTACCGGCGGAGAAAAATGTCCCGCTCCCGCTCCGGAAGCCCCGCCAGGAAGCCGTTCAGCGCCCGTGTCAGCTCCCGCGCCTCCGCCTCCTCCTGGGTATCCCGGTCCGCGGGCAGGAGCTCCCCCAGCTCCTCGATGGCCAGGGCCGTCTCCCCGCCGCCCCGCCTGTCCGCCAGACGCTCACGCAGACGGTTCAGGCTGATCCTCCTGGCGATCTTCCCCAGGAAGGCCTTGAGCATCCGGGGCCTTGCGGGGGGCATGGCGTTCCATGCGCCCAGGTAGGTGTCGTTGACACATTCCCCGGCGTCCTCTCTGTCCCCCAGCACGTTCATGGATATTCTGTTGAGATACGTCCCATATTTGGCCGCGGTCTCCTCCAGGGCGTGCTGATCCCGCCGGAAGTACAGCTCCACGATATCCGCGTCCTCCATGTAAACCGCCTCCTTCTTCCTCTCTTTGGCGCGCCGCCTATGAGGCCCTCACCCCCATAGTCACGGTTTTTTCCGGAAGGTTTCGCTTTTTCTGATTTTTTCTTATTATATTATTATAGCAGATTTTTCGTCCGCGCGCGATAGTCTTGGGGCGGGGCAACAGCGCCTTTCGTCTATTTTTTGCAAGATTACTTATGCGAAAATTCAAATTTATCTGGTTTGACCATTGACAACACCGTTTTAAACCAGTAAAATGATAGCCGTAAACGGCAAGGGCGTCGCGGGCTTTTGCCCGTGATGGTTCAGGCCGTTATTTTTTGGCCGTTTTTTATTCCGTTCAGTTGAAATTTTTAATTTATGGAGGTTTCATAAATGAAGAACGCCTATCTTATCAGCGTCCTTGAGACTGTCAAAAAGCGCAACCCCGCCGAGCCGGAGTTCATCCAGGCCGTCACCGAGGTCCTGGAGACCCTGGAGCCCGTCATCGACAAGCGCCCCGACCTGGTGGAGGCCAACGTCCTTGAGCGCCTTGTTGAGCCTGACCGGCAGATCATCTTCCGCGTCCCCTGGGTGGACGATCAGGGCAAGATCCAGGTCAACCGGGGCTACCGCATCCAGTTCAACGACGCCATCGGCCCCTACAAGGGCGGCATCCGTCTCCACCCCTCCGTGTACATCGGCATCATCAAGTTCCTGGGCTTTGAGCAGATCTTCAAGAACAGCCTGACCACCCTGCCCATGGGCGGCGCCAAGGGCGGCTCCGACTTTGACCCCAAGGGCAAGTCCGACAACGAGGTCATTCGCTTCTGCCAGAGCTTCATCAATGAGCTCTACCGCCACATCGGCAAGGACATCGACGTCCCCGCCGGCGACATCGGCACCGGCGCCCGCGAGATTGGCTACATGTTCGGCCAGTACAAGAAGCTCACCGGCGAGTGGTCCGGCATCCTCACCGGCAAGGGCATCCCCTACGGCGGCTCCCTGGCCCGCACCGAGGCCACCGGCTACGGCCTGTGCTACTTCACCGACGAGATGCTCCGTGCCAACGGCAAGTCCTTCGAGGGCCAGACCGTGGTGATCTCCGGCTCCGGCAACGTGGCCATTTACGCCCTGCAGAAGGCCACCCAGCTGGGCGCCAAGGTGGTGGCCATGTCCGACTCCAACGGCTACATCTACGACCCCAACGGCGTGGACTTCGCCGCCGTCAAGCAGTTGAAGGAGGTGGAACGCAAGAGGATCAAGGAGTATGTGACCACCCATCCCCAGGCTCAGTACCACGAGGGCTGCAGCGGCATCTGGACCATCCCCTGCGACATTGCCCTGCCCTGCGCCACCCAGAACGAGATTGACAAGGCTTCCGCCGAGACCCTGGCCAAGAACGGCTGCTACTGCGTCTCCGAGGGCGCCAACATGCCCTCTACCCCCGAAGCCATCGAGGTCTATTTCGCCAACAAGATGCTCTACGGTCCCGCCAAGGCCGCCAATGCCGGCGGCGTGGCCACCTCCGGCCTTGAGATGTGCCAGAACAGCGCCCGTCTCAGCTGGACCTTCGAGGAGGTGGACGGCAAGCTCCACGACATCATGAAGAACATCTTCGCCGCCTGCGACTCCGCCGCCAAGGAGTACGGTATGCCCGGCAACTACATGGCCGGCGCCAACATCGCGGGCTTCCTCAAGGTGGCCGAGGCCATGAAGGCCCAGGGCTGCGTGTAATAATTCTTATATTTGAGGGGGGCATGTCCCCCCTCTTTTTCATTTACGCAAAAAACCGCGTCATTCCAGGAAAGCAACCGAAAATTGACAGACTGTAAAGTGGGTGCGGTTGCTTCCTTTCGGAAGATGGTATATAATGACATAAAAGGGGATAAAGCGATGTTATCGGAAAAGCTGATCGCGCTCCGAAGGGAGAAAGGTCTTTCCCAGGTCGAGCTGGCCGAGGAGTTGAACGTCTCGCGCCAGGCCGTCTCAAGATGGGAGACGGGCGAGGCCGCGCCGAGCCTGGAGAATTTAAGGTGCTTAAGAGACCTGTACAACGTGTCTCTTGATTATCTGGTGTGCGACGGGGAGAGGCCGGAGCAGCCCGCTCCGCCGCCGGAGACAGAGCCGGAACCCGTGGCTGAGGAGACCGCCGCCGCGCCCGCCCGCTCGCCCGGCGTACTCTGGGCCCTCGCCCTTTCCTCCGCCGCGCTTGCCATCGCCGTTCTAATGGCAGTTCTCCTCCTGTTTCGTCCGTCCACGCCGTCACGGGAGGCCCCTGGCTCGCTCAAGGACATTGACGGAACTGGCATGGTAATCGGTGAAGACGGGAAGGCTATCGTGGGTGAAGAAGTCGAGATTGATGAAGTCATATTCATCATAACTGAAGATATTGAATAGGAGAACGAAAAAAATGAAAATCAAAAGAACAGTTCTTACTATACTTGTGTTCACTTTTTTATTGTTTCTTTTAGAACCGGGTATAACTTTGGCAGATAGTTTTTCGGCAAAAAATGACAGTTTGAATATTGAATCTACGAACTCTTCAAAACAATTTCATGTATCTATTCCGGCAAACACCACTGTAATAGTGGACTCTGGCTTTTCTTTTGAAGTAGGAGAAACATTTACTGTCAAAGCATCCTATTCTCCGAACACCGCAAACGTAAAGTATGGGTTAGTCGCCTCAGACGGTCTCTTTTATGGAATTTCTGCCAAAGGCGGCATTCTCGACTATACATTTGCCATAGGCGTAAGGGGAACATATTATTTCGCCGTGGTTAATAACTCCTCTTTCCCTGTCAGTGTGAGCGGGTATATCAACTACTGAATGTTCGCGGAAACGGTAATGGGATACAAAAATTGCGCGAATAAGCGAATCCAGTGCGGAATTGGAGGGGTGATAGGAGACATATTTTAAGTATTACTGGGAATGTATGTAAGAAGGCTTGCGGAATTTTTCAATTGCACAAAAAAGCAAAAAAGAGTGTTTTTAAAAAAAGTCCAGTGCTAATTTGTTCGACTCAAAATCTACGGAGGCCCATATTATGAAAAAATTTTTATTCCTTATTCTTTCTTTAGTGTTGGTATTTACAATTTCTGCCCCTACCTTTGCAACAGAAAATTATATAACATCAGGCAATTACGCCCCAATAGAGTTTTTGCCACCAACCATAGTTGAGTATCATACTCCAGATCCCCAACCTTCTAATCTTATCTCTATTGAAAGCCATCCTCGAAACGATGGAACTGGTATAGACGTAACGGTTGGCAACCTTGGTGTTGATGGATTGGACTCTGTATCTGTATCTGTATCTGCAACAGATCATAACATAGCACAGACAAAAACTGCTTACGTTCCCCCTATTCTTGGAAAAACATTTGGTTTTAATATTCCCATGACAAAATGTAGCATGACATATTACATTCATGTAATTGTTACAGATGGCGGCCAAACACAACAATTTACAAGAATTGCCGGCCTTGAATATTCCGAAGAACGGCTGGCCTTGATGGATTGGGGGAAAGGTCGTTATTATTCTTCTCGGCAAGATTCATTAAATCATCACTTTGATAAACATCACAACGACATTGGCGTTATGACCTCAAATATTGTGCAATATCTAGGAATGGCTATTGACACATTTAACGATACACTCTATAATATCGACAATTATAAAGTTGCTACGCAAGTAGAACAGCCTGGATTTGAACCCGCGCATAAATATACTCACAAGACTAATTACCGATTCATCATCTATGGAGATGGTACTGATACAATTTATACTTTTGGGGGGAAAAAGCCATGAAAAGGAGAGGTTCTTACAATGTATAAGTGTCCCTGCTGTGGTAACTATACCTTGCCTGCCCCCTCTAATTGTGCAATTGCATATATCTGCCCAGTCTGCTATTGGGAAAATGATGTGTTTATAAAGAGCGATGATGAACCCAGTGATGAAAATAGAGGAATGACGCTAATTGAAGCAAAACGGAATTATCTTCAATTTGGAGCAGTAAGTGAAGATCTTATTAAATATACACGCCAACCAACTGTAGAAGAACAGGTTAAATAGCAAGTATTTCAGAAAAGTATGGTCAAGAGATTTCCTTTTTGACCATACTTTTTGATTTTTAAAATACTTGGAAGATGTACCCTGTTGGGACGGATGGGTCCGGCGCCGCTGCGTAACCATAATAACATAGCCGCTTTATCGCGCCGGCGTTCCCAGATACGGGAGCGCCGGTTTTGTCTATTGAATAATTTGCACGAACAATATGCTTATATTGCAAATCCACTATGTATAACTCTCCAAAAAGACGAAATTTGCAATTTTAGCGGTTGACATATGGCATTTGCGGTCATATAATAGCGCGTGTAAGGGCGATGGTGCTTTTCCGCAAGGAAGCCATTGCCCTTTTTGTGAATGTATGATATAATCCCATCACCATATATCACAATATAAAGCCGAAAGGAGCTTTCCCATGAGTAAGTACACCAAGGAAGACATCATCCGTTTAGTGGAGGAGCAGGACATCGAGTTCATCCGTATGCAGTTTACGGATATCTTCGGTCAGCTCAAGAACGTGGCCATCACAAAGAGCCAGATCCAGAAGGCGGTGAATAACCAGATCATGATCGACGGGAGCTCCATCGAGGGCTTCACCCGTATCCATGAGTCCGACCAGTACCTCTATCCCGATCTGGACAGCTTCACCGTCCTGCCCTGGCGGCCCCAGTACGGCAAGGTGGCGCGGCTCATCTGCGATGTCTACAACCCCGACGGCACCCCCTTCGTGGGCGACCCCCGCGGTGTTCTGAAAAAGGCCCTGAAGCGGGCCGCCGATATGGGCTACAGCTTCAATGTTGGCCCTGAGTGCGAGTTCTTTCTCTTTGAGACCGATGACGAGGGCCGTCCCACCACCAAGACAGGCGACGAGGCTGGCTATTTCGATCTGGGCCCCCTCGATCACGGTGAGGGCACCCGGCGCGAGATTTGCCTGAACCTGGAGGCCATGGGTTTTGAGATCGAGGCCAGCCATCATGAGGTGGCCGCCGGCCAGCATGAGATCGACTTCAAGTATGACGAGGCCCTCAGCGCCGCCGACAAGATCATGACCTTCAAGCTGGCGGTGAAGACCGTGGCCCAGAAGAACGGCCTGCACGCCACCTTCATGCCCAAGCCCGTCTTCGGCATCAACGGCTCCGGTATGCACACCAACATGTCCCTCTTC
This sequence comes from uncultured Oscillospiraceae bacterium, assembly GCA_947626845.1. Taxonomy (GTDB): domain Bacteria; phylum Bacillota; class Clostridia; order Oscillospirales; family Oscillospiraceae; genus RUG626. Next base: position 23,217 of record CANQTW010000022.1, on the reverse strand, counting down.
AAGGACGGCAAGAACGTGTTCTTCGATCCCAACGACGCCCGCGGCCTCTCCAAGGAGGCGTACAGCTTCATCGCGGGCCTGCTGGCCCATGTGCGCGGCATGGCGGCCATCACCAACCCCTTGGTCAACTCCTACAAGCGCCTGGTGCCCGGTTACGAGGCCCCCTGCTATCTGGCCTGGTCCGCCTCCAACCGCTCCGCGCTGATCCGCATCCCCGCCGCCCGCGGTCAGGCCACCCGTGTGGAGCTCCGCTGCCCCGACCCCTCCTGCAACCCCTATCTGGAGCTGGCCTGCTGCCTGGCCGCCGGACTTGACGGCATCGAGAAGGGCATGACGCCTCCGGCGGAGATCACCGAGAACATCTTCGCCATGGATCGTAAGACCCGCCACGCCCACGGCATCCACTCCCTGCCCGGAAACCTCAGCGAGGCCATTGACGAGATGGAGAAGGATGAACTGATCTGCCAGACGCTGGGCGAGCATGTGGTGGAGCAGTACATCCAGGGCAAGCGCAAGGAGTGGGACGCCTACCGCACATACGTCTCCGACTGGGAGATCGACAAGTACATCGTCACCTATTAAAGCTGGCTTGAAAGGCCGGAATGGCCTTTCAATGCCATGGGGACGTGCGGGAAAACGGCCCAAAATTAAAATTTTGTGCCGTTTTCCCTGCCGTCACACCGCCCGCGCCGCTGAAGGCGGTCCAAGCGGCGGAAACGGAATAAGATATGGAACGGATTTTCCTTTGAAATCTGTACGGGCCGCCGCCTACGGCGGCCCACGGGTATATTTTGGGGGTGAGAATCCCATGATACGCACAGTCGTCGCCTTTGAAAAAGACGATTCCCGCAACAAGATCGCGGATATGCTGGAGAGATCCGGCGTGACGGTGCGCTTCCGGTGCCGGTCAGGCGCGGAGGTGCTGAGAGCCGTCAAAACCATGGGCTCCGGGGTGGTCATCTGCGGCCACAAGCTGGCGGATATGCCGGCGGAGCATCTGGCCCACGATCTGCGCGGCCAGGCCAAATTCCTGGTTCTGGCCAAGCAGTCACAGCTGGAGCTTCTCAACGACCCGGACATTTTTAAATTGCAAATACCAATCTCCGCCGCGGAGCTGCGGGGGAGCGTGAATATCCTCATCCAGCTGGACGAGATCGCCTCCCGCGATCAAATCCCGCAGAGAAGCGAGGAGGAGCAGCACGTCATCGCCAAGGCCAAGGAGCTTCTGATGGAGTCCCGCGGCTTCACCGAGGCCCAGGCCCACAGATACCTCCAGAAACGGAGCATGGAGACCGGCGCCAAGCTCGCCGAGACCGCGCGGCAGATTTTAGAGATGTAACAAGCAGGAGCGAACACCGCGCCTGAGGACGGCCAGCGGAAGTCCGAAGAAAAGCGTGTTCCGCGACGATTACCCCACAACAAGGACGTGATGGGATATGACAGATACTACTACCAAACAAAATACCGGCCTTTACGATCCGCGCTTTGAGCACGACGCCTGCGGCATCGGCGCCATTGTGAATCTGAAGGGGATAAAATCCCACAAGACCGTGGATGACGCCCTGAAGATCGTGGAGCGGCTGGAGCACCGGGCCGGAAAGGACGCCGCCGGCGAGACCGGAGACGGCGTGGGCATCATGCTCCAGGTGAGCCACAGCTTCTTTAAAAAGGCCGCCGCCAAAATGGGCATCGAGCTTCCCGGCGAGCGGGACTATGGCGTGGGGATGTTCTTCTTCCCCCAGGATATCGTCAAGCGCTCCCAGGCTATGCGGATGCTGGAGATCATCGCCGCCAAGGAGGGCCTTGAGCTTTTGGGCTGGCGCGACGTGCCGGTGGACCCCTCCATTCTGGGCAAAAAGGCCCTGGACTGTATGCCCTACATAGCCCAGTGCTTCATCAAAAAACCGGTCAATGTGGAAAAGGGCCTGCCCTTTGACAGGCTCCTCTACGTCATCCGACGGGAGTTTGAGCAGTCCAACGACAACACCTATGTGCTGAGCCTCTCAAGCCGCACCGTGGTCTACAAGGGCATGTTCCTGGTCCACCAGCTCCGCCGGTTCTATGCGGATCTCCAGAGCCCGGACTACAAGTCCGCCATCGCCCTGGTCCACTCGCGGTTTTCCACGAATACAAATCCCAGCTGGGAGCGGGCGCACCCCAACCGGCTCATTTTGCACAACGGCGAGATCAATACCATCCGCGGCAACATTGACCGCATGGTCGCCCGCGAGGAGACCATGCACTCGGAGATTCTGGAGCCGTACATGGACCGTATTCTGCCGGTGGTGAATCCCAACGGCTCAGACTCCGCCATGCTGGACAACACCTTGGAGTTCCTGATGATGAGCGGCATGGAACTGCCCATGGCCGTGATGCTCCTGATCCCGGAGCCCTGGCGGCACACGGACGCCGCGGAGAGCGAAAAGCAGGATATGTACCACTATTACGCCACCATGATGGAGCCCTGGGACGGCCCCGCGGCGGTGCTGTTCTCCGACGGTGACCGGGTAGGCGCGGTCCTGGACCGCAACGGCCTGAGACCGGCGCGTTACTACGTCACCGACGATGACACGCTGATCCTCTCCTCCGAGGTGGGCGTACTGGACATCAACGACGAGCACATCCGCCAAAAGGGCCGGCTCCAGCCGGGGCGTATGCTGTTGGCGGACACCTTGGAAAAACGCATTGTCACCGACGAGGAACTGAAAGCACGCTACGCCGCCGCCAAGCCCTACGGAGAATGGCTGGACGCCAATCTGCTGAAGCTCCGCGACCTGCCCATCCCCAACAAAAAAGTCCCCATCCACTCCCAGGAGATTCGGGACAGGCTCTACAAGGCCTTCGGCTATACCTATGAGGACGTGCGGAGCATCATCCTCCCCATGGCCCGCACCGGGAGCGAGCAGACGGCCTCCATGGGCACGGATATCCCCCTGGCGGTGCTCAGCGAGAAGCACCAGCCCCTGTTCAGCTACTTCAAGCAACTCTTCGCCCAGGTCACCAATCCCCCCATCGACGCCATCCGGGAGGAGATCGTCACCGATACCACCGTCTACGTGGGCTCCGACGGGAACCTTCTGGAGGATAAGCCGGAAAACTGTCGGGTACTGGAGATTCACAATCCCATCCTCTCCGGCGTGGATATGCTGAAGATCCGCTCCATGTCCAAACCGGGCTTCAAGGTGGAGACCGTCTCCATCCTCTACTACAAGAACACCCCGCTGGAGCGGGCCGTGGAGCGTCTCTACATCGCTTGCGACAGGGCCTGGCGGAGCGGCGCCAATATCATCATCCTCTCTGACCGGGGCGTGGACGAGAACCACGTGGCTATCCCCTCGCTCCTGGCTGTCTCCGCTATGGAGCAGTATCTTATCCGCACGAAAAAGCGTACCGCCGTCTCCGTGATCCTGGAGTCCGGCGAGCCCAGGGACGTCCACCATTTCGCCACCCTATTAGGCTACGGGGCACGGGCCGTCTATCCGTATCTGGCGCATGAGTGCATCGCCGAGCTCATCGAGAAGTCCATGCTGGATAAGGACTTCTACGCCGCCGTGGATGACTACAACGCCGCCGTTCTGCACGGCATCGTGAAGATCGCCTCCAAAATGGGTATCTCCACCATCCAATCCTACCAGTCGGCCCAGATTTTTGAGGCCGTGGGCATCCGCCAGGACGTCATCGACAAATACTTCACCAATACTGTCTCCCGTGTAGGCGGCGTTGGCCTTGAGGAGATCGGCGAGGGCGTGGAATACCGCCACTCCCACGCTTTTGACCCCCTGGGGCTGGGCGTGGACCCGACGCTGGACTCCACCGGCACCCATTCTCTCCGGTCCGGCGAGGATAAAGAGGATCACATGTACAATCCCCTCACCATCCTGACCCTCCAGAGGGCCACCCGCGAGGGCGATTATCAGCTCTTCAAGAAATACTCGGAGCTTGTGGACTCCGACGCCGTTCCCCACACTCTGCGGGGTCTTCTGCGTTTTGACTATCCGGAAAAGGGCATAGACATCGACGAGGTGGAGAGCGTGGATCAGATCGTCCGCCGCTTCAAGACCGGCGCCATGTCCTACGGCTCCATCTCCCAGGAGGCCCACGAGTGCCTTGCGGTGGCTATGAACACGCTTCACGGCAAGTCCAACTCCGGCGAGGGCGGCGAGCTTCCGGAACGTCTTGGAACGATCCGCGGGTCCGCCATCAAGCAGGTGGCCTCCGGGCGGTTCGGCGTCACCAGCGAATATCTTGTCTCCGCCCAGGAGATCCAGATCAAAATGGCCCAGGGCGCCAAGCCCGGCGAAGGCGGGCTTCTCCCCGGCGGGAAGGTATACCCCTGGATCGCCAAGACCCGCTACTCCACCCCCGGCGTGACCCTGATCTCTCCCCCGCCCCACCACGATATCTATTCCATCGAGGACCTGGCGCAGCTCATCTACGACCTGAAATCCGCCAACCGTTACGCGGATATCGCCGTCAAGCTGGTGAGTGAAGCGGGCGTGGGCACCATCGCCGCGGGCGTCGCCAAAGCGGGGGCGCAGACGGTGCTGATCTCCGGCTACGACGGCGGCACCGGCGCGGCCCCCAAAACCAGCATCCACGACGCGGGCCTGCCCTGGGAGCTGGGTGTGGCGGAAACTCACCAGACATTAGTGCAGAACGGCCTGCGCCGCCGCGTCCGCATCGAGGCCGACGGCAAGCTGATGACTGGCCGGGACGTGGCCATCGCCTGTATGCTGGGAGCCGAGGAATTCGGATTCGCCACAGCGCCCCTGGTCACTCTGGGGTGCGTGATGATGCGCGTGTGCAACCTGGACACCTGCCCCATGGGCGTCGCCACCCAGAATCCGGAGTTGCGGAAGCGTTTTTGCGGCAAGCCCGAATACGTCATGAATTTCATGCGTTTCGTGGCGCAGGAGCTGCGGGAGATCATGGCAAGTCTTGGCATACGCACCGTTGACGAGCTTGTAGGCCGCACGGACCTTCTGAAATTCCGTGAAAAGCAGGTCACGCACCGGGCGGCCAGTGTGGATCTGTCCGCCGTCCTGGGCGGCGCCTATTCCATCCCCCAGCACTTTGAGCCGGAGGCCGTCTACGACTTCCAGCTTGAAAAAACCGTGGACCTCAGCACGCTTCTCCCCGGCCTGGAGCTGGAGAAGAAAACAGGCCGCGTCAGCGTGGAGGTGGGCAACACGGACCGGGCCTTCGGCACGATCTTAGGCTCCGAGATCACCAGGCTCTACAAAAACACCCTGCCGGAGGACGCTTTCGTAGTGGACTGCCGGGGCGCGGGCGGTCAATCCTTTGGGGCCTTCATCCCCAAGGGCCTGACGCTGAACCTGACCGGCGACTCCAATGACTACTTCGGAAAGGGCCTCTCCGGCGGCAAGCTGACGGTAAAACCCCCGGAGCGGGTCAAATACAAGGCCTGCGAGAACATCATCATCGGCAACGTGGCCCTGTACGGCGCTACGGCGGGCAAGGCGTTTATCGCGGGCCTGGCCGGCGAGCGCTTCGCCGTCCGCAACTCCGGCGCTTGCGCCGTGGTGGAGGGCGTAGGCGACCACGGCTGTGAGTATATGACTGGGGGCCGCGTGGTGGTCCTGGGTCCCACGGGCAAGAACTTCGCGGCGGGCATGTCCGGCGGCATCGCTTATGTGTGGGACGGCAAACGGGACCTCTATAAACGGGTGAACAAGTCCATGGTGGAGCTGGAACCGGTCACGGAAAAGCATGACATCGAGGAGCTCAGGTGCCTTATTGAGGAGCATCTAAAGGCTACCGGTTCAGCCCGCGCCAGAGAGATCCTCGACGGCTTCAACGAGAACATAGGGCTGTTCAAAAAGATCATGCCCCGTGACTATGACCGTATGCTGCGGGCTATCAGCCAGTTTGAGGAGCGGGGCATGGGCCACGAGGAGGCCGCTGAGGAGGCCTTTTACCTGATGACGAGAGGGGGCGCGCGGTAATGGGAAAACCCACGGGATTTCTTGAATATGACCGGCATGTGAACTCCTCCCAGTCCCCAGTCCAGCGGGTCCGGCATTGGAACGAGTTCCACCCGCCCCTGGAGCTGTCCGAGCGGCAAAAGCAGGCGGCCAGGTGCATGGACTGCGGCGTTCCCTTCTGCCAGTCAGGCATCCGTCTGGGCGGCGGTTTCACCGGCTGTCCCCTGCACAATATGGCCCCGGAGTGGAACGACCTTGTCTACCACGGCAATTTTGAGGAGGCCTATAAGCGTCTTAGAAAGACCAACAACTTCCCCGAATTTACAGGTCGGGTCTGCCCCGCCCTCTGCGAGGCGGCCTGTACCTGCGGCCTCCACGGCGATCCGGTGACCGTTCGGGAGAACGAGCTGTTCGTTGTGGAGAAGGCTTACGAGGACGGCATCATCACTCCCCAGCCCCCAACGGTACGCACCGGAAAGCGCGTCGCCGTCGTCGGCTCCGGCCCTGCCGGCCTGGCCGCGGCGGACCAGCTGAACCGCCGCGGCCACACGGTCACCGTCTTTGAACGGGCGGACCGGGTGGGCGGACTTCTGATGTACGGTATCCCCAACATGAAGCTGGAGAAATCCGTCATTGACCGGCGGGTACAGCTCATGAAGGACGAGGGCGTAGAATTCAAAACCGGCGTGGATGTGGGTCGGGATGTCCCCGCAGGGGGCCTCACCTCCGTTTTTGACGCGGTGATCCTGTGCTGCGGCGCGAAAAATCCCCGAAATTTGAATGTCCCCGGGAGGGACGCCAAGGGCGTGTACTTCGCCGTGGACTATCTGACCGCCGCCACAAAAAGCCTTCTGGACTCCGGCTTCAAGTCTGAGGCTCATATCAGCGCGAAGGATAAGCGCGTTGTCGTCGTGGGCGGCGGCGACACGGGCAATGACTGCGTAGGGACAGCCATCCGTCAGGGGTGCGCCGGAATCACACAGCTGGAGATGATGCCCCGTCTCCCGGAAGAACGCGCCGAAGATAACCCCTGGCCGGAGTGGCCGCGGGTGGAAAAGACAGACTACGGCCAGCAGGAGGCCATCGCCCTTTTCGGTCACGACCCCAGGCTCTACCAGCGCACGGTGAAGGAAATCCTCACCGGCGAAGATGGCAGCGTAAGCGAGCTTGTGATCGTATCCCTGATGCCCCGTCAGGAAAACGGCAGGACGGTCATGGTCCCGGTAGAGGGCTCCGAGGAGCGTATCCCCTGTGAGCTTCTCCTCATCGCCGCCGGCTTTGTGGGCGCCGAGAGCTATATCGCGGAGTCCTTCGGCGTGGAGACCGACGCCCGCGGCAACATCGCCGCCAACGGCGGTTACCGGACGTCCAATCCCAAGATATTCGCCGCCGGCGACGTCCGGCGGGGCCAGTCCCTGGTGGTCCACGCCATCGCCGAGGGCCGTTCCGCGGCCATGAAGGTCGACGAATTTCTGATGGGGTATACAAACCTTGTATAAAGCTTCTCAATAATGCTATGGACAAAAAGAGCGACGGTGCTTTTTTACCGCCGCTCTTTTTATACTAATATCTATTTAAAATGAGACACCGAGCGGCGAGGATTTTTCGTGTCAGGCAAGGAAGATGCCGCAGGGAATACTTTGTGTATTCCCAAGGTGACTGACGCAGCATGGCGCGAAAAAGACCGGCGCAAATGTCTTATTTTAATTAGATATTAGTATGATATATCAACTCTCCGCGGACCCACAAGGGTGGGGGCCTTCGGAAGCAAAACAATTTCAGGAGGAAACAAAAAATGGATATGTCTGTATGGTACTTAGTGGGCGCTGTCTTAGTGTTCTTCATGCAGGGCGGCTTCGCCATGGTGGAGACGGGCCTCACCAGGGCCAAAAACGCCGGCAACATCATTATGAAAAACCTGATGGACTTTTGTATCGGCACCGTGGTGTTCTCCCTTCTGGGCTACGGCATCATGATGGGCGAGCATGTGTTCTTCGGCCTCATCGGCAAGCCCAACTGGCAGCTGTTCACCGATTTTGACGGCGCCGACTGGCGCAGCTTCGTATTCCAGCTGGTGTTCTGCGCCACCGCCGCCACCATCGTGTCCGGCTCCATGGCCGAGCGCACCAAATTCTCGTCCTACTGCATCTACTCCGCCGTCATCTCCCTTGTGATCTACCCCATTGAGGCCGGCTGGGCCTGGGGCGGCGGCTGGCTCTCCAAGCTCCAGTTCATCGACTTTGCCGGCTCCGCCGTCATCCACATGGTCGGCGGCTGGACGGCCCTTATCGGCGCGGCTCTTGTGGGCCCGCGTATCGGCAAATACACAAAGGACAAGGACGGCAAGACGAAGGTCAACGCCATCCCCGGCCACTCCATGACCCTGGCGGCCCTGGGCGTGTTCATGCTCTGGTTTGCCTGGTACGGCTTTAACGCGGCTGCCGCCGCCGATGTCACGGAGATGGCCCAGATTCTGGGCACCACCACCATCGCTCCCTCCGTCGCCACTGTGGTGTGCATGTGCTATACCTGGGCCCGCACCGGCAAGCCCGATGTCTCCATGTGCCTGAACGCCTCCCTGGCGGGCCTGGTGGCCGTCACCGCCGGGTGCGCCAGCGTTGACGCCATCGGCTCCGCCGTCATCGGCGCGGTGTCCGGCGTGCTGGTGGTGGAGTCCGTCAACTTCATCGACCAGAAGGTGAAGATCGACGACCCCGTAGGCGCCTTCTCCGTCCACGGTGTCCACGGCCTGTGGGGCACCATCGCCGTCGGCCTCTTCGCCTGCAATGAAAAATACGGCACCAAGGGGCTTTTCTACGGCGGAGGCTTCCGTCAGCTGGGCGTACAGTGCCTGGGCGCGGTGTGCATCCTTGCTTGGACCATCGTTACCATGTTCATTGTCTTTAAGGTCATCGAGAAGACCAACGGCCTTCGTGTAAAGCCTGAGGAGGAGATCGAGGGCCTGGATATCGCCGAGCACGGCCTGGTCTCCGCTTACGCCGACTTCGTGACGCCCCAGAACCTGTCCGTCTACTCCCTGGGCGCCTCCTCTATCCCCACGGACGTGGTGGCAAAGGCCGATGGCGGCGTCCCCGTGGAGGCGGCTGTCCCCGTCTATGGCCGGAAGTCCGACTCCAAGCCCGGCGAGAAGATCAGCAAGGTGGAGATCATCATGAACATGAACCGCTTCGAGCCGCTGAAGAACGCCCTGGAGGAAATCGGCGTCACCGGCATGACCGTCACCAACGTCATGGGCTGTGGCATCCAGAAGGGCCAGAGCCGCTATTACCGCGGCGTCCCCGTGGAGATCCAGCTTCTGCCCAAGGTCCAGGTGGACATCGTTGTTTCCAAGGTCCCCGTCAGCGACGTGATCAACACCGCCCGCAAGATCCTCTACACCGGCAACATCGGCGACGGCAAGATTTTCGTCTTCGACGTGGAAAACGTGGTCAAGGTCCGCACCGGCCAGGAGGGCTACGACGCTCTTCAGTAAACCAGCTCAAATTAAACTTCTTCCCTATTTTCTCCGTATGGGGGCCGGTATTTTGCCGGCCCCCGCTCTTGCATTTGCGGCTTATTCGCGGTAAAATGGCGGTATGAGGTGATCCCATGATAATCGACTTCCACACCCACACCTTCCCCGACGCCCTGGCCCCCCGCGCCGTGGCCGGGATGGCCGCCGCGGCGGATATGATGAACTACTCCGACGGCACCGCGTCTGGTCTTTTGGCCTCTATGGCCCGCTCCGGCATTGACGCCGCCGTCCTGGCCCCGGTGGTCACAAAGCCCCGCCAGACCGAGGACATCAACCGGGCCGCCGCGGCGGTCAATGCCGCCTTCCAAGGGCGCGGCCTTATCTCCCTGGCCGGCATCCACCCGGACACGGAAAGCCCGGAAAAGGTTTTGAAAAGCCTCGCCGCCCAGGGATTTTTCGGCATCAAGCTCCACCCCCTCTTTCAGGGCGTCCCCATTGACGACGAGCGCAATGTCCGCATCGTGGAGTATGCCGCCTCCCTGGATATGATCGTCCTCATCCACGCCGGAGCCGACCCCAACTACCCCGGCCTGGACTACGCCTCCCCCCGGCGGCTTTTGGCGCTTCTTGAGCGTGTGCCCCACAGGAAGATCATTCTGGCCCATATGGCCGGCTTTGATAACTGGGACGAGGCCGCCGCCCTCTGGGGCGCCCCCTGCTATATCGACACCGCCGTGGCCATGGGCCCCTGGCGCCGGCGAAACGGCCAGCCCTCCCCCGCCGCTCCCATGGACAGCGCCGGATTTGTCAGGGCCGTCCGAGCCCACGGCGCGGAACGGGTGCTCTTCGGCTCGGACAGCCCCTGGTCCGACCAGGGCGAGGCCCTGAGCGCCGTTCGCGCCTCCGGCCTCACCGGCGGCGAGCTCTCCGCCGTCCTGGGCGGCAACGGGGCAAAGCTTCTGGGATGGGAGGGGTAAGATGCGAAAGCTTTACATCGTCCGCCACGGCGAGCCGGACTTTCCCGGCGGCGTGTGGCTGTGCATCGGCTCCGGCACCGACCTGCCCCTGAGCGCCAGGGGCCGGGAGCAGGCCGCCGCGTTGCGGCCCTTCTTTGAGGCGCGTCCCGTATCCGCCCTCTGGTCCAGCCCCCTGGCGCGGGCGGTGGAGACGGCGGCGCTGATGACGGGCGGACAAACCCCGATTCACACCCATCCTGGCCTGCGGGAGGCTTATATCGGCGAATGGGAAGGCCTGTCCCCGGCCCAGATTCGGCAAAAAGCCCCCGGCGAGTGGGAGCGTCGGGAGGCCGACATGTCCATCCCCCCTGGCGGCGGGGAGGACTACGGCGCGGCGGGAGCCAGGTTTGAGGCCGCTCTGCGGGAGATTCTATCCACCGCCGACGGAGATATCGCCGTGGCCGCCCACCAGGCCGTCACCTGCGGCTTTCTCTGCCGGCTGACCGGCACGCCCATCGCCCGCTGGCCCGATTTTGCCCACGACTACGCCACCGTGACGGAATTGACCTATGAAAACGGCTCCTTTTCGCTTGTCAGCTTCGGGAACAGGGCGTAAAATCACGCCTGGGACGTTGCGCCAAAGACCGGTTTGTGCTAAAATCGTACTATCTGAAGGAGGTAATTTCCATGCCCTTTATTAACGCCAAGATTTCCCTGCCCCTGGACGGGGAGAAAAAAGAAGTCCTCAAATCCCGCTTCGGCAAGGCCGTAACCCTGATCGGCAAGCCGGAGAGCTACCTGATGGTGGACATCGAGGACCAACACGACCTGTGGTTCGCCGGCAAAAAGCTGGACAAAGGCGCCTACGTCTCCGTCTCCGCGTTTGGCAGTCCCGCGAGAACCGGCTGCGCCAAAATGGCCGCGGAGCTCAACAAAATTTTAAACGAGGAGCTTTCCATCCCCGGCGAGAACATCTACATCACCTTCCATCCGGTGGACACCTGGGCCTGGGACGGTAGCCTGTTTTGATGCGCTCCCGCTCACGCGCTTAAATCCCGTAAACCGTTCAGCCCATCCGGTTTTTGCCGGATGGGCTGAATTTCGCTATCCCGCGGGGCGTTTTTTATTCAAAGGTGACCGCCGCGCCGCCCACGGTGAAGCTCTCCACCTCCTCCGCCGGTATGGGCTTCGCAAAGCTCACCGTTCGGAATATCTCGTCATAGACGCCTCCCAATTGCTCATCGGCCATCCAACCCTCCGCCGCCGTGGGCTCCGAGCCGTCGCGGAGCGTTATGGATATCTGCCCCGCCGTACTGCTCTTGCCCCGGAGGGTGACCCCGATATCCGAGAGGAACACGGACGCTTCGCCCACCGTCCCCTCTCTCAGGGGCAGCGTCTCCACGTCGGAGACCAGCACCCAGCCCGTCTTACTGTTGATATTATTGAACATGGAGGTGAACATGGAGGTATCAACCGAAAAATCATAGGTCGTATCCACAACGCACCCGGACCCGTCGGCAAAGACAAACTGCTCTCCATGCTCGATTACCGTCTCGTCCTCCATGGGGAATCTCTCGATGGGGATTCTCTCTGTCCCGAAGGCCCCGGTGCTGATGGTGACGCTCACCTGCGACGGGCCGCCGCTGAACCCCATGTTGAAGGTCCGGTATTCCAGCATCAGCGTCCCCGTGTCCCTGTCAAAGCCCAGGATCTCCGGCGGGTAGCCTGTGCTCATCCCCACCCCCTCGCCGCTGTCGTAAAACATGCAGTGGTTGAGGGCGCCTCTATCCGTCCAGTACAGCTTACCCCCGCTTGCCACAACGTCGTTATAGATACTGCCCAACCGGTCTCCCTGGGTATCGCGCACCGCCACATGGACTACCGTAATGTAGCCGTCGGTGAGCGCGGAATCTATCCACGCCTCGATGCCGTCGTATACGGCCATGTTCTCTCCGCCGGGCTCCATATCCTGCTTGATCCCGCTGAAATCGCCCCACAGCCGGTCCCGCAACGACGGGCTGGCCGCCAGGGTGACGCCCGTCAGCAGGCAGAAAATCAGCGCCGCCGCCAGCGCGGCCCGCGCGGGCCTGAACGCGCTCCGGCGTATCTCCGCCTTACCGCCGTCCTCCAGGGCCGCGTCCAAGATTCGCTCCCGCGCTTCCCCGGACAGCTTCAAGTCCGAAAACGCCTCCTCAAAAGCCTTGTTTTTCATAGATTTTCCTCCTCCTTCAAAATAGACCGCAGTTTTTCCCGCGCCCTTGAAAGTCTTGACCTGACCGTGGCCTCCGGCACGGACACCAGCCGCGCGATCTCGCGGGTGGAATACCCCTCGTAGTAGAAGAGATACGCCGCCACCCGAAGCTTTTCCGGAAGGCCCATTACCGTGTCCAAAAGCTCCCGGCTCTCCGGCGCGTCCGCCCTTTCGGGCACCTCCTCCACGGGCACGTTGCGCCGGTACCACCGCGCGGCCCTGCGGCACTCGTTGACGGTGACGCGGATCAGCCAGAACCGTGTGTGCTCCTCGGACGCAAAGCTCTTGTCCGCCCGCCACAGCTTCAAAAGTACCTCCTGGGTCACGTCCTCCGCGTCCTCCCTTCGCCCAAGGGAGCTGAACGCGACCCGAAAGACCATATCGCCGTATGTCTCCACGGCCACGGCAAATTCCCGGTGTGTCACCGTCTCACCTCGCTTCCGAATGGTCCATTCACCCTTAATATCCACGGGGAGAGGAAAATGTTCCGTTAAAAAGCAAAAAATTTCCCCCACGCCGAAGCGCGGGGGATCGCATTGCGTTAAAGGATGGTCACCTGTTTCTCCCGGTCAAAGCCGTGAGGCTCCTTCTCCGTGGCCTTGCGGCCCACGGCAATGGCGATTTGGAAGCTGTATCCATCGGGGAAGCGGAGCGCTCCGGCGAATTTTGCCCGGTTCTCGCCGTCCATGGCGGCTTTGAGACAGCCCAGGATCACATTGCCAAGCCCCAGCGCCTCCGCGGCCAGGGCGATGTTCTCCACCGCGATGCCCGCGTCCACGGCGGTCCAGCGGAAATCCGTCTCGCCGCTGATGACGATCACCGTGGGCGCGTCGTACCAGAAATTCATTGCCGGCCTGGTCCTCGCCCCCATGGCCTCCTGGATGTCAAAAAGGATGGGGTCCTGTCCGTCCAGGACCGTGAAATGAAGCTCCTGCCGGTTGGTAGCCGTGGGGGCCTGGAGCCCCGCGGTCAAAAGGGTGTCCAGCTCCTCCTTTGTGAGCTTTTCCGCCGTGTAGCCCCTTGTGGAACAGCGGCTGGCGATGGCTTTTAATACGTCCATTTTTGTACCTCCCTGACTGTTTTCAAATCTGTCCGCGTAAGCGGCGTTTATTTCAAAATCACCTTCATGAAGCTCTTCTTGCCGCGCTTCAATACCACGCCGGCGCGCAGCTCCTCCTCGGTGAAGGTCTTGCCGATGTCCGTGACCTTCTCCTCATCGGCGGTGACGCCGCCCTGCTGGATGTTCCGGCGGGCCTCGCTCTTAGAGGCCACAAGTCCCGCCTTCACCAAAAGCGTCATGATGTCCCTGCCGTCGTCCTCGGTTATCTCCACCGTGGGCATGTCTCCCCCCGCGGCCCCGCCGAACAGGGCCCGCGCGCTCTGCTGGGCCTTTTGGGCCTCCTCCTCGCCGTGGACCAGCTTTGTAAGCTCAAAGGCCAGGATCTCCTTGGCGGTGTTGATCCGGCTGTCCTGCCAGGTCTCCATCTCGGCGATCTCACTTAAGGGCAGGAAGGTCAGCATCTTCAGGCACTTGATCACATCCGCGTCGCCCACGTTCCGCCAGTACTGGTAGAAGTCGTAGGGGCTTGTCTTGTCGGGGTCCAGCCACACGGCGTTGCCGGCGGTCTTGCCCATCTTGTTGCCGTTGGAGTCGGTCAGCAGGGTGATGGTCATGGCGTGGGCATCCTTCCCCAGCTTGCGGCGGATGAGCTCCGTGCCGCCCAGCATGTTGGACCACTGGTCGTTGCCGCCAAACTGCATGTTGCAGCCGTAGTGCTGGAACAGGTAATAGAAGTCGTAGGACTGCATGATCATGTAGTTGAACTCTAAGAATGAAAGCCCCTTCTCCATCCTCTGCCTGTAGCACTCGGCCCGGAGCATGTTGTTGACGGAGAAGCAGGCGCCCACCTCCCGCAGAAGGTCCACATAGTTTAAATCCAACAGCCAGTCGGCGTTGTTCACCATCTGCGCCTTGCCCTCGCCGAACTCGATGAACCGCTCCATCTGCCGCTTGAAGCAGGCGGCGTTGTGCTCGATGTCCTCTCTTGTGAGCATCTTGCGCATATCCGTGCGCCCGGAGGGATCGCCGATCATGGTGGTGCCGCCGCCGATCAGGGCGATGGGCCTGTTGCCCGCCATCTGGAGCCGCTTCATCAGCGTCAGCGCCATGAAGTGCCCCGCCGTCAGGCTGTCCGCCGTGCAGTCAAAGCCGATGTAAAAGGTGGCCTTACCGGCGTTGATCATCTTTTTGATTTCGGTTTCGTCGGTGACCTGGGCGATCAATCCCCTGGCCACCAGCTCCTCATAGATTTCCATATATATCTCCTTAAAAAAGTTAATTTCTCGATTCTTCAGGGGCATCAAAGCTCCTGTAACCTTCTCCCACAGCGCGGACAGACCGCGTCGTCAAGATCATGCTCGATGCCGCAGTACGGGCAGAGGACTCTGGCGATGCCGCCATCAGCTATCTCCGCCTCCATGGATTCCTCCGCGGCGTAAAACTCTATCCTGTGGCATTTCTCGCATACATACGCCTCCACCTCATAGGCCCCGGACAGAATGTTGGGCCATACGCCCACGAAAAATCCGGCCTTGCCCTTTTGTATCTTTTCGCACCCCGCAAATTTCATGTGCCCGCCGCACTTTAAGCAAACATCCTTTTCCATAGCTTATCACCCCCTCCAAAAAATAAACCCTCTGCCCGAAAAACCGGACAGAGGGCCTTAAGGTGACGGAAGCTGAACCCGCGACGGGTTCAACTACCGTC
This sequence comes from uncultured Oscillospiraceae bacterium, assembly GCA_947626845.1. Taxonomy (GTDB): domain Bacteria; phylum Bacillota; class Clostridia; order Oscillospirales; family Oscillospiraceae; genus RUG626. The sequence continues at coordinate 7,823 of CANQTW010000022.1, read as the reverse complement.
ACCTTTATACGCGGTACCACCTCTGGTCGCGGCGCCCTCGCGGACACCGCCTCACGGGGTCGATGACCCCACGCGCTGTACCGGGCGCACCCGTCGAAGGCTACTGAGAATCCCGTTCACCCCGCCGCTCCGGGCCGTATTCACACCGGCGTCCCCTCCCCCTTCCACCGAACCGGGGTCTCTCTGCGCGGGACAGTCCGGGCTACTTGCGCCCTTCATCGCGTTGACAAGCTGATTTTACTATCGAAACGCGGATTTGTCAATTCTATTTTTGGTTTATATGCTCCGCGTAAAATTTCTCGTAATTTTTAAGGTTATATTCGATAAGCGCCGGGGTGTCCAGGCCGTAGGGGCACCGGGAGGCGCAGGCGCGGCAGTGGACGCAGTCCGCCATCCTCATGGCCTTTTCGTGGAACGCATCGGTCATGTACTGCTGCCAGGGGGAGCGCAGAAGGAGCATATCCAGCCGCGCCATGGTGAATATCTCTATATTCGCCGGACAGGGCAGGCAGTACCCGCAGCCCCGGCAGAAGGACCCGGCCAGGGCCTTCTTCTCCCGCTCCAGCTCCGCCTGAAGCGCCGGTGTCATCCGCGGCTCAGCCTCCTCGGCCTCGATCCACTGCTTCAGCTGATCCTCAAACTGGATGCCCCAGATGGGCACCACGTTGTCAAACTGGTTCATGAACGCCCGGCACAGGGTCACGTTGGTGAGCAGGCCGCCGGCCAGGCCCTTCATAGCGATGAAGCCCATGTCGTGCTCCCCGCACTTTCTCACCAGCTCCAGCTCCTGCTCGCCCGCCAGATAGCTGAAGGGGAACTGGAGCGTCTCAAAGTTGCCGCTTTCAATGGCCGCGTGGGCCACGCTGAGGCGGTGGTTGGTGATGCCGATGTGGCGGACGTACCCCTTTTTCTTGGCCTCCGCCGCCGCGGCGTAGGGCCCGTCAGGGTCATTCGGGTCGGGCAGGACAGCGGGGTTGTGGAATTGGAGGAGGTCTATGTAATCGGTCCTCATTCGCTCCAGGCTCAGCTGGATGTGCTCTTTGACGGTCTTGTAGTCGCTCCCGCCGCTCTTGGTGGCGATAACGATGTCCTCCCGCACGTCGGAGAGGCCCATGCCGATCTTCTCCTCGCTGTCCGTGTAGGCGTTGGCCGTGTCAAAGAAGTTGATACCGGCCTCAAACGCCATTCTGAGAAGCCTCGCCCCGTCCTCTTTTGTGCGCCTCTGCACAGGCAGAGCGCCGAAGGCCGTGCGCGTCACCATAAGCTCCGTCTTGCCAAGCCGTATTTTTTTCATTTCAGGCCCTCCTTATATTTTTCCGCCGCCTCTAACTGCTCCGCGGCGGCCAGGATCGTGGTCTTCGTCACGTTGTCCCCGCCGGTGAGCCGCGCGATCTCTCCCTGGCGGCCCTCCTCGTCAAGCTTCGTGACGCTGGTGTACGTCCTGCCGCCCTCCACCCGCTTGGCGATGGAGAAGTGCTCGTCCGCCATAGCGGCAATCTGTGGCAGGTGCGTCACGCAGATGACCTGCTTGCCCTGTCCGATGACCGCCAGCTTCTCCGCCACCCGCTGGGCGGCGATGCCGGAAACGCCGGTGTCGATCTCGTCAAAGACCATGGCCTCCACGGTGTCCGCCCTGGAAAGCACGGTTTTCATGGCCAGCATGACCCGCGAAAGCTCGCCTCCGGAGGCCACGCGGGCAATGCGTCCAAAGCTCTCCCCGGCGTTGGCCGCCATCAGGAACCGCACCTCGTCGGCCCCCTCCGGCCCCAGCTCTTTCTGCGTTATGTCAACCTTAAAGGCCGCTCCGGACATACTCAGCTCCCGCAGCTCCCGCTCGATGGCCTGGGAGAGAGCCTCCGCGGCCTTCCGCCGCTTTTGGGAGACCGTCCCCGCCAGGGCCCTGGCGTTTTTCTCCGCCGCGGTCAGCTTGACCTCCAGCTTTTTCAGCTTCTCGTCGGAGAACCCGATCTCCTCCAGCTCCCGCTTGGCGCTCTCGTAGGTCTCCAGTACGGCCTCCTCACTGCCGCCGTACTTGCGCATCAGGCGCTTCAGGGTGTCGAGCCTCGCGTCCAGCTCGTCCAGCTCCTCTGGGGAGAACTCCAGCCTCTCTCGGATATCCCGCAGCTCCTCCGCCGCGTCCTCGGCGGCGTACTTCAGGTCCGTCAGCTTTTGGGACAGCGCCCCCAGCTCCTCGGACCAGCGAAGGGCGTAGGCGATGGTCCCGGCGGCGGATTCGATGAGATTCACCGCGCCGTCGCTGCGTTCGGAGCCCATCAGGCACGCGCCGGCGTCCCGCACGGAATCCGAAAGCTTCCCGGCGGCCTTGAGAAAGTCCCGGCGTTTTGATTTCTCCTCGTACTCCCCCGGTGTGACACCGGCCCGCCCGATCTCCTTGACCTGAAATTCCAGCATATCCACACGCCGTTCCCGCTCGCCCTCGTCAAGGGTCAGCGCTTCGATCTCGTCGCGCAGGGCCTTCATGGTCTGATAAGCCGCCCTGTACTCCGCCAGCGCCGCCTCAAGGCCTCCGAACCCGTCCAGATAGGCAAGATGCCAGCGCTCGTTGGTCAGCCTCTGGCCGTCGCCCTGGCCGTGGATGTCGATGAGCCGCAGGCCCAGCTCCCGGAGCTGGACGGCGGAGATGGGCATCCCGTTGACCCGGCAGGTGCTCTTGCCGTCCTCGGAGATGCGCCTGGTCAGCACCAGCTCCCCGTCATACTCCACCCCGTTTTCCTCGCACCAGCCGGTCATATCCGTTTCGGAGAAGGTGGCGGTGACCAGGGCCGACTTCGCCCCCGTGCGCACAAGCTCCCGGCTCGTCCGCCAGCCCAGGGACGCCTCCAGCGCGTCGATAACGATGGATTTGCCCGCGCCCGTCTCGCCGGTCAGAACGTTAAGCCCCGGCCCAAATTCGATATCCGCCCGTTCCACCACGGCGATATTCTCAATATGAAGAAGGGAGAGCATCTTTTTACCTCCTTTTCCGGCGGTTTAAAATGTTCACAAAAATTTAATTATTTTTATTATATTTTTACTTGACAAACGTGCGTCAGTGTGATATAATCCAAACCATACCGCACCGGCGCGCGCGAAACGTCAGATCAGCTTCCGCATCCGGCGGCACAGCTCCTCCGCCGCGTCGTCGTCCCGCATGGCCAAAAAGGCCGTGTCGTCCCCGGCGATGGTGCCCACCAGGGTACGAATGGCCATTTTGTCGATGGAGGCGCAGGCAGCCGACGCCAGCCCCGGAAGTGTCTTGATGACCACCAGGTTCTGCGCCCGGTCAATGCCGGTGACGCACTGGGAGAAAATATTTCTCAGCCGCGCCTCCACATCCACCGTCCGCTCCCGCGGCATGGTATACCGGCAGCGCCCCTGGGCCGTGCGTTCCCGTGTCAGCCGCAGGGCCTTTATGTCCCTGGACAAGGTGGCCTGACAGGTGTGTATGCCCTCTTTTTCCAGCTCGCGGGCCAGCTCCGCCTGGGTCCCCACAGGCTTTCTCGATATGATGTCAACTATCTTTTCCTGCCGTTCGTTTCTCAAAGTGCCTCCCCCAGCTTACTGCTGACCTTCTCATAAAAGCTCCTGCCGGTGACCCGCACAAGCTTGGTCACGGTGGCGGAGCGGCGGACCTCGATCCTGTCCTGATCCTGGAGCGCCACGCTCTCCCCGCCGTCCACGGAGAAGTAGGCCGTCTTACTGTCCAGCCTGTGGAGCTCCACCGTAACGGTCCTCTCCGGGGCCAGGACGTAGCTCCTGGCGCTGAGGATGTGGGGACAGACCGGCGTGACAATCAGGCTCTGGGCCGTAGGCTCCACGATGGGGCCGCCGGCGGAGAGGGAATAGGCGGTGGAGCCGGTGGGCGTGGAGACGATCACGCCGTCCCCGTCAAAGCCCATGATCCTGCGCCCGTCGCCGTAGACGTTGACGCCGATGACCCTGGACATCCCCTTCACAACCGCCTCGTTGAGGGCGAAGTCCCTGTACACGGCCTTCCCCTCCCGAAAGACGGTGATATCCGCCATCATGCGGCTCTCCGGGATGAATTTCCCCTCAAAAGCCGTCCTGGCCAGCTCCACCTCCCCGGCCTCCAGCTCCGCCATAAAGCCCTTATGGCCCAGATTGATGCCGAGGATAGGGATATCCATGCCGCAAAGGGCCCTGGCCGCCCGTAAAATGGCGCCGTCGCCGCCGAAGGTGACGGCCATTCCGGCCCCCTTCGCCAGCGTGTCCAGCTCACAGGGCAGGTTCCCCACGCCGCAGTCGATGCCCAGGGACTCCGCTATGCTCCTGACCCGTTCCAGCGTTTTCAGCTCCGGGTCCCGCTTGGGATTCGCAAACAGTATGACCTTTTCCATCGTCTCACCCGTTCAAAACCGCGTGGGATTCGGCCACCACGGCGCGCACATCCGCCCGATTTTCGCAGGGCGCGCTCACCAGATGGCCCAGATACTCAATATTCCCCTCAGGCCCCCGGATAGGGGACCAGGTGATGTTTTCCACATAAAATCCGGCGTTTCCGGCGTTTTCCAAAAACGCCTCCAGCACCTCGATATGCGTCTCAGGCTCCCGGACGACGCCCTTTTTGCCCACCTTCTCGCGCCCCGCCTCAAACTGGGGCTTGATCAGGCAAAAGACCTCCCCGTCCTCGGTCAACACCCCCCGCACCGCCGGAAGGATGAGGGCGAGGGAGATGAAGCTTACGTCGATGGAGGCGAGCTCCGGCTTTTCCGGGAACATATCCGGCGTCAGGTATCGGGCGTTGGTCTTCTCCATGACCACCACCCGCCCGTCGTTCCGAAGGCTCCAGGCCAGCTGCCCGTAGCCCACGTCCACGGCGTAGACCTTCACCGCCCCTCTTTGGAGCATCAGATCCGTAAAGCCGCCGGTGGAGGCGCCGCAATCCAGGCATACCTTCCCCTCCGGGCTCCCCCCGAAGACGTCCAGCGCCCGCTCTAACTTCAGGCCGCCGCGGGAGACATATTTCAGTCCCGTGCCGCGTATCTCGATCCGCGCGTCCTGGGCGCAGGCGTTTCCCGGCTTGTCTGACCGCTGGCCGTTTACAAAAACCTCGCCGGCCATGATGAACGCCCTGGCCTTCTCACGGCTCTCGCAGAGGCCCCGCTCCGTCATAAGCACATCAAGTCTCGTCTTTGCCATGGTCGCCCCCCAAGTCCGCCTGTTTGCCGCTGTTCGCCGCTATGGCCTCCGCCACGCTCCGGGCGTCAATGCCAACGAAGCGCCGAAGCTCCTCCACCGTGCCGTGGGGGATGAAACGGTCCCCAAGATTTTTCAAGATCAACGTCTTCAAAGATACTCCGCGGGCGGTCAGCTCCGCCGCCGCCTGCTGCCCGATACAGCCGCCCGCCACGGCCTCCTCCAACACGAGAAGCCGCCCTGTGCGCCGCGCGGATTCCTCAATAGGCCCGTAATCAATGGGTTTGATCCGTCCAAGCTTGATGATATCGACGGAAATCCCCCGCTTTTCCAGCAGTTCGGCGGCGCTGAGCGCCGTATTGACGCTGATGCCGTAGGTGACAATGGTAAAATCATCGCCCTCCCGTACTCTCAGGGCCGGTTCCGCGCCGCCCTGGGTATAGCCGCCCTCGCTCCCCTTGGGGTAACGCACGGCCACGGGACCTGTCTCCTCCAAAACGGCGTGTCGAAGCATATCCCGCAGCTCCGCAAAGCTGGCGGGGGACCAGACGGTCATGTTGGGCATGGACGTCAGGAAGCTCACGTCCATACTCCCCTGATGGGTCTCCCCGTCCTCGCCGGACAGGCCCGCCCGGTCCACCGCCAGGACGGCATGTTCGCGCCCCATAGCCACGTCCTGCAGGAGCATGTCGTAGCTCCTTTGCAAAAAAGTGGAGTATACAGCGAACACCGGCACGCACCCGCGCTCCGCGGCCCCGCCGATCATGCTGGCGGCGTGGCCCTCGCAGATGCCCACGTCGAAAAAGCGGTTCGGGTATCTGGCGGCAAACTCCGAAAGCCCCGTACCGGAGGGCATGGCGGCGGTCACCGCCATGATCCTTTCATCCGCGGCGGCCAGCTTGCACAGCTCCTCCCCGAACACGGATGAAAAGCACGCCCCGGAGGCCGGTATGACGCCGGTGGCCGGATCGAAGCTCCTGACGCCGTGGAAGGCGTCGGGGTTGGCCTCGGCGTACTGATAGCCCTTTCCCTTTTTCGTGATCACATGGACCAGGGCGGGCCCTTTGGCGTCGCGGGCGATCTTCAGCGCCGCGGTCAGGGACTTTATATTGTGCCCGTCCACCGGCCCGATGTACATAAAGCCCATATCCTCAAAGACCGAGCAGTTGAAAACGGCCTCCTTGACGCCCTGCTTGATGCGGTGGAAGATGTTGTAGAGCCACCGCCCGCCGGAGAAGCGGTTCATGAACCTCCGGTAGGCGTTTTTGAAGGCGATATACCCGTGACGGAGCCGCAGGCGGGAAAGGTACAGCGCCATACCGCCCACGCTCTTGTCAATGGACATGCCGTTGTCGTTGAGGACCACGATGAAGGGCTCCGGACTTGCTCCGGCGTCGCACAATCCCTCATACGTCAGTCCCCCTGCCAGGGCGCCGTCGCCCACTACGGCGATAACGTTATACTCCTCTCCCAACAGCGTCCTGGCCCTGGCCATGCCGAGGCCCGTGGAGACCGCCGAGGAGGCGTGTCCCGCCACAAAGGCGTCGTGGACGGACTCGTTGGGCTTGGGGAAGCCGGAGATTCCCCCAAAAGAGCGCAGTGTGCCAAAGCTGTCCCTGCGCCCTGTCAACAGCTTATGGATATAGCTCTGATGTCCCACGTCGAACAGGAGCCTGTCGCGGGAGGTGTCGAACACCAGATGGATGGCCACGGTCAATTCCACCACGCCAAGGTTGGAGCTGAGATGTCCGCCCGTCCTGGCCGTGGTGTTCACCACCGTCTCGCGAAGCTCCCGGCACAGGCCAGCAAGCTCGGCCTCGCTGAGGCGCTTCACGTCCTCCGGGGAGTTGATTTTTTCAAGTATGCTCACAAATATCTACCGCCATGGATTATTTCTATAGAAATAGTTTATTTTTTCTTGAGATGGGGCATAAGGGACATGAGCTTCCCCACCGTGAAAATGATCTGTGTATTTTTGGTCAGGGCGACGGTCTTGCCCACGGCCTTGCCCCCGATGGTCAGGCCCGACACGACGCCGGTCACCAGCAGAGACATGACGATGCTGTTCAGGCCAAAATCTCTTGTCAGGTTCCCGGCGATGGTGGCCGCGGTGGCGCCGGAGATGATGCCGGAGATATCGCCCACCACGTCGTTGCAAACGGAGCTGACGCGCTCGGCCTTCCGAAGAAGCCGCAGGGCCTCCTTGGCGCCCCGCTCCTTGTGGGAGGCCATGGCGTGAAAGGGCGTCTCGGTGGCGGAGGTGACCGCCACGCCGATGACGTCAAAGACGATGCCCAGGGCGATGAACGCGAAAAGCAGGACAAAGGCCACGATGTACCCCGCCCCATCCAGGATCTCCGAGCTTGTCAGCGAGAAGATCACCGACATGGTGACGGACAGTACAATGATCTCTATCAGCCATTTTACGTCAGCTTTTTTCTTCATATATTCCCCTTAACAAAAAATGCCGCTTCGCGGCATAACGTATTTTCCCTGCCGCTTTTTTGCGGAAAACCAGGGTTTTCCGCAAAAAAGCGGCAGCGAACAGGATAAATCTTGCGGCTTAGGTCGGGTTGGTTTTCCCCCGGCGCTGCCTTCCGTTGCCGTGAAGGCGGTTTCCCATTAAAGCGCCGTTCCGGCCGTCGCCGGCCCGGTCACCCGATCGC
>CANQTW010000021.1 GCA_947626845.1 uncultured Oscillospiraceae bacterium | reverse complement strand
CTAGTTACTACTCTTTTGGGCTACTTCTTTCGCAAATTTTCTCTTATTGCATTCTTGACTTCACACCATTAGACTTGAAATATATTGATGTCCGTAAAGCAGGGAGCAGGCCGGATAAACAAAAAAAGACGCTCACGGTCATAAGACCGTAAACGTCTCGCTGTCTGTTGGACTGCGCCAGCCGGGCCCCCTGAAGGGCCGTGTTGACGGCGGCGCGACCCCTTTCGGGGCGCTACTCCCTGTTTACGTTAAAAATATAACACACTTTCGGACGGTTGTCAAGGGGGTTTGTTAAAAAATTATCGAAATTTTTTAAAGGGGTGGCCGGACGAGCCGTTTGAGGATGATTGGCCCGGTGGTTAACCGGGACGGGCCGCCGGGGACGGCGGCCCCTACAGGTGCGTCTTCTCCTCTCGGCACAATAAATAATCCGTGGTAACGCCGAGGATATCGGCGATCTGAACCAGCTTGTCCACCGGCGGATAGGCTCGTCCGCTTTCGTATTTGCGGTAATTGCTTAATGTGATATGGAGCTGATCCGCCATCTGCTGAGCGGTGTAACCCCTTTCCTTGCGCGTCATATTCAGCCGTTTTCCAAGCATGATTTCCTCCAAAATAGTTCTTGACAGTATCACTACATTACACTATAATTAGAATTACGTACAGTGGAATTAAATGATACTGTCAAAAGGAGATATACTATGCCGCGCATATACGATGATGAATGGGTCAAAAAATGGCTGGACGAGTGGCCGCCGGAGCGGTACAAGATAACGGTCTTTGAGGCCGCCGGTTTCTTAGAATACAGGGAAGGCGTTTTGTATGCCCTGGCCGCATGCTATAACTATGGCTTTCAGCGGGGGAGAAATTTTGAGAAAAACAGATTTTCGCCGTCTCTCCCCTCATTTTGCAATTGATTTACCAAATCGGTCATGCTAAAATAGGTGCAGATAACCATGAAAGGAATCGGGGGCATGACAAACGAGGTACGCGCCCGCCGCCTCACCGGAGAGCGGGCGCTTTTTATGAGCCGAGATTTGAAGATTTTCGACACCATTTTTGATGACGGCGAGTCGCCCCTGAAGGAAAGCCGGGGCATCGAGCTTACAAACTGCATGTTCAAGTGGAAGTACCCTCTGTGGTATTGCCGGGACATTCGCGTTACGGACTGCCAGTGGTTTGAGATGGCCCGCGCCGGAGTGTGGTACACGGACAACATGGAGGTAAATCGGGCCGTCATCGAGGCACCCAAAAACTTCCGCCGGTGCCGTAAGCTCATTCTCCGCGATGTGGACATGCCAAACGCCGCCGAGACGCTGTGGCACTGTGACGGGGTGGAGCTTGAAAACGTGTCGGTGAAGGGCGACTATTTCGGCATGAACAGCCAGAACGTAACGGCGGAAAATCTGCGCCTTGTGGGCAATTACTCCTTTGACGGCGGCAAAAACATAACGGTGGAGAAATCCCGCCTTCTCTCCAAGGACGCTTTCTGGAACGGGGAAAATATTTTGGTGCGGGACAGCTTCATTTCAGGCGAGTATCTGGGCTGGAACGGTAAGAATCTGACCTTTGAAAACTGCACCATCGAGAGCCTCCAGGGCATGTGCTACATCGAGAACCTGACCATGCGCAACTGCAAGCTCCTGAACACCACCCTGGCCTTTGAGTACTCCAGCGTGGAGGCGGACATTGTGGGGAATGTGGACTCCGTCATCAACCCCACCTCCGGCACCATCCGGGCCGATTCCATCGGGGAGCTGATCATCGAGCGGGACAAGGTGGACCCCGGTAAGACCAGGATCATCCTCCGGGAGAGCAAGGAGAGCGTCTGATGTACGATTTTGACAGCACCCCTGACCGGTTCGGCTCCGGCTCTTTGAAGTGGGACGAGTGTAAGTCCGGCGAGCTGCCCATGTGGGTGGCGGATATGGACTTCTCCGCCGCGCCGGAGATACGCGCCGCCATTGAGGAGCGGGCCGCCCACGGGGTCTTTGGCTACAACATCATCCCCGACGAGTGGGCGGACAGTTACGTACGCTGGTGGCGGGAGCGCCACGGGTTTGAGATGCGCCCGGAGTGGCTCATCTTCTGTGCCGGCGTGGTGCCGGCCATCTCCACCTGTGTGCGGAAGCTGACCACCCCGGCGGAAAAGGTGCTTATCGAGACGCCCGTATACAACATTTTCTTCAACTCCATCCTCAACAACGGGCGGGTTCCCCTGGAGGTTCCCCTATGCCGGGACGGAGACGGGCGGTATCACCGAAACTTTGCGGCCCTGGAGAAAGCTATGGCCGACCCGCAGGCCGCCCTTATGATCCTCTGCAACCCCCACAACCCCGTGGGGCGGATATGGCCGCGAGAGGAGCTGGCCCGTATCGGGGAGCTGGCCCAAAAGCACGGCGTTACGGTGATCTCCGATGAGATACACTGCGATCTGACCGATCCCGGAAACTCTTACGTCCCCTTCGCCTCGGTCAGCGAGACGTGCCGGGAGGTATCCGTTACCTGCGTGGCCCCCACCAAGGCCTTTAACATCGCCGGCATCCAGACAGCTGCCGTGTGCGTCCCGGAGCCCCATCTCAGACACAAGGTCTGGCGGGGCCTCAACACCGACGAGGTGGCGGAGCCCAACACCTTCGCCGTCCCCGCCGCCGTGGCCGCCTTTGAAAAGGGCGGGGCGTGGCTGGACGAACTGAGAGAATATATCTATCAGAACAAGCGCTTCACCGTGGAGACACTGAAAAACCGCGCCTCGGAAATCGCCGTCACCCCCTCCGAGGCCACCTATCTTCTGTGGCTGGACTGCTCCAGGCTTACGGACAACACGGACGTTCTGTGTGATTTTATCCGTTCAGAGACGGGGCTGTACCTCTCCCCCGGCGGCCAGTTCGGCGGAGACGGTAAGTCCTTCATCCGGCTCAATCTGGCCACCTCACGGGCGCGTCTCACCGACGGCCTTGAACGGTTCGCCCAGGGACTCGCGCTCTGGAAGAAGAAATAGCGTATAAATTAAGGGCTGTGAAAAAACACGCCGACTCAGGCGTGGATTTTCACAGCCCCATTTTTTATTTCCGCTTAAAAGGTGTACGTGCCGCAGTCTATGCTGACCGTATTGGGGTCTTTGGGTTCGCCGGACTCCGGGTGCCTGCCGCCGATGTAGTCCACATTCTCCGCCACGGAGCGGACGGCGGGCATCTGAGCTTTTTCGCAGAAAACCGCGGCGCAACGGTGTATGGCCAGGCCCGTCCTGATCTCGCTGTCCGTCAGGGCGCCGTCCAGCTCCACCGCGTCGCAGTCCAGCAGCGTCAGGAAGCCGGCGCTGTCCAGATATGCCTTATCCACGGTCACGTAATCCCGCTCGTACAGCAGTTCCCCCCGGTAGGGGAACACCTCGCCGCACTGGGGGTCCAGCTTTGAGAAGCTCTCCTCCAGCTCCCAGGGGACGATGGCCATTCCCGCCACATGGAGGTACGCAAGCTGGGACAAAAGCTCCGCCTCCCGGCGCTCCACCGCCAGATTCCCGTCGAGCCAGAGCCGCTGTCCCCGGCGCAAAAGGGTCTTTGTCAGGGTCATATTTCCCTGCACATAGACCGTGTCCTCCGGCAGAAGGACGATCCTGGCGTCCCCGGACAGCTCCAGCAGGGGCATGGCCTTGTCCAGAAGCTTTTCCGGGAGGACGGCCTTCCGGCAGGCAAAGACGGTGCCGGAGGTGCGCAGGGCGTCCAGGTCCGCGTCCTGGGTGACGATGACCGATTTATCGGTATAGACCTTCTTCCCCGTCCAGCGGGCCGCGGCCAGCTTATCCAGCGTCAAATCCCCGTCCACGTAGGCATACCCGTCGGGGTAGACCGTCTGTCCACCCGTCACCTGCACCCGTCCCGCCAGGGATTGGGGACAGGTCAGATGGCCGATGACGTGTACGGCGGCGTAGGCATCCAGCGTCTCCCCGGCGCCCTCCCGCACGGCGAGGCTCCCCGTGACGATGAGCATGGCGGGGCCATTGGGGACGTCCCCCGGCTCCAGGGTGAAGCTCCCCGTTTTCATCAACACCCGCACCCCCTCCGGCACGTTGATCACCGAACCGGCGTTGAGTTCTACCCCGTGGCCGAGCAGGATACGGTTTGCCGCAGGTGTTACCAGCATAGTGCCGCAGTCTACCTCGACTCCGGCATAGCCGGCCAGCGTCTCCCCGGTGACGCCGGTGGCGTCGCACAGGCCGCAATTGATTTCCAGCTTCTTTCCTTCCATATGATTCACTCCTTAAAATAGATATCTTTGATTTTCTGTCTGGCCGATCTGAGCCGCGAACGGACGGTGGAGGGCGGGAGGTTGAACATCCTGCCGATCTCCGTGGAGTCGTATCCGGCAAAATACCGAAGGGTGAAGATATCCCGCTCCGTGTCCGGTAAAAACCCGATGGCGCGCCATACCTCCGCGCGGGTGAAGTCCTCCTCAAAGGGCTCCTCCGGCACCTCCCCGCCGGCGCTCCTGTCCCGGCGGCACTTGTCGATGAAGATGTTCCGCGCCGTCCTTTTCAGCCACGCCCGCCGCCCCCGGTCACCCAAGGGCGCGAGGATGTGGAAGTTTACCATGGCCCGCATAAAGGCCTCCTGGGCGATATCCTCGGCGGATTGCCGCTCCCCGGTCATCCGCTCACAGCACCCGGCAAGCCAGGACCAATATTGTTCGTAGAGTTCAGGCGTATGACCACCTCTTTCCTTGCATCCGATACGGGCCAGCCGGTGTCCGGCCGTTTGTCGATTTCGAGCGCTCTCACCCTATAGACGTTTGGGAATGCGCGGGTGTTGACAAAAAACTCAAATTTGATATTTTTTCCGACAGTCTCACAAAAAAGGGCCGCCCGAATTCGGGCGGCCCTTTTTTGTGCGTTCATGCTTCCTTGCAGTAGATGTGGTACGGCTGGCCCTCGATGTATATGGGCGTCAGCTCCGCCTGGATCAGGGGACGGGCGTAGTTGAGGAAGGCCGGGAGCATATCGGTGAAGTTCTCGTTGACCCACTCCAAGGGGACCTTCTTTTCCAGGTTGGCCACCTCGGAGATGGGATGGAGCTCGGTGATGCACTGGTAGGGCTTGTTGGAGACTCTGCGGAGGGCCACCATCTCGCCGCTGTGGCCCTGGAAGGCCGCCTGGGCCGCCGCGCCGCCCACCTGGTAGGCCTCGGTGATGTCGGTGCGGCTTGTCAGATGCGACGCGCACCGCTGGAGGGTGGAGAGCTCGATGGAACGGGTCTTGGTGTCCAGGTTCCGCTCCACCTGGCCGGCCAGATACCGGGCCGTACCGGTCAGGTTCTTGTGGCCAAAGGCGTCTACGCGCCGGGGATCGTCGGAGAGCTCGCAGACGTACCGCCCATCCTCCAGCTTGACGCCCTCGGAGACGGCGATGACGATGCTGGGCTTCTTCTCCTGCATGACGCGGACCTTCTCGATGAAGCGGTCCACATGGAAGGGCACCTCAGGCAGGCATATCATATCCACGCCCTCGCAGTCCTCGCCGCGGGCCAGAGAGGCGGCGGCGGTGAGCCAGCCGGCGTTGCGGCCCATGATCTCCACGATGGTCACGTACTTGGAGCCGTAGACTGTGGCGTCACGGATGATCTCCTTCATCACCACGGATATGTACTTGGCGGCGCTGCCGTAGCCGGGGGTGTGGTCGGTGATCATCAGGTCGTTGTCGATGGTCTTGGGCACGCCCATGAAGCGGATATCGGAGCAGACGTGCTCGCCGTAATCGGCCAGCTTGCCGATGGTGTCCATGGAGTCGTTGCCGCCGATGTACATGAAGTACCCCACGTCCAGCTCCTCCAGGAGGGCCATCAGCTTCTTGTAGGGCTCCTCGTTCTCCCGCCAGTCGGGGAGTTTGTAGCGGCAGGAGCCCAGATAACTGGAGGGCGTGCGCTTGAGAAGCTCGATCTCCAGGCCTGTTTTAAATTTTTCGCTGAGGTCGATGTACTTGCCCTGTAAAAGTCCCTCTACGCCATGGAGCATACCGTAAACATGCTCGGCGCCCCGTGCGCGGGACGCCTCGTATACGCCCGCCAGAGAGGAATTGATGACCGATGTGGGACCGCCGGACTGACCTACCATCACGTTCTTGCTCATTTTGCAGCCTCCTTGTATAATTTATTCAATAGTTCACAAACCACGGGGACAAATCCCCACAATTTTGTTCATTGTAACATATTTCCTCGGATTTGGCAACAAGGTTTTTGATGTTTTTTCCGCGATTTCATTTTCAGGAGCGTTCTTCCCGACTGTCAATAAAATTTTATTGTTTTTCGATAAATTCTTATTGACATTCGGAAATGCCTGTGCTACTATAAGCGCGAAAGGAGCGGATCAATATGGGACAAAAGGAATTATCCATGCTGTTGAAGGTGGTCGTGGTGGTGCTGGCGGTGTTTCTGGCGGCGGTGCTGATCTTCTTCGTGCCGATGCTGGGGCGCAGCGTGTCGGAATACTACGCGGGCGCGGGCGACGCCATTAAGACCACCATATTTGGCTGGGTGGTGCCGGGGATCGTGGCGGCGTCCTCCATTCCAGGCTTTATCTCCCTGTGGTTGGCCTGGGGCATCTTCACCGAGATCGGGCGGAACAACAGCTTCTGCCAGGAGAACGCCCAGCGGCTTCGGACCATCAGCCGGCTGGCTCTGGGGGACACCTGCGTCTATGTTATCCTGGCCGTGTCGGTGCTGGCGCTGGGGCCGAAGCACCCCTCGGTGCCGCTGATCTTTGTGGCCGTCACCCTGTTCGGCGCGGCGGTGACCGTCTGCTGCGCGGCGCTGTCGCACCTGACCCAGAAGGCCGCCGATCTGAAGGATGACAACGACCTGACTATTTAATACTAATATTTAATAAAAATCTTTCATTCGCGACGGTCTTTTTCGTTCAATACCGCGTCAGGCGGTTTGACAATACATACAGTATTCTCTGCACCGCCTTCCTTGTCTTGCACGAAAAATCCTCGCCGCTCGGTTCAAGCTTTTCATTAAATATTAGTATGAGGTGACTGTATGATCACTGTGAATCTTGACGTGATGCTGGCAAAGCGGAAGATGAGCCTGACGGAGCTGTCCGAAAAGGTTGACATAACGCTTGCAAACCTGTCCATTCTCAAAACCGGCAAGGCCAAGGCGGTGCGGTTTTCTACCCTGGATGCCCTGTGCCGCGCCCTCCAGTGCCAGCCGGGGGAGCTTTTGGAGTTCACAGAGGATGGGGAATCCTGAAAATCGCCGCCCTGGGGCGTCAGGAAAGGAGCTTATTATGGAAAACGAGAATAAGAAACCCGAAAACCTTCAACAGGCAGAGAGCGGGGAGATAACGCCCGCCGACAGCGCATCCCTCTCCCCCGCCCCCGCGCGGGAGCCCGTGGTCTTTTCTCCCTTTGATTGGCTGGCCGTCGTTCTGGGCGTCGCCCTGGGGGTACTGTGGTTCCGGGTGTTCTCCCTGGAGTCGCTGATCGCCGTCCCCGGTCTTGGCACCACGGCCTTTGTGCTGGGGGCGCTGGCCGCCGAGTGTATCTATCTGCGGGGGAAGCTGCGGCCCACCCGCGCCGGCCTCTTTCTGGTGATCTGCACGGTGCTGCTGGCCGTGGCGGCGGGGCTGTTCCCGGACTATTCGGTGCGGATGATCGACCTTATGCTGCTGGCCTGCCTGACCCCGGCCTCGGCCCTGGCGTTGACCGGGCGGGATTTCCCCGCCCTGGCCGTTTCGGTCATCCCGGAGACGGCGCGGCTCTTTGTCCCCAACCTGTTCCGGCATTTTCTCAAGCCCTTTCAGGCCCTGCGGCGGCGGGAGAAGGGGCGCAACGGCTTCTGGATCGTGATCCTGACGCTCCTGCTGATGGTGCCGGTGCTGGCGGTGATCCTGTCGCTTCTGGCCGGGGCGGATCAGGTGTTTGAGTCGATGCTGGGGGACGTGGGACGGTTCATCAAGGAGACCATTCTGCGGGGCCGGTTCCTGTGGGACTGGTTCAAGGCCGCCGTGCTGGGCCTGATGCTGTTCTCCTTCCTCTATTCCCTGGCCCGTCCCGCCCCGGAGAAAGAAAGCCTTCCCAAGAGCGAGGCCGCCCCTCTCCCCTGCCTGCCCTATATCGCGGCGCTGGCGGCGCTAAATGTGATCTACGCGGTGTTCGCCGTCATCCAATTCGTGTTCCTCTTTGGCGGGGCGGAGACGGCGGCCATGCAGGGCGGCTTTGCCCAGTACGCGCGTCAGGGCTTCTTCCAGCTGGCGGCGGTGGCGGGGATCAACCTGGGCGCCGCGCTCCTGTGCGCCGCGCCATCGGGCAAGGGCAAAAAAGCCGTAAATGTGCTGGTCTATGTGCTCATCGGCCTCACCGCCGTGATCTTGATCTCCGCCCTATACCGCATGTGCCTCTATATCGGCGTCTACGGGCTGAGCTTACTGCGGTGCGGCACGCTGGTCATCATGGCGTGGATCGCCGTGGCCCTCATCGCCGTGGCGGTCAGAACCGCGAGGCCCGGTTTTCGGGTGTTCCCTGTCTTTGTCTGCGCCTTCCTCGTTCTTTGGCTGGCGATGAATTATGTAAACATTGACGCGGTGATCGCCCGGTATAACGAGGCCGCGTACCGCCGCGGGGACATTGCGGAATTTGACCGTGACTACATCCGCGATCTGGGGCCGGACAAGGCGCAGAACGACTCCGCCGCGTGGCCGGACAAGGTGCTGTTCCCGCGGGCATAAAAAATGAGGAGCGTTTTCAGGGATAATCTAAAATCCTATCTTCTAATGGCCGCGTTCGGTATACTGGCAGGTCTTTCCGTTGTGTTTTTCATGATACTGCCGGACAACAGCCTTTGGTCGCTTTATGATTGGAGCTCAAGCACGTTTGGATTTTGGGCATTTTCCACCTCGTTGATCGTTTTATTCAGTGAAAGCAAAAAGTGCGCGGCAATCAACGCGGGAACATATATATTCCTGATGTTCCTTATCACAACCGCACATCAATCCATACATGCTTATCGAAGCGGCGTTACGCAATTTGGCTCATTTCCTGAACTGGCGGTAAACAGTATCGGAGGCTGGCTTGCTTACAGCATCCCACCCGCTTTGGTGTGTGCCGCCTTGGGTACCGTCTTATGGTTTGGAAGGTCAAATGCGGCATGGGGAAAAGCGCTTCGGCTGATGCCCGCTGTGTTTTTACTGGCAGAAACAGTCATCCTTTTTTACAGTGTATTTGCCCGTCAGACAAGACTTTTTTCCGCTCTGAGTGACCTTGCCTGCTTTTTGGCATATCTCATGATTCTTTCAAAACAAACGGCCCACAAGTGATGACAGTGTCCCATCCATAAATAAATTCAGTCTTTTTGATAAACTCAAGGAGGGTTTAACCCATGTGGCTCATATTCGGTATCGGAGCGATCTTGGCGGCGGTTTTGAATCTTGCCGGGACGTTCACCGGCAAAGGCGCAAAACTCCCGTGTACCGCATTGGTACACGGGAGTTTTAGACTGTCGGAAAAAGCCCTGACGGGCTTTTTCCGACAAGGGGAACGTGCGGGAAAAATATCTGAATTTTGCGAAATTCAGGTATTTTCCCCTGCCGTCACGCCGCATGAGCCGCAAAGCGGCACATTTTCGTGACAAAAGGGATTTTTTCCGACGCACATGTCGCCGGGAAAAATATCGAATTTGAGTTTTTTGACAAACTGCCCGTGTACCGATGCGGTACACGGGCAGTTTTTAGTTTATAGGGTAAGCTTATTTCTTTTTCCCGAATTTGCGGGGCTTTTCGGCGGTACCGCCCAGGGTCTCATCCAGCTTTTTCACCAGCTCGCGCTGTTCGGCGTTGAGGCTCTTGGGGATGGTGATCGCCACGGTGATGTACTGGTCGCCGCGGCCCGCGGAGCGGAAATAGGGGATGCCCTTGCCGCGGAGCCGGAAGGTATCGCCGTGCTGGGTACCGGCGGGGATGGTGAATTTGGCCTTGCCGTCCAGGGTGGGAACCTCCAGCTCCGCGCCCAGCATGGCCTGGGTGACGGTGATGGGGATCTCGCACAGCACCGACGTGCCGTCCCGCTCAAAAAGCTCATGGGGCCGGATGGAGACGGTCAGCAGAATGTCGCCGGCAGGCCCGCCGTTGAAGCCGGCATTGCCCTGGCCGGACAGGGACATGGTGACGTTGTTCTGGATACCGGCGTCGATGTGGACGTTCACCGTCCGCTGGCGGCGCACACGCCCCTGGCCCTTGCACTTGGGGCAGGGGTTCTTGACGATCTTGCCCTTGCCGTGGCAACGGGGGCACTCGGACTGGACGCGGCTCATGCCCAGGAAGGTGCGCTGGGTGGTGACGGTGTAGCCGGAGCCGTGGCAGTCGGGGCAGGTCTCGGCGCTGGAGCCCGCGGCGCAGCCGGAGCCGTGGCAGTCGTCGCACAGCTCCACCCGGCTGACATTCAGGGTCTTGTCACAGCCGAAAGCGGCCTCCTCGAAGCTCAGGGAGACGCCCAGGCGAATGTCCTCCCCCGGACGGGGGCCGTTTTTGCCGCGGGAGCGCCCGCCGCCTCCGCCGCCGAAGCCGAACATGTTGAAGAGGTCGTCCAGGCCCCCGAAGCCGGAGAACTCAAATCCGCCGTAGCCGCCGTCCTGGGATGCGTAGCTGGGGTCTACACCGGCAAAACCGAACTGGTCGTACTTGGCCCGCTTCTCCTTGTCGGAGAGGATCTCGTAGGCCTCGCCGGCCTCCTTCATCCTCTGCTCGCATTCCTTGTCGCCGGGGTGCAGATCGGGGTGGTTCTCCTTGGCGATCTTATAGAACGCCTTTTTCAGCTCCTCGTCCGTGGCCGTTTTGGAAACGCCCAGCACCTCATAGTAGTCTCGTTTGTCAGCCATTGAAGGTATTTCCTTTCACACACCTTTGCGGACAGCCTGGCTGCCCGCAAAGGATAGGGTTTTGGAATGGAACGCTTATTTCTTGTCGTCGTCCACGGTGTAGTCGGCGTCGTAATAGCCGCCGTTGCCGGGGTTCTGGCCGCCCTGGTTGGGGTCGTAGCCGCCCTGCTGGCCGGGGTTGAAGCCCTGGCCCTGGGGATTGGCCTGGGCATAGAGCTTCTCGCTGACCTTGTAAAACACCTGGGTGAGGCTGTCGGTGGCGGACTTGATGGCGGCGGCGTCAGTGCCCGCCAGGGCGGACTTGAGGGACGCCAGGGCATTCTCCACCTCGCTCTTGTCGGCGGGATCAAGCTTATCGCCGGACTCGGAGAGGATCTTCTCGGTCTGATAGACCATCTGGTCGCCCTGGTTGCGGGTCTCGACCTCCTCCTTGCGCTTGGCGTCCTCGGCGGCGTACTGCTCGGCCTCGCGGACGGCCTTGTCGATGTCATCCTTGGACATGTTAGAGGAGGAAGTGATGGTGATGTGCTGCTCACGGCCAGTGCCCATATCCCTGGCGCTGACGTTGACGATGCCGTTGGCGTCGATATCGAAGGTCACCTCGATCTGGGGGACACCGCGGCGGGCCGGGGCGATGCCGTCCAGATGGAAGCGGCCCAGGGACTTGTTGTACTGGGCCATCTCGCGCTCGCCCTGGAGGACGTTGACCTCAACGGAGGTCTGGTTGTCCGCGGCGGTGGAGAATACCTGGCTCTTCTTGGCGGGAATGGTGGTGTTGCGCTCGATGAGCTTGGTGAACACGCCGCCCAGGGTCTCGATGCCCAGGGACAGGGGGGTGACATCCAGCAGGAGGATGCCCTCCACGTCGCCGCCCAGGACGCCGCCCTGGATGGCCGCGCCCACGGCCACGCACTCGTCGGGGTTAATGCCCTTGAAGCCGTCCTTGCCGGTGAGCTTCTTCACCTCGTCCTGCACCGCGGGGATACGGCTGGAGCCGCCCACCATCAGGACCTTGGAGATATCATTGCCGGAGAGGCCCGCGTCGGACATGGCCTGACGCACGGGGCCGGCGGTGGCCTCCACCAGATGGGCGGTAAGCTCGTTGAACTTGGCGCGGGTCAGGGTCAGCTCCAGGTGCTTGGGGCCGGTGGCGTCGGCGGTGATGTAGGGCAGGCTGATGGTGGTGCTCATCATGCCGGAGAGATCGCACTTGGCCTTCTCGGCGGCCTCACGGAGCCTCTGCATGGCCACGCGGTCAGTGGAGAGGTCGATGCCGTTGGATTTCTTGAACTCGTCGATGAGGTATTTCACCACACACTGGTCGAAGTCGTCGCCGCCCAGACGGTTGTTGCCGGCGGTGGCCAGCACCTCGATAACGCCGTCGTCGATGTTCAGGATGGACACGTCGAAGGTGCCGCCGCCCAGGTCATAAACCATGATCTTCTGGCTCTGCTCCTTGTCCACGCCGTAGGCCAGGGCCGCGGCGGTGGGCTCGTTGATGATGCGCTTGACATCAAGGCCGGCAATCTTGCCGGCGTCCTTGGTGGCCTGACGCTGGGAGTCGGTGAAATAGGCGGGGACGGTGATGACCGCCTCGGTGACGGGCTGGCCCAGATACGCCTCGGCGTCGGTCTTCAGCTTCTGGAGCACCATGGAGCTGATCTCCTGGGGGGTGTAAGACTTGCCGTCGATGGTGACGCGGTAGTTGGAGCCCATCTCACGCTTGATGGAGCTGACTGTCCTGTCGGGGTTGGTGATGGCCTGGCGCTTGGCCACGTGGCCCACCATGCGCTCGCCGTCCTTGGAGAAGGCCACCACGGACGGGGTGGTGCGCATACCCTCGGCGTTGGCGATGACCACAGGCTCGCCGCCCTCCATGACCGCCACACAGCTATTGGTTGTACCGAGATCGATACCGATGATTTTTCCCATTGTAATTTCCTCCTGAAAATATGAATTGAAAGAGTTTACTTGTTTAGTTTGCCACTTTTACCATGGAGAACCGGATAACCTTATCTCCCAGCATAAAGCCCTTCTGGAATTCCTCCACCACCTCATTCTCACCGTACTTTTCATCGTCGATGTGCATGACGGCGTTGTGGAGGTTGGCGTCAAAAGGCTTTCCGACGGCGTCGATAGGGTGGATGCCGAGGTTTTCAAAGACTGTCTGGAGCTGCTTCATGGTCATCTCCACGCCCTTTAAGAACGTCTCGTCGGTACAGCCGGCCTTCAGCGCCCGCTCCAGATTGTCGTAGACCGGCAGGAAGCCCGCCACGGTGTCGGATTTGACCTGGGCGTACAGCGCCTCCCGCTCCTTGGAGGAACGCTTGCGGTAATTTTCATATTCGGCATAGAGCCTGGTGTATTTATCCTTCTCGGCGGCAAGAAGCTCCTCCACTGTGGGTTCCTTGGGCTTCTCCTCCGTGGGCGCCTCCTGGGGCGCGGCTTCGGGGGTCACGACCTCCTGCTCCTCGCTCTGCGGGGCCTCTCCCTTATTTTTGGACATCGCTGTCTCCTCCCTTGATCATTAGTTTGCCGAAGCCCGCCGGCGGCGATCCCCCCGCGCCAAGGAGCCTGGAGAGGCCCCCCGCGATATACGCCAGCTTGGCCGCCACGGCGGAATAATCCATTCTGGTGGGACCCACCACGCCGATAAGCCCCCTCATCCCGTCCCCCGCGTCGTAGCTGGCCAGGACCACGGAGGAATCCCGCAGCTCCAGCGCCGCGTTTTCCGGGCCGATCAGCACCTTCACGTCGCCAAAATCGGGGGCGGCGGTGAGGGCGGAAAGATTCTGGGAATCGGAGAGGTAATTGATGAGCCGGTGGGCCTTGTCCGGGTCCTGAAACTCCGGGAGCTTCAGAAGATTGGCCTCACCGGAGACATTGGCCCCCGCGTCGCGTGAGGTCATCAGCGTCTCGATGAGAAAGCCCGCGACAACGGAGGTGACGCCCATGGTGTCGCCCACTGCGCGCTCCGTGGAGGTGATAAGCTCCGGGGTGATCTGCTCCTCCGAAAGGCCCGTGAAGTTGGCGTTGAATACCGCGGACAGGCGCTTGAGCAGTGTCTCCGTGGAGGAGAACGGCAGATGCACCAGCTTGTTCTTCACCGTGTCGCCGGTGAGCAGAAGGACGATGATGAAAGAATTGGGATCAATGTAGATGAGGTCCACCCGCTTGACCGTGGCCGAGGCCGCGGCGGAGATGGTCAGCGCCGGATAGCTTGTCAGCTCCGTAGCCATTTTTCCCACATCCGCCATCAGTTTATCCTTGCCGGCGGGCGTGTTCTGGAGCTTGCGGTTGATCTCCTCCGCCTCGCTCTGGGAGAGTTCCCGTTCCCGCATAAGCTCGTTGACGTAGAGGCGGTAGCCCTTGGCCGTGGGGACACGCCCCGCGGAGGTGTGGGGCTGTTCAAGATAGCCCTCCTTATCCAGCGCCACAAGCTCGTTGCGGATGGTGGCCGAGGAGCAGGTAAGGCCGGTCCTGGCCAGAACTGTATGGCTCCCTATGGGCTCGGCGGTGTCGATATATCCCTCTACCACCGCCCGGAGTATTTTCTTTTGCCGTCCGGTAAGCTCCATATTATCATCCTCTTAGCACTCCCGTTTCCTGAGTGCTAAAGACACTTTACCACCAAGGGCAAAGAATGTCAATAGGCAGTTTTGGATTTTATAAAAAATTCAAAAATATGACCTCCGAGGAATCGGAGGCCATATTCCAGTTTGTCGTCAAAACGTGATAATGGGGCCCCCAACGGGCCGCCTCTGGGAACCCAAGCGGCCCGTTGGCCGCTTGGGAAAGGCGGAGCGAACGCTGCGACTGAGCCGTCACGCTTTGTGTGGCGGCGAGGTATCGCGCGTTCCGCGACGACGCGGAAGGGCGGCGGTCAATTTTGCCCTGACCTCCTCCCAAGTCCCGTCGGTGAAAGTGTCGGTAGGGATCACCAGGACGCCGCCCCGGTAGAGCAGGACGGCCTCGCCCGATTTTTCCCGAAGCTTCAGAAGGGCGCGGTAACTGATCTCGTGGGAGGCGCGGCCCTCTCGGACGATCAAAGAGCTGGTTCGGAACACCATGGTCCTGTCCCAATTCTCCCCGCCCCAGAGAACGGAGAAGGTCTTATAGCGCTTTCTGGCCATGACCAGCCAGTGGAGCAGGAGGAAGTAGAGCAGGACAGCAAGGCAGGCCAGGAAGAACGGGATATACCGCCCCGTGGTGAGCACGAAAATGAAGAAGAGGGTGATGACGAAGAGGGACTTGTTGATGTTCCACGCCCTGCCCTGAAACTGCTCCAACAGCGCCTCGCGCCGGAAAAGCTTCCAGGTGACGGGATAAACGCACGTCTGCATAGGTTTATTCGTCGCCGAAGGAGATGCCCAGGAGCCGCGCCTCGGCGATGATGTCGCCCTTGGGGTCCACTGTCTTCAGCTTGCCGGCGATCTCCTTCAGGGGGACGGAGACGATCTTGTGGTTCTGGATGGCCACCAGGTCGCCGTATTTCTCCTCGTAGATATTCAGGGCCGCCTGGGCGCCCAGGCGGGAAGACAGGACGCGGTCATAGGCGCAGGGCATCCCGCCGCGCTGCATGTGGCCGGGGACCGTGACCCGCACGTCCTTGCCGGTGGCCTCGGTAATCTGGGCCGCCAGCTCGTAGGAGACGGAGGGATAGTTGGCCGCCAGCTCCTCCAGGGACTTTTTCCTTTCCTTCTTGGACATATCGGCCCGCTCTTTGGAAATAGCGCCCTCAGCCACCGCCAGGATGGTGAAGTCGTGGCCGGTCTTGCCGCGCTCCTCGATTTTTCCGATGACGGACTTGAGCTTGTAAGGGATCTCAGGGATGAGGATGATGTCCGCGCCGCCGGCGATGCCCGCGTTCAGCGTCAGCCAGCCGACCTTGTGGCCCATGACCTCCACGATGAAGATGCGGTTGTGGCTGGCGGCGGTGGTGTGGATGCAGTCGATGACGTTGGTGGCCGTGGCGATGGCGGACTGGAAGCCGAAGGTGGTATCCGTCCCCCACAGGTCGTTGTCGATGGTCTTGGGAAGGCCGATGACGTTCAGGCCCTCCTCGTTGAGGAGATTGGCGGTCTTCTGGCTGCCGTTGCCGCCCAGCACCACCAGGCAGTCCAGCTTCAGCTTTTTATAAGTATCCTTCATGGCCTTGACCTTGTCCAAACCGTTGCGGTCAGGCTCCCGGATCAGCTTGAAGGGGGTGCGGGAGGAGCCCAAGATGGTGCCGCCCACGGTGAGCAGGCCGGTGAAATCCCTGGGGGCCATACGGCGGTATTTCTCATAAATCATGCCCTTGTAGCCCTCAAGGAAACCGATGATCTCCACGCCGTCTGTCCCGTAGAGGCTGTAAAGGCCCTTGGCCACGCCGCGCATGGTGGCGTTCAGCGCCTGACAGTCCCCGCCGCTGGTGAGTATACCAACACGTTTCATAGTGGAATCTCCTTTATATAAAAATGGATAGGTATATTATACCATAACAATTTCAATTGGAAAGAGGGTTTTTGTGTAATTCGCGAAATTTTTTATAAAATTGCCAAAGCTGAGGAATTGTGCTATACTTTCGGTAACGTGTAATGAGGTGAAAACCATGATCCTTTACCTTGGCGACAGTCTGACCCGCGGGCTGGTGGGCTGGTCGTATATCAAATTCATGCCCCAGGAGCCCTACAAAAACGGCGGTCTGGACGGCGACACCGTCCACGGCGGTCTGCGGCGGCTCCACGCCTACCGCAAAATGCCCTGGTATCCCCAGATCTCCACCGTGGTGGTGGGCATCGGCACCAACGACCTTCTCCAGCCCCATCTGATGACCACGGGCTTTATGTGGAAGGTCATCTTCGGCTGGCGGCGGGGATGGAAGAAATGGGCGGACAAGCCGGAATACGAGAAGGTTATGCGCCAGATCGTCGAGACGGTCCTGGCGGACGGGAAGAAGTGCGTCCTGATGGGCCTTCCGCTGATGCAGCTCCGTAACTACCCCTTAGAGGAGCTGGAGGCCAGAAACGGCATCGTGAAAAGGCTGGCCGATGAGTACGGCCTGCCCTTCGCGGACGTGATGGGCGCGGAGCTTGCCGCCGTACCCGACGCCAGGCGGGACTACGATTTTGGCCGGCTGGGCCTTCTGCGGCTTTGCGACATTCTGATTATGGGGCTGTTCCCCCGCACCAAGGACGGCTTTTCCCGACGGCGGGGGCTGGAGCTCACGGTGGACGGCGTCCATTTCAACACCCGCTCAGGGACCATCGCGGCGGAGGCGGTGAAAGCATGTCTGTGAAAACCTTTGCTCTGTTCGGCTCCGGGGAGTACGGCGCGGGCTCGCCGGAGCTTCCGGCGGACGCCTTTGTCATCGCCGCCGACGGGGGCCTTTCGTTCCTCGCCGGCCACGGCCTCACGCCTCACCTGATCGTGGGGGATTTCGACTCCTACGGCGGCGCCCTGCCGAAGGGCGTAGAGATCGTCCGCCATCCGGTGATGAAGGACCAGACGGACATGGAGCTGGCGGTATACGAGGCCCTGCGGCGCGGGGCAGGCCGGCTTTTTCTGTACGGCGGCCTGGGCGGACGGCTTGACCACACCTATGCCAACATCCAGCTCCTCATCATGCTGGCGAGGCGGGGCGTGGAGGGCTTCCTTGTGGGGAAAAACGAGACGGTGACGGCCCTCTGCCGCCGCGCCGCCCGGTTCTCACCGGACTTTTCCGGCACGGTGTCGGTCTTCGCCTGCGGGAGCGCCGTGGTGACCGAGACGGGCCTTTTATATAAGCTCCACCGCGCTTCGCTCACAGAGGAGCGGCCCCTGGGCGTCAGCAACGAATTTACCGGCGCGGAGGCGGAGATCATCGTCCACGAGGGCACGGCGGTGCTTATGTGGGGCGCGGAAAACCGGAGCCTTCCAAGGATCTCGGAGGTATGAGGGATGGACTTCAAAGCGGCGATATTCGATCTGGACGGCACGCTCATCGACTCCATGGGCGTGTGGGACGGGGCATGGAAGACCTTCTGCGACCGCCACTCCCCCTCTCCCGACCCGGCGGCCTACGCGGAGTACAAGGCGCGGACGCTGGTCACCGCCTGCGCTTATTATAAGGAGCGCTTCGGCATCCGGGCCGGTGTGCCGGAGCTGTGCCGGGAGGTCAACGGCATCGTCCGCCAGGGCTATGCCGCCGTGGCCCCCAAGGCCGGCGTGCCGGCATATCTTCAAAAGCTGAAAAGCGCCGGCGTCCGGTGCTGTGTGGCCACCAACACCGCCAGGGAGCTGGTGGAATACGTGCTGGCGCGGCTGGGGCTGGGGGATTTTTTCGACTTTATCCTCCCCTGCGCCGAGTTCGGCTCCGGCAAGGACAGGCCGGAGATTTTTCTGGAGTGCGCCCGGCGGCTGGGGGCGGCCCCGGCGGAGACGTGCGTCTTTGAAGACGCGCCCCACGCCCTGAAGACCGCCCACGACGCCGGATTTCGGACGCAGGCGGTCTTCGATCCCTCCTACGCCGCCCAGGCCCCGCTTCTGCGCGCCGTGGCGGACGCCTACGCCCTGTCCTTTGAGGAGCTGCTCTGACCCCGCCCTTTCGTCAGCGGGTCCTATTTTTCAAAAACTCCCTTGACAGGGAGATATTGGAGTGATATCATTATGATATCAGCCAAATCAAAAGGGGTGATCCACTTGATCCTTGCTCTGCGCGATATCCACAAATCCTTCGGGGAGAAAAAGGTCCTCACCGGGGTCAGCTTCACCGCCGAGAGCGGCAAGGCCTTCGGGCTGTTGGGCCGCAACGGGGCGGGCAAGACCACGTCCATCCGCATCCTCATGGGCGTGTTCCCCGCCGATTCCGGCGACGTTCTGATGGACGGCAAGCCCCTCGACCACAAAAAGGTGGGCATCGGGTACCTGCCGGAGGAGCGGGGCCTCTACCCCAAGAAAAAGATCATCGACCAGCTGGTCTATTTCGCCCAGCTCAAGGGCATGAAGACCCAGGACGCGGTGAAGGCCTGTGACCGGTGGCTGGAACGGCTGGGCATGAGCGAGTACCGGGACAAGCGGCTGGACACCCTCTCCAAGGGCAACCAGCAGAAGATACAGCTTGTGACAGCCCTGGCCCACGACCCGGAGATCGTCATTCTGGACGAACCCTTCTCCGGCCTTGATCCCATCAACGCCATGCTTTTGAAGGACGTGGTGAAGGAGGAGATCGGGCGCGGCAAGATCGTCCTTTTCTCCTCCCACCAGATGAGCTATATAGAGGAGTTCTGCGACGCCATTGCCATCATCAACAAAGGGCAGGTGGCCATCACCGGGGAGCTCCACGCCATCAAACGGGAATACCCCCGCGACAGGCTTGCCATCCGCTCTCCGGAGGCAGGCAGGATCGCCGCCGCGTTCCCCGGCAGAACGGAGCAGGCGGAAAACGGCGAGCTGATTTTGAAGCTGGAAAGTCCGACGGAGAAGATGGATGTGCTGCGCCGTCTGGCGGAGCGCTTCGACATCGACGAGGCGCGGGTCTTCGAGCCAAGCCTCAACGACATTTTTGCCCAGTACGCCGGGGATTGAGAGGTGCGGTATGGAACAGTTTCGGAAAATCCTCAAATTTGAGTTGAAGGGCTATCTCACCAACAAGGTCTTTGTGGGCGTCACCTGCTTTTTGGTGGCGGTGATCTTCCTGGTCACCTTCTTCCCCCGCGTCACAAATCTGCTGGGCGGCCAGGATACCGATGAGACGCCGGAGGAGCGGGAGGTCATGCTGGTGTCCGGCGGGGACGAGTCCGCGCGGGCGGCCCTGGCCCAGGCGTTCCCGGAATATGAGGTGCGCCTCACGGAGAGCGACGTCAAAGCCCCGGTAACAAAGGGCGAGGCCGCCTGCGCCGTGGAGCTTCACGGCCTTTCGGATTTTACCTACTATGTGGACAACCTCGGCATGTACGACACCAACGCCCAGCGCGTCTCGGAGGTGCTCACCGGCCTTTACCGGCTGGCGGCGCTGACGGAGGCCGGGGTCGCTCCGGAGCGGGCGGAGGAGATCATGGCCTCGACGGTGAGTTTCGATATTCAAAGTCTGGGCGTGGACCAGGGGCAGAACTTCTTCTACACCTACATCATGATCTTCGCCCTCTACATGGTCATCCTGCTCTACGGCCAGATGGTAGCGACGAATGTGGCTACGGAGAAAAGCTCCCGCGCCATGGAGCTTTTAGTGACCTCCGCCGATCCCACCGCCATGATGTTCGGCAAGGTGGCGGCCTCGTGCCTAGCGGGACTTTTGCAGCTAATGTGCGTGTTCGGCTCGGCCCTTTTGTTCTACGACCTGAACCGAAGCTACGTGGAGGACGGTGGCATCCTCTCCCTGCTCTTCGACATGCCCCCCTCCCTGCTGGCGTATATGTTCTTATTCTTCATCCTGGGCTTTTTCATCTACGCCTTCCTCTACGGGGCCATCGGCTCCACCGCTTCCAAGTTGGAGGACATCAACACCTCCGTCATGCCCATTACCGTCGTGTTCCTGGCGGGCTTTTTCGTGGTGGTTTTCGGCATGTCCAGCGGCAGTGTGGATAACCCGCTGATGGTGGCCTGCTCCTTCATCCCCTTCACCTCCCCCATGGCCATGTTCACCCGCATCGCCATGTCCCACCCCGCCCTGTGGGAGATTGCGCTGTCCGTGGCCATCCTCCTGGCCTCCTGCGCCGGCGTGGGCGTCCTGGCGGCCAAGATCTACCGGGTGGGCGTCCTGCTCTACGGGGTCAAGCCGAAGCTGGGAGAGATTTTGCGGACGCTGAAAAAAGCATAAAATTGAAAGCTATATGCGGCCTTCCGGCCCGACCTGTTTCCGAAAATCTCTCTTAAGACGCCGTAGGGGCCGCCTCTCCAGGCGGCCCCTACAAGGTCATACGGTGATTTCCCAGAAATATGGCCCCTCCGGTGCCGTTAAAAAAACTTTTCCGGCTGCTCATGCCTCCGGCTGATCCGGACTTCCACATCGGGGAACCGCTCCGCGATCAGGTTCGCCAACACCGGCACGATCACGTTTTCCGTACTGAAGTGGCCGGCGTCGATCAGGTTCAGGCCCAGCTCACGGGCGTCGATAAACTGGTGGTGCTTCACATCGGCGGTCACGTAGGTGTCCGCCCCGGCCTCCAGCGCCTCCATCATCTCATTCCCTCCGGCGCCGCCCAGAACGGCCACGTGATTCACCGGCCTGCCCGCGTCCACAAATCTCAGGCCGCCCGCGTTCAGCGTCCCCTTCACATGGGGCAGGAAATTCGCCATAGTCTGCTCCGGCACCCATCCGATGCGTCCGCACCGCTCCGCCCCGAAGGGGACGGTCTCTTCAAGCCCCAGCAGGCCGGAAAGGGTGTCGTTAACGCCGCCGGGGGCGATGTCCAGATTGGTGTGCATGCAGATGGCGCTGATCCCCGTTCTGGCCAGATGGAGGACGCGGGCGCTGGCGACATCGGAATCCGTCACGTTTTTCAGCTCAAAAAACATCGGGTGGTGGGAGACGATCAGGTCCGCCCCCAGCGCACTCGCCTCCCCGATCACTTCCTCGGTGATGTCCAGGGCGCACAGGACGGAACGGACCTCGTCCTCCCAGGAACCCACCAAAAGCCCCACGTTGTCAAAGCCCAGCTTCAGCTCCACCGGAGCCAACCGGGCGATCTCCTCATAAATACAGCTCAGCTTTGCCATCTTTTCGTCTCCTTCCAAATCATCTCAAGCCTTGACAGCTTGTCCCTTAGCTTACCGCGCTCGCTACCGGATGTCTCTCCCCGCTCCATGCCCGCAAGGGCCCTCTGGACGCGGCCAATCTCCCGCTCCACGCACATCCCTAAGAGCGGGTCACGCCCGTCGATCAGTGCGCGGGCCGGATCAAAGCCGCCCTCCCCCGCTTCAGCCTCCACGACCATATACGGCTTTCCCCCGTCCAGGCAAAGTACGGCCCGACGGCACACAAAGCCCGCGTTATTCAGATATTCCGTCAGCCTGTCCACCCTGCTCTGAGGCTGGAGCACAAGCTTCGCTCCGGCGGCCCAGGGGCAGGCTGAGATTATGTCAACCATCGTCTCCCCGCCCATGCCGGCGATGACTACGGTATCGAATGTCTCCGGCACAGTTTTCAGGCCGTCGGACAGGTAAAAGGCAATTTTGTCCCCGACGCCGTACTCCTGCGCGGACCGGCGGGCGCTGTCCAGCGGGCCGGAGCGGATATCGGAGGCGGCGATATGGGCAAAGCAGCCGTTTTGGGCCAGATACACCGGTAAATACCCGTGATCGGTACCCACGTCGATGATGCTTTCGCCTCTTCCGGCAAGGGCGGCAGCAGCCGCGAGCCTTGGTGACAGCTTTATCATAGTACTACGCACTCCTGTATTCCCGTAAAGCCGAAGGCGGACTCATCGTCCGCCCTCTCGTTCATTGTTTTCGCTCAGGCCTCTGAAGCCAGGAAGCTGTTCAGCTCCTCCAGAAAATCGTCCGGATCGACGCCGTGGGTCATGCAGGCCTGCTCGATGGTCTCGCCGGTGGCAAAGGCACAGCCCAGGCAGTGCATACCGATGTTCAGGAAGAGCGGCTGGGACTGGGGCGCTTTCATCATGACCTCGGCCACGATGGTATCTTTTGTGAATGTCATATAATGACCTCCCGATCAGATTTTTCGCTTTTATTATAACACCGATTCGGGGAAATTCAATAGGAAAAATAACTTTACATCCTCTTCAGGGCGCGGCCCTCCGGGCCGCCGTCCGGGAACCGGTCACTCCTCCGCCCCCACCATCTCGCGGTAGTCCTCCATCTCGCAGACCGCGTCGGGCGGGAAGAACTCGTTAACGGGGAAATCGATGCGGTTAAAGAGCGTGCAGGGGTCCTCGCCGCCGGTGCCCACGCACTCCTTCTCCGGCATGCAGTAGTCGTACACCGGTATGAGCAGCTGGGAATCCCGCTCCAGCCTCACGATGGTGAACTGTCCCAGGGTGACGATGACCCTCCGGCCTGCCCCATCGGAGACGATGGGCGAATCGAACATATCAAGGATATACTGGGGCAGGTCCAGCGGCTCCGGGGTCACGTCGGAGCAGGCATCCACCACGTCCAGGGTCAGGACGATGGGGTCTACGGCCTCCACCACAGCGCGGGGGAGGTTGGTACCGTCAATGACGTTCCTGTCCACGCAGGAGGGGCCGATGTCGGAGGTAAAAATTTTGGCGCTGCCCTCGCTGCCGAAAAGCAGCACCCGCTTGGTGAAGGAGGCCAGGCCCTCGATGGGGGCGATGAGGCCGCTGGACATGCACACGTCGGCCTTTATCTTGTAATAGAACCGGATATCCACGGTGTAGTAGCCTCGGTTGAAGGACACAGGCTCCACCATGGGGCTGGCCCACAAAAGCTCCGCGGACCTGGCCCGCACATTGAGGCCGTTGTCCAGATTCACCTGGGAGGTCTCCGTCAGGTAGACCCGCATATTCTCAAGGCAGTCCTTATCCTTGCAGGAATCGTATATCTTGCTCGTATGTACACATACGGCCTCGCGGATGCTCACGTCGCCGCCAACGGGGCCAGGTACAACTTTGGATGACATGGAAAATTCCTCCTAAACTCGCGTCTGCCGACGCATGATTTTCAATACAGTCTATGCCCCGCGAAAATATGTGTGATACTGCTCCTCCATGAAAATCTTGAATTTCTTTAAACCGCGCCGCCCGGTCTCGGTTTTTTAAGCGGCGGTCAACAGCAAGAAGTTCGTGGGAAGATGTTGCGGTTTTTTTCATCTTGTGATACAATGTATTGTAGCTATTGACAGACATGGGAGGCGAGGCGTTTGGCCGTCATACTGGGCATCGACCCCGGCGTTGCCACCGTAGGCTTCGGGGTCATCGACGCCTCAGGCGTGAAGCAAAAATTCATAACCTGCGGGGCCATCACCACCCCCGCCCACACGAGGCTGTCCTCGCGGCTCGACCAGATATATCATGATATGCGGGAGCTTATCGATACATTCAAGCCGGAGGCCATCGCCATCGAGGAGCTTTTCTTCAACACCAATATCACCACCGGCATCGACGTGGCCCACGGGCGCGGCGTCATCCTGCTGGCCGGGGCGGAGAAGACGGTCCCCATGTACGAGTACACGCCCCTGCAGGTCAAGCAGGCCATCACCGGCTACGGCAGGGCGGATAAGAAGCAGATGATGGAGATGGTCCGCAGGCTCTTGGGGCTTCCGTCCGTCGCCCGCCCCGACGACGCCTCCGACGCCCTGGCCCTGGCCATCTGCCACGCCCGGTTTTCCGGCTCATTACTGACTTACGAGGGAGGACGAGACGAATGTTCTACTATATAGAAGGCGCCGTGGCGGCCTTGGATAAAAACCTGGCGGTCATCGACGCCGGCGGCGTCGCCTTCGCCGTCAACACCACCGTCAACACCTTGGCGCGCCTGCGCACCGGGGAGCGGGCCAGGCTCTACACGTATCTCAACGTGGGCGAAAACGCCATGGACCTCTACGGCTTTTACGATCTTTCCGAGAAGCGGTGCTTTGAGCTGCTGTTGGGGGTCTCCGGCGTGGGACCCAAGGCGGCCCTGTCCGTTCTCTCCGTCTGCACGCCGGAATCCCTGGCCATGGCGGTGGTAACAGAGAACGAAAAGATGCTCACCGCCGCCCCCGGCGTAGGAAAGCGCGGGGCCCAGAGGATAATTTTAGAGCTCCGTGACAAGATAGCCAAGGAGATGCCCGCCGCCGGCTCCGGTTCCGCAGCCTCTCCCGTATCCTCCGCTGTGGCCGGCGTGCCGGGGAAGAAGCTCAACGACATTACCGGCGCGCTGACCGTCTTAGGCTACGCGCCCCAGGAGATCACCGCGGCCCTGCACGGGCTGGACATCGAGAGCATGAGCGTCGAGGAGGCCGTCAAGGCGGTGCTCAAGGGCTCCGTAAAGTGAGGAGGAAAAGCGCATGATAGATTATTCCAAAGACACGCCGGACTCCGGCGCCGAGAATATCCTCACCACCCAATTCACCCCTGAGGACGACGCGGAAGGCTCCCTGCGCCCCAGGTACTTAAAGGAATACATCGGCCAGGAGAAGGCCAAGCAGAATCTGAGCGTGTTTATCGAGAGCGCCAAGCGCAGGAACGAGCCGCTGGACCATGTGATCCTCCACGGCCCTCCGGGCCTGGGCAAAACCACCCTGGCGGCTATCATCGCCAACGAGATGGGCTCCACCCTGCGCAAGACCTCCGGCCCCGCCATCGAGAAGCCCCGCGACCTGGCAGCTCTGCTCACAAGCCTGGATGAAAACGACGTCCTGTTCATCGACGAGATCCACCGGCTCAACCGGCAGGTGGAGGAGATTTTGTACCCCGCCATGGAGGACAGGCAGATCGACATCATCATCGGCCAGGGACCGGCGGCCACCAGCATCTCCATCGATTTGAAGCCCTTCACCCTGGTGGGGGCCACCACCCGTTCCGGCCAGCTCTCCTCTCCCCTGCGGGACAGGTTCGGCATCGATCTGAAGCTGGAGCTGTATAAATCCGAGGAGCTCCGCCGCATCATCACCCGCTCCGCCGACATTCTCCAAGTGGAGATCGACGCGGAGGGCGCCCTGGAGATCGCCTCCCGCAGCCGCGGCACGCCGCGCATCGCCAACAGGCTCCTGCGTCGGGTACGGGACTTCGCCGAGGTCTACTCCGGCGGGGTCATCACCCGCGACCTGGCGGATAAAGCCCTGAAGATGCTGGATATCGACGGCTTCGGCCTGGACGCCGTCGACAGGCGGCTCCTGCGCAGTATCATCGAAAACTACGGCGGCGGCCCCGTGGGGCTGGACACCATCGCCGCCACCATCAATGAGGAGTCCGTCACCATCGAGGACGTGTACGAGCCGTACCTTCTGCAGCAGGGCTTCCTCACCCGCACCCCCCGCGGCAGGTGCGTCACCCGCAGGGCCTATGAGCATCTGGGCATCCCGTTTGCCGGAAATCCCGCCGATATGGGCGGCCAGACTTCCCTCAACATGTGAAAAAACGAAAAAATTCACGAAATTTTAAAAAATTTCAGCAAAATAGCTTGACAAAGATTGCATCAATTCTTATAATGTGTGTATTCCTAACAGTGAAAAATTGGCATAGCTGACGAAAGGGGACCGCGCCGCCTGTCAGCTATGTGACCGGCGTGACAACAGCATGACAGACGAACAGCTATGGCAGAGGGCCGCGGCGGGCGATACCGTGGCCGAGGAAAAACTTGTAAACCGCTACACCGTCACCGTGCGCATGTGCGCCAGGCCCTTTTTTCTGGCCGGGGGGGACAGTGAGGACCTCATTCAGGAGGGCATGTTTGGCCTGCTCTCCGCTCTCCGGCATTTCGACCCCGCGAAAGACGTAACCTTCAAGACCTACGCGGAGCGTTGCATCAACACCCGGCTCGTGACAGCCGTGCGCACCGCCGCCCGCTTCAAGCACAAACCCTTAAACGATTCCATCTCATTTGAATCCCCGCAGTTCGACGAAAGACAGGTCCTGTCCCAAGGCAATTTGCGAGATCCCGAAGAAATGGTTATCACCAGGGAATTGACGGAGGAGCTTCAATCCGCTCTGGACACCTGCTTATCCAAGTTAGAGCGTCAGGTGCTGGATCAATATCTGGAGGGGCTCTCCTACACGGATATAGCCGAAAAATGCGGCATAAGTGTAAAATCCGTTGATAACGCCGTCCAGCGTATCAGGCGAAAGCTGGCGGCAGTCTCTATCTGGCGTTAACAGCTTTAAGCTGACGCAAATATAGCCCACAGGGCAGATTTGTCAAAAGGAAGGTCCAAAGAAACATGTACGAAGACAAGACATTGGTATGCAAAGAGTGCGGCAAGGAATTCGTCTTTACCGCCGGTGAGCAGGAGTTCTACGCTGAGCGCGGCTTCCAGAACGAGCCCCAGCGCTGCAAGGCCTGCCGTGACGCCCGCAAGAACGCCGTTCGCGGCCCCCGTGAGTTCTTCACTGCTGTCTGCGCCAACTGCGGCGGCGAGGCCAAGGTTCCCTTCGAGCCCAAGTCTGACCGGCCCGTGTACTGCAGCGACTGCTTCGCGAAGATGAAGGAACAGCAGCAGCACTAAAAAACCTTAAAAAAGAACGGGCCTCGCGCCCGTTCTTTTTTTCTCTCCCTCCCCGTCATATTCCCGTCCTTTTTTCGTGTATATCCATGAAAGGAAGTGACCTCTGTGGACGACGCGGCCATCATCGACCTGTACTGGGCGCGGGACAGCCGTGCCATCGGCGAGACCGGCATAAAATACGGCGTCTACCTCACAAGCATCGCCATGAACCTGCTTGGCCTGCCGGAGGACGCCGAGGAGTGCGTCTCAGACACCTACCTGGCCGCCTGGAACGCCATGCCGCCGGAGCGCCCCGGTATCCTGCGGGCCTTCCTGGGCAAGATCACCCGCAACCTGGCCCTGGACCGCTTAAAGCGCCTCCGCGCCAAAAAACGGGGCGGCGGCGAGCCGGAGGCCATCTTCGACGAGCTGTCCGAGATCATCCCCGGCGGCGATTGCCCGGAAGCGGAGCTTGACAGGAAGGAGCTTCTACGGGACATCGAGGCCTTCCTGCGCGCCGAGCCCCCGCGGGCACGGAACATCTTCCTGCGCCGCTACTGGTACGCCGACAGCGTCGCCGCCATCGCCCTCCGGTACGGCCTTCGGGAGAACGCCATCTCGGCCCAGCTGATGCGCGCCAGGAACAAGCTGAGAAAATATCTGACGGAAAGGGGTCATGTGATATGACGGGAGAAGCCTTGTTCGCCCTCCTGGGCGATCTGGATCAAGCCCTGGTGGACGGCGCTGAGAGTGCTCCGGCACGCAAACGCGCCCGTTTCCGGCCCGCCGCTTTCGTGGCCGCGGCGGCCTGCGCGGCCCTGGCGGTGCTGGCCGTCAACATGGGCCTGTTCCAGATAGGCCGCAACACGGCGGAGGATTCCATGTCCGGGGGCCAGTCCGAAGCCGACATGACCTCCAAGCCGGAAGACGTGAACCTCCAGTTTCCGAACGCCCCCGGCTCCACCGACGGCGGCTCCACCGGCGACTGCGCGGAATCCCAGGGCTTTTTCGCCGTGATCACCGCCCTGTCGCCGGAGCTGACGGTTGCCCCGTCGGAGGACTCCCCCCTGTGGGGCAAGGCCGCGCGGGTCGTACTGACCATGACCGATTGCGCTCCGGAGGAGGCCGCCATGCCGGACGGGCTGAAACCCGGCGAAACCGTGTGGATCGCGTGCGACCTTGACGCTCTGATCCGGCGGGACGAAGCCACCTTAGAGGCGCCCGCGGTATACGGCATATACAGGGATCGCGCCTCCGGTTCGTAAATGCAGTGGCCGCCAAAAGGCGGCCATCGCTTTTTCTATAAATCCCTCCGTCATTTTTTCACTTGACTTCTTCCTTTTACTGTAGTAAAATACCCCATAGTTTTTTATCGGGAGTGATTTCTCATGGAAGCTTACATACCCTCCGGGTACAGTCCCAGCCTGGGGATCTACGACACACAGCGGGCTATCGCCGTGATCAAGAGGACGTTTCAGGACGCCCTCTGCCGGCGTCTCAATCTTCTTCGGGTCTCCGCGCCGCTGTTTGTGGAGGCCAGCACAGGCCTCAACGACGACCTGAACGGCGTGGAGCGCCCCGTCAGCTTTGACATCCCCGACGGCGGCAAGGAGGGCCAGGTGGTCCACTCCCTGGCCAAGTGGAAGCGTATGGCGCTCCACCGCTACGGCTTTCAGCCGGGGGCGGGCATCGTCACCGACATGAACGCCATCCGTCGGGACGAGACCATGGACAATCTTCACTCCATCTATGTGGATCAGTGGGACTGGGAGAAGGTCATCACCCGCCAGGACCGGAACGTGGAGTATCTGAAAAACACCGTCCGCGAGATCGTAGCCGCCATCGCCGAGGCCAACGCGGAGCTCCAGAAGGTCTTTCCCGTGCTGAACGCCCAAATCGACACCGACGTCAGCTTCGTCACCAGCCAGGAGCTGGAGGACCGCTGGCCCGATCTGACGCCAAAGGAGCGGGAGAACGCCTATCTGAAGGAGCACCCCACCGCCTTCATCATGCAGATCGGCAAGAAGCTCAAATCCGGCCAGATCCACGATGGCCGCGCCCCGGACTACGATGACTGGGACCTGAACGGCGATATCATGTTCTGGAACGATCTTTTAGGCTGTGCCTTCGAGGTCAGCTCCATGGGCATTCGGGTGGACCCGGAGTCCCTGGACCGCCAGCTCACCGAGCGGGGCTGTGACGAGCGGCGCAAGCTCACCTTCCACAAGATGCTTTTAGAGGGCCGCCTGCCCCTGACCATCGGCGGCGGCATCGGCCAGTCGCGCCTCTGTATGCTGCTCCTCAAGAAGGCCCACGTGGGCGAGGTCCAGGCCAGCATCTGGGACGACAACACCATCCGCGAATGCGCCTACTCCGGCGTGACCCTGCTTTAAAGCCCTAACACCGGCAATACCACCCGCCAAAAGACGGGTGGTATTTTTGTGGAGGATATATCTTACCGCGGGCTGGCCGGAAATTCGCACTCGCCGGTCAAAGGGCCTCTTCTAAAGCCCTTATCTCCGTTCTCAGCCCGCTGATCTCACTTCTGACCTTCAAAATCTCTTCCTTCATCCGGTCCAGTCCGGGGAGATCGCCGTCCTCTCGGTCAATCACTTCAACTGCCGCGCCGCCGGTATCGCCCGTCCCGCGTACCTCTTTGATGGCGTCACGCAACTTCTGAACCGCTTCCGGCAGCTTATTCACTTCCCCACCACCTCTGTGGCGGCGTTCCCGCCCTCCTCAGACGGTGCGTCAAAAGCAGCGGTGATCCCTGGGAGCGGGATCAACTCCGCTCCGTAGGGCCTCCCGGTCACCTGCCTTGCCCGGATAAGCGAAGGCTCCGACGGCGTCACACCCCTGTCATTGGAAATAATGAACCCCAAGGTCACGGTGCGTGTCTCCCCTGGCTCCAGCCGGAAAGCCAGACAAGCGTCGGCAAAGTTGTACCCCCGGATGTTCAGCCCCTCCGGATCGAAGCCCTCCCCGTAGAAGGAGTAGAAGCTCGGCTCGTAGGTTCTCCCCGTGTTCCCGGCCTCGGTCAGCTCCAGAAGGTATTGGCCGCCAAAAAGGTACGGGTCTGTCAGATACCCCGTCGTGTATGGGCCGGTCTCGTCGATCACCTCGGTGGAGCAGTCCTCGTTGGTGATCTCCAGCTCCACGAAGATCATATACATATCCTCGTCAAAGGAGCCGTCCTCATGAATGAACGTAGGTGTGCCGCCCTCGCTCCAGAAGGTGACGGGGTCGGCCTCATTGCCTGTTATGAGTCTCAGATTCACGTTGCAATAGGGCTTGAATCCCCCCTCCGGTATCCGACTCTCGTCATGAGCCGTCCAGGCGCGCGTCATGTGATAGCGCAGTTGTCCGCTTTGGACATTCCCCGCGCCCTCACGGGAGAGTATGAATTCAGTTCTCTCCGGCTTTTCCGCCCTGACCGGAGTCATTGCCAGCGCGGCCACGGCGCAAACCGCCAGAACCGCCGCCACAATACCCGCGAGGGTAGTTTTTTTGTATTTCATAATCGATACGATCCTTTCCTTGGTCTTTCTTCGGGCAAATCCGGAGGCAAGGGCCGCCCCCCTGGGGGCCGCCGAAAGGCTAATGACGGTGTTGGCATACTGCGCCCGGATGTCCTCGGAAGCCCCCGCTATCACCGCCCGGTCACAGGAAATCTCCACGTCCCGCCGTATCAGCGCCGCCATCAGCCACACCGTCGGGTTGAACCAATGGACGCACACCGCCAGTGCTGAGGCGTAATGCCACAGGTTGTCCCCCCGCCGCACGTGCGCCGCCTCATGGGCCAGCACATACATATACTCCTTCCCCTGAAGCTCCGGCGTCAGCACCACATCAGGCCATATAACGCCAAAGGTCAGCGGCGCGCCGGGGAAACGCCCGACCCGAAGCCGTGCCCGCGCCGGGAGAACGCCCTCCGGCCTCTCCCCCGCCAGCGGCACCGCACGGATACGCCGTCGGGACCGGAACCAGGCCCATACCGTCAGCGCCGCAAGAACCGCCGCCACGGCGCCCCAGGCCGCCGGGACTGCATCGGACAGGCTTATGGCCGGCACGGAAACCGTGTTCTCCTCCAGGGCTCCTGGCTCCGTGACCGGATTCTCCGCCCAGGTCATCTCCGGAGCGGCGGCAGCGTGTCCGTCCGACATGATCGCCGTCTCCGCCTCCCGAACCACCGCCCCATAGGGGGACAGCGGCCCCGCAAGGGGCACCGGCGTCATCAGCCGCGCGAAGCACACCGCCCACAGCAGCAGCGTGACGTTGGGACTCAGCCGCCCCCGGAAAATACGGCGCAGCACCGCCACAGTCAGGATCATCACGCCGCCCAGCAGCGTATTTTCCAAAAGCTGTTCCATGCCGTCACCTTAACTTTTCTACCAGCTCCCGGAGCTTTTGCGCCTCGTCCTCCGTCAGCTCCTCCGACAGGAACGCCGACAGAAAGGCCGCCCTTGACCCGCCGAAAAACCGGCTTATCAGGCCCTCCGTCTCCCGCCTGCGGACTTCCTCACGGCTCACCAGCGCCCGGCAGAGAAAGCCGGGTTCCCGGCGCTCCACCAGGCCCTTGTCCACCAACTTCTTGATGACGGTGTAGGTGGTGTTCCGGTTCCACCCGCAGGAGGCGTTGAGCTTTTTCGCCAGCTGTCCGG
Source organism: uncultured Oscillospiraceae bacterium (assembly GCA_947626845.1). Lineage (GTDB taxonomy): Bacteria > Bacillota > Clostridia > Oscillospirales > Oscillospiraceae > RUG626. The sequence goes on along the minus strand of CANQTW010000021.1, from coordinate 9,995 downwards.
CGGACAGCTCCCCCTCCTCCCACAGCGGCTCCATGACGCGAAGCTCCGATTCGTACAGTCTCTCCATTGTGCTTCCCTCCTGTGCCCCTTTGGACAGGGCATGATTACTATTGCAATAGTCATCTCACCTATAGACTATCACAATAGTCACGTGTTGTCAACAGAAATTTTGAGAAAAATAAAACGAAAAAAGGGGGACGGTAACCGTCCCCTTTTTTCGTTTTATATCCTATTCTCCGGCCCCGATCTCCCCCAGGTCCATGTAGCCGTTCATGGGCAGGAGCATAAAATAGGTCTTGCCGGTGCCCAGGGCCACGGGGGTGCCGTCGGGATAAGTGAGGGTAAAGAAGCCCGTGCGGGAATCCCGCTCCCAGTTGATGTCCCTGGCCACGCCGTCAACGATATATTTTCCGGTGCCCTTGCCGGTCAGCTCCGCCTCCCGGCGGCCCTTGTCGTCGTCGCTCAGGACATAGATTTTGGCGTTCAGGGCAATGATGTTGCGGACCTTCACGGTGTCCTTAACAGCGGTGTCGCCCATGAAGCCCCCGAACTGGCTGACCAGATACTGCTTGCTCTCCGGGTCATAGGTGAAGCCCGTGGTCTTGGCGCTTTTGGCGGAGCCGAAGTGGGCGGTGACGGAAACAGCCCTGTCGCCGGTGCGCTCCGTCTCGTCATCAAAGGTGAAGGGCGCGGTATAGCCCTCCTCGTGCAGGGTGCGCAGCTTGTACTTTTCGGCGTAGGCGTCAAGCTCCGTGGTCTCCACCACCAGGGCGTGGACGGTGCCAAAGGTGGATTTGCGGTAGGCGTCCCGGTGGAAGGTCTCGCCGCTGCCGTTGACGCCGTCGATGCGGTCCACCTTGTACTTCTGGAAGAAGGTATAGGCGCCGGGACTGCCCCCCGCGTGTATGTAAATGGCGTCCAGGCTCAAGGCCATCTCCGCAAAATACTCGCGGGAGGAACGGACGCCGCCCAGAATCTCCATGCCGTCAAAATCCTCGTAAATACCCATCAGGCGGGTGATATTCCCCTCCGCCAGGATCTCAAATATCATATCCGCCGCGGTGATGCCCGTCTGGGGCGCGGCGCCCTTGATGTTGTCAAACATGACGGCCCAGGGGCGGCGGGCGGAGATGTCCTCCTCCACCTCTAAATTCGTCAGGGGGCTTCTGGGCTTTGGCGGCGCTGGCGGCGTCGTGTCCTCCGTAGGCTCGGTGACGGGCTGTGTCTCCGGCGGCGTCGTGTCCTCCGTGGGCTCGGTGACGGGTTCCGTGCCGCCGTCGGTGTCCTCCGTGGAATCCTCGGTGGGGGGCGTGGTATCATCTCCCCGCTTCATGGCCCCCAGCGTCATGATCAGCGCCGCGGCGGCCACAGCCACGGCCACAACGGCGCAAATAACGATCAAAACGGTCTGCTTCCCGCCGGGGCCGCCTCGGTTCGCTCCGGAGCCGCCGCGTCTTTTCGCGGCGCTTCTCACTGTATTTCCTGTCGGCATACGGTTGCCTCCATTCTCATACTGTTTTATTTCTCCCGCTCCCGCTATTGTACCTCTTTTTTATTGTTATGTCAACTTCAAATCGCTGAAAATAAGAAAATACTTGTTAAACAGTCCCAGTTCGTGTATAATCAAATCAAGAAATTGACCAGGGAGGCGTCAAGGTGGAAAATCGTCTTGGCTTTATTCACAGCGAGATGGAGCTGAAGGTGCTCATTCTGTTCATCCTCCGCCGTCTGCCGGAGCGGGCCGCCTGGGAGGAGCTGACGGACATGACGCTGCTCACCGACGGGGCCATCGACTATTTCGACTTCACCGAAAGCCTCTCGGACCTGGTGCGCACGGGCCACGTGGACAAGACCGACGACGGCTATCTCATCACCGAAAAGGGGCGGGTCAACGGCGAGGCCATGGAATCCTCCCTCCCCTACTCCGTTCGGGTACGAGCGGAAAAGGCCGCCTCCACCCTGGCCAATCTCCAGCGCCGGCGGAGCATGATCACCGCCAGCCACCAGATGCGCAGTCGGGGCGGCTTCACGGTAAAGCTGTCCATGTCCGACGGCATGGGGCCCATCCTGTCCCTGGAGCTGCTCACCGGCGACGATAAGCAGTCCGAGCAGATCGAGGAGAACTTCAAAAAGAACGCCGAAAAGCTCTATGGCAAGATCGTAGACCTGCTCATGGAGGGGCAATAAGCGCCCCGCCGGGGGTTATAAGGTGTCCGCCCTTATAGGGCGGAGGGTGATTTGCTTTCTCCTCTTTTGTGTTGACAAAAGAGGAGAAAGCAACAAAGAGGAGAAAAACAACGGGGCAGGGATCGTCACCCTGCCCTATTCATATCCGCGCGAGCGTCGTCGAATGGTCTCAGCGCCTAACTCGCTTAGCCGCTCACATTGCTATTATCAAAGTCACATCTCCTATTTAACCCGCGCTGCTGCGGTAATGTACCTGTAGGGGCCGATGACCACATCGGCCCACACGCCGCACCACCAAATTTCTCTATACGCTGCTCCGAATTTCCGAAAATCCATTAAAAAACGCGGGCGGGTTTTGAACCCGCCCCTACTGCTTTTAAGGAAGATTTTTTCGTTATTTTTGCAAAATCTTTCATCAGGACCTGTACGGGCCGCCGCCCACGGCGGCCCCTACGGCGTTGTGGGATGGCCCTCCAGGAATTTGATGGTCCAATTATTTCGCCTTTTTATGATACGTCCTTATAAACCCCCGGATGCTGAACGCCAGGAGCAGGGCCGCCAGGAGGAACATGACCGCTCCGCCCAGGGTTTTTCCGTCCCCGACCATCAAAATGCCGGCAAAGATGACAAGTCCGATGGCCGCCAGAAAGAAGAGGACCACAAGCGCGGCCAGGACGATCCTTACGGGCTTTGGCACGAGCTTGCTTTTGCTGGCCTCAAAGCTCCCCTCCAGCACCAGCTCCAGGATCATTTCAAAAAGGGAATCCATTTCATCCTCTCCCCTTCCGCTTCCTCACCGCCTCGGTGAGGATGTATTCTATCTGCCCGTTGATAGAGCGGAAATCCTCCTCCGCCCAGGCGGCGATCTCGTTCCACAGGGTACTGGACAGCCGGAGCGGCACCTGCTTTTTGGCCGATTCCTTGGCCTTCAGCTCCCGCTCCAGGGCCTCGATACGCTCCAGTCTCTCGCGGAGGGCTTGTTCACGGGTTTCGGGGTCCATTAGTAGAGGCTCCCGGAGTTGACGATGGGCTGGGCGTCCTTGTTGCCGCACAGCACCACTAAGAGATTGGACACCATGGCGGCCTTGCGCTCCTCGTCCAGATTCACCACCTCGTCCTCGTTGAGGCGGTCAATGGCCATCTTCACCATGCCCACGGCCCCGTCCACGATCTTCTGCCGCGCCGCGATAATGGCCACGGCCTGCTGGCGCTGGAGCATGGCGGCGGCGATCTCCTCGGCGTAGGCAAGGTGGGTGATGCGCACCTCCTCGATGGCAAGACCGGCGGAGATCACCCGCTTCTGCAGCTCCTCCCGCATCATGTCCGCGATCTCTATGGCGGAGGAGCGCAGGGTCTTCTCCTGCACGCCGTCGTCATCATCGTCGTCGTCAAACACGTCGTAGGGGTACAGCCGCGCGATGTTGCGGATGGTGGAGTCGGTCTGGATGTTCAAAAACTCCTGAAAGTTCTCCACGGCGAAGGCCGCCAGAGTGGGGTTCTCCACGTGCCAGATCACCACCGCGCCGATGATGATGGGGTTGCCCAACACGTCGTTGACCTTCTGCTTCTGGTTGTTCAACGTCTGGGTCTTGAGGCTGATGCCCTTGCCCACGCCCACGGAGACTGTGGCCGTCTTGCCCTCGGCCTGCATCTCCTTGGTTTTGGCCTGGGCGGCGCTGAGAGCCGCGTTGTAGGTGGGGCTGAAGGAAGTGGCGAAGGGGTTGACATAATAAAACCCGCTCTTTTTCACCGTGCCGTAGTACTTGCCGAACAGGGTAAAGACCCGCGCCTCGTTGGGCTTGACGATCTTCAGCCCCGCCATCAGCATGGGACAGGCGATCCCGCCGAAGAGGAGTCCGGCGAGGGCGAAAAGCACTCCGGGCATGACCTCCCCGGTACTCACGCTTATGGCGATGCCGGCGATGATCGCCGCCACGCCGCAGAGGACGCCTAAAATGAGCAGGAGCAGCATAAGGCCGCCGGACTTGGGACGGAGTTCTTTTTCCTGGATATCTGTTTTCATAGGGTTTTCCTCCTTTTGGTTTGGTTGATATCATAATGATATCACTCCAATATCTCCCTGTCAAGGGATTTTTTGAAAAAAGAAGAAAAAAATATCCCGAAAAAGCCGCTCCCAGGCGGCTTTTTCGGGATAACTAAAAAATAATCAAAAATATTTTAAAATAATGCTTGACAAATGCTTTGACATGTGGTATAATACGCACGTAACCGAAAAAAAGCGGCAAAATATTCCGGCGGGAGAGCGGATTTTCCCGACGTCTGGTAAGTGCGCCCTGAAACCGGCTGTCAACCGGCGGCCAGGCTCAGACCCCCAGCAAGCGGCACAGCGCCTCCGGCGTCTCGGCGGTCATGACGGCTCCGGCTGTCTCCAGCTCCTCCCTGGTGCCGTAGCCCCAGAGGACGCCGGCGGTTTTGATGCCGAAGGCCGCCGCCCCCTCCACGTCATACTTGCGGTCCCCCACCATGAGGGTCCTGGCAAGGTCGGTGACGGGCAGGGTGTCGAGGATATACCGGATCACGTCCGCCTTCTCCACCCGGCCCTGGGAGACCTCGGAGCCGGCCATGAAGTCGAAATATTTGTCCAGCCCAAAGTGGTTCATGACGATATCCACGCCCTTCTGCCACTTGGAGGAGGCCACCACCAGCCGCAGTCCCGCCCTTTTGCACCGGCAAAGCAGCTCCTCCACGCCGGGGTAGACGCTGTTCTCATAGATGCCCTTTGGCAGGTAATATTCCAGGTAATACCGCATGATCTCGTCGTACCGCTCCATAGGCACGCCGTAGGTGACGGTGAAGGAGGTCCTCAGCGGAGGGCCCACCACCTGCTTCAGCTCCTCGTGGCTGGCAGGCTCGATGCCGAAGGCCGTCAGGGCGTGGTGGAAGGAGTTCATGACGCCTGGGGCGGAGTCGGTGACGGTGCCGTCCAGGTCAAAAAGGAGGGTGTCGTATAAAGGCATGGTCTTACCTCACAGCTTCTTGATAAAGGGGCCTGCGGCCTTGAGCATCAGGCGCTTTTGACCGCCCTGGAAGTCCACGGTCAGCAGGGCGTCGCCGGGCATACGGGTGACCTCCGTCACCGTCCCTTCCCCAAAGGCCTTGTGGCGTATCTTGTCCCCAGGACGCAGCTCCGGGAGGGCCTGGGCGGGGGGTACGGACGTCACCGGACGCCTGGGCGCGGCGGGGACGGAGGGGCCCTTTTTGACGGTCACAGGCGGCTGTCCGCCGTCGAAGGCGCCGTACCCGCTCCGGAAGCTCCCCCGCGGGCTTTGGGCGGCGCGGCCATAGGCCGGTTCACCGGCGCTCCGGCGCTCCCGGTACTCGTAATCCATATACTCCGGGTCCGGCTCATGTATCCAGCTGTCCCGTACCGGCAGCTCCGGCTTGTCGATATGCTCGTCGGGGATCTCCTCCACGAACCGGGAGATGCTGTTGGCGTTGGTGCGGCCAAAGAGCATCCGCCTTTTGGCGGCGGTGAGCGTCAGCCGCTTTTTGGCGCGGGTCAGGGCCACATAGCACAGCCTGCGCTCCTCCTCCATCTCCTCCGGCTCGCCGATGGTGCGGGCGGTGGGGAAGATGCCGTCCTCCATCCCCGCCATGAACACCCAGGGGAATTCCAGCCCCTTGGCGGCGTGGACGGTCATCAGCACCACGCTGTCCTCCCCCGCCTCCAGGCTGTCAAGGTCGGTATACAGGGCGATCTCGTCCAAAAAGCCGGCCAGGGTGGGCGTCTCGGTTCGGGCGGCGTAGGAGACGATGTTGCTCTTCAGCTCCCTGATGTTGTCGATCCTGGCCAGGGCCTCGTCGCTGTCGCCCAGGGCCGCCAGATACCCGGTCTTGTCCAGCATGGCGTCGTAGAAGTCCTCCAAGGGCATCTCCCCGGCCATTTTGCGCAGCTCCATGATGAGCATGATGAAGTCCGTCAGCTTCTTAGCGGCGCTTTTCAGCTCCGGGAAGCTGGCCGCGTCGGCGGCGATATCCAAAAGCGGCCTGCCCTTTTCGGCGGCAATGGCCCGCAGGCGCTCGATGGTGGTGCCGCCGATGCCTCTGGGGGGCGTGTTGACGATCCGCAGGAGCCGCAGATCGTCCGCCGGGTTGTGGATGACGCTCAGATACGCGGTGACGTCCTTGATCTCCATGCGGTCAAAGAACCTGGTGCCCCCCACCACCCGGTAGGGGATGCTCATGCGCTTGAAGGCGTATTCAAGCCGGTTGGACTGGGCGTTCATGCGATAGAGCACCGCGAAATCCCCCCAGCTCATCCCGGCGGCCACGCCGTCCACGATCCGTGCGGCTATGTAGGCGGCCTCCGCGTCGTCGTTCTCCGCCAGATACAGCTTCAGCTTCTCCCCCGCCCCGGCGTCCGTCCAGAGGTTCTTGCCGCGGCGCTCGTGGTTATTGCGGATGACGCTGTTGGCCGCCTCCAGGATGTGGCCCGTGGAGCGGTAATTCTGCTCCAATTTGATGATGCGGGCGTTCTTGAAGCGCTTTTCAAAGTCCAGGATGTTCTCGATGGTGGCGCCCCGAAAGCGGTAGATGCTCTGGTCGTCGTCGCCCACCACGCAGATGTTGCCGGTCCTGCCCGCCAGGTACGACGCCAGCATGTACTGCAGGGCGCTGGTGTCCTGATACTCGTCCACCAGCACGTATTGGAACTGGCTCTGCCATCGCTCCCTGACCTCCGGACAGTCGTGAAAGAGCTTGACGGTATAAAAGATCAGGTCATCAAAATCCAGCGCTCCGGCGGAAAGAAGCCGCCGGGAGTACATGGTGTACGCCTGGGCGACGGCCTTTTTGCGGGAATCGTACCCCTTTTGGGCCTCGGCCTCGAAATCCGCCGCCGAGAGAAATCTGTCCTTGGCGCGGCTGATCTCCCCCAGAACGCTCTTCACGGGGAAGACCTTCTCGTCCATATTCAGCTCCTTCAGCACCCGCTTCATCACCGCCTGGGAGTCGGCGGCGTCGTAGATGGTGAAGGACTTGTCGATATCCAGCGCGTCGATGCTCCGCCGGAGGATGCGCACGCAGGCGGAGTGGAAGGTCATGGCCCACACGTCCTCCGCGCCGGGACCAAGCCTTGCCTGAAGGCGGCTTTTCAGCTCGCCGGCGGCCTTGTTGGTGAAGGTGATGGCGATGATCCGCCAGGGCTCCACCGGCTCTAAGGCGCACAGCTCCTGAAGCTCCGGCGTGAGAGGCTCCCGCTCCTTTACGGCCCGCTCCAAAAGGGCCAGCTCCGCCTCCCCCATCTCCTCCGGCACCTCGCCGGAATCCGACGCCCTGCCGTAGCGGATAAGGTTGGCCACCCGGTCAATGAGGACCGTGGTCTTGCCGCTCCCGGCCCCCGCCAGCAGCAGCAGAGGCCCCTCCGTGGTCATCACAGCCTTGCGCTGCATGTCGTTGAGGCGGGCAAAATCCCGCCCGATCAGCTCCCGGCGGGCCGCCGCAAAGCGCTTTTCAAATTCCTGTCTGTCCATATAAGTACCTGTCTTTTCTCATGGTAGGCATCATTATACACCATGCCCACCCAAAAGAAAAGCCCCAAAAAAGTGACCGGAGTCCTTACGGACTCCGGTCGATAGAAAAAGAGGATAAAATGAAAAAGGTGAATTATCAACGTTGTTGATAGTATATTACCCCTAATCTGTTAAAAGAAAAACAGCGAGGTGTTTCAAAAGTATTAAATTGCGTTTTAAATTTTGTTCATTAAATCAAGAGAAGGTCAATCCAGGCCCAAACCGAACCAGGCAAGGCCGGAGGGGGTCTTCAGGGAATCGGTATGGAGCATGGCAAAGGGGGCGAACGCATCCCCCTGCCGCAGGGGCGTCCTGTAGGTAAAGCGGGTACAGCCCACGGCGCGGGAGGCCAGGGCGGCGGCGTTATAGACGCTGCCGGAGGGGACGATCAGCTCCCGTATGAGGGCGCGCTCCCCCGCCTTCTCCACGGCGGCACAGCACCGGACGCCGTCGGACACAAGATAGAAAAGGCCGCCGCCGGAGCGCTTGCACAGAAGCTCCTGATATTCCAGGGCCCGTATGTCCACGTCGATATACGCCCGCCCGTGCAGAAGCTCCTCCCGGAGGGCCGCGTACCCCCGCACCGTCACAACGGCGGCGCTGCCGTGGAGGGGGATCTCCACATCGGCGCAGTCCTGGATCATGGCGCCGAAAACCGGACTGAAGCCGAATTTCTCAAACCAGGCGAAAAGGGACGGTTCTGTGGGACAGATGGCCCCCAAGCCGCTGCGGGTGGCCTCCTCCACGGCGGAGGCCAGCACCTTGCCGCCGAAGCCCCGCCCCCGAAACGACGGATGGGTGCCCAGGGCGTGGATGACCCGACAGGGCGTCCAGCTCCCCTCGGAGATAAAATCGCCGATCTTCAGTATGTAAGCGGCGGAGACGATCCGGCCCTCCGCGAGATACACCTGGGCCATTCCGGGGGTGTAGAGCTTTTCAAAAAAGCCGTCGATACGCTCCTGATCGTCCTGAAAGACATCGCGCCATAATGCCTTCAGTCCCGGTTCGTCGCCGGGGACGGATTTTCTCAGTTCTTCCATAGATGGGTTTCCTTTTCCGGTGAGGATATTGTGGGAGGCCCGAAGGGGTCAGGCTTCCCCGTACGTCTCAGGGCACAGCTCCCTGATCTTGGCCTGGAGGGACTTCAGGTCCACGAAGGTGTCAGGCTTTTTACGGGGGTCCCGCAGAAGGGCCGCCGGGTGGTAGAGGGCCATATACTGCACGCCGTTCACGTCGAAAAATTTCCCGTGCTCCTGGCTGATCCTGAAATCGGGCTTTATCAGCACCTGGGCGGCGATGCGCCCCAGGCACACCACGATCTTGGGCTTAATCAGCTCCATCTGCGCCCGGAGCCAGCCAATGCAGGCCTCCTGCTCGGTGCCCAGGGGGTCCCGGTTTTTGGGGGGACGGCACTTGACGATGTTGGCTATGTAGATGTTCTTGTGCCGGTCCAGGTCGATGAGCGTCAGCATCACGTCCAGAAGCTGGCCGCCCCGACCCACAAAGGGTTCGCCTTGCAGGTCCTCGTTCTCCCCCGGCCCCTCGCCCACGAACATCACGCGGGCGTCCCGAACGCCCACGCCGAACACCAGATTGGTGCGCGTCTCGCAAAGGGCGCATTTCGCGCACCCCTTCGCCGCTCTTTCAAGCTCCTCCCAGGTCATAGGCCATCCCTCCGATTTTCTGTCTTTGCCAAGTATAGCACAAATCGGAAAAAATGCAAGGGGATAACGGCGCGGACGAGTGGTTGGTGCGTTGGGGGGAACGAAATAAGTATTGGGAATCGTTGCGCAGGACGTGGGCCGCCGTGGGCGGCGGCCCGTACGGCCATTAACGAAACATCTCTATTAGACGCCGTAGGGGCGGGTTCCAAAACCCGCCCGTGAACTAAATACGCGGCGGAGCCGCAACCGTTTTGAATGGGGCGTGCCGGAAATTCGGTGGGGCGTATAAGGTAATTCGAGGGTGCGGCGTGTGGGCCGATGTGGTCATCGGCCCCTACTCGTCGTCGCTCAAGCCGCTTAACCTCGCCCCGGCGTAAACGCCAGGGCTCAGGCGCGGGCTTGGCTCCTCCTCTCCCCACCGAACTAACGTTCGGCGGGGGCCCCATTCCTACGGGATGCTTCCCTGCTGGCTTTCCCCAGTGGGCCGCCATGGACGGCGGCCCGTACGGCCATTAACGAAACATCTCTATTAGATGCCGTAGGGGCGGGTTCAATGTCAAGAGCAACATAGGTAACACATCGGGAAGGGACATGGGTTACAGTCTGCGGATGG
>CANQTW010000020.1 GCA_947626845.1 uncultured Oscillospiraceae bacterium | reverse complement strand
CTGGGGAAGCTCTGGACCAGGTGGTAGAACATCCTGCCGCCGTCCTTGTGGTAGAGGAGCTTGGTGTTGAGGAAGTCGTCGTAGGCTGAGACGGCCTGACAGTTGACGCCCGTGACGAGTTGGTGTCCCTGCCACTGGGTCTTGGCCTCCTGTGCCACGTACTTCATCACCGACCTCATGCACCCGCGGGACTGACTGCTCTTTGAGCGGCTGGAGTAGTTGACGAAGTTGACTATTGCCAAGAGCGTCACCTGCCTTCTTGCATCTCACGGAGCGCGCGACCAATCTCGGAGAGTGACTGTTGTACTCCGTCGAGGTTGACAGCATGGAGCTTGCCCATGTTGGACAGCACCGCGAGCTGATTAATGTTGTTGCCGATGCGCTTCAGCTCCGTCAGCACTTCCTTGAGTCCGTCCATGACCACCACTTGCTGACCGAGACAGCACTGGGAGACGTAATCGCTCTGGGAGAGGTGAGCCTTCTTCGCCTCAGCTCGGATGACGTCCAGCTCAAGCTTGGAGAGGCGGATGCTGAGCGTTTTGTCCTTTTTCATTTTTCACCTCCGTCATAGTGGGTGCGGGCTTCTGCCCGCAAATGCGTTTGGCAGGGCGCCGGGCAGGGCCCGGTGTACAGACAAACGCGATGCTTGCCTTCGTCGTCGCGGAAGTCGCTTAACCTCGGGGCCGCGCAAGCGTGGCCCCTCAGACGCTGACTTCGCTCCTCCTCTCCCCACACGTCCAAGGACGTGCGGGAGCCCCGATTTGGCGCGACGCTGGCGCTGTGTGCGCTCTTATTGCAGAGGCGACTCACGATGCCAACTCCAGTGTTGCTGGCGCACCTGCGGCGACGTGTGCGGTCACAGGGTCGATAGTGCCGATGTTTCCGGGGGCGGTGGTATCGTCACTATCGGCACTCACGAGCTCGATGATCCGCTTGCCGTTGCTTCGGCGGAAGACGGCCTCGATGCCGGCTTTCCTTAGAGCCGCAACACTTTGCAGGAGCTTGCGGGAGAGAGTCCGGGTGCTGATGTTCTGCGTACCGGCAGGGTCGATGTGGTTGACGAGCTCCGTGGGAGTGCCGATAAAATTTCCGTGGACTTTTACGAACGCAGAGAGCAGAGAAATGAGGTTGTCGGATTTGTTGACCGGCAGGAGCGTTTCTTCCACGTCCCACACGTTGCACTCGCTCCGAACAAGAGACAGCTCCCGGTACTCGATGTCCCGCCCGATGCAGTAGAGCGTGGCCCGCCCGCTCCCGCGTCCGTCCTCCACCAGCGTGAAGCTGGAGTCTACCGCGCCGCTGATAGCCGTGGTGCCGGAGATGCGTTTGAACACATCGTCGTCCGCGTTCTCCTTCCGCAGATGGTGGATGAGCAGGATGGCGAGGCTGTGAGCGTCGGCAATCTTCTTCAGCGCCGACAGGTCCGAGTAGTCGTTGGCATAGGTGTTGTCCCGCTTGGCGCTTCGCACCATCTGGAGCGTGTCAATGATAACCAGCGACGTGTCTTGATGTTCGGCAAGAAACGTCTCCAGTTGTTCCTCCAGCCCCGCGCCCACGACGCGGCTCTCGGTGCAGAAGTGGACGTTGGCGGGGGCGTCCTCCGTAATCTCGAAGAGTCGGTTCTGGATTCGGAGCGTCGAATCTTCGAGACAGAGGTACAGGGTCGTGCCCTGGCGAACAGACATCCCCCACACCGGCTCCCCTTTCGCCACCGTCACGGCCAGCCACAGTGCCAGCCAGGATTTCCCCACCTTCGGCGCGCCCGCAAGGATGTGCAGGCCTTGGGACAGCAGAGTGTCCACAATGAAGTTGGGCGGACGGATGGGTTCGTTCATCAGTTCCTCACCGGTGACGGTTTTTAATCGTTCTGTGTTTTTCATTTTTATCCTCCTCCATGTTTTTACTGGACTTTCCTTTCCCGCGATCTCATGGTACAATAATATCGGAGCTCTCTACATAGTGCAGTGATCTTTCGGAGGCTATTTTTGAGATTTTTTTGAGTTTTTTTAAAAAATTTTTGGAGGAGCGACATGGAGAAAAAGAAAACGCCCGGACTCACCATAACGGAGGAGCCGGGCGGGATGATACGAAAGCGGTTATTAGATTTTGACGGGACTTTGCTTTTGGATGAGACGGTGTTGCCCCACGATGACCTGATCCGTTTTACGGACAGGGCGCTCAAAGAATACATGCGGCAGCTCAATGAAATTGAGATGCATAGTCTCTTTAAAGAGTCGCTGGACGTTTCGGAGCAGGACTACCGGGACATAGTGACCATGTGTTATGCCGTGGCGGACAGCTTCCGGGAGAGCTTTCCCGAAGCGTATTTCTTCACGCGCTCCGCGCTGGACAGAGCGGCAGGGAACAGGGACGACGGCAGCGCCCTGTTTCTGCTTCAGAACGGTATGCGGATGATGGACGCCGCGCGGACGTTGTATCTCACCCGCGTGTGGATGCGCAACGTCATGGAGGTGTGCTTCGGTAACACAGAGGGCATGACACAGCAGGAACGTTGGGAACACACCATAGGCATTTACCCTCAACTTCGCAACTATGGTTTTTCGGTGGACGGGAACGAGGAGCAGGGTGTCAGCGAGCATGAGGTCAAATCTCTCATGGAGCTGTACATCTTTGAGCTCTGCGCGGTTTTACGTTCCGGTAAGCGAATCGCCCGGTGCCAATACTGCTGGCGGTATTTCGTTCCGAAGACCAACAAGAAGACCGACTACTGTGACCGCAAGTGGAGCGACAAGAGCACCTGCAAAAAGAGGGGGCCGAACCTAAAACGCAAGGACGGACCAGCCGAGGACAAGTATCTTCTCGCCTTCAAGCGGCTGCGCGCACGGTTCTATGAGCGTGAGTACCGTTGCTACGCCACGGCCCCCGGCAAGACCGTCCCCGGCGGATACGAGGACTGGATCGAGGAGGCCTGCGAGGCCAGAGACGAATATCTGGAGGGAAAAATCACCGGCGAGGAGCTTTTGAACCGCATCAACCCGGAGGAGGAGCCACTGGAAGCCGAGCTGGAGCCAGAACCGTTCTCCCTTCAAAAACGCCTCTCCCTCTCCCCCTGGGACGAGCTGGTGGCACGTGACATCTCCTTTGACCCCCGGTATCATTTTGAGACTATGCATTTCATCGACCTCGGCGAGGAGAACCCGCAATGGAGGACCATCACCGCAAAGGAGCGGGAGCTGGACGCCAAACAGGGGAAGGTGAGCTTGAGGGAGAAGTATAAGAAATAGAAATACATTTTGGAGAGATCAATATGTGCATTTATTATGGAGACAAAGAGGGGCTGACTTATAGGGAGGTCGAACATGTGTTCCCGGCAGGGATTGGTGGGATTTCTGTTCTGGAGAGGGGCATGGTGTCGGATCAGGCCAACAGTCTTTTTTCAAAGCTTGAGCTGAAATTTATGCATGAATCCCTGATTGCCCTGACCAGGGTGCTGTTTGGCCCAGGGAAAAGAGGTTCGCATGCCGGTAAGGATATGGCCAAAACCCGGATCAGTATCGTGAATGATGACGACGGGAAATTGACTCTCGGATACATCTCCGGGAAAGCCGGCTACTACATAGACTGCCTTGCCAAGCACGGCGAAGTCTACACATTTACAGTTGGTTCAGAGCATCACGATGATCCATTGTCAGCTTGGAGCGCGTTTTGTGGGAATATGATGAATATGGGAAGCCGGTTTGTGTCCATCACGTCAAAAGAACTTGAACCGGGAGACTGGATCGCCGGCTTTTATAACTCGAAGTATTATATCGCCCACGGAGACGACCTTGACCTGAGCCGGGTCAAGCGTACCCTGAAGGCGCTGACTGAGATATCAAAACCGGGGAAGCTCAACGAAAAAATGACCCAGCCAAAATTTGACATATCGCTCGTGGATTCCGACGAAATTACCCGCGTTTTCGCGAAAACGGCAATCAATGTACTTGCTCACCTGAAAGGGCCGGAGTTTGTTTGCGAGGAGAGGTTTTCCGAAATAAAAAACTGGATTATTGGAGAGGGCAACGGTGACCGTTTTACACAGCTTCCGAGAATCAATATAGATAATCCGCTCAGATTTCCGAAAAACGCCCACTGGTGTATTTTTCAGAAAATAGGCGGGAAGCTTGTTGCGGTCGTCTGCTTCTACAACGCTTATTCAAATTGCTTTGAATTGGCCGAAGCGCTTCCTACAGACCCCGGTATACCCTTCGGCTTCATTTGCGATTGGGAGAATAAAAAGGAGTATACGCTGGAACAATGGGTATATTCCGTGATAGAAAGGCGATGCGGTTACTCCTACGGAACATAATTATTGCTCCGGCAATTAAATAATTGACGGAGTAATAATAGCCATGTTTTGCGGTTGCCGCGCAGCGGCGAGCAAAACGGCGTTGAATCATTTTATTAATGTGGCAATATTTAATTGCCGCATTAATAAATCCTACGAGGTAAACTTCGTCACAGCTAAAATGAGCAATACAGGAAGCCGTTCCCTTTTTAGAAGAAAGGCTTCCTGTATCGTTTTATTCCTCGGTCACACAGTATGACCACAGGTTCCTGATCTCTCCCTCAATATCCGCATACGCCCACACCTTGCAGTTGCTGGGACGGTAGGGATCCAGAACGTTGAAGCCCTCATCGGTGCAGCCGGTGAGGACTATGTAATGGCCCGTCTCGGTGAAGTGGCCTGGCCCCATTATGCAGATAATCGGATGACCATCGTCCAACTCATCGCGCATGGTGGCCTCCCATAATGGCAACTCGCGGGCAGTGAGGCCCAGCTTTTCAGCCCCCTCGGAAAAAAGCAGCCATGCGGTGCCGTTGCCGGGGACGCAATAACCCTCACGGGTTGCAAAATCAGCTATATACGCCGGTGTCAAGGTGCCGTCGCCAGTCAATCCCATAGCAACCATGCTGAGAGCTGTCGGACCGCAGCCTGTATATCCAATCAGTCCTTCTCCGTAAAGACAGTACCCCCATCGCCTGTCCCATTGAGTGAAATATGGAACCGTACCAACAGTGATTTCCGAGGACAAGTCCATTTCCAAATTGTAATCCTCAATACCGACGTAGGCATCTACAAACGCGGATGCTTCGGGATTTTTTTCAGACATTTCATTAAGGGCCTCTTGTATTCCATAATCGTCTGTTTCCGGTGCCTTCGGTTTTTCGTAATCGTCAAACAGATCCTTCAATATGTCCTTTATTGTACCTGTGCCACCAAACGCACTGACGATTGCGTAAGTGAGTGCCACAAGAAGCAGTAATATCAAAACCACCTTGAATGGACGTTCCGACCTTGTTCTTGTTTGTCTCATCATGATTCCTCTTTCTTTATTCCACTAACTAACTTGTAATAGGTGTTCGATGTGGTCCGGTAGACAATGACGTACAGTACGGCAACAATAACGCCGGCAACAACGGTCACACGCAAAAACAGCGGCTCATTGGACAGCTTAAAATCAAGCAGCAGCCTTTGAATCAGGGGAAAAGCGAATACAAGATGCGCCATGGCAAGCAGCAACGGGAAGAAGAACACTGTCAGCATTTGAGAATTGATACTTTTTCTTATCTCATTCTTTGTCATTCCGATTTTTTGCATGGTTTCAAACCGGGGCTGGTCCTCAAAACCCTCCGTCAGCTGCTTGTAGTAGATAATGAGCACGGCGGCGGCAACAAAGACGATACTGAGGACGACACCCAGGAAGAATATTCCGCCGTACATGGCAAACTCACCGCCTCCGGCATTTTCCCTGGAGCTGCTGTTTAACCCCACAAATCCGTACTCCTGGCACAAATCGTCAAGCGTGATACGGATGTCGTTATAAAGATCCAACTGCTTTTCCGGCTTCAGGCTTGTGTCGAAATTGTACACCCAATCAAATGAAGCGAACACGGACTCATTGAACTCCGGTAGAGAGACAAGTGTGCGCGTCATCTCATCAAAATCCGGTATGATGACCGCTATTGTAGACTTGTCCACAACCATCGCCCTCGAACCGGCGTACATAAATTCCTCCAGGTTTCTCTTGATTTCCCACTCCATCCCTTTCATGGATATGTTGTCGTCATCGTAGTCGTTTCCAAAAGTGAATATGAATGCCTGTCCTGGACCCAGCGTAAAGTCCGTTCCCATAACATTATTGTAATCTTCCAGGGGAATAAAGTATAAATCCCGTTCCCACCCAGGAACGCCGACATTGACAAGCCTGTATCCATAACTGTTCTTTGGGGATACGTTTTTTTCTTCCAAAACAGTCAATAGTTCGGCTTTAAGGTCTGATAAGGCGGAACTATTTAATGTATCCGGGTCCGGTGCTACGAAGTCCAGAGTAAATTCTCTGGGATTATCCACATAGAAGTCAAACTTAGTGCCATAGAGCAGACAAGCTGTTGAGGAAATCATGACAAGGACCATGGTAATAAGAATACATATGGAGGCAAGCCCCGCCCCGTTGCGTTTCATACGGAAGGCCATTGAGGAAACAGGAACGAAATGGGCGGGCTTGTAGTAATAGCTTTTGTTTTTTTGCAGAATACGGCAAAGAAGTACAGAGCCCGCAACCATGGTGATATACGTTCCCATTATCACCAAAAGCACCGCAATAAAGGCAACTGCGAGTAATGTCCTTGACGAGGAAAAGTTTGCAGTTACAGATATAAAATACCCCAATGCCAGGAGCGTGACCCCGCAAAGTCCCAGCGTTGCGTTTGCTTTTGGCGGCCGTTCTCCGGCGTTTTCACTGCGCAAAAGAGAAATGGCAGTGGACGCATTTATCTGCCTTTGGGAGTTCAAGAGCTGAAGGATGAAAACGACTGTATAGATTGCCACGGTCATACATACCGCTTTCGGTTGTACAGTCAGCTTGTAACTGCTCTCCGCTCCGATGATTTTAACCAATCCCAGCTCGGCGAATTTTGAGCAGGCGATTCCCAGGATCAGCCCCGCGCATATAGAGATAAATGCAACGATAGCCGTTTCCCATTCTATCACCTTTCCGATGTTTCCCTTGTCCATGCCAAAAATGTTATATAGACCAAACTCTTTCTTGCGGCTGCGCATGAGAAATGCGTTAGCGTAGGACAGAAACACGCAGGAGAATACCGCGAGGACCCAACCGCCCAGATTGAGCGTAAACCTGATTGTTTTCACTCCGACTATATCGGAAATGGTGTCGGTATATTGCAGAAATGATACGATGTAGTACATCGCAATCAAAACGACACACATAAGGATATAGGGGAAGTATATCCGTTTGTTTTTTCTGATTCCATCGGCGGCAAGGTGTGGATAGAAGCCTGTTTTCATCCCCTGTTCCTCCCTGTCGCAAGCAGTACCATCGTATCGGAAATCTTCTGGTAAAACTGCTCGTTGGTCGAGTTCCCGCGGTAAAGCTGGTGAAATACCACGCCATCTTTTATAAAAAGGACACGTCCTGCGGTAGAGGCGGCGTTTATGGAGTGGGTCACCATCAGTATCGTTTGCCCAACTCGGTTGACTTCAGAAAAAAGCCACAGCAATTCATCTGAGGAACGTGAATCAAGGGCACCCGTGGGCTCATCTGCAAGAATCAGCCTGGGCTCGGTAATCAACGCCCTGGCCACTGCGGCACGCTGCTTCTCGCCGCCTGATACCTCATAAGGGTACTTGTTCAGGAGCTTTTGGATTCCCAGTGTTGAGGCTATGGGAGCTAACCTGTCGTGCATCTCCTTGTAGGGCCTTCCTGCCAATACAAGGGGCAAATATATATTGTCGGCAAGTGTGAACGTATCCAAAAGGTTGAAGTCCTGAAACACGAATCCCAGATTATTTCTGCGATATGTGGCAACGGCGGACTCCTTGATTTTGGACATATCCTTTCCGTCCAATATGACCCTGCCGCTGGTGGGTTTGTCCAGCGCGGCAAGGATATTGAGCAGGGTCGTTTTGCCGGAGCCGGATTCTCCCATGATTGCCACATATTCGCCCTGCTCCACTCTAAAATTGATGTCTCTCAGCGCCTCTACCTTGCTGCCCCCAAATCGTGTACTGTAAACCTTTTTAAGGGCGGAAACCTCTAATAAACTCATTGAAAACTGCCTCCTTTACTGATAGCCCTATTATAATAAAAGCGGGAAATGTAAAGCCATAACAAAAGCCTTACATTTCCCGCTGCAATTCTTACATTTTTGTAAAAAGTCGATTCTTGTTTATCCCATTTGGGTCAAACGTGATTGAAACGGTCGTCCCTTTTCCAATTTCGGACGATGCACTGATGTCTGCCCCCAGGTTCTCGCATATTCGTTTGCACAGATAAAGACCAATGCCGCTGGCCGCCTGATCCTCACGGCCATTCATGCCGGTGTAACCTCTTTCAAACACACGCGGCAGGTCCTCCGAAGCGATGCCGATGCCCGTATCCGCAATGCAGAGCGTTTTTTCGTCAGACATAAAAATATGAATACTGCCCTCGTGCGTATATTTCAAAGCGTTGGAAAGGACCTGTTCGATCACGAAGGAAAGCCATTTTTTATCCGTCAAAACGTTTTTGTTGACCGGTTCATAGTTGAGCCGGAGCTTACGGTCAATAAACTCCGACGAAAATTTGGCTATGGCGTGCCTAATCAGGACATCGAGCTCATATTCGTCAAATACATAATCGCTGGACTCGGAATTGAGACGGAGGAAGGCCAACACCATCTCAACGTATTGACTGATTTGCGACAATTCAGAGGTCAGCTTGTCCGCAAGAGGAGAATCTTCATTTTGAAGTGTGAGCGACATAGCGGTGATGGGCATTTTAATTTGATGTGCCCATACGGTATAGTAGTCCACCATCTCCTTATAGTCCTCACTGGCTCTGGTGGTTGACTCCATGACTTCACCGGCCAGGGCCTCAACGATTGCCTGATACCCGTCATCCTCCAAGCTCTCCACTTCAGGCAGAGAAGTAATCAGCGCCGCCGGGAGCTTGCTGATTTCGCACAGACGCCTATATTTTGCCTTTGACCGCAAAAAATCTATGGCAATAAAAATGGCGGCGAGAAAAAGGCTGAACAAGATAGGATATAAGACAGCCTCCAACGGCAGACCGTACAAATAGAAGCTGGCCGCAAACGCCGCCGAGATTATAAAAAACGCAACCGCGATGAGCTTATATTTGCGGAAATGAAGGAGTAACAGCCTCATGGATCGTTCCCTCCGTCAGTCTCGATGCTATATCCAACGCCGAACCTGGTGGAAATGAAATCCTCAAGTCCATTGGCCTCCAGCTTTTTTCTCAGTCTCGCGACATTGACAGCCAAGGCGTTTTCATCCACAAAGGCTTCCGTTTTCCAGAGGGCCTTCATCAGCGTCTCCCGGCTGACAGCCTTTCCCTTGTTTTTCATAAGGCAGTACAGAATCTGATACTCGTTCTTGGTGAGGGAAATCATCTGGCCGTTATACGAGAGCGTGTTATCCTCCGTATTCAGCACCGCCCCCCGATGTTCCAAAACGTGTGGACTCAACCCAAAATCGTAAGTTCTGCGCAGAAGCGAATGGATCTTTGCAATCAGCACATCCCAGTCAAAGGGTTTGGCGATAAAGTCATCCGCGCCCATCTGGAGGGCCATGACGATGTTCATGTTGTCCGAGGCCGAGGAAATGAAGATGATTGGAACTTTGGAGACCCGGCGTATTTCTGCACACCAGTGGTAGCCATTGAAAAACGGCAGTCTGATGTCCATGAGAACAATGTGCGGTTCGTACCGGACAAATTCTTCAAAGACTTTTCTGAAATCCGTGATGATCCGGCAGTCCATGCCCCACGCTAACGTCTGCTTTTGAATCTCCTGCGCTATCCGCATGTCATCCTCCACAACAAGCAACCGGTACATCACTCTGCCCCCTTGTAAGGAAAATTCTGACCTTATATGGAATGAGTACCATAAAGGTGCAAATTATAGGCTCAGATTATTAGAAGTTTTCAAAAACCTCACTGTGCCTTTTAGTGCATCTCTTCAAAAGCGCACTCAATTTGAGAGTTGAAAACTATCTCGCTAACACTGATAATACCACAGTTAAATAAAATCTCAAAGACTTTTGATGAAAAAATGTAAAACAAAATGGCGGCAGATCTTTGACCTGCCACCATTCCGCTTTGCCATACCGCCTTGCCCCTCGGTTCACTTTCTTTCCCTATCACACGGGACAGCTTGGTGGCTTCTTTTAAATGGTTAAATGGACATTCGTACGACCGTCAGAAATTTGCAAATTTTTTTCAAAAAACTATATACAAAGAGAATTTCGTCTGATATACTATATATAGCGTCCTGTAAGGACTCAGTTCAGGGAGGTAGTCATATGAGATGCCCGTACTGCGGTTTTTCCGAGAGCAAAGTCATAGATTCACGGCCCACAGAGGACAATATCCGCCGCCGGCGGGAGTGCATGTCCTGCGGCAAGCGGTTCACCACCTATGAGTCCGTTGAGCGTATGCCCATCGTCGTGGTGAAGAAGGACGGGAGCCGCCAGGCCTTTGACCGGGTGAAGATCATCAACTCCATGCTCCACGCCTGCGAAAAGCGCACCGTTGGCCTCCCTGAGATCGAGGCCGTGGCCAGCGAGATCGAGCAGGAGGCCCAGAACTACCTCGACAGGGAGATCCCCTCCAGCTACATAGGCGAGCTTGTCATGCGCCATTTAAAGCAAATGGACGAGGTGGCCTATGTGCGCTTCGCCTCGGTGTACCGCCAGTTCAAGGACATCAACACCTTCATGGAGGAGCTGAACAAGCTCCTGCTGGAAAAATAACAAAACCGTTTGGACCTGTAGGGGACAGCCGTTGGCCGTCCCCTTTCAGCTTGTCGAAAGAAGCCCGTCAGGGCTTTTTTCGGATCAAAAGATGCTGGATAAATTCAGCCCCTCCATTTTCCTGATGGAGGCCAGGTGCTCCCGCACCAGCGCCGAGGCGGCGGAGGCGGCGGGGCCGTCGTGGGTGTAGATGTGCTCGGTGAGCTCATAGAAGTCGTCGGTGAGGGTCTCAATGTCCGTGTGCCGGAGGACGATGCCGGTGTAGACCTCCCGCTCCTTCCACAGGGCCATGGCCTCCTCTAAAAACGCCTGGCTCTCCTCCCAATCGCCCCGCTCCGCGGCGCCGGCGGAGCGCTCCACAAGGCCGGTGATCTCGTCGCACAGGCCGCCGATGACGCCTGTGTTCAGTAAGGACAGGGCCAAAATCAGCAGTAAAAGGGCGGCGGCGAACAGCTCTTTTTTCACTTTTTCCGCTCCTTTTCCGCAAAATAGATTTTTCCCGCGCCGTCCACGGTCATGATATAGACGTCCCGAAAGCTGTCAACGCCCCGGCGGGCCAGCTGGTTTTTGACCCACTTTTCGTCCCGGCCCAGGAGCCGCAGATTGTCGCTCATGATCCGCCCCTCGCTGACCACGGTGACGGGCAGGCCGTTGTCCGGAGCGCTGACGTTCAGCTGCTCCGGCGTGGCGGGGGAGAACTTGGCGTAGGGCAGCACCGACAGGGTGCCGTCTGTCTCCAAGATGGCGTGGCGGACGGTGGAGATATCGGTGATGCCGTTGATGCGCAGCTCCACATACAGCTCGTCCATGCTGATGCGGCATTTTTTCATCTCACTCTGGACGATCACGCCGTTGTCGATGAGGATGCTGGGCTTGCCGGACACCAGGCGGCGGAAGCGCCCGTGCTTCACGGAGACGCCGGAGATGATAAGCTGACAGCAGAGAAGCGTCAGCACCGGGATGATGCCGTATAAAAGCGGCGTGCCGGTGTCCTGCAGGGGCTGGGAGGCGAGATTGGAGATCAGCACCGCCACCACCAGCTCCAGCGGCTCCAGCTCCCCCAACTGCCGTTTGCCCATGATGCGCAGGGAGACGATCAGCAGGAGAAAGACGAGAATGGCGCGGATAAAGCTTACACCCATGGTGGACCCCCTTCAGACTGTGGGAAAATAGAGAGTTTGGATTTACGGGACCTCTTTTTGTAAGTATCTGCATATTCCGGCCTGTTATACTGTACAAATTTGTCGAGGAGAGGGGCCGGACAGGCAGTATTTTCTTGACACCGGACACGGAAAGGGATAAACTACATAAGATAGAATATCATTTTTTGTTGGAGGCTCGTATGGGAAAGTATTTCGGTACGGACGGATTCAGGGGCGAGGCCAACGTGGGACTCACGGTGGACCACGCCTTTAAGATAGGCAGGTTCATCGGCAGACATTTCGGCAAGGAGGGCAACAAGTGTCGGGTGGTCATCGGCAAGGACACCCGCCGTTCCAGCTACATGTACGAGGCGGCGCTGACGGCGGGCCTGACGGCCTCCGGGGCGGACGTGTATCTTCTGCACGTCACCACCACCCCGTCGGTGAGCTACATAACCCGCGTGGACGACTTCGACTGCGGCATCATGATCTCCGCCAGCCATAACCCCTACTACGACAACGGCATCAAGCTCATCAACTCCGCCGGGGAGAAGATGGAGGAGGAGGTGCTTCTTGAGATCGAGAAGTACCTGGACGGGGAGATCGGCGAGCTGCCCTACGCCGAGAAAGCGGAGATAGGCCGCACCATCGACTACTCCGCCGGGCGCAACCGGTATATCGGCTACCTCATCAGCCTGGCCACTCACTCCTACAAGGGCAAGAAGGTGGGCCTGGACTGCGCCAACGGCTCCACCTCCATGATCGCCAAGAGCGTCTTTGACGCCCTGGGGGCGGATACCTACGTCATCAACAACACGCCCAACGGCCTGAACATCAACCTGAACTGCGGCTCCACCCACATCGAGCAGCTCCGGCGGCTGGTGGTGGGCAACGGCCTGGACGTGGGCTTTGCCTTTGACGGCGACGCGGACAGGTGCATGGCCGTGGACGAGAAGGGCCGGATCATCGACGGCGACCTGATCCTCTATATCTATGGCCGTCACATGCACGAGCGGGGCAAGTTGGAGGGCAAAAAGGTGGTCACCACCGTCATGAGCAACATCGGCCTCTACAAGGCCCTGGACGAGGCCGGCATCGGGTATGACGTCACCGATGTGGGAGATAAATACGTGTGGGAGAACATGCGCCGGACCGGCAACCTCATCGGCGGCGAGCAGTCGGGTCACATCATCTTTGCCAAATACGCCACCACCGGCGACGGCGTCCTGACGGCCATCAAGCTGATGCAGGCCATGCTGGACCGGAAGATGCCCCTCTCCAAGCTGGCCGAGCCGGTGAAGATATTCCCCCAGGTGCTGAGAAACGTTCGGGTAGCGGACAAGGCCGCGGCCATGCAGGACCCCGACGTGCTGGCGGCGGGAAAAAAGGCCGGGGAGAAGCTGGGGAGCAACGGGCGCGTCCTTCTGCGGGCCAGCGGCACGGAACCGCTGGTGCGGGTGATGGTGGAGGCCCCCACCGAGGAGGAGTGCAACCAGGCCATCGATATCGTGGTGGATGTGATGGAGAAAAAGGGGTACGTGGAGAATGGTTAAGACCGCCGATCTTCTTGATTTGAGCCGCTCCCTGGCGGGGAAATACCTGGTCGGGTGCGAGTATCCCTGGCAGGCCCTGGACAGCATCGGCCAGTGGTGCCTGGAGCTGGGGGAGAGCCTGCCGGAGGAGGAATTTGAAAAACGCGGGGAGAATATCTGGATCGCCCGTGACGCCCTGGTCTACCCCACGGCCTGGATCGCCGGCCCCTGCATCATCGGCCATAAGACCGAGGTGCGCCACGGCGCCTTCATTCGGGGCAATGCCATCGTGGGGGACAACTGCGTGGTGGGCAACTCCGTGGAGCTGAAAAACGTCATCCTCTTCGACAACGTCCAGACCCCCCACTATAACTACGTGGGCGACTCCATCTTAGGCTTCAAGTCCCATATGGGCGCCGGCTCCATCACCTCCAACGTCAAGTCCGACAAGACCCCCGTGGCGGTGAAAGCCGGCGAGGAGATCATGGAGACGGGCCGGAAGAAGTTCGGCGCGATCTTAGGCGACTTTGTGGAGGTGGGCTGTAACAGCGTCCTGAATCCCGGCACGGTGCTGGGGCGGGGCGTCAGCGTATATCCCACAAGCTGTGTGCGGGGCGTGGTGCCGGAAAACCACATCTGGAAGGATAAGGACAATATCGTACCGAGACGATAAGAGAATACTCCGGGCCGGACACGCGCCGGCCCCTTTTGAAAGTCCGGTAAGTTTAGAAAGATAGTGCAATAAAGAGGGACACAGTATGAGAATCGTTGTAAAAGTGGGCTCGTCCACGCTCTCCTATCCCACGGGGAGGATGAATCTCCGGCGGGTGGAGACGCTGGTACGGGTCCTGAGCGACCTTAAAAACGCGGGGCATGAGGTGATCTTCGTCTCCTCCGGGGCCATCGCCATGGGCGTGGGGAAGCTGGGGCTGAGCGAGCGGCCCGCGGACATCCCCGGCAAGCAGGCCGCCGCGGCTGTGGGCCAGTGCGAGCTGATGTACACCTACGACAAGCTCTTTTCCGAGTACTCCCATACCGTGGCGCAGATCCTGCTGACGGCGGCGGATATCGAGGACGGGCGGCGGCATGAGAACTTCAAAAACACCATTCTGAAGCTCCTGGAGATCGGCGCCATCCCCATCATCAACGAGAACGACACCGTGGCCACGGAGGAGATCGTCTTCGGCGACAACGACACCCTGGCCGCCGTGGTCGCGGCCTCCGTGGGGGCGCAGCTGCTCATCCTCATGAGCGACATCGACGGGCTTTACACCGCCGATCCGCGCCTGGACGGCAGCGCCAGACTCATCGGGACTGTCCCGGAGCTGACCCCGGAAATACTGGCCCTTGCCGGCGGCTCCGGCTCGGCCCTGGGCACCGGCGGCATGAGGACAAAGCTTCACGCCGCGCAAATCGCGGTGGAGTCCGGCGCCGATATGATCATCATGAACGGCAACGCGCCCGAACGGCTCTACGACGCTGTAGAGGGCCGCGGCGTGGGAACACGGTTCACAGGGAGGAAATTATGACGACACTGGATATCTTAAAACGCGCCAGGGCCGCCGCGACGGGGCTGGGGAACCTGCCCACGGAACGGAAAAACAGGGCCATTGAGGCGATGGCGAGGGAATTGGAGACCTCCGTTGACGCCATTTTGGAGGCCAACGGGAGGGATATGGAGGCCGCTCGCGGCCATATCTCCGAGGTGATGCTGGACAGGCTCAAGCTGACGGAGAGCCGCGTCCGCGCTATGGCCGCAGGGATGCGGGACGTGGCGAAGCTGCCAGACCCCGCCTGGAGAACGCTGGAGAGCTTTACCAGGCCGGACGGCCTGGAGCTTTACAAGGTGGCGGTGCCCCTGGGCGTCATCGCCATCATCTACGAGTCCCGGCCCAACGTCACCTCCGACGCAGCCGTGCTGGCCTTTAAGTCCGGCAACGTCTGCGTGTTGAGGTCCGGCAAGGAGGCCTGGAACAGTGCCAACGCCGTGACCTCCGCCCTGCGACGGGGCCTGAAAACGGAGGGCCTTTGTGAAGATTATGTAAACTTAATCGAGGATACAAGCCGAGCCTCCGCGAATGAATTGATGACGGCGACAGGTTATGTGGACCTGCTCATCCCCCGCGGCGGCGCGGGACTGATCCGGGCCTGCGTGGAGAACGCCACGGTGCCGTGCCTGGAGACGGGGACGGGCATCTGCCACGTGTATGTGGATGAGTTCGCGGACCTGGGCAAGGCGGTTGATATCATTGTGAACGCCAAGACGAGCCGGCCTTCGGTGTGCAACGCCGAGGAGGTTTGCCTGGTCCATGAGGCCGTGGCGGCGAAATTCCTGCCGGAGCTGAAAAAGGCCCTGGTGGATGACCGGATCGCGGCGGGCGCGGTCCCGGTGGAGCTGAGGCTGGACCCCAGGGCGGCGGGGATCATCCCCGGAAAAGCGGCGGGGGAGCGGGACTTCGACACGGAGTTTCTGGACTACATCTTAGCGGTGAAGGTGGTGGACAGCGTGGAGGAGGCCATAGAGCACATCGCCGCCCACTCCACACACCACTCCGAGGCCATCGTCACGGAGAGCGCGGAAAATCAGGGAAAATTCGTCCGGGGGGTGGACAGCGCGGCGGTGTACGTCAACGCCTCCACCCGCTTCACCGACGGCGGCGAGTTCGGGCTGGGGTGCGAGATGGGCATTTCCACCCAGAAGCTCCACGCCAGAGGGCCTGTGGGCCTGCGGGAGCTGACCACATACAAATACGTGGTTCGGGGAAACGGGCACGTGAGATAAACAATCCCGTGATGGCGGGGCCGGACATCCGGTCCATAGGGGAAAGGAGACAGAATTATGTATCAATTCGGATTCATCGGCGTGGGGCACATGGGCGCCACGCTGGCAAACGCGGTGATCGGCGCCGTGGGCAGCGACAAGTGCGCCGTCTGCGACGCGGACGACGGCAGGGCCAAGCTCTACGCCGCCGCCAAGGGCTGCGACGTGCTGCCCGCCAGGGGGATCGCGGAAAAATGCCGCATTATCCTCTTAGGCGTCAAGCCCCAGAACATGGCGGAGCTGGCGGCGGACATCGGCCCGGTACTGAGGGACAGGGACGGGTACGCCCTGGTGACCATGGCCGCCGGCATCACCATTGAGACGCTGTGCGGTATGCTGGGCTTTACGGCCCCCATCCTGCGTATCATGCCCAATACCCCCGCCGCCGTGGGGGCCGGGTGTATGCTCTACGCCGCCGGAGACAGGCTCCGGACGGAGGATCGGGACGCTATTTTGGCGGCGCTCCGCCCCACCGGGGAGCTGGTGGAGACGCCGGAGACTCTGATCGACGCCGGGTGCGCCATCTCCGGGTGCGGGCCGGCCTTCGTCTACAAGTTCATCCTGGCCCTGGCCGAGGCGGGGGAGCACGTGGGGCTGGACCCCGCCACGGCCCTGAAGCTGGCCCGTCAGACGGTTTTGGGCGCGGCGGCGCTGGCCGCCGAGTCCGGGGAGGACCCCCAGACACTGTGCGGCCAGGTCTGCTCTCCCGGCGGCTCCACCATCGAGGGCGTCCGGTCCTTGGAGGCCGGAACCTTCGCGGCGGAGGTGGATAAGGCGGTGCGGGCGTCCTTTGACCGTACCGTGGCGCTGGGAAAGGGCAAGTAAATGGACAGGGTGAGATTCGGCGTCATCGGCTATGGCAACATCGGGGAAAAGCACGCCGAAATCATCGCTTCCGGCCAAATCCCGGAAGCGGAGCTGACAGCGGTGTGCGCCCGCTCCCCGGCGCGGCAGAGGGCGGCGCGGGAAAACTGTCCCGGCGTCGCGGTTTTTGCCGATGAAAAGGAGCTGATGACCTCCGGCGCGGTGGACGCGGTGATCCTGGCCACCCCCCACGGGAACCATCCGGAGGAGGCGGTCTTTGCCTTTTCCCAGGGCCTCCACGTCCTGACGGAGAAGCCCGCCGGGATGTATACGGCCCAGGTGCGGCCCATGAACGAGGCCGCTCGGACATCGGGGAAGGTCTTTGGGATCATGTACAACCAGCGCACGGACCCCCTGTACGCCGCCCTCCGGCGGATGGTACAAAGCGGGGAGCTGGGGGCGCTGAAGCGCGTCACCTGGATCGTCACCGACTGGTACCGCTCCCAGGCCTACCACCGCTCCAGCCCCTGGCATTCCACCTGGCGCGGCGAGGGCGGCGGCGTGCTCCTTAACCAGAGCATCCACCAGCTGGATCTGTGGCAGTGGATGTTTGGCATGCCGGATACCGTGGAGGCCAGGGCTGGCTTCGGCAAGTACCACGACATTGAGGTGGAGGACGACGTCGCCGTGTTCTTCCGGTACAGAAACGGCCTCACGGGGGAGTATATCACCTCCACCGGCGAGACGCCGGGCACCAACCGGCTGGAGATCGCCTGCGACTGGGGCAAGCTGGTGGCCGAGGACGGGGCGCTGACCTTCTGGAAAAACGACATCTCCGAGCGGGAATTTGAGCGCGCCAACACCGAGCCCTTCGCAAGGCCCTCTTTTCAAAAGCGCGCGATCCCGCTGGAAAAGCCGGCCCTTTACGGCCACGCGGGCATTATCGCGGACTTCACCTCCGCCGTCCTCCACGGCACGCCCCTCCTGGCCCCCGGCGCGGAGGGCATACGGGCGCTGACCCTGGCCAACGCCGCCCTGCTGTCCGCCTGGACGGGGGCACCGATCCCTACGGCGGATTTTCCCGATAAGGTATACGTTGAGCTGCTGGAGGAAAGAATGGGAAAACCGAAGGGATGATTTGAGCGGGATTACGTAGAAATAAGTGATTGCGATACTAATATAGCATAATAAAAAGCATATGTCAAGTACTATTTTAAGCATTATTAATGCAAGTTTTACATAAGTGTAAATTATTTTGACGCAGCCATCTCTCCTCGCTCCTGGTGGGGAGGGATTTTTTTGCGATTTTCAGAAAATGAGGGGAGACGGCGAAAAAAGGCTGCGGCTCCGCCGCGTATTTGATTGTTGGGCGGGTTTAGAACCCGCCCCTACGGCGTTTGGGGGAAGGTTTTCGGAAATTCGATGGACGGGTGGCCGAGGACGGCCACCCCTACGGGTACGTTGTACGAAATCAATTGCAACATTCGTATGTTCGGAAGGAAGGGATTGGAAGGGAAACCGTCAGGGTTCCCCTTCCAATTCAATCATCCGCCGCCGTGCGGCGGGCCGATGTGGTCTGGCCCCTACTCGTCGTCGCGGAACACGCTTAACTTCGCCGCCACGCAAGCGTGACGGCTCAGGCGCAGTGTTCGCTCCTCCTCTCCCCACCGAACTAACGTTCGGCGGGGGCCCCATATCTACGGGATGTTCCCGTGCGGGCGTTCCCCTGGGGGAATCCAGATGGGGGTCGCAACCCCCCTCTGGTCGTTTCAAGGGGGTGTCCAGAGGGGGGCGGGGCCCCCATCGGGCCGTTGCCCGATGGGGAAAGGAGGAGCGAACCGTGCGCCTGAGGGCGAATACTTGGAGCCCGAGGTTAAGCCGGTTCCGCGACGACGTGGAAATCCCCCCTCTGGTTGTTTTTCTCCTCTTTGTTGCTTTCTCCTCTTTTGTCAATACAAAAGAGGAGAAAGCAAGTTTCCTGTCCGCCGTCAAGGCGGACAAATTTATAAATCCCCTTGACAGACAGGGGCGCGGATGGTATTATTATGTCATGCGATATATCGCGAGACGATATAGTTGGCGGAGGTGAGGGAATGGCGGACGCGGGGCCCATGACGGAGGCCATGTATTACGTGCTGTTGGCGCTGACGGAGCCGGATCACGGCTACGGCCTGATGCAGAGGATCAGGGAGATCACCTCCGGACGGGTAATCATGGGGCCGGGGACGCTGTACGGCCTTATCACGAAGCTGACGAAGACGGGGTATATCGAGCTTTCCCGTGAGGAGGAGCGGCGCAAGACGTATCTCATCACGGAGAAGGGGAAAAGGGCGCTTTTGGAGGAATATACGCGGCTCAAACAGCTTGTGGAGGACGGAAGGAGGCTGGAGCATGTGGACTAAATGGGCGCTTCACCCGTCGGACTACCGGCTGGGGGAGAACGAGAGCTTTTACGCCAACCAGGCGGCCAGGGGCTGGAGGCTTGAGAAGCGGGGCGGGTATTTCAGCCGCTTTACCAGGGTCAACCCCCGAAAGGAGATGTACCGGGTGGAGCTGGACAGCCGGGAGCCTACGCCGGAGAAGCTGGCGCTCTATGAGGAGTGCGGCTGGGAGTGGGTGACCAAGCGGGATACGGTCAACGTCTACCGGGCCCCGGAGGGGTCCGGCGCGCCGGAGCTTTACACCGACGCGGAGGGGCTTGCCGGCTCTATCAGGAGAATCCGCAGGCGCTATGTCCGAGACCTTCTCCTTCTGACGGTGCTGCTCCCCCTGCTGGTCTGGGGCCTTTTTGCCCTGGGCGAAAGCATTACGGATTTCCGTTCGAGGATGATCATCCGGTGGATGTTGTATCCGGAGGATCCGCTCTTCTGGCTGGCCAATCTCCTGTATGAGCTGGCCAGCGTGCTGATGGGTCTTTTCTGCACCGGACGGCTCCTGGGGGACATCCGCCGGGGGAAGATGCCGGATCACGCGCCACGGGTGCGGCGGCCCTGGGGGAAGCTCCTTCTGATGACCGTGTGGGCCCTGTGCCTGCTGACCCTTATCCTCCAGCTGGCCCTCCACAAAAAGGCGGAGATGCCGGCGGCGTCCGACGGGCCGTATGTGACCCTGGCGGAGCTGGGCTTTGACGGGGAGCGGACGGATATGTTTGGCGGGGAGCCTGTGGGGAGCGTCAGCCGTGACTGGTCGCCGCTGTGCCGTATCGTGGAAACAAGCGAAGAGGTGAAGGCCGGGAACGACGTGGTTTTCCTGGATACGCACCTATATGACCTGCGCCTCCCCTGGGGGGCGGAGCGCTTCACCAGGGCGCTGGTGGGCAGGTCGTATTTCAATAAGGACCCGAACGACTATGAGCGGATCGACGTGGCCGGATGGGACACGGTGCTGGTGCGTTACAAGGAGTGCTTCGCCCGTGCGGGCCGGCGGGTGGTGCAAATCTACCTCTCCGCGCCGGGGGAATTTGATCCGGATACCCAGCGGGCGCTTTTTGAGAAGCTCCTGACGCTGACAGCGGGCCGGTGAGCGCATGACAGGAAATCCCCTCGCATATACTTTGCCAGTATGTGCGGGGGGATTTGTATGCAGGGAAAGAGGCTTTTTGTCAATTCCGCGCTGATGACGGCGGTGTCGCTCCTGCTGCGCTCCCTGGGGCTGTGGTTCCAGGTGGCGCTGTCCCGACGGATGGGCGCGGCGGGGATCGGGCTGTACTCCCTGACGGCCTCCGTGGGGTCCCTGGCGGCCACCTTTGCCATCTCCGGCATCCGCTTTGCCACCACGCGCCTTGTGTCCGAGGAGATGGGGAAGGGGAGGCTTGCCGGAGTGGGCCGGGTGGTGCGCCGGTGCCTTGCCTACGGGGCGGTGTTCGGGTGCCTGGCGGCCCTGCTGCTCTCCGCCGGAGCGGAGACGGCGGCGGTACGGTTCCTGGGGGATGGGCGCACGGCGCTGTCCCTGCGGGTGCTGGCGGTGGGGATGCCCTTCATCTCCGCCGGAGCGGTGCTGGGCGGGTATTTCACCGGGGAATGTCGGGTGGGACACGCGCTTGTGGGGACGGTCACCGAGGAGGTGACCCGTGTGGCCGTGGCCATCTGGCTGCTGACGGGCATCAAAACCGCCAACCCGGAGCTGATGTGCGCCGCGGTGGCGGCGGGCAGCGCCGCCGGGGAGATCGTGTCCTTTTTCGTGCTGCTTCTGCTCTACGCCCTGGATCACAGGCGGCGGAGCGGTGGCGGGGAGCCGGCCACGGGGTTGACAAGGCGGATGATCTCCATCGCCATGCCCCTGGCGGCCACGGCCTACGCCCGTGTGGCGCTGAATACCGTCCAGCACATGCTGATCCCCGCGGGACTGCGGCGCTCCGGAGCCTCGGCGGAGGCGGCGCTGGCCGGATACGGGCTGATCCAGGGGATGGTGTTCCCGGTGATCACCTTCCCCATGGTGCTGTTTGCCTCCCTCTCCGAGCTGATCGTCCCGGAGCTGACGGAGGAGCAGGTGCGGGGCAACGACGGGCGCATCGCGTCGGCAGCCAATATGCTCCTGCGGACCACCTTCCTCTTTTCCACCGCCGTGTCCGCCTTTCTGCTGGGCTTTTCACGGGAGCTGGGGATCGAGCTGTATCAGAGTCCGGAGGCGGGGCGGTATATCGGCCTTTTGGCCCTGCTGATGCCGGCGATGTACATGGACAACATCACCGACGGGATGCTCCGGGGCCTGGGGGAGCACCTTTACGCCATGAAGGTGAATATCGCCGACTCCCTGATCTCCACGGCGCTCATCTGGCTGGTTTTGCCCCGGTACGCTTTGCACGGGTACATCGTTATCCTGTATCTTTCGGAATTTTTCAATTTTGCCCTGAGTCTGGGGCGTCTGGCGCGGGTGACGGAGCTTGCGCGGACCGTGAAGCCCCTGGCGCTGGGTGTGCTGGCGGCGCTGACGGCCCTGGCCGCCGCCAAGACGGCGGTGGCGCTGACCGGCGGCGTCCACGGCCTGCCGGGGCTGGCGGCGGGGGGCGCGGTGTTCGCGGGGGTGTACGCGGCGGCCATCGCGGCGGCGGGGGCGCGTCAAGGCGGCGCTGCCGCAATCAGATAGAGCGGGCGTGGGGCCGTCGCCGCCGGAAAGCCGGCTCGCCTTCGCGTCCCGGCGCGGGGAGAACGCTGTCAGGCGGCCCGATGGGAGCCGAGAGCTTTTTCTCTACACGCCTAATTTTCGCATGAGCTCCGCGCCGTGGGCCTTCAGCCAGCCGTTTTGCTCAGGATAGTCCGGGCAGACGCGGAGGACATGGGCGTAAAAGCGCGGGGAGTGGTTGTGCTCCAGGATATGGCACAGCTCGTGGACCACCACGCTGTCCAGCACCGCAGTGGGCGCCAGCAGCAGGAGGCAGTTGAAGCTGAGATCGCCTTTGGCGGAACAGCTGCCCCAGCGGGTGCGTTGGGCGCGGACGGTGATCTTGCCGTATTTCACCCCCACCAGCGGGGCGAAATGGGCCGCGCGCTCCGCAAGGACGGTCCGGGCCTCTGCCTTGAGCGCGGAGAGCTGGGCGTCCGTCAGGGGCTCGATGTCCGCCAGGGCCCTTTGGCGCAGGGCCATCCGGGCGGCGTGGGCGTCGATCCAGTCCCGGCGGCTGTCCACAAAGGCGTCGATGTCCCGTTTTGCCATTCGCATAGGCGCGCGAACCACCACCCCCTCCGGGGTGACGGAGAGGGAGACCGTTTTGCGGCGGGAGCGGATGAGGGTGTAGGGGATGTTCATTTGAAAGTCCTCGGTGTGAAGTCGATCAGGCGCGTCCGGGAGCCGGATGCGGGAAAGCAAGGACAGTATACCACGCTTCGCCCTGTTCGGCAAGCCGCGGGAAGTTCATTTGGTCACCACCAGGAGTTCGTCTATCGTGACCCCCAGGGCATCGGCCAGGATGATGAGGTTGTCCACCGTGGGCAGGGCGGCACCGCTCTGCCACTTGTAGATGGCCTGGGGGGAGTTGAACCCGAAAATGACCTGCAGGTCCCGGACGGAGAGGCCGGCGGCTTTCCGGAGCCGCGTGATGTTTTGGCCGGTCCCGGCAAGGTCAACGGTGGGGAATAAGCACATGAAAAAACACCTCCTTTTTTGAAATCCATACAAAAGGCCGCCTGCCCGTGAGGACAAGCGGCTGAATTTCGCGAAAGGGGTGTCTATACGGTCTCAGCGACGCTTATCCGGATATGGGCGCGGGAATGCGGGGCTATATACGGGGTACATAGCCTGGTCGCGCTCATTCTGCCTGGTAAACGCCTTGAGCATCGTGTCGGGTCCTTTCTTCTTTACTGGTGAGGGAATTATAGCACATATTTTTCGGTTTGTCATTAAACTTGTGGGTAAAAACTGATTTTTTTAGTTGATTCGCCGCGGCGGGCACTTGTGCCGGGGGGCGGGAGGTGGTATACTGGAAAATAATACTTTTGACAGGAGGCGCGGATATGGCGGCTGAATTTTTTCCGGACGGCGTGACGCCTATTGACGGTTGGTTTTACGATACCCGTGTGCCGGAGCTTGAGGAGCTGGGGCGGCGGTATGTGCTGACGGAGCACGGTATCCTGGACGACGGACGGCTCCACACCGCCCAGATCCAGGCCCTCATCGACAGGGCCTGGGAGGACGGCGGCGGGGTCATCGTGGTGCCCAGGGGCGTCTATCTCACCGGAGCGCTGTTTTTCAGGCCGGGGGTGAACCTCTATGTGGCCGGCGGGGGCGTTCTGCGGGGGAGCGACGATCCGGCGGATTATCCCATCCTCAACACGCGGATCGAGGGGGAGACCTGCCCCTATTTCGCCGCCCTGATCAACGCGGACGGGGTGGACGGCTTTACCATGTGCGGCCCCGGCACCGTGGACGGGAACGGCATGAGGGCGTGGAAGGCCTTCTGGCTCCGGCGGGAGTGGAATCCGGCCTGCACCAACAAGGATGAGCAGCGGCCAAGGCTGGTGTATATCGCCAACAGCCGCAATGTGCTGGTGGCGGGCCTGCGCCTGCAAAATGCCCACTTCTGGACCAACCACATCTACCGCTGCGACCATGTGAAATTCATTGGGTGCAGTATTTACTCCCCGGCCTCGCCTGTTCGGGCGCCCAGCACCGACGCCATTGATATCGACGCCTGCACGGATGTGCTGGTGAAAAACTGCGTCATGGAGGTGAACGATGACGCCGTGGTGCTCAAGGGGGGCAAGGGCCCCTGGGCCGATTCAGACCCCGCCAACGGCGGCAACGAGCGGATTTTGGTGGAGGACTGCGTCTATGGCTTCTGCCACGGGTGCCTGACCTGCGGGTCGGAGTCGGTACACAACAAAAACATCCTGGTCCGGCGGATAAAGGCCCTGGACGGGAAAAACCTGCTCTGGCTGAAGCTCCGGCCAGATACGCCCCAGCACTATGAGTATATCACGGTGGAGCATGTGGAGGGAAAGATCGAGAACTTCCTGACCGTCCGGCCCTGGACGCAATTTTTCGACCTGAAGGGCAGGACGGACAAGCCAAAATCTTTGGCCGAGCACATCACCGTGCGGGATTGCGAGTGCGACTGCCAGGTCTACTTCAACGCGGCGGCAGACCCGCAGCACTACGACCTGCGGGAGTTTACCCTGGAAAATCTGCGCGTCCGGGCGGAGACGAACGGCTTTACGGAGGGCGTTATTCAGAATCTCACCGTCCGCAACGTGACTGTGGAGCAGGTGTGATTTGGGGTGGTGGTTCGCCCGCTACATAAATTCGTCTGTGAATAAGGTGTGCTGGAGCATCCGCGGAAGCGAAAATGACAGGTTGACCTGTTCCGCTGCCATGCGCCAAAACGAGGCCCGTATAAATTGCTCATCGCACCCAGGGACATAACCGCCATGCCGCCAAAACTGCAAGGAGGTTGGGGAGTGATAGAGAAGATGATAGGGGAAGTGAGGGGGAGAATCAGGCTGGAGAGGGAGGGCAAAAAGTACACAGCCTAAACAACAGTTTTCCGGGAGCATTTTTTAAAAGGAGAGAACAAATTCAAAATACAACTTTCATTTTGCGTATGAGCATGATATAATGTATTTATTCAAAGTACTAAAAATCATGATGCTACGGAGGATGCCCCATGGAGCCGATGGATCTGATACGGGATAAATTTTCACGGGACTGCTCGATTGAAACAGTCTTGCATCTGGTCATGGAGAATTTCGAACTGTCTGAGGAAGAAGCGCGGGCCGAGATCGATGAATACTTTGAGATCGTGGACTGGATGGACAAGCACCGCGACATATCGAAATAAAACTCTGGGGACAAAGCCCTTCCCAAACGCGACCCGAAAGCGAAATCCTTGTCTTTTCAGTGCTTTTGTGTTATAATTACCTCACACCATAAAGAGTACGCGAGGGACAGCCACTTTGACCGTACACCAACCTGCCGGAGGGCAAAGGTGGTAAAGGCTGAAAGTGGGCAGAATAAACACATTTTAATCCCACAGTATTTCAGAAAATCAGACTGAAAGAACTGCCAAAAGGAGCGACGACTCAATGAGAAAAAGCTGTATAGTTTTTCTGGTGATCCTGTGTATGCTTTTGAGCATTCTGCCGGGGTGCGGAACACAGACGCAAGATCCGCAAAAGCCAACGGAAGGGGAGACGGAGGAAACGTCCGCGCCAACGGATCCTCCGCCCAAAACGGAACCCGAAATAAACCGGAATGTTGCTTTTCAGGAGGAACTGGCGCAGGATCTTATCGCTCTTGGGGCCATACGGGAAATTCCGGGCCTTGAGCCTGGGCTGAACAAGGTCCCCACCAAGGCGGAGGGACTGGCGGTAATTATCCAACTGATGGGGCATGAGCGTGAAGCTGTTTCAGGGACGTGGAGCCATCCCTTCAAAGATGTGCCTGAGTGGGCAGACAGCTATATAGGTTATGCCTATGAAAACGGTCTTGTTGAGGACGGCGATATCGATTTTACGCAGAGGGATCCGGGACTTGCATGGTTTCTGACAACCCTGCTCAGAGCGCTGGGGTATTCGGACTCCGATTTTGAAGCGGAGGATCCGTACGAACTGGCGGAAGACCTGGGTCTGCTTAACAAGGATGCTCAGCGTGCTGAGCTTTGCCGCGCGGATCTTCTGACGGTATTCGCCTCCGCACTGGAAATAACGCCAAAGGAGTCCGACAGAACTGTGGCCGCGACGCTTATGGAGAACGGGGCCTTTACAAACGCACGATTTGCTGAAGCGGAACTGACACACGCATTGGCATTGGGGTTAATTCCCGACGATGTTCTTCTTGATTGGGATAGTCCTATAACATTTTCCGGTTTTGCTGAGATGCTTTCTGCTGTGATTCAACATACAAATACGGACGTGTTGGCAAATTGGGAAGGTGTGGCTTCCAATGCCATTGGGGAAGCCGAAACCATGGAAAGGGACGACGGCATTCTTGCTCTTTATGAGGCCGCCTGCGTTCTTGGTCTTGGCCGTATTGGGACAGCGTATTGGAATCAAATCAACTGCTATTATAACAACGAGGGCATCACTCCAGAGTACAGCCCACGGGAGGACATTTTCCCCAACTGCAGGCAAACCGGACGGATGGAGCTCAATTCGGGTGAAGAGCCCGACCTGGATTACTATACCTGTGCGATGTTCTATCAGATGGGGATTTCCTCCTCGTTGTGTGACAAACCTTTTTTTGATCAATGTGTCGACGGGATCTCGTACAATGACAGGTTGACCTCCGGGGAAGCTGTCAGAGCGGCCTACCGCCTGTATCTGGCTTATATCGAAAGGCAGGAAGGCAGTTTTGACAACTCACTCTATGCCACCGACTGGGACGACAGCCTCTTAGCCGAAGCCGGACAAACCCTGGAGAAAATCATCAACAGCTCCACGGAGTTTAAAAAGAGCGGCGAGCTTATTCTTGGTGAAACGTACACTGGGAATGAATACTATGTTTCCAACGGCGGCAATGACGCCAACGACGGGAAAAGCCCTTCCACCGCCTGGGCATCTTTGGACAAGGTGAGGGACGCCGATCTTCAGTACGGGGATATTGTGTATTTTGAACGCGGCGGGACATGGTACGGGAAACTGATTATGCGCGGCGGCGTCACCTATGCCGCCTACGGCGATGGGCCAAAGCCCGTTATATCTGGTTCTGTCCCGGATGCGGCGGAGAGCGCAAGCTGGACACTTTACGGAATGAGCGCAGATGGAGGAAAGATTTGGCTGTATAAGGATGTCACTCCTGACTGTGGACTCATTTTACTGAACGGCACAATCGTCGCACGCAAAGCATATCCCGCATGGGATGGCCATCAATACATCAGCGGCGGAGAGAAATTTACGCTTGAAGACGGTCTGTTTGCCAATCTGATGTATTTTACAAAACTCGATTTGGATGGGCGTGACCTGCCGCTGATGATTGAAGGAAGCGGAGTGACCGGAGAACTCTATTTCAGATGCGACGAAGGCAACCCAGGAGAGGTGTTCGACACGATTGAACTGGCGCTGTCCCCTCAGGCGACACAGCCTGGACAAGGCGGTTGGAACGCCATCGATAATATCAGCTTCCGATGCTATTCCGTCAGCGGCATGGATTGCGCCAACCGTGACCATATTGTCTATCAGAACTGCGAAGTTGCGTGGTGCGGCGGAGCAGTCAAAGAATACGATCCGGGCCCATTCGGACCAACTGTTGCAGTTTCCGGCGGAGGCGCCTTGATGTTTGCCTGTGACGTGGTGTTCCGCCATAATTATATCCACGACTGCGAGAGCAAGGGCCTCGCTGTCGTGAGCAGCGGCGGCCACGCCACGCTGAATCGCGTCGGAATTCTTGCGGAAGGAAATGTGGTCGAGCGGTGCGGCTCGGCGGTTTATTTCTGGACGGGAGGATTTCAGCCGGGTGGCGGATTTCGGTTTAAGGACGTGACCATTCGCGACAACTATTTCATCAACACAGCCTATGGCTGGCGCGCTCACAGCGAAATGTGGGGCGTCGGAAGTATCGGTACTACTGGAATTTGCCGCGAGGCTGTGACCGTTGCGGAACTCTGGTCTACAGGCGATGTCCGGTTGGAGAATAATCTCTTTTACCGCGCCGCGGGCTGCCTTCTCAGATTTGAGGGCAATGACTTTTCGTCGGAGTCAAAGCTGCCCGTCATGTCAGGTAACACATATGTGCTGGACAAGGGCGACCTTCTGTTATTTAAACGCGACAACGTATCGGAGTACCCTTCAGGGCTGATAGGGGCACTGGCATCCAATGACAGTGCGCTGATGGAGAAATATCTGCGCGAAGATATCGGCGACAGTGTAGGCTCTGTTGTTGTCAGATAATTGAATATGTCCCGCTTTTGAACATAAATAATCCCGGCTGAGAAAGACTACTCAGCCGGGCCTTTTGGTACGGTTATTCATAAGGGACTTTGTAAAATAACAAAAATCCGGCACCGGCACATATCCGGGAGGACGCTCAGAAGGGCAGAAATGGTCTTCTTAGTGTTTTCTTTTTGCACATTCGTCTTTTGACGTGACGGCTGGTACAATGTAGGTATCAAAAATAGGAGGTATGAAAATGAGCTCACGATTAACTTACCACCGCGAAGGTGACTACATGATCCCAAATCTGACTGCGCCGGAGGCTGAATCCATCGGTATTTGGGGCAGAAGGCGAATGGAGTATCTGAAGAAACATCATAACGGGATATATACAGGTATGCTTCTCTCAGGTAAGCTCAATGCCCATCTTGCAGAGATTGACCGGCTGGCAGAGGAAATGTTCGAGCGCCTGACCTGCCAGATGGCTACGGAGCAGGGCGTCACGGAGCGGCTCAAAGCGGAGAATCAGATGGCGTGGGTAGGGGCAAAGAACAACATCCGCAAGGCGGTGGAGGAGGTGATATTGGACGAATTGATATACTCCTAAATGAAACAAAGCGGCATTAGGGCTTATGCTCTGATGCCGCTTTGGTAAATTGCTTTAATCTACTTTCTCTATAAACTCCTCAATGCTTTCCGTGATTTTCTTTTTTAGAAGGACGTGGCACAATATGCCATAATAGTCTTGCTCCAATAATTTGTATTCTTGTGTTTCGCTTGTAGTAGAACCAACCCCTGTTGAATTTCGCTTAGGGATAAGCTTATTAGCAATATCCAGCATATTGTCAATGACGGGATATTTTTTCCTCATTGCCCCATTTAAATCCCGTGCTTGCTGGAGCTTCCATATTCTTAAATTAACATCATTTTCCTGCATAAGATTTATGAACCTTACCTGTTCCATCTGATGCCATACGTTGTCAATATCCTTACTCACATCAGATAATTCGTGGCTCTCTTGTATAGCCTTTAAGGATTCCGCAACAAGAGCTTTATAAAAGTGAATTGACACATTATTACTCCTTTACAGATTTATATTTAATTTTCTTTTGCGCGGTGCATTATCTAAACTGTCAATCCATGAACGCGTCAAATTCCTCGATACGGTCGATCCAGTCCAAGTCCTTCTCCTTCGCCTTACTGTCAACAACAACTGCCTTCGGGTCACGCTTGAGAATCTCCGCCTTCATCTTGCGCTGCTCGGATTTAGACGTTGGCACAACCTTCGTACCACCGTACCATGTGGGGACGGATTTGTGAGTGATGTCGATGGTGGGGTGTTTTTGGGAGAACATACTGTACCGCCGTATTAGTTCAAGGAAATTATATTGTGTTCACTAAACGTTTTAACTCGCCTAAATCTGGGCAAATTACAAATCCCTGCCCTTTTTTCACTTGAGCTTCAAAAGCGAATTCATTCAATTGCATTATTACTTGGGGACTTTCTGTTGTAATAGGAGGAATACCATCGCGTTCCAAGCCTGACATTGCGGTTTCTTTTCTGCATAACAAACAGATAGCCATTTTGGGGTTAATTGGTAAGTTTATCATGCTTTCCCCATCATTTTTATAAGAATATATCCCCATCATCGGCAATACAAATGGAGTGTTTGTCTTGTTGATTAATACCGTCATGGTATTAAATTTAGAAAGAAAATCTAATTCGCTTATGGCTTCTAATCCGACAGCTACGATAAAGTCATTTTGTTGAGTTCCTGGGAGCAATCTACATAAAGATGTGTTTTTTACCTGCTCATGTACTATCGGGTCTCTCAAAAATAAAGAATAAATAAAATTCCATATGGGCGCCATTTTAATGGACAAATCACAATTTTCATAATCCCATTTTTCTAAAATTGAAAGTGTTTTACTAAACGGACGCTCTATTTCTTCGTTTAATGTGGCTTCAAACTGTGTTGAATAATACCCTAATTGAACGTTTGCGTTTCCGGCGGTACCGCGTTTTGAAATAGTTTTATTTTCAACATCATAAATAGCAAAAGTCCCATTTCTTTGAAATCGTTTTAAAAGCAGTTTTGGAATTTGAATATGGGATTTGACTTTAATGCCGTTGCTTTCAAGATTATCCATTACAACACTCCAATCTAAAGTCGCTTTCGGAGGAAAATTTTATACTTCGCCGAATTGACCGCTACCTCAATAAACACTATCTCCTTATCGGTCAGGCCACACTTTGCATAGAGTTCTGTGTTCACCCAAGCGCACTGCTTAACAATTCCCAAACATCATCGCTTATATCATCGACGTAATGATCCCGGCAGATAAAGAGTTCCTCGCTCTTGTTATCATACCGCACTATACCGCCTTTAAGGCCGTAGCGTGCGAGGTAATTCTTTAGTACCTCAAACTTTTTAGGCGTAAATATATCAATGTCCTGACTGTTCCCCGACCTATCAAAGCCGCCCTTGGTTTCGATGATCCAAATCTCTCCACGCACGCCGACGATGTAATCGGGGAAGAAGTTTTTCAGCTTGCCGGAGTTGTCAGAGTATACGATGGACAGATATTCGCTGCCCTTGTCGCCGTTTTTGTAGACCCACTCCACGCCGTCGGCGGTTTCACAGAACTTTTCAAACTTCCGTTCAGCAGAGGAGCGCGGTTCCGCAGAGGACAGATAGCCCTGGTAGACATTCTTGCTCATCTCCACCTGCGTTTTGGCCTTGCTGTCGTAGGTGAACTGGCAGGCGCGGGGAATATGGAAAGCCGTCTTTGACACGTTCTTAAAGTCGATCTCCGTTTGAGCCATCTCCACCGCCATAGCATCACGAATGATTCGGCGAAGACGGTCTGCGTTGTTCAGAACAAATGAATAGACCAGCCGAGGCTCCAGGTTTAGTATCTTCTTGTTGTACTTGAAATTCCTGTCGAACAGCTTACGGATAATGGTGTTCATATAGGAGTATTCCATGCCGATCTCAAGCCCGATTTGGCCGATCCTTCGGTGGTATTCGCGTCCGTGTTTATGGGTATTCAATGTCTCAGTCACATCGATAGTATTCATATCATGGGCCGCAAACTCCAACGTCACCGTCTCGCCGGATATGGTGTGGCGTACCACGTCCTCGGAAAAGTCAAATCCGGCTTTTCGCAAGGCAATTTCATTTTTACTCAAATCGCCGCCAACGCCAAATTCCCGCTCAAAATATTCGGTAACGGCCACAATCGCCGCCTTGGGACTGCGGGTTTGGGTTACATAGGTTCGCTGTTCGCTGGTGAGGGTAATGTCCCGATACTCGCTTTTCAGAAAGAGTGTAGTTGAGTTGAGTGCTCCATACCCAAGGCTCATTCGCACTCCAGCGGTGAACTTCTCGTCAAAAGTATAGAGATAGCAACTATCCAAGAGGTCGCTTCCGTAGTGCGTACCCTCTGGCATACGGCGGATACGCCCGATGGTCTGGATCTCAAAAGTCTCGTCCATATTGTCCCGGAGTTTAACGAGAATCTGTGCCCTGGGGCAGTCCCAGCCGGTGGCGACAGCCTGCTTTATGATGACAGCAACAGACGGGGCGTCAAGTTTATCGATACCCTCCAAATTTTCATGCTCCTTGGAAAGCCAAATAGCCAGCTGCCTGTTTTCGCAGGTGACGCCCTGAGCTTCAAACCATCGCTCCACCTGGTCCTGCAGGACCTCAGACTTATTCGGTATCTGCACAACGATCAGAGGGTTTATGTCCTTTCCCATGGCGAGGAACGCCGACCGGAGCGCCCGCTGCTTGGCATAGGCCCGTTCAAGGAGATAAGCGGTCTGGTCGTCCGTCTCCACCCGCTGAGGAAAGTCCTCGTTGATGATGAGAATTTTCTTTATGAGGCCGGAGGCGATGACATCCTCCTCAGAAATCTCGATTACTTCAGCGCCGCTTACACTCTTGGGCGTGGCGGAGCAACGGATGATCTTGTCCGTGTGAAAGAGCTGAATGATCTCATCCGCCTTGACCGTGTTGTTCTGATGGCTCTCGTCCACGATCACCACAAAATGAAGGCCGTCCCGGAGAGCATGATCCACGTACTCGATGAAGTTTGTCCTCTCGCTGTCCTTCAGAGCGTTGTTGCCCTTTTTTGTGAGCTTCTCCCAGTTGATGAAAACGCTGTCATTCTCCTCAAAACCCCCGGTCATCACATCGGCCAGGAGCTTTGTTTGGGCGGCGTGGATATACTTGTCCATCTTGGCCTTGCTCTGCTCCTCCAAATCACCTTTGCCGGGAGTGAGCCAGATAAAGACGGTTTTGGCGCAGCTTTGTATGTACTGATGCATGAAGTAGGTGAGAATGATGGTCTTGCCGCTCCCGGTGGGACTTTTCAGAATAATATCCCGCACCGGCTTGTCCATCGCCTCAAACAGGGCTTTTACAGCGTTGAGCTGAAATTCTTTGAGTGTCATAGGTCTATCTCCACTCCATTCAGTGCGTTAATTATTGAGACTTCAACAAGATGCTTTCTAATTACTTGTTGTAATTCTACGGCATTAGTCTCTTTAATTGCTTGTATACATTTTGCGCTCATATTTCCACAATCAAGCTCTTTCATAAAATGGTTAATTGATTGAATTATATTTTTGCTTGCTTCAATATAATCTCGATTAGGTACGGAAAACGTACCCCTCTTTTTTGTCAGGTGGGCAGTTCCCTTATTAATTTGTTTCCTTAAATTGCTCGAAATTTGAACATCTAACGGAATTGGAGTGGCGAGAAAGTATGAGCTTGACAAATCATCTTTCTGCCTTCTTTTCTCATCTGATGAGAAAAAGTCGCTTAACTCACGGATATGTATTCTTTTGCTCTCAAGAAAAATGTTGTGCAGCATCTTGTTGTCCTTGGAATCATATAAAGTTAAATATAGAAATGTAATAAACTCGGCAAATACCTGTACTAACAAATTTTTATCATTTTCGAGATATTCCTCCATTTTTACCTCTCCTGCAAGTCCCTATAATAGTAATCCGGGATGATGCTTATTTCGATACCTCTCTCCAAAATCGCGGTCTGCTGATCCTCGTCGGGGAGAAGGTCGTGGCCCATGTACAGCTTGTGGCAGTTCGGAGTGCTGTCAATATGTTCTACGAAATCCGCGAGTTCATCGTCTGTAAGGACGATGGCAATCTTGTCATTTCCTGTGAAGTTGACGCCGTTTTCCAGCTCCACCAACTCCCGGATATGCCACAGAAGCTCGTCGGCGTACTCATAGTACATTCTCTCGGTGATGGGGATATACTCGATTTTGTAATACTTGAGCGAGGCGGCGTAGTCCTCGTTGGCGATAACACGCCTGATTCGCTCATAGGTGATGTCACGGCAGATGTTATTTTCATTATTGGTGCAGAGGATGAACCGGCGATTGCCACCGTCCTCGGAGTTTAGCTTTAAAACCGCATGGCCGGTCGTGCCGCTTCCGGCGAAGAAATCGAGAACACATGCGTTCTTACTTCCTATTTCAAGGCATCGTTTTATTAAATCGGTTGGCTTTGGATTATCAAAAGCGTTTGTCCGACCCATGATTGTATCTAATTCATTGCTCCCCGCAGTGTTTTGCGGCAAATCATTCCACAAGGTATCAATCCTTTTACCTGCATTCTCTCT
This sequence comes from uncultured Oscillospiraceae bacterium, assembly GCA_947626845.1. GTDB lineage: Bacteria > Bacillota > Clostridia > Oscillospirales > Oscillospiraceae > RUG626. The sequence continues at coordinate 7,921 of CANQTW010000020.1, read as the reverse complement.
TTCGTTCCAATAATCCTTAACACGCAAACTTTTTCCGCTTAAAACCAATCGGCCATCATTTTCTAAGGCTTTGATTTTTTCGTATTTCATTCGCCAGCCTTTTGGTGGGCATTTCCACACTTTACCTGCATTGTCCACATAATCATAGGTTGTTTCAGGACCTGGGTCACGAGGCTTTTGTAAACTCACGGTCTGATATTTGCCCCTGCCGTCATTGTCATCAAATTTAAACAATTTTTGAGAAGCCTCGGACAGAGGCTTATATGCGGAATTAAGTGTATACTCTAAGCTCTTTGCGTACAATAAGACATACTCTGTGTTTACAGTGAATTTGCCTTTTTCTGTTTTTTCACTTGAATTGCGTTGCCAAACAAAAATGTTGATAAATAAGTCCGCTCCAAATATTTCGTCGCAAAGCAATCTAAGAGACGCAAGCTCATTATCATCAATAGATATGAAAACCAATCCATCTTCTGATAAAAGGTGCCTTGCAATTTCCAAACGAGCTCTCATAAACGAGACCCACTTACTATGTTTAAAAGTATCCTCGTTTACCACAAAATTGTCATCATAAACAAAGTCGGTTTTTCCTCGGTTGTATGGTGGATCAATGTAAATGAGATCGATCCTGCCTCGGTGCGTTTTCTCCAATAGCTTCAGCGCCGCCAGATTGTCCCCTTCAATGAGGAAATTCATCTGCCCACCGTTGTCTATGTAGAGTCCGGCATCCTCCGTGAGGACAGGCGTGTGCGTGTCCAGCACCTCGTCGATCTCCTCCCGGTGCTCCTCAAACACAAGGCCGTACTTCTTCCCGCTCACGTCCTTTTCAAGTTCAGAGAGGTAAGCCAGCAAATTTCCCGTATTCTCATCCTGCGGCGCGGCGGAGATGAACCTCCGAATCTCCCGGATCTTCCCCACGAGCTCGTCCCGCCGCTGTTTGGAAATGTTAGTGGACATTTTGGCTTCCTCCCTGTTTATGTTTCTGCTCAAAGGTCACATGCCGCGAGGCAAAAATATATTGTTCGGTGCTGTTTTAGCTTGCGGGCTATGCCCCTAAACTGGATTTTATAATCCATTTATTTGGTTGATAACTTGATAGACACCATCAACTATTTTCTTGCATTGCTGACGTGTGACACTATATTGCGAATGAACCACTCTGTTTCGAGTAGTAATCCAATTTTGAATTTCTGAATGGTGATGACTATTTAACCGTTCACAATAAAAATCAATCAAATTCCTTAGGTTTTTTGGCGCTTTTGATATTTCACCGTTATGTTCTGCTTGTAGCCTATAATCAGATAAAGTTATCTCAAGTAGTCGAATAGAAGATATCACTGCAGCGTTGTATTCCTTAAGTTCGAATAGGCGTCGAGGCTCATCATACGGACTACTATCTCTTTTTTTCAAGTCCTCGGAAATATATGAGATCCTGTCTTCAATAGCAGAGAGCAATTCGCTAAGTCCGATATCAAAATCTCCCTTGATAACGTAGTTTGTGGTCATCTCGATAGGTATAAGGTCGGGGTTGGAAGAAATAATCACACATGGTATTTTCTTCTCAACAATGATTCCAACCTCCATATTTACAGCTGAACTGCCGTCTGACATATCAACAACAGCAAGCGATGCTTTCTGAATAATGGCACTGATTTTTGCAGATATATTATCCCCCGGCAAGAAGAAGTCATCAGCCGCGGTAGGAATCATACCGTATTTTCTCACAATTGGGAATACGTACTTTTTATACAGAGACAGCTTACTGTATGGGACTGAGAAAAAGCATAGTTTTGCAGAATCGATGACATCATATTTTATCTTTTCCGCTACATCCTCCTTTGACGTCTCAAGATTCGCACTGCTTTGTTTGTCCCAATAATCAAGTAATTCCTCAAATAACGTTGACAGTGCCTCGCTGTACTTTTCCTTCTTTACTGGCAAATTGATTACAGTAATTCCGCGACGTTTGAAACGAGCAATATCGCTATCTGTTGCAGAACACAGAATCGCATACCCAGTTCTTCGGAGGGATCCCAATCGGCTTCCAATAATCGACCAAATCATTCTAAGATCTGGGTCGTTCAGGCTATATCCGATAAGCAACGGGGTCTTGGTTATCAAGAGGTTGGCAATATATGTGACAAACAGGGGATTATTTGCAATATACAAATCGTAATCGTTTTCTGTTATCACCATTTTTGCAGGATCATTAAAATCTCCATGGAGCTTGAGAATAGTCGTTTCTTCTCCTAAATACGTTGAGAGTCTGTTTTCGTTGGAGATAACATGATATGGCTTACCTCGACTGGAATAAATTTCACCATATGCGTTTTCCAGAAGAAAATCAAAATTGGTTGTGCAAACCAAATTAAAATGAAGACGGCAGAATTTCAGATGCGCTTCACCCGGAAAGATTTTATTGATATGAAGTTCCTGCGCAACCATTTCAATTAAATCAGCACGAGAATATTGCTCTTCATACTGCGAGAGTGCCTCAATGGGACCAATATCTTCACCGGCAGAAAGATACGCTGCGGCCTTCTTTCCTAAACCATTCCAGTCCGGAATTTTAACACCATCGGTACTGCTTGCGTTCAACGAGAAGCCAGCTCCTATAAAGGGTATACACCTATTGTCTACAATGTCCTTCAGCAGTGATTTCGGTAATTTTTCTATGTACATACCCACTCTCCTCTATCCACCGCTCTGAAAAAACTCAGCGACCTACCTCTATTATAACAAATATAACCTTCATTGGCAATGAAGAAGTGATATTTTGCCGTATAATTGCAAACCCAATAGTATACCCACTTCCTCGAAAAAATATACAAAAATTTTTAAAATCCTCTTGACAAACATTATGGAGATATGGTATTTTAAAATACTCTCTGCGGAGAGTCATCTTTTGCCGCATTAAGTTGCGAGGACGGCTTTTGGCCGGACAATGCCGCGGTGTGCTAAGCGAAAACACCGCCGTTTCCGAATCTGCTTTGAACTGTCAGCAGTCGGAAAACGTATAGGACAGTCCCGACTTTGGCTCTCAAAGCCGGTTACATATGCAAAATTCATCGGGTTTCAGCGGGACACAAACTGTCCCGCCGGTGAGGTTGCATATGTGACCGGCTTTTCTATTTAAACAGCCGGCAAAACTGAATGACCGGCTGGACAGGATATGTTATCGGGGAAGCGCGCCAGGATCTTCCGAGGGAAGGGAGCGCACCAAAAATAACGAAACGCCGCGGTGAGATTCCGGGGCAGGAACGGGGTCCGGGTAGACCGGCGAAAGAGGACATATATAAATAGCTAAATAAATACTTGCTGAAAAAGAGGAGGTGAGTAAATGGTTTATGAGAATCGTATCTATTCCCGCGCGGAGATGCGCAGGCTGGACATCTTCACCGATGAGTATGCGCTGATGCGGGACGAGGGCGAGGCGACTGGCACGCTTGTATTGAAGGCCGAGGCGCGAAACGGCATGGTGCGGCTGTTCTTTACTCTTTCAGATGGTAGAAAAGTCATCACGCCTGTCTTTTGGTGGCAACGGGCTAAAGGCTTCTTCGACCTGACCGTGGGCAGGACATATCGGTTGCGCTATGAGCCGGGGAAGAACGGCATGGTCGTCCTCGCGTTGGCGGAACTGGAAAACGCGGAGGGTAAGGTTTGAGCAAGTAAGGTTCTGATTGGACAAATCCCGTGACGGCAAAATGCCATCATCAATTCAAGTTTGAAATATATCCATGACGGCAAAATACCGTCAGAAAGCTGTTGGCATCAAAAGCAATGCCAAGTCATTACTCGCCATCCGCCCATGGCATCACTTTTGATGCCAGATTGGAGCACAATTAAAACACTTTGAAAAGTAGATATGGTTCTGTCTTAGCAAGCAACGAATTGTGGGGCCACAATTCAGCTTGACAGGGGCAGAGCCCCTGTGACCCCAGGAAAGGATGATGCAAATGAAAAGAACAAGAGAAATGAAAATACGGTTCACGGATGACGAGCTCAAAAAGCTGACTGCTGACGCCGGAAAGTCCGGCCTGTCCCGTGAGAGCTATTGCCGCAAGGTGCTCAGCGGAGCGGAGATCCGTGAGGCCCCGCCGGTGGATGTGCCGGTACTTATCCGGGAGGTGCGGAGAGTAGGCGGTAACCTCAATCAGATTTTGAGGACAGCCAACTCCATCGGCCTTGTGGACGCGCCGGAGCTGCGTAAAACTCTGGATGAGCTACACAGCGTAGACAAGCTCATTACGGACGCCTACACCACGAGGTCGCCCTGATGGCCGTCACGTCGGTTTGGCCCATCAAAGGCCGTGTAGATAAGGTCATAAGCTACGCCCGGAACCCGGAGAAAACCACCGAATATAGTGAGCTGTCCGCCCTCCACACCGTTGGGAATGTCATCGAATACGCCGCCGACGAGATCAAGACGGAGCGGCGAGCTTACGTCACCGGCATCAACTGCGACGAGAAAACAGCAGCCGAGACCTTTATCCGCACCAAGGAGCTGTGGAACAAAACAGACGGGCGGATGTGTTACCACGGTTACCAGTCCTTCAAGGCCGACGAGGTCACAGCGGAGACGGCCCACGAGATCGGCGTAAAGCTGGCCCAGGAGCTGTGGGGCGACAGGTTCGAGGTGCTGGTGGCCACACACTGCAACACGGGCCACTACCACAACCACTTTGTCATAAACTCCGTGTCCTTCATGGATGGGAAGAAATTCTACAACTCGCCGGCGGACTACGCCAAAATGCGGGAGGCGTCAGACCAAATTTGCCGGGAATACGGTATCTCAGTCATCGAGAGGCCAAAAGAGAAAGCAAAGTCTTACGCTGAGTGGAAAGCGGAGCAGGAGAACCGTCCAACCTTGCGAGGGACTGTCCGGGCAGACATCGACGCCGCTATCCTTGCATCCACCACCCGGAAGGGCTTCTTCAATCGCCTCGCCGCAAAGGGGTATGAATTCAAATTTGCCGGAGAGGACGGCAGGGCGCTCAAATATCCGGGACTCAGGCCGCCGGGAGCAAAGGGATTTTTCCGCTTCGCCAAGCTGGGACGAGGGTACTCTCTGAGTGACATCGATGATCGCATTTTGGGCAAGTACAGAAAGGTAGACCCATACCCGCCGGAGGAACGAGCGGAGGTCAGGCGGTTCCGGGCGGAGAGCCAGCCACCCTATGAACGGCAGCGTTCCGGCCTCCAAACACTGTACCGCCGCTACTGCTATGAACTTCACATCATAGAACGCCATCCGACATCCGCCAAGCGGGTGTCCATTTTTATGCGCGAGGACCTGGCCAAACTGGACCGGCTGGACGCACAGACCCGCTTTCTGGCCGCGAACGGTATCGAGAGCGGGGAGCAGTTGGCCGCCAAAAGCGCCGACATCAAAAAGCAGATGGAGGCCCTGACGACAGAGCGGCAGGAGTTATACAGCGAGATACGCCGCATTTCACGTGCCGGCCAAGACCCCAACAAGCAAAAATCCATGCGCGACGAGATTTCTACACAGCTCAAGGAACTGCGAAAGGACCTCCGCCTTTGTGACGGCATCGCGGAACGATCCGTGCAGACGCGGGAGGAATTGGATCGGTTCCTGAACGAGCAGAAGCGAGATGAAAGAAAGAGAAATGAAAGGAGCTATGAAAGATGAGGATAACAAATATTCCCATTACAAAACTTCGCCCCTTTGAGGGCCACCCTTACAAGGTCCAGAACGACAGAGAGATGGACGACCTGACCGAGAGCGTCCGTGAGAACGGCATCCTGTCCCCGCTGATCGTGAGGCCGCTGGAGGGCGCAGAAACTGAATACGAAGTGATCTCCGGGCATCGGAGACTTCACGCCGCGGAGAGGGCGGGGATGCAGAGCGTCCCCGGCTTTGTCTATGAGATCGACCGTGACGAGGCGGCGGTAATGGTCGTTGACAGCAACCTCCACCGGGAGCACATCCTGCCCAGCGAGAAAGCGTTTGCCTACAAGCTGAAAATGGATGCTCTGGCCCACCAAGGCAAGCACTCTCGCCAAGTTGGCGAGAAGTGGAGCGTAGAACAGGTTAGCGAGGCGGCAAACGAGAGCCAGCGACAGATTCACCGGTATATCCGCCTCACCAAGCTCGTCCCGGAGCTGCTTCAAATGATGGACGAGGGCCGTATCGCCTTCTCCGTGGGCGTGGAGCTGTCCTTCCTGACGGAGAAATCCCAGCGTGACGTCCTCAATGCTATAGAACTGAACGATTGCACCCCGTCCTACTCCCAAGCCTGCAAAATGCACCGGGAGGCAGCTACAATTACAGCCGAAAGAATCTCAGAGATCATGTCCGAAGAAAAGCCCAATCAGCGGGAGCAGATAAAGCTCCGCCGGGAGGATTTCAGAAAGTACTTCCCGGCAAGCTATACCGACCAGCAAATCATTCAAGACATCATGCGCGGGCTTGACCTTTTGAAACGCCGGCGGAGTAGAGATGCAAGGTAAGGAGGGGCATATGGACAATTTTATCGTCGGCTTCGGCCAGAACGTGAATGAGTATGTGCTCAACGGCGTCAGATACATCGTGGAGAGCAGATTTGAACCCATAGATTTCCGTCACTTGAGCCAGAACACCCGCATCGACCAGCGGCTGGAGCACTATATAACCGGCGACTTCGCAGATTTTCCAATCGCGCCGGAACCTGCTAAAATAGACTCAGGATATGTGTGTCCGGCTGCCGGGAAGGAGGATTAAATGCAGCCGAAAAAGAAAACAGAACAGACCGGGATCACGGCCCTCTACTGCCGCCTGTCCCGCGACGACGGGATGGATGGGGACAGCAATTCCGTGGCCAACCAGAAGAAGCTGCTGACCCAGAAGGCCAAGGAGATGGGGCTGACCAACACCCGCTACTATGTGGACGACGGCTACACGGGGACCAACTTCAACCGCCCAGGGTTTCAGCAGCTGCTGTCCGATATTGAGATGGGCTACGTCTCCGCTGTAATGGTGAAGGATTGTTGTGCCATAATAGGACTAAATCAGAAAGACCTTGAAAACACGAGGCTTCTGGCTTAGTCCTTTCTTTTTTGACCTGAAAAAAGGGACAGAAAAACAGCAGATAGACGCGCCCTCGCCGGAAGGAGGAAATGCGGGGGCAGGAAGCACAACAACCTTGACGACGATGATATGGAGGTATCAGAATGGCAAGAACAAAACAGCAGGGCGCACTGGTTTACGATAGCCGCATGGAGCGGTACGACATCAGGTTTGATCTCAGGGATTATCTCGGCGGGCTTCACTGTGGCCAATGCTTCGACGTGAAGCTGGGCGGCAAGTGGATTCCTACCCGGATTGAAATGGGCGAGGACTGGTATCTGGTCGGGATTAAAGTCCACGATCTGCGCGGCCTTGTGGTGAGGATATGAGGACCTTTCTTCGGGAGGTCCTCCTCCCCCTCGCGGCGGCTGTCTGTCTCGCGGCTCTTTTCAGCCCGGTCTACATGACAGACGGCTCATGCAATTATCTTCTCTTATGGATTCTGGTAGGCTTGCCTTTCGGTTTCCGCAGAATGAGCCTTTGGCTCGTCCCCCACGGGTATGGGATTTCCGGCACGGTCGGCGTGGTCGCCCTCGATGCCATAATCGGCGGGCTGATCGGCGGCTTCGCCCTGATCTCCGGGCTGGCGCTCGGAGTGCTGCACACCCTCCGGGGTACAAACTAAATATTTACTGAAACATTGAAGCGGGTTCGTTTCGTTCTCCACATCGGAGTACGGAACGGACCCGCTTTTTTTGTTTGCCCAAATGCCGGAAATTGCACCGGTAGGAGGAAAAAACGAGGAAAGGGGTGATGGATATAGGCTATTTCACGTCGGGCAAGCTGCAAGCCTTTGAAGCTCTCATGCAGGAAACACCCGGCTCTGACCACTACGACAGCGGTGCGGATGGC
>CANQTW010000019.1 GCA_947626845.1 uncultured Oscillospiraceae bacterium | reverse complement strand
TTGACCTAAGAAAGAATGGCAAGCTCTGCTTTGCCCATCTTCCTATCCATTTGTTCAGTTCTCAGGGCGCAAGCCTTAGGCTTCATGAGCCGATGGCCCGATGGTCAAGTGGTCAAGACGGGGGCCTCTCACGCCCCAATCGGGAGTTCGACTCTCCCTCGGGTCACCATATGCACCTTTAGCTCAGTTGGTAGAGCACCTGACTCTTAATCAGGGTGTCCAGGGTTCGAGTCCCTGAAGGTGTACCAATAGTTGGTGTTGATTGCGGTGAGGGTCCACCTGTTCCCATTCCGAACACAGAAGTTAAGCTCACTTGCGCCGACAATACTTGGCTGGCGACGGCCCGGAAAGATAGGAAGACGCCAACATAAAAAAGGCAAGCCATTTGGCTTGTCTTTTTTTATGCGTATTTTATTCCCCTTTGACCTCTTTGAGGAAAACCCGTTGCGTTCCGGGCGGTTCTATGGTATGATTTTCTTGTAACACGCCTGATTTTTTCCTGAACGGAGGCCGAGATATGGAATACGCCGCCATTGGCCATTTTGCGGACAACAGATATTGCTTCGCGCTGGAGCCGGACAGATTTCTCATCCGTCTACGGGCGAAAAAAGGGGATATGCGACGGGTGATCCTCCACACGCAGGACAAGTATCTCCCTTTGCGGCGCATGGATACCCGTTCCGCCGTGGAGATGTCCCTGGCGGCCCGTGACCGGGTCAGCGACTACTTTGAGGCGGTCATTACCATTCATATGGTGTGTCTGCGCTATTGGTTTGAGCTTGAGGACGCGGAGGGGAAGCGGGCGTACTACGGCAATTACCAATTCTCCACTGAGCCGCCCACGGATATCGAGCGCATGTTTGACTGCCCCCAGAACCTCCGCGAGGAGGAACGGCTGATCGCTCCGGACTGGGCCGCGGACAAGGTGGTATATCAGATATTCCCCGCCAGCTTCGCCCCCACGGGGCCTGTGGACGAGAAGCGCTGGTACGGGCCGCTGGATCATCGGGTGGACCCTGGCGGGACGCTGCGGGGCATCATCGGCCATCTGGATCACATTCACGCGCTGGGGGCGGACGTCCTGTATATGACGCCTGTTTTTAAGGCCAACACGCCCCACCGGTACGACACCGTGGACTATTTTTCCGTGGACCCGTCTTTGGGGACAAAGGAGGAACTGCGGGAGCTGGTGGACAGAGCCCACGCGCTGGGGATGCGCGTCATGCTGGACGGCGTATTCAACCACTCCTCCCAGAAATTTTTCGCCTTTGCGGATATCCTGGAGAAGCGGGAGAGGTCGGAATACCTGGACTGGTATTTCATCGAGGGCTTCCCCCTGCGGATGGGTTGGGGCGAGAAGCCCAACTTCAAGACCTTCAGCTATTTTGGGGGAATGCCCAAGCTCAACCTGCGCAACCCGTCGGTGGAGGCGTATTTCATCAACGTGGGGCTCTACTGGGTCCGTGAGTGCGGCATCGACGGCTGGCGGCTGGACGTGGCCGACGAGGTGGGGCACCGGTTCTGGCGGCGCTTCCGGGAGGCCGTCAAGGCGGAGAAGCCCGACGCCCTGATCGTGGGCGAGGAGTGGCACTTCGGCGGCGATTTTCTCCAGGGCGACCAGTGGGACAGCGTGATGAACTACCCCTTCTACAACAGCGTCTTAGACCTGACGGCCCGCGGGACGGCCACCGTTACGGAGTTTTTTGAGGACTTGGGTTTCCTACGGGGCAATCTGCACCCCGCCACGTATCATCTTTTGTGGAATCTGATCGGTTCCCACGACACGGCGCGCTTTTTGCGCCAGGCCGGCGGCGACAGAAGGAGGCTGAAAATGGCGGCGGCGCTCCAGCTCCTGCTGCCGGGGATGCCCATGATCTACTACGGGGACGAGTACGCCATGGACGGTGGGGACAACGGCGACTGCCGCCGCGGTATGGTCTGGGACGAGACACGCCAGGACCGGGAGATGTTCGCCTGGTACAGCCGCCTCGCCGCGCTCCGGCACACCCACCCCTGTCTCACCCGCGGGCAGGCCGTCTCCTTCCGCGCGGATGACGCCTCCGGCACAGCCGCCCTCACAAGGCGTCTGGACGGCGAGACGCTGACGCTGCTGCTCCACTGTGGCGATGGGAAGGCGTCCTTCCCGGAGTACGCGGGCCGGGAGGAGCTGATTGCCGCCGCCCCCTTCTCCGGCGCCCTGGGGCCTTGGGAGGCCGCCGTCATTCGGGGATAAAAAACGCGGCTTTACGGGGATTTTTTACGTTCGACGGTTTTTTGTTTTTTTCTCGCCCCTTGCGTGCTATAGTGGAGCGCAAAGGGGGAATGAGATCATGTCAACTGAAAAACGGCCCTCCGTACCGTTGAGCGAGGCGCATCTGCGGGCCCTGGAGCGCATCGGCGATCCGTCTCTGCGTCAGGCCGCGGCGGTGGAGATGGCCTACATGGGCGTGGAGCCCTCGGCGGCGGACGCCTACGTGACCGCCGTCCTGCACCCCAACGTGCCAACGGCCGTCAGGGGCTTCCTGATGGCCCTGGAGACCGCTTTGCCCGCCGGGTGTGAGTATATTCGGGAGGACGCGGAAAACTGCGTCAAGGTCACCCTGCGGTGCCCCTATTGAAAATACCCTGGCAGGCTATGGGGCTGGTCGTAAAACTGTATAGAGTTTGAGCTTGTCATTAAGACGAGCCGGTACAACGGATAGGAACGCTCTGGACAATCGCCGGAGCGTTTTCTATTCCATATGGGCAGAAATGCCGTGAAAAATCGATTAGCCGCCTTAACGGACAGTAGATTTCTTCACATTCGGGTGGTATAATGTTAAACATAGGGTCCCACGCTTAAGTGGATACTAAGTGAGATGGTCGTTGAATCAGTCATGAAAGATAAACGGCTCAGTTCGATCAATCCTTACTTTCCCAGAGAAAATGGAGGATGTATCTATCCCTGTTTCTTTGATATGAAGGTGGATGATGTGCTGATACTGGATACGTTGGATACCATGTACAAGTCTCAGAGTATTGAAGATTTCATGCGCAACAGCTTTGCGTATTGCAAAGAACATGAGACTGAAATTAGAGAGCACATGAAGTCAAACGGAGCGATATGATAAATTTATTTTTAGGTGAGATGCGAAAACCCTTTAGGAACTGAATACCGGAAAAAGACCGTTGACACACCGGCTTGCCAGTGGAAAGTCAACGGTCATTTTTTACTGTTTTACAACCTGCCGCATTTTCCCTGTCAGGGTATTTTTGCGGACAATCGAAAAACCTCTTGACAACGCCATACGGGCATGGTATTATGAAGTTGACTTCACATGAAGCAAACTTCATATCTATGCGGGGAGGGGTGCCGATGAAGACCCGTGTGCGCGAGCTGAGAAGCGCGTCGGGGATGACCCAGCAGCGGCTGGCAGAGCTGACGCGGGTGTCCTGCAGGACGATCATCTCCATCGAAAAGGAGCAGTACAGCCCGTCGCTGATGCTGGCCTACCGGCTGGCCAGAGTCTTTGGCGTCAGCGTGGAGGAGCTTTGCTGCCTTAAGGAAAATTATGTAAGGGAGGAGCGGGACTATGAAAACATCGACTAAAACGACCTATGCCGGCAGGCTCCGCCGGCGGGTGAGGGTCCTCTGGTGCGTGGCGGCGCTGATGCTTGCCTACATGGTCATCGTCGGAGAGACAGGCGGCGACTCTCGGATCATGTCCCAACTTGCCCAAATCGTGAGCCGCGTCATTTTCTTCGGCGGCCTCGCCTGGGTCGCCGCCGCCATCGTCCGGACAAACAAGCTTCTCAAAAACCGCGCCGCCATGCGGGAGAGCCAGCTTCAGGAGCTGGACGAGCGGAACCGGTATCTGCACGACAAGTCCGGCGGCACGGTCATGGACATCCTGCTTTTGATTCTCCTGTTCACCACCCTGACCGCGGCCCTCTACAACATGCCCGCCTTCTACACCTCCTTCGCCCTCCTCGCCGCCGCTGTCCTCCTCAAAGGCGGGGCGTATCTCCACTATTCCCGCGCCTCAAAGGAATAACAGCACAAAATCGCGCCGCCGGGGACAGCCCAGCGGCGCTGTTTTCTTATTCCTCTTTTGCCGTGACGGCGATGGAGAGCTCCTGAAGCTGTTTCTCCGTGACCTCTCCGGGGGCGCCCATCATCACATCCTGGGCGGATTTGTTCATGGGGAAGGCGATGACCTCGCGGATCAGCTCCTCGCCGGTGAGGAGCATAATGATCCGATCCACTCCCGGCGCGGCGCCGGCGTGAGGGGGCGCGCCGTAGCAGAAGGCGTTGTACATGGCGGGGAACTTGGCCTTCACGTCCTCCTCCCCCAGCCGCACCAGCTTGAAGGCCTCGATCATGATCTCCGGATCGTGGTTGCGTACCGCTCCGGAGGCGCTCTCATAGCCGTTGATCACCAGGTCATACTGGAAGGCGGTGACGGTCAGCGGGTCGATCTCCCCCGCGGCGGCCTTTTGCAGGACCTCCAGCCCGCCGTTGGGCATGGAGAAGGGATTGTGGCAGAACTCCAGCTGGCCGGACTCCTCGCCGATCTCGTACATGGGGAAGTCCACGATCCAGCAGAAGGCGTACTGCTCCCTGTCCATGTGGTTGGGGCAGAGGACGCCCAGCTTTGTGCGCATCACGCCCGCCGTTTTCTGGGCGGCGCTGAGCTTCCCGGCGGTAAGGCCCACAAAGCACCCCGGCGTGAGGCCCAGGGCGGAGACGACGGCGGCTTTATGAGGCTCCACGAACTTGGCGATGCCGCCTACGATCTCGCCGCTCTCGTCACAGCGGAACCAGTAGGGCTTCTGCCCCACCTGGACCTCCACGTCGGCGCAGAGCTTGTCGATCTGCTTGCGGGTGGCGGTGAAGTCCGTCACCACCACGGCCTTGACGGTCTGCCCCTCGAAGGGGCCGAAGCCGATGCCGGACATAAGCTCCGTGACGTCCTGGATCTCCAGGTCGATGCGCAGGTCCGGCTTGTCGGTGCCGTACTTCTCTAGGGCGTCGTTGTAGCGGATGCGCCGGAAGGGCGCCTGGGAGACGCGCTCATATTTGCCGAACTTCTCAAAGACCGGCACCAGTACCCGCTCCAGCACGGCCAGCACGTCCTCCTGGCTGGCGAAGGCCATCTCCATATCCAGCTGGTAGAACTCGCCGGGGGAGCGGTCACCGCGGGCGTCCTCGTCCCGGAAGCAGGGGGCGATCTGGAAGTACCGGTCAAAGCCGGAGGTCATCAGCAGCTGCTTGAACTGCTGGGGGGCCTGGGGCAGGGCGTAGAATTTGCCGGGGTGCTTGCGGGAGGGCACCAGATAGTCCCTGGCGCCCTCCGGGGAGGAGGCCGTCAGGATGGGGGTGGTGATCTCCAAAAAGCCCTCGCCGATCATGGCCTCGCGCAGGGCGGCCACCACCTGGGAGCGCAGGACGATGTTTTTCTTTACCTCCGGATTGCGCAGGTCCAGATAGCGGTATTTGAGCCGGATGGCCTCGTCGGCCTCCTTCGAGCGGTTGATCTGGAAGGGCAGCTCGTTATACCGGCACCGGCCCAGAAGCTCGATGGACTCCGGCACCACCTCGATGTCGCCGGTGGGCAGGTTGGGGTTCTTGCTGCTGCGCTCCCGGACAACGCCGGTGACGCTGACGGTGGACTCCTTGTTCCAGCCCTTCACCTTCGTCAGAAGCGCCTCGTCCTCCACCACCACCTGGGTGGTGCCGTAGAAGTCCCGAAGCACCAAAAAAGCCAGATTCGCGGACACCGCGCGTATATTCTCCATCCATCCGCAGAGCTTTACCTGCTGTCCCACGTGCTCCATGCGCAGCTCCCCGCAGGTGTGTGTACGGGATTGAACCATATGCGATCACTCCATATCTCTTGTATTGTATCGTGAAGAAATGATTATTTCTGATCCTGTGCGGTATCATCCTCGCCCTCCTCCGGCTCAGGCTCCGGTTCGGGGTAGAGGGAATCGATCAGGGTAAAGACCCGCCGCGCCCAGGAGGACTTGTCCTGGGTGGCCACCACGGTCTCGCCGTTCCCGGAGAGCCGCAGGACGCCGCCCTGGTACTCGGCGGTGAGGAAGCTGTCGGAGACGGTGCAGTGGAAGATGACCCGCCAGCAGTCATCCCCGGCCCTTGGTTCGGGGAGCTTCTGGGAGAACAGGCCCCCCGGCGTCATGCCGAAGCCCTTTCCGTCAAAAAGCTCCACCAGCTCGGAAAGCGCCCTGTTCTCACTGTTCAGCAGAAGCTCCTCCGGCGCCGTCCCCTCCGGGTCATATTCCCAGCCCCAGACGTAGACGCCGTCCACAGCGGCAAAATTGAAGATCCCTTTGGCGTAGTTTTCCGCCGCCATAGGGCGGCACAGGACAAGCCCCACCACCAGAATGGCGATCAGCAGGATCAGAACGATGATCATGACCTGTTTACCTGACATGGCTCATTCCTTAATGGGGGCGATCCCCCTGCTGAGCGCCACGCGGGCGCGGATCGTCTCCGCCGCGTCCTCCACGGTGAGAAGCTCCTGTGTACCGGTTTTCATATCCTTCAGGGAGACCATGCGCCGTTGGATCTCGTCGTCCCCCAGTATGGCCGCGAAGGGCGCGCCCAGGCGGTTGGCGTAGGTCAGCTTGGCCTTGAATTTCCTGTTTTCCGAATAGATTTGCGTCCTGATGCCCGCGGCCCGGAAGGCGGTGGCCGTCTCCACCGCGAAGGCGCGGTCCTCCGCCATGGGGAGGATCAGCACGTCCGCCGGAGCGGTGGGAAGCTCCCGATCCAGCAGTCCGCAGTCGCTGAGGATAAAGAACAGCCGCGTGAGGCCGATGGAGATGCCCACGCCGGGCAGGGCCTTGTCCGTGTAAAAGCCCGCCAGGTCGTCGTACCGCCCGCCGGAGCAGATGGAGCCCACCTCCGGGTGATCCGTCATCTGCGTCTCGTAGACGGTGCCCGTGTAGTAGTCAAGCCCCCTGGCGATGGTCAGGTCCACCGCGAAGTGGTCCTCCGGCACACCGAAGTCCTTCAGATACTCCACCACGGTCCTCAGCTCGCCGTACCCCTTGTCAAAGAGGTCGTTCCGGCCCGTGTATTCGCCCAGCCTGGCCAGCACGCTGTCGTTGCCGCCGCGGATGGCCATGAACTCCAGAATTTTTCCGGCGCTCTCCGGGGCGATGCCCAGGTCGTCGCGCAGAATAGCGCCCACCTTCTCCGGCCCGATCTTCTCCAGCTTGTCCACCGTGCGCATGATGTCTCCGGCCTTGTCCGAAAGACCCAGCAGGTCGTAAAACCCGTTGAGGATCTTCCGGTTGTTGACCCGGATGACGAACCGTTGAAGGCCCAGCTCGGTAAAGACCCGGTAGATGATGGACGGGATCTCCGCTTCGTTCATGATATCCAGGGACCCGTCGCCGATCACGTCGATGTCCGCCTGGTAGAACTCCCGGAACCGTCCCCTCTGGGGCCGCTCGCCCCGGTAGACCTTGCCGATCTGATACCGCCGGAAGGGGAAGGTGAGCTCGGCGTAATGCAACGCCACATACTTTGCCAGCGGCACCGTCAGGTCGAAGCGGAGGGCCAGGTCGCTGTCCCCCTTGGAAAAGCGGTAGATCTGCTTCTCCGTCTCGCCGCCGCCCTTGGCCAGCAGGACGCCGGCGCTCTCGATGAGGGGCGTGTCCAGCGCCGTGAAGCCGTACAGGCCGTAGACCCGCCGGATGGTGTCCATGATCTTATCCATCATCGCCTGCTCCCCCGGCAGAAGCTCCATAAAGCCGGAAAGCGTGTGAGGTTTGATTCGCTCCATGAATTAATTTTCTCTCCCATAAAAAGCCCCCGCCCGGTGGAGCGGGGGCCGTATCGTTGATGATCCTTATTTTTTGGGGTTGACGATGTCGCGCCAATCCAGCATCCCGTCCTTCAGGCCACGGATCAGCACCTCGGCGGTGGCCACGTTGGTGGCGAAGGGGACGTTCTGCTGGTCGCAAAGCCTGCCGATCTTGTTGGTGGAGGCCATGGCGCGGGGATCGGTGGGGTCGGAGAAGAAGAGGACAAGATCAAGCTCGTTGTACGCGAGCCTGGCCGCCATCTGCTGATCCCCGCCCTGGTCGCAGGACAGATACAGGTCGATGGGTAATCCCGTCGCCTCTTTGACAAGCCTCCCGGTGGTGTTTGTGGCGCAAATGGAATGCTGAGAGAGGATACCGCAGTACGCGATGCAAAACTGCACCATTAGCTCCTTCTTCCTGTCGTGTGCCATTAATGCGATGTTCATACCGTCACCAACCTTTTATATTGATAAATTGTTGTAGTTTCTCCCAAATGCCAGAGGTCCAGACCGTCGGAGGATCCAAAATCAGAATCGGGCCAGCCGTACTTTTTCTCCCCGCAGTCTGGCCGCCACGTTCTCAAACTGCCCCCAGGCGCGCCTGGCGCCGTAGGCGATCAGCGGCGTCTCCAGATTTCCCGCCTCCGCCACGCTCTCGTCCTCGCTGATGATGCCGATGAGCCGCGCGCCCACGGTGTCGATCACGTCGTCAAGATTCCTGTTGATCTTGCGGTAGGCCCTGGGCCTGACCCGGTTCACCAGCAGGCGTATCTGCTCCACGCCCAGGGCTTTAAGCTCCTGTACCGTCCTCTGCCCGTCCCGCAGGCTGGCAAGGTCTCCGGTGGCCACGACGATGGCCATATCCGCCCCGCGGGCCGCCATGCGGAAGCCCCGGCCAATGCCGGCGGGGGAGTCCAGCAGCACAAAATCATAGGCGTCCCGCAGCGTTCCGATCAGCGCGGAAAAGCCCTCCGCCTCCGTCTCATCGGGAAGCTCCGTAGGCGCGGAGAGGAAGTAAAGATTCTCCAAAGAGGGGTGCGCCGTTACGGCCTCCTCCGGCGAAACACGCCCGGAAAGGATGTCCCCGTAATCGAAGCTGACCCGCTCGGCCAGCCCCAGGGCCATGTCCAGATTTCTGAGGGCCGCGTCCATATCGACGCACAGGGTCCTGCTGCCGGAACGGGCCAGAAATGAGCCGATGGCCGCGGTGCAGGCGGTCTTGCCGGTGCCTCCTTTGCCGGAGGTGATGACGATAGCGGTACCCATATAACCCTCCATTAAGAATTATAATAGACCTGCGACATTTTTGCAACTAAATTTCGGGAAGTTCTTATTCACTTTTCGGATATTTTCAGGAAATTAATTCAAAATATCCTTAAAATGATAGAGCTTTACATAAAAAATTCCAAAACTGCGTCATTCACCGCAACAGGGAATTGTCGGTGTAGATATCCAGAGAGGACATTTCGGAGTCGGCAAAGTAGGCGTCCATCATATCCTTGGCGATGGAGATGAGGGCCGAGCCGGAGCCGCCCTTCTCCACCACCACGGCGATGGCGATCTGGGGGTCGTCGGCGGGGGCGTAGCAGACGAAGACGCCGTTGTTGACAGCGGAGTTGGAGGACTGGACGGTGCCGGTCTTGGCGGCCACGGCCACCTGGTAGTTGGCCAGGGCGGCGTGGGCGGTGCCGGTCTTGGCCACGGCCTTCATGCCCCGCTGGAGCACCGGGATGATGCCCTGGGGGTCCTCGATGGTGTAGCGGCTGGAGGGCTCCCGTCGCAGCAGGATGTCGGAGTAGTCAAAGCTGGAGATGTTGCGCAGGATAGTCAGATTGTTGAGGGTGCCGCCGTTGGCGATGGTGGACACGTAGTTGGCCATCTGGAGCGGCGTGAACTCGTTGTAGCCCTGGCCGATGGCGGTGATCAGGTTATCGGCGGCGTACCAGCCGTCGCCGTCTCCGGCCTCCTTTTTCCGCTCACGGGAGGCCACGAAGCCGGCCTTGTCGTTGAGCTCTATGCCCGTGCGCTGGCCGAAGCCGAAGAGTCGGGTGGCGGCCTCCATGCGGGTGATGCCCAGCTTGTCGCCCACGGAGAAGAAGAACACGTTGCAGGATTTCTCCAGGCCCCCCACCACGTTCAGCGGCCCGTGACGGCCGGTGCAGCGGGGCGTGTATTGGTTCTCCGCGTACTCCATGTACCGTCCCGTGCAGTCAAAGGTGGTGTTGACGGAGATGATCCCGTTGGACAGCCCCGCATAGGCGGTCACCATCTTGAAGGTGGAGCCGGGGTTGTAGATGCCCTGGATGGCCCGGTTGGTCAGGGGCGACCCCACCGTGTCGGCGGACAGCTCGGAATAGTTGGTGTAGTACTCGGCGGGGGCGTAGGAGGGGTAGCTGGCCATGGCCAGCACCTGTCCGGTCTTGATATCCACCATCACCGCCGCGCCGCCGCGGGCCAGCTCCGGCTCCTGATAGGCCTCGTTGGGCGGGGTGTCCTCAATGGCCTTCTGGACGCGCTCGTCGTTGATCTCCGTGATCCTGGTCTCCAGCGCCGCCTCCGTGGCGGCCTGGAGGCCGATGTCGATGGTCAGGGACACGTTGTTCCCGGCCCTGGCCTCGCTGTCGATCACCACGTCGTTGACGGCGCCGGAGGCGTCCCGGTAGACGGTCATCTTCCCGTCGGTGCCGTGGAGGTACTGCTCAAAGGCCGCCTCCACCCCGGACAGGCCGATCTGGGCGGTGAGGGGATAGCCCAGAGCCTTATACGTATCGTTGTACTGATCCCTGGGCATGGCCCCCACATAGCCCAGAAGATGGGCGGCGTACTCGGTGTGATACTCCCGCACCGAACGGGTGGAGATAGAGACGCTGGTCATGTTCTGCTCGGCGATGTAGCTCACCAGCTCGTCGGGCACGTCCTTGGCAAAGACATAGTCGTTGGTCCGCACCGGTACGCGGATCTCCAGCTCCCAGCGGACGCCGATGATCCGCCTGGCGTCCTCGGCGGGGACGGTGTAGGGGATGGAGTAATGCTCCCGCATCCAGCTGATCAGCTCCGTGGCCGTAAGGCCGGCGTTCTCCGCCTCCACGTCGATGTCCCGCTCAAAATAGTTGGTCAGCGTGTTCTTGAAATAGGCGTAGTACGCCTTCATCCAGCTGCGCTGTGTCTCGGAGGCGTAGGCGTCGAACTCAAAGGGCGCCGTCTTGGTGACGGGGAAGGTGTCCGTATGCTCCAGCCCCAGCTCGTCGGCCTTGTTCAAAAGCTTCAGCACCGTCCCGTTGGGGTCCTCCTCGTTCAAAAGGGAGGAGCGGATCAGCGTCACGTCATGGACCTCTCGGTCAGACACCAGCAGGACGCCGTTCCGGTCCAGAATGGAGCCGCGGGCCGCCTTCACCGTAGTGGTGGCGGAGGTCAGCGTGCCGGAGGTGTCCATCAGCGCCTGCACGTCAAGCTTCTCGATGCGGTAGAGCGTCAGGGCGTAGACGGTCAGCAGCAGGACCATAATCAGCGCCATAGCCACAAGCCGCGAGGATTTTACGTATTTTTCCATGTTGTCACCTCAATAGACATACGCGCGAGGGGGGATAGACCGCGCCCTCAGATGTTCCTGCCCGATCTTGTCACCCGGAAATAGAACCGGGAGAGGTAGTAGAGCGGCAGGGAGAAGATCAGTGAATAGAGGGTCTGCCGCAGTCCCACGGCGGCGGACAGGGGGACGGGGGCGTTCCCCAGCACCCACAGGGAGAGGACCTGATAGGCGGACACCAGCGCCAGCTCCAGGGCGCAGCTGAGAAGGTAGGACGGGAAGCCCTGCACCAAAACAGTGTCGGACATAAGCCCGATGAGGATGCCCAGGAACGTCATCAGGAGGGTGAACTGCACGGTCAGCTGGTTGTAGGAGAGGTCCATCAGCATCCCGGCGAAAAGCCCGAACACGCCGCCCTCCACCCGTCCGCAGAAGAAGGCGATGCCCGCCGCCGCCACAGGCAGCAGCAGGGGCTTCGTCCCAAAAAGCGGCAGGTGGGTGAATACGGTGGACTGCAAAAGGTAGAGGAGGATGAGATACGGCGCCAGGATCAGTCCCTTGATCAGGACGCCGTTTTTACGTCTTGCCATAGCCCCGCCTCCTCATTCGCTGACCGCGAAGTCGGTGATGACATAGACATGGGTAAGCCCGTCGATGCGGCAGGCCGGCGCCACGATGGCGTAGGGATCAAGGCCGGAGGAGCCCACGGCGATGCCGGTGACGGTGCCGATGACCAGCCCCGCCGGATAGACCCCGCCGGAGCCGGAGGTGATGACCGTGTTCCCGATGACAAGATTCGTGGTGTTGCTGATGTAGGAGAGCTTCAGGTTCCCCTCCTTCATGAGCGCGAAGTCGCCGCCGGCCACGCCCGCCTCGCCGTTTTCATACATCTGCGCCCCCAGGCTCAGGGTGGTGTCGATGACGGTGGAGACCACGCAGGAGGCGCCGGACACGCTTGTCACCTGGCCCACCAGATTGCCGTACTCGTCCACCACCGGGTCGTAGAGGGCGATGCCCGCGTCGGAGCCCTTGCTGGCGGTGAAGGAGGAGGAGAAATTGGAGGCCGTCCAGCTGATCACCGTGGCCGGCTCCAGCGTCATCTCCTCATGCCGCTCCACAAAGCCCAGAAGCGAGCGGAGCCGCCCGTTCTCCTCGCTGATCTCGGTGTACTCCCGGTAGTCCTGCTCCAGCTGGGCCACCCGCTTTTTCAGCTCGGCGTTCTCCGCCTCCATCTCGTCAAAGCGGTACATGTAGTCGTACACATGCTCCAGCGACCCCACAAGGCTGGTCAGCGCGGACTTCAGCGGCTTGAAAAACGGCTCGGACAGCATGGACGCGAAGCCGGCGCTCCCGCCGGACAGCGCCACGGTGACCGCCGCCAACAGGGCCACCAGCACGGCGGCCACACCGATACGGATCACTTTTTTGGAGATCAGGTCCTTCAAACTCTCTCACCCTTTAAAAACAGTCTATCAAAACAGCCGGCCCTTTTTGCCGCGGAAAGGCCGCGGGGCCTTCCCGTCAGGAAAAGACGTTGTATCCGGCCTTCCTCAAAAGTCCGGCCAGCGCCGCCACAGGCAGGCCCACCACGTTGAAGTAGTCGCCGTGGATACCCTCGATCAGCATCCCGCCCAGGCCCTGTATGCCGTAGGCTCCGGCCTTGTCCAGCGGCTCGCCGGTGCCCACGTACCAGTCGATCTCCTCCTGGGACAGGGGGCGGAACCGCACCCCCGTGGTCACATGGGTCACATATTCCCGCCCGTCCCGCAGGACCGCCACGGCGGTGATGACCCGGTGCTCCCGCCCGGAGAGGGCGCGGAGCATCGCGGCGGCCTCCTGTTCGCCGGCGGGCTTCCCCAGGGGCCGCCCGTCTAAAAAGACCAGCGTATCCGCCGCGATGACGATGTCGCCGTCCCCGGCGGAGCGGGCGGCGTCCCGCCCCTTCATCAGCGCGATCTTCTCCACCGCTTCGCCCTCCGGCAAGGCGCCGTCAAAGGGCTCCTCATGGGCGGAGGGCCGCACCGCGAAGCCGTGTATCCCCATGTTCTCCAAAAGCTCCCGCCTGCGCGGGGAGCCGGACGCGAGTATGATCATATTTCCTTCCTTAGTTGGCGGAGGGCGCTCAGAATTTCCCCTCCGTGGTGGTCACGGGCTCATAGGAGCCCAGCTCCAGGTAGCGCTCGCAGATCCTGGCGCACTCGTCGGCGTTCTCGGTGGTGAAGCTGAGCCTTACGCCCCACAGCCCCGCGTTCATGTACTCCCGGCTGCGCCCGATCAGGTGCAGCTTCTGGGAGCTCCACAGGGTATTGCGGCACTGAAAGCCCCTGGTGACGGGACATTCAAAGCCCTGCCCGTCCGGGAAGCTCACCGCCCCGTCGCAGGCGCACACGCCCGCCTTGGCCCGGATGAGGCACCCGGCGGTGTGCATCAGCGGCATCCGCCCGTAGACCACCAGCTCCGTGTCCAGATACTTCCGCATCCCCCGGACCCGCGCCGCGCTCAGGTCCATAGCCAGCACCGCCGACTTCAGCTTCAGGCTCAACAGCACCGCCAGGGCGGCGGAGTTGCGCACGTTCAGGGCCGTGTCGCCCCGGACGGTAAAGCCCAGCCGTCGGGCAAAGACGATGTGTCCCGGATTGGAGACAGCCGCCTCCTCGATGCCCAGCTGACGGGCCTTCAGCAAAAGCTCCGTGACCCGCCCCAGCTCGCCGTCGTAGATGACGGGCGGCAGCTGGACGCAGACGGAGATGCGCCTGTCGTCCAAAAACGGCTCCAGCCGCCGGTCCCCCGACACGGCCTCCTCCAAGGGCAGGTAGATGACCGGCGGGGCCAGCTCCAAAAGCCTCTGGGACAGCTGCGCGCATTTCAGCACCGACACCGTCAGCACCGGCGGCTCGGTGGGGGAGGGGTAGGGCGGAAGCTCCAGCGCCTCGCTCTCCGCCCGCGGCTCATAGCCCGTGCGCTTCAGCAGAAGCTCCGCCAGGAGCTTGTCCCGCACAGGGGCCAGCTCGCGGGGGTCCAAATATATCCCCTTCTGGATGCGGCAGATGACCCCGTCACAGACAAAGGGCGTGCCGCCGGTGTTATAAAGCTCCGTTCTCAGCATGGCGGGGGTGGTCTCGGTGTGGAAGGCCAGCTCCGGCTGTCCCCCCTCGGCGGAGGCGGTGTTGCCGTCCTGATCCGTCGCCGTCAGCTTCACAGGCTTTTCCAGCCGAAGCTCCGCGTCAAAGGTCACCTTCACCCGCTGGAACTCGTGGTTCAGATAGTTCTTCCTGACGGCGGCGTAGAAGGGGGTGTCCTCCTCCGGCTCTTCGCCCGCCGTCCCCATCATCCGGCTGAAATCCCCGCCGGTGAGATACCCGTCGGTGAAGCCCGCCGCCGGAAAGGCCCCCTCCATCAGCTCCAGGTCCTCCCCGGAGGGCCGTCGCCCGGTGCCCAGGGCCCTGGAATAGACCCCCGTGACGGCGGCGGCGTATTCGGGCCTCCGCTCGCGCCCGTCGATCCGCAGGGCGGCCACGCCGGCCCCCGCCAGCGCCTCCAGCCGCTCTAAGAGGCAGTTGTCCTTCATCCCCAGGGGATGCTTCCCCTTTGTCCCCGTCGGGAAATCCTTCAGGCACCAGTGGGGGCAGGGTCCGGCCCCGTACCCGTGGAGGGCGGGGAGCATACACTGGCCCGCGAAGGGCGGACACAGCGGCCCGTGGACGGCGTATTCTATCTCGATGGGGGCGTTTTTGCACAGCTCCGTCAGGGCGTCCAGCTTCATCTCCCTGGCCACGGCCACCCGCTTGACGCCCATGGCGGCGCAGAGCCGCACCCCGTCGGCGTCGTGGATGCCCAGGGCCTCACCGGCGTGGAGCGGCATGGAGGGGATGGCCCGCCGCAGGGCCCAGATGAGGCCGATGTCGTTGACGATCAGGGCGTCCGCGCCCATCCGGCAGGCCCGCAGGGCGTTTTCCAGCGCCGGCGCCAGCCAATCGTCGGAGGCGGGGAAGTCCAGGCTCACATAGACCTTCACGCCGCGCACCCTGCAAAATTCGCAGGCCCGGCCCAGCTCGTCCTCGGAAAGCTCGTATTTCTCCCGCTTTGACGACACGGAAAAGCTCAGATAGACCGCGTCCGCGCCGGACTGCACCGCCGCCGCCACGCCCTCGGCGCTCCCCGCCGGCGAGAGCAGCTCGATTTTTCCCGCCATGACGTCCCCTCCTTCCCGCGTCGTTGTAAGTTCACACAGATAAAAGTATTATAGCACATGAGAGCCTGAATTTAAATCAAATTTTCCGAAAATTCATAAAAAGTTTTGGCCTTTCCCCCTTGACACAATATCTTGTGCGCCCCGCGGGCCGGCAAACGAAAATATGAAGATTTTTTCCCTCCCGCACTTGTAACCGCGCCGCGTTTTTGCTATAATAGTCATTTAGTAAAGAAAAACAGGAGATCAGAGCTTGTGTATGACAGATGGAATGTAAGGGGATATGACCGGGAGGACGCCGTCAGGCTGTGCCATATGGGGCTGAATCCCATGACGGCGGTGCTGATGGCCTCGCGGGGGATCACGGACCGGACCGCTCTGGCGGAATGGCTGAACGACGGCCCGCCGGCCCTGTCCGACCCCATGAGCTTTAAGGACATGGACAAGGCGCGGGATCGGGTGCGGCGCGCCGTCGAGCGGGGCGAGCATGTGGCCGTCTACGGCGACTACGACGTGGACGGCATCACCGCCAGCTGTCTGGTGGCGGACTATTTGAGGAGCCGCGGCCTTGTCTGCGACATCTACATACCCCAGCGGCTCGAAGAGGGCTACGGCGTCAAGACCGCCGCCCTGGATACCATCAAAAGCTGGGGATGTACCCTGGTCATCACCGTGGACTGCGGGATCACCGCCCTGGAGGAGGCGGAATACGCCGGCAGGATCGGGCTGGATATGGTGATCACCGACCACCACCGGTGCGGGGAGACGGTCCCCGCCGCCCTGGCGGCGGTGGACCCCATGCGTCTGGACTGTCCCTCCGCCTCCAAGGACCTGGCGGGCGTGGGCGTGGCCTTCAAGCTTGTCTGCGCCGTGGAGGGTCCGGGGAGCGAGGAGAGGCTTTTGGAGAAGTACGGCGATCTGGCGGCAGCCGGCACCGTGGCCGACGTGATGCCCGTCACCGGGGAGAATCGGGTGCTCATCAAGCGCGGCCTCCGGCGCATGTACGAGGGGGCGCGTCCCGGCTTTTCGGAGCTGCGGGCCGCGTCGGGCCTTGACAACAGGCCCCCCACCGTCTCCAACGTGGGCTTCACCATCGCCCCGCGCATCAACGCCGCCGGCAGGCTGGGCTCCACCGCCACCGCCGTGGAGCTGCTGCTGACCCGTGACCGCCGCCGCGCCTCCGTCCTGGCCGACGAGCTGTGCGCCCTGAACCGGGAGCGGCAGCGGATCGAGAACGACATGTTCCACGAGGCCCTCAGTATGCTGGAGGCGTTCCCCGACAGGACAAAGCCCATCGTCCTGGCCTCCGATACCTGGCATCAGGGGGTCTGCGGCATCGTGGCCAGCAGGATGTCCGAAAAATTCAACGTGCCCGCCGTCATGATCTCCGTCAAGGACGGGGTGGGCCGCGGCTCCTGCCGGAGCGTGGAGGGCTTCAACCTCTACGACGCCCTCTCCCGGTGTCGGGACGTACTGCTGGGTTACGGCGGCCATGAGATGGCCGCGGGTCTCACCGTCAGTCGGGAGAATATCGGTGCTCTGCGGGAGGCCCTGGGCAAGCTCTACACCGGCTCCGCCGCGCCGGAGCGGGTGCTGAACGTGGATTTCGAGGTGTTCAAGCCGGAGCTGCTGAGCCTTGGCAACGTGGAGTCCCTGGACAGGCTGGAGCCTTACGGCGCCGGCAACCCCACGCCCGTGATGTGTATGCGGGACGTGTCCGTGGAGAACGTGGCGGGCCTCTCCGAGGGCAGGCACACCAAGCTGTGGCTGTCCAAGGGCGGCGCCGTCTTCGAGGCCCTCTTCTTCACCCACCGCCCGGAGGAGCTGGGCGTGCGGACCGGGGACAGGGCCGATATCGCCTTCACCCCCCAGGTCAACGAGTTTCGTGGCCGCCGCGCCGTCCAGCTGAGCCTGGACGATATCAGAGTGACGCGGGCGCGGGCCTGAGCCAACTTTCCTGAATAATTTTCTACAAACACAAGCATATTTTTGACAGACAAATTCCCCGCAAAAACATGCCCCATAGGTGGATACGAATATGGACAATCCAGACAAAACCGAAAACACCGTCCCTGAGACAGACGGGAGGGCCGCCGGCGCGGAAGACCTGTGCGAGCGGGAGTACATCCGGCTGGAGGAGGCCATCCGGCAGGGGACGCAGATCAAGAGCACCCAGCGGATACGGGCGGCCTATGAGTTCGCCAGGGAGGTCCACGGCGACCAGCTGCGCAAGGACGGCAGCCCCTACATCACCCATCCCCTGGCCGCCGCGGTGATCGTGGCGGAGATGGGCCTGGACGAGGAGTCCGTCATGGCGGCGCTCCTGCACGATGTCATCGAGGACACCTCCGCCACCCATGAGGACGTGGCCAAGCGCTTCGGGGAGAGCGTGGCGGATATCGTGGAGGGCGTCACAAAGCTGACCAAGATGCGCTACACCTCCAAGGAGGAGGAGCAGATGGAGAACCTCCGGAAGATGCTCCTGGCCATGGCCAGGGATATACGGGTGGTGCTCATCAAGATGGCTGACCGGCTCCACAACATGCGCACCATGGAGTACCAGTCGCGGGAGAAGCAGCTGGAAAAATCCCGCGAGACCATGGAGATATACGCCCCCATCGCCCACCGGCTGGGGATGCAGAAGATCAAGCTGGAGCTGGAGGACCTGTCCCTTCTCTATCTGGACCCCGTGGGCTACCACGAGATCGAGAACGCCCTGCGGGAGCGGGAGGAGCGCAACGCCGGCTTCATGGAACGCACCGAGAAGGCCATCCGCGCCCGCCTGGACGAGGCGGGCATCACCTGCGGCGTCCAGTCCCGCACCAAGGATATCTACTCCATCTACCGGAAAATGTTCGGGAAATCCATGGAATTTGACGAGATCATGGATATTTACGCCTTTCGGG
Organism: uncultured Oscillospiraceae bacterium; assembly: GCA_947626845.1. GTDB lineage: Bacteria > Bacillota > Clostridia > Oscillospirales > Oscillospiraceae > RUG626. Next base: position 27,991 of record CANQTW010000019.1, on the reverse strand, counting down.
TCATCGTAGACGACATCGCCGAGTGCTACAACGTCCTGGGGTGCATCCACGAGCTCTACAAGCCCGTACCGGGCCGGTTCAAGGACTATATCGGCACCCCCAAGCCCAATATGTACCAGTCCCTCCACACCACCGTCATCGGCTCCGAGGGCATCCCCTTCGAGGTCCAGATCAGGACCTGGGAGATGCACCGCACCGCCGAGTACGGGATCGCCGCCCACTGGAAGTATAAGGACGGCATCGTGGGGCGGGGCGACGAGGAGAAATTCGCCTGGATACGGAACCTTCTGGAGACCCAGGAGGACTCCGACGCCCAGGATTTCATCTCCAACCTGAAGGTGGATATGTTCGCCGACGAGGTCTTTGTGTTCACCCCCCACGGGGACGTGAAGAGTTTGCCCGCCGGGGCCACGCCCATCGACTTCGCCTACTCCATCCACTCCGCCATCGGCAACCGGATGACCTGCGCCAAGGTCAACGGGCGCATCGTGCCCTTCTCCCACGTTCTGCAGAACGGCGACGTGGTGGAGGTCATCACCTCCAGCACCTCCAGAGGCCCCAGTCGGGACTGGCTGACCCTGGTGAAGTCCTCCGAGGCCCGCAACAAGATACGCCAGTGGTTCAAGCGGGAGCGTCGGGAGGAGAACATCGTCACGGGCAAGGCCGCCTTCGAGGCGGAGATGCGCCGTCAGGCGGTGCCCCTGTCCGTCCTCAGCGACGAGCGGGCCCTGGCCAGGATATTGGAGCGGATATCCGTTTCGGCCCTGGACGATATGTACGCCTCCATCGGCTACGGGGGCCTCAGCGCCCAGAAGACCGTCAACAACATCAAGGACGAGATGCGCCAGATCGAGCGCGCCGAGCGGAAGCAGGGCCTGAACCCCGTCTGGGCCAGCCAGGACGCCAGGGACGGCAAGGCCGTCAACGGCATCATCGTGGAGGGGATCGACAACTGCCTGGTCAAATTCTCCCACTGCTGTATGCCCGTGCCGGGGGACGAGATCGTGGGCTTCATCACCCGCGGCTACGGCGTCTCCGTCCACAGGACGGACTGCCGGAATTACGAGGCCTCCGCCGGACGGGAGGAGGAGCGGGACAGGTGGATTCGCGTCCACTGGGCAGCCGGGGAGGACGACCTCTACCAGACGGCCATCGCCATCAACGCCTATGACCGGGACGGCCTTGTCATGGACATCGCCACCGTATTGAGCTCTTTGAAGGTGAAGGTGGACGCCCTCACCGCCCGCAACGCCCCCGGAGGCGAGGCCAATGTCTATATCACCATCCGCGTCCACGACAAGGCGGAGCTGGGCACCGCCATGACAAAGCTCATGAGCGTCAGGAACGTAAAAGAGGTCAAACGGCAGGGGAATTGAATCTGGTTCCGCCTCGCCCCGGCGGGGGTTTATAAGGTTTCCGCCCTTATAGGGCGGACGGAGATCAGCTTTCTTCTCTTTTGTGTTGACAAAAGAGAAGAAAGCTGCAAAGAAGAGAAAAACAACTCAGGGGGGATTTCGATTTTCCCCCCTGAGAACCCCCTTTTAAAAGCGACCACACAGGGGCCGCGGCCCCTATGTGGAGAACCCCAGGGGAACGCCCGCACGGGAACATCCCGTAGGGATGGGGCCCCCGCCGAACGTTAGTTCGGTGGGGAGAGGAGGAGCCAAGCCCGCGCCTGAGCCGTCACGCTTGCGTGGCGGCGAGGTATCGCGACTTCCGCGACGACGAGTAGGGGCCAGACCCGCTCGGCCCACACGCCGCACCGCCGAATTTCCGAAAATCCACCCCCTACGCCGTAGGGGCGGCCGTCCCCGGCCGCCCGTCCTGGTCAACCACCGGGCGGTCAATCATCGGTGGACGGGTCGCCCAGGAGGGCGACCCCTACGGGTGCGTAAGAATTAGCCGTTGCGTCGCACCTTTCGGAAATATGTGGACATCTTGAAACATTTTCCTTTGTGTGCTATAATTTCGGCATGACCGAAGAGAGCGGCAGATCGGGATTCGTGGAGGTGTCCCTATGGCGAAAGTTTTATTTTGCAATTTTGACCCAATGAAATCAGAAGTTCTTTTGCCGCAAATGTTTCATATTCTATCTACGAATATGGGTAAAATTGCGCCGACAGGTAACAGCTGCGAGGAGGATATGAAAATTTGGCTGTCCTATATGACATCGGAGCAAATAAAAGAGATGCAAATCCTTCTGATGTATGTTGGTGAAGCTTTAGCAGGATATTTTCAATATAGTATCCACAAGGACATTATACTGATTGAGGAAATCGAGATTGCACCAGAGTATCAGCGGACACTTCTTTTTTATCGCTTTCTGCAATATATCGGCAGCGTCATCCCAGAAAATGTTAAGTATGCAGAGGCATATATCAATAAGCATAATTCCAATTCCCAGCGGATTGCCCAGAAGCTGGGTATGCAGATAGTGGGAGAAAATCCAAACGGACACAGTTTCCGTTATCGCGGGGAACTATCTTCTTTCAAAAAAATACTTTGCTGACTCCCTGCTTGCAGGGCTGGAAGAAGGGATATGACCGCGCGGCCTGACACTTCATTTTTGAGTGACGGCGCATGGGAAATTTGACGGTGCGGCGTGTGGGCCGAGCGGGTCTGGCCCCTACTCGTCGTCGCGGAAGTCGCGATACCTCGCCGCCACGCAAGCGTGACGGCTCAGTCGCAGACTTCGCTCCTCCTCTCCCCACCGAACTATCGTTCGGCGGGGACCCCATCCCTACGAGATGTTCCCGTGCGGGCGTTCCCCTGGGGTTCTCCACATAGGGGCCGCGGCCCCTGTGTGGTCGCTTTTAAAAGGGGGTTCTCAGGGGGGAAAATCGAAATCCCCCCTGAGCCGGTTTTCTCCCCTTGCTACTTCCACTCTTTTGCCGGGTCAAAAGAGTGGAAGTAGATCCCTCCGCCCTGTAAGGGCGGAAACCTTATAAGAGCCTGCCGGCTCAGGAGGGATTTGCTTATGCGCGCGGTTGTCACAAGGGTCCTTTCCGCCGCCGTCACCATCGACGGGGCGGTGACCGCAGAAATCGAAAAGGGCTTCCTGGTGCTTCTGGGCGTCCATAAGGACGACACGGAGGCGGACGCCAAAAGGCTGGCGGACAGGGTCTGCGGCCTGCGGGTATTTGAGGACGATCAGGGAAAGATGAACCTGAACCTGGCCGCCGCGGGCGGGAGCATCCTGTGCGTCTCCCAGTTTACCCTGTTTGCCGACACCCGCTCCCGCCGTCCAGGCTTTACCGAAGCGGCCAGGCCCGAAAAGGCCGTTCCCCTCTATGAGCGCTTTATGGCGGAGTGCCGGGAGCGGGGGTTTGCCGTGGAGCACGGCCGGTTCGGGGCGGACATGAAGGTGGCGTCCGTCAACGACGGGCCGGTCACCATCCTGCTGGACACAAGGGAATGACCGTTCACATATCCGCGCAAATACATGAGGGGGAAAGTGAATATGCTGATCAAATGCCTGCCGGTGGGCCACATCGAGGCCAACTGCTACGTAGTCGCCGATGAAAACACCTTGGAGTGCGCCGTCATCGACCCCGGCGACGAGTTCAACACCATCATGGACTATCTGGAGGAGACGAAGCTGAAGGTGCGGGCCATTTTTCTCACCCACGGCCACTACGACCACACCGGAGCGGCCCAGCCGCTGTCGGAGGAGACGGGCGCGCCCATCTTCATCCACCGGGCCGACGTCACCGACGATCCGGAGGAGTCCTACCGCTACTGCGCCCCAGAGGGGACGCGGTTTTACGCCGACGGGGACACCGTTACCGTGGGGTCCCTCCGTTTTCGGGTCATGGAGACGCCGGGCCATTCGCCTGGGAGCGTGACGCTCAAGTGCCAGGACGCCCTCTTCACCGGAGATACCCTCTTTGAGGGTAGCTGCGGCAGGACGGACCTGCCCGGAGGGGATATGGACCGGCTGATGGCCTCCCTGCGCCGGCTGGGCGATATCCCCGGCAATTACGAGGTCTACCCCGGCCATATGGATCAGACGACCCTGGACATCGAGAAGGCCAACAACTACTACCTGAGGTATGCCCGACTGGCTTGAAAGGCCGCTTTGCGGCCTTTCAATGCCAAGGGGATGCGTGCGGGGAAAATATCTGAATTTTGCGAAATTCAGATATTTCCCCCTGCTGCCGCCCTGCGCGCATAGCCCAAAGGGCCATACACTTGGGCGGTAAAAGGGCATTTTTCCGACGTACATGCCGCCGGAAAAATATTGAATTTGGATATTATAAGATGAGGGGACTATGAAGCTCTATCTTATCGGACACGACTACCGCTACGCCGTGGAGCAGATCATGCTGGCGCTGTTCCCCGCCGCCCGCCCGGAATACCCCGAAACGGAGCCGGAGCCGGGGGAGGACTACGCCCGCGTGGCGCTCTCGGAGCCCCAGGCCCTCTGCCAGGTGACGCTCCGGGTGAACGGACAGACTGCCGAAGCGTCGCAAAGGGGCGATGCTTCAATGTTTCACGTGAAACAAAGTAAAGATCGAGAGGCGCAGCGGATCATCAAGCTGGCCTTTTACCACGCGGCCATGGCGCTTTCGGAGGAAAAGCCCGTGTGGGGGGCGCTGACGGGGATACGTCCCGGCACCATCATGACCCGTCTTTTAGAGAAGGGCCTGTCCGGCGAGGAGGCGGTAGAGACCTTTTCCCGTAGCTATTTCGTGGCCCCGGAGCGGGCGGCGTTGTGCCTCGACACCGCCAGGGCGTCCCTGCGGGTGGAGAAAGAGCTGGGCGGGCGGGACATCGCCCTCTATGTGGGCATCCCCTTCTGTCCTACCCGGTGCGCCTACTGCTCCTTCGTCTCCCAGAGCGTGGAGCGGTCCATGAAGCTGATCCCGACCTTTTTGGAGGCTCTGCGGCGGGAGATCGTTGAGACGGCCCGCGTGGCGCGGGAGCTGGAGCTTCGGGTCATCGCCGTCTACATCGGCGGGGGCACGCCCACTACGCTGGCGCCGGAGGAGCTGGAGACGCTTCTGAGTTGGCTGAACACGGAATTTGACCTCTCGGCGGTCCGGGAATTCTGCGTGGAGGCGGGGCGGCCCGACACCATCACGGCGGAGAAGCTGCGGGCTTTGGCCGGCGTCACCAGGATCAGCATCAATCCCCAGTCCATGTCGGACGAGGTGCTCCGGGCCATCGGCAGAAGGCACACGGCGGAGGATATCAGGCGCGCTTACGCGCTGGCAAGGGAGCTTACCCCCTGTCAGATCAATATGGACCTTATCGCCGGCCTGCCGGCGGACACGCCGGAGCGCTTTGCCCAGACGCTGGACGAGGTCATCGGCCTGGGGCCGGAGAACGTGACGGTACACACGCTGGCGCTGAAAAAGGGCTCGAAGATCACCGAGGAGGACACCGCCCGTCCCGGAAAACGGGAGGTGGGGCAGATGCTGGACGCGGCCCGCGAAAAGCTGACAAAGGCCGGCTACCGGCCCTTTTACCTCTACCGGCAGAAGTTCATGTCCGGCGGGTTTGAAAACGTGGGCTGGGCCAGGGAGGGCACGGAGAGCCTGTACAACATCCTCATCATGGAGGAGCTGTGCACCATCCTGGCCATGGGCGGGGGCGGCTCCACCAAGCTGGTGGACCGGACCTCCGGGCGCATCGAGCGGATATTTGACCCCAAATATCCCAAGGAATATATCGAACACCAGGAGAAGGTCCTGGCGGACAAGGCGAAGATAGCCGCCTTTTATGAGGAGACGAAAGGGGAGGCGTGAAGCATGGCATACGACATCGTAAGGATCAATGAACGGGTCAGGACAGACCCGTCGGGCTTTGTGGCGGAGGCGGACAGGGCGTATTTTGACAGGGTGAGGAGCGCCGCGGACAGGATCTGCGGCAACCTGCACCTCTGCCCCATCGTGCTCCTCTCCGGCCCCTCCGGGGCGGGAAAGACCACCACCGCCAGGAACATCGAGACGGAGCTGAAGAGCCGGGGCATCAACACCCACACCATCTCCATGGACAACTATTTCAACACCCTGGACCTGCGCACCTGCCCGCGCACGCCGGAGGGGGAGATCGATTTTGAGTCCCCCAGGCTTCTGGATATGGAGCTTCTCAACGAGCATTTCGCCGCCCTGGCCCAGGGCAGGGAGATACGGGTGCCCTATTTCATGTTCACCCGCCAGAAGCGCTCCGCCAGCCAGTTTACGCCCCTGCGCCTTTTGAAGAACGAGGTGGCTATTTTTGAGGGCATCCACGCCCTCAACGACGACATCACCGACAAAAATCCCGGCGCCTTCGGCCTTTACATCGCCGCCGTGTCGGAGATCGTCTTCCCCGACGGGGCCGTCTTTAAGCCGGAGTGGGTGCGCCTGGTGCGACGGGTGGTACGGGACAACAACTTCCGGGGCGCCGACGCGGAGTATACCCTCTCCCTGTGGAGCAACGTCATGCGCGGGGAGCGGGAGCATATCACCCCCTATATCCACAAGGCGCGGCTGAAGCTGGACTCCTCCCTGGAGTATGAGATGAGCGTCCTGGCGCCCCTGGCCCTGCCGCTCCTGCGGGAGCTTACCGCCGGCAAGCCCGGTTTTGAGGAGGTGCGGGAGATCATCCCCCTTTTAGAGCGCTTCGAGCCCCTAAACGAGAGCTTCGTCCCCGCCACCAGCCTCCTGCGGGAGTTCATCGGCGGAGGCGTCTACACCTACTGAACCAGTTTCTAAGCATATTATAGCATATCCGAAAGCATTTGTCAAGTACTTTTTTAAAAATATTTTTAATTATTTTTAGGGCCGTCCCTCCGGGGCGGCCCGCGCTTTTTGGGGAGGGGGATTTTATGAAAAGTGTTAAAAAGTTGTCAATATCCGAGGGGGAGGAACGGGCAAAAAGACGAAAAAAACATATAAATGTCCTGATTTTAACTTGCGGAGGGGGGAGGAGGTGTGATATACTGTAAAAAGTCATATGATCGCATTGACAGAGGATCAATCAGAAACAGGAGGGAAGGAATGTGAAAAAACCCAGGCTCCATGGCGTCCACGTTCCCCACAGGAAGAACACGGCGGGGCTTGCCCCGGTGAGAATGCCGGCGCCGGCGTCGGTGACCATACCGATGTCCATGCACATCGGCGCTCCGGCTGTTCCCACGGTGAAGGTGGGCGACACGGTGAAGGTGGGACAGCTCATCGCCGCCCCCGGCGGCTTCGTCTCCTCGCCCGTCTACGCCAGCGTATCCGGCAAGGTGAAGAAGATAGACGATATGCTCATGTCCTCCGGACGGTTCATGAAGGCTGTCACCATCGAGTCCGACGGGGAGCAGACGGTCCTGGAGACCATCGCCCCGCCCGATGTGAACGATTTGCCGTCGTTCCTGAACGCCGTCCGAGACAGCGGCGTGGTGGGTCTTGGCGGCGCGGGCTTCCCCACGGCGGTGAAGCTGAGCGTCAAGGACCTGAAGCAGGTGGAGGCGGTCATCATCAACGGCGCGGAGTGCGAGCCGTATGTGACCTCGGATACCCGCACCATGCTGGACGACGTCCCGTGGATCGGCAAGGGCATCGCGCTTTTGCAAAAGTACATGCAGGTCCCCAGAGTGGTCATCGGCATCGAGGCCAACAAGCCCGAATGCGTGAAGGCCATGGAGGACCTGGCCAACCGCATGAAGGGCGTGGAGGTCATGGCCCTGCCCGCCCTCTACCCCCAGGGCGGCGAGAAGGTGCTCATCTACCACACCACGGGCCGGATCGTCCCGGAGGGCAAGCTGCCCCTGGACGCCGGCGCCATCGTCATCAACTGCACCACTCTGGCGGCCATCGCCAAGTACATAGAGACGGGGATGCCCCTGGTGGAGAAGGTGGTCACCGTGGACGGCTCCGCGGTCAGCGAGCCCAAGAACGTGATCGCCCCCATCGGCGCCTCCATGCAGTCGCTCTTTGATTTCTGCGGCGGCTTCAAGAGCGAACCCCGTAAGGTCCTCTACGGCGGGCCCATGATGGGCATCGCGGTGCCCAACACGGAGTTCCCCGTGATGAAAAACACCAACGCCATCCTGGCCTTTGCCGAGGCCGAGGCGGTGCTTCCGGAGCCTACGGCGTGCATCCGGTGCGGGCGGTGCGTGGACGCCTGTCCCCTCAACCTGATGCCGGCGGCCATCGAGGCGGCCTACAACAAGCGGAACGTGGAGAAGCTCCGCGCCCTCCACGCCAACCTGTGCATGGAGTGCGGGTGCTGTTCCTTCGCCTGCCCGGCCAAGCGGATGCTGGTGCAGACCAACAAGCTGGCCAAGGGCCTTATCGCGGCGGACAACGCCCAGAAGAAGGCCGAGGCCGAGAGAAAGGCCCGCGAGGCCCAGGAAAAAGCGGAGAAGAAGGAGGAGGCGGTAAAATGAACGAACTGAGAGTCAGCGTATCGCCCCACCTGAGAGGGACGAGGACCACGCAGAACATCATGCTGGACGTGCTGATCGCCCTGTGTCCGGCCTTCATCGTCTCGGTGGTCCTGTTCGGCTGGCGGTGCATCCTCCTGACGGCGGTGTCCGCCGCGGCGTGCGTGGCCTGCGAGTATATCTGGGAAAAGCTGATGCGCCAGCCCGTCACGGTGGGGGACCTGTCCGCCGTGGTCACCGGCGTGCTCCTGGCCTTCAACGTCCCCGCGTCCATGCCCGTGTGGGAGCTTTTGGTGGGGGACATCGTGGCCATTATCTGCGTGAAGATGCTGTTCGGCGGCATCGGGTGCAACTTTGTGAATCCCGCCCTGGTGGGCCGTGTGGTGATGTTCTTCTCTTTCACCGGGGACATGACGAATTATTCCTACCCCCAGGTGAGCTTCGGCCCCGCCATCGACGCTCTGTCCTCCGCCACGCCGCTGGCCGCCATCAAGGCCGGCCAGCTTGACTGGAACGCCTTTGGGAGACTGCTCCTGGGCGTCCACGGCGGCGTGCTGGGGGAGACCTGCGCCCTGGCGCTCATCGCCGGCGGCGTGTACCTGTGCGTCCGCAAGGTGATCAAGCCCATCATCCCCCTGGCCTACATCGGCTCCACGCTGGTGTTCGGGTGGGTCTTTGGCTCCACGCAGCCGGTGCTGGCCGTTTTCTCCGGAGGACTGATGCTGGGGGCCATTTTCATGGCCACGGACTATGTGACCAGCCCCACCACGAACCTGGGCAAGCTCATTTTCGGCGTCGGCTGTGGGCTTCTCACCGCCATGATGCGGACGTTCGCCAGCTCCGCCGGGGCGGTGACCTTCTCGATACTTCTTATGAACCTTGTGGTGCCGTACATCAACGATCTGACGGCCCCCAAGCCCTTTGGAGGTGTGACGGAGAAATGACGACAAAGACGAACGCATTCAACGAATACATAAAGCCGGCGCTGGTGCTGGTGGTCATCTGCCTGGTGGTGGCTTTCCTCCTGGCGTTCACCAACTCCAGGACGGCGCCGGTGGTGGAGGAGAACGAGCGGATCGAGGCCGAGCGTACCCGCCAGGAGGTGCTTCCCGGCTCCTCCGCGTTCACGGAGCTGGACGTCTCCGGCATCCAGGGCGTGGAGACGGCCTTCCGGGACGACGGCGGCGCGGGCTATGTGGCCACCGCCGGATACAAGGGCTACGGCGGCACCGTCACCGTCACCGTGGGCCTTGACAACGACGGCAAGGTGGTGGGGATCTCCGCCAACGTGGGGAGCGAGACGCCCAACGTGGGCACCAAGGCCGGACAGGAGAGCTACCTGGCCAAATACATGGGCCTCTCCGGTACGGCGGCCGGCGTGGACACCATCACCAACGCCACCTACTCCAGCACCGCCGTGCGCACCGGCGTCACGGCCATTTTGGAGGCCTTCGATTCCATAAAGGGGGCGAGCGTGAAATGAAAGATAAGCTGAAGATACTCCTGAACGGCATGTTCAAGGAAAACCCCGTGCTGATCCTGGCGCTGGGGTGCTGTTCGGTGCTGGCGGTGTCCGTCAGCGTGTCCGGCGGCCTGGGCATGGGGCTGGCGCTGACCTTTGTGCTGGTGTGCTCCAACGTGGTCATCTCCCTGCTTCGGAACATCATCCCCTCCAAGGTGCGCATCCCCTGCTACATCGTGGTCATCGCCACCTTCGTGACGCTGGTGGAGATGGTGATGGAGGCGTATTTGAAATCCCTCTACGACTCGCTGGGCGTGTTTCTCTCGCTCATCGTGGTCAACTGCATCGTCCTGGGCCGGGCGGAGATGTTCGCCAGCAAACATTCGGTGGCGGACAGCTTCTTTGACGGGCTGGGCATGGGCATCGGCTACACCATGGTCATCACCGCCATGTCCGTGGTCCGGGAGCTGTTCGGCGCGGGGACGCTCTTCGGCGTCCGGATCATCCCGGAGGGGTATCAGCTGGGCATCCTGACCCAGGCCCCCGGCGGGTTCTTCCTCTTCGGGTGCGCTATCGCGATCCTTGTTGCGGCCATGGCAAAGCACGGAAAGAAATTTGAGCCCAAGATGGGCTGTGACGGCAACTGCGCCGCCTGCCACTCCCATTGCGAAGACCGGAAGGAGGCTGAAGCGAAATGAGCAAGATCTTCCTTATCCTGTTCACCCTTGTATTCACCGAAAACTATGTGTTGGTGCAGTTTTTGGGGATATGTCCGTTTTTGGGCGTCAGCCAGAAGCTCTCCTCCTGCGTGGGCATGTCCGGGGCGGTCATCTTCGTCATGACCCTGGCCAGCGCCGTCACCTGGGTCATCTATAACACGCTGATGGTGGCCTTTGGGCTGGAGTTCATGCGCACCATCATCTTTATCCTGGTAATCGCCGCCCTGGTGCAGCTGGTGGAGATCACGCTGAAGAAGTACATGCCGCCACTCTACAAGGCCCTGGGCGTGTATCTGCCGCTGATCACCACCAACTGCGCGGTGCTGGCGGTGACCATCCTGAACATCGACGAGAGCTATAATTTCTTAGAGTCCTGCGTCTCCGGCTTCTCCGCGGGCCTGGGCTTCTCCGTGGCGCTGATCCTCTTCTGCGGCGTCCGCAAGGCCCTGGAGCGGGCCAAGCCCCCCAAGTGCTTCGAGGGACTGCCCATCTCCCTGGTGGCGGCGGCCTTCACCAGCATGACCTTCATGGGCTTTACGGGCATGGCCGAGAACATGTTCGGCGGTTGAGGGGAGGTAAGAGGATATGACTGCAATACTGAACGCCGTCTGGGTCCTGGCGGCCATCGGGCTTGTCTGCGGCGTCCTGCTGGTGCTGGCGGCCAAGTTCATGCACGTGCCGGTGGACGAGAAATTCCCCAAGATACGCGAGTGCCTGCCCGGCGCCAACTGCGGTGCCTGCGGCTATGCCGGCTGTGACGGCTACGCCACGGCCCTGGCCTCCGGCGAGGAGGACAAGATCAACAAATGCGTGGCCGGCGGCGACGCGGTGGCCAAGGCCCTGGCCGCGGCCACGGGGGCGGAGTTCGCCGACGTCATCGAGCAGGTGGCCATCGTGCGCTGCTCCGGCGACTGCAATACGGTGAAGAACAAGCTGGAGTATCAGGGGCTCAGCTCCTGCGCGGCGGCGAAGCTCCTCTACGGCGGACCGGAGGCCTGCGTCTACGGGTGCATCGGCCTGGGCGACTGCGAGAAGGTCTGTCCCGAACACGCCATCCGGTTGGTGGACGGCCTGGCGCGGGTGAATTTCAAGGCCTGCATCGGCTGCGGCCTGTGCGCCCGCACCTGCCCCAACCAGGTGATCACCCTGATGCCCGACGTGGAGCGGGTCATCGTGGGCTGCTCCAACCGCGAAAAGGGCGCGGCCACCAGGAAAGAGTGCGCCAAGGGCTGTATCGCCTGCCATAAATGCGAGAAGGAGTGCCCCGCCGGGGCCATTACGGTAGTTGACAATCTTTCACAAATCGATTATGATAAGTGCGTCGACTGCGGCCACTGTCAGGACGTGTGCCCCGTGGGGTGCGTCCACTACCGAGATTTCCGGGGAGCCCACAATTCCCCGGTGGGAACGAGATAATCGCACAAAAGCCGCCAAGGTCGACGCTTTGGCGGCTTTTTTCATGATTGGCGTCGCGTCAGGATCGGGAGGGTATTATGCGGTTTACGAAAATGCAGGGAGCGGGAAATGACTTCGTACTGATCGAGAATCTGGACGGGAGCGTCGATCCCGCCGGATATTCCCGTTTGGCCGCCAGGCTGTGCCACCGGCGGCTGTCCATCGGGGCGGACGGGCTGATGATCTTAGAGCCGCCCAAGGCCGGAGGGGATGTGCGCATGGCGTTTTATAATTCCGACGGCTCCGTGGGCGAGATGTGCGGCAACGGGGCCCGGTGCGTCTCCCGTTACGCCATCGAGCGGGGCTTTGGCCGGGGCGGGGAGGTCAGGATCGAGACCACCGCCGGCCTTGTCACGGGAAAACAGGTGTCAAAGCGCATGTACACCGTGCGGCTCAACGATCCCTCCGTCATCGACCTTCACCGGGAGATCGAGGCCGGCGGGGGGAAATACGACTGCGCGTATCTGGAGCTGGGAGATCCGGGCATCCCCCACTGCGTCGTGCCGCTGGACAGCTGGCGGGAGATGCCGGAGGAGAAGCTTCGGGAGCTGTGCCGGCAGATCCGCTGGTACGAGGGCTTCCCCAAGGGGGCCAACGTGACGGTCTGCCGGGTGGACGGCGACAACAGCGTGGACGCCAGGACCTTTGAGCGGGGGGTGGAGGACTTCACCCTGGCCTGCGGCACCGGCTGCGGCTCCACCGTCACGGCGCTGACGCTCCGGGGCCTTGTCACAGGCGTCAACACCAGGATCGCCATGCCGGGAGGCGTTTTGTACGTCACCGTCACGGCGGAGGGCGGTTCGGCCAGGGATATCCTTCTGACGGGCCCCACCACCGTTGTGGCGGCGGGGGAAGTGCTGGACGAGGAGCTGGAGTGAGGCCGGAGGGCCGCGCGTTCCCCAAAAGCCCGTCAGGGCTTTTTCGACAGTCTAAAAGGACTTGGAGATTCTCCAAGTCCTTTTTTTGCCGTCCGGCGGACGGGGCTTTCGTATATTATTGGAAATTACACCGTGGCGCGGCCTTTGGTGAGGATATCCGCGATGCGGCAGGAGGCCAGGCCGTCGCCGTAGGGGTTCTGGGCGGTGCTCATGGCGTTGTAGCGCTCCTCGTCGGTGAGCAGGGCCTTGAACTCCTGATAGATCACGTCCTCGTTGGTGCCGATGACCCGCAGGGTGCCGGCCTTGACCCCTTCAGGCCGCTCGGTTACGTCCCGAAGCACGAGCACGGGCTTGCCCAGAGAGGGCGCCTCCTCCTGGATGCCGCCGGAATCGGTGAGGATCATATAGGAGCGGGCCAGGAAGTTGTGGAAGGCCACCACGTCCAGCGGCTCGATGAGCCGGACGCGCTCGCAGCCCGTCAGCTCCTCCGCCGCGGCCTGACGGACCAGGGGATTTAAGTGGATGGGGTAGATGACTTTCACGTCGTCAAACTCCTCCACCACCCGCCGCACGGCGCGGAAGATGTGGTGCAGGGGCTCCCCCCAGTTCTCCCGCCGGTGGGCCGTCAGGATAACGAGCCGCGAGCCCTCCGCCCAGGTGAGCTCCGGGTGCTCAAAGCCGCTGACCACGGTGGTGCCCAAAGCGTCGATGGCGGTGTTGCCGGTGACCCAGATGCTCTGGGGCGGCTTGCCCTCCCGGAGAAGGTTGTCCCGCGCCAGCGCCGTGGGGGCGAAGTTGTAGGCCGCCACGGACCCCACCGCCTGACGGTTGAATTCCTCCGGATAGGGCGCGTGGACGTTGTATGTACGCAGTCCCGCCTCCACATGGCCCACGGGGATGCCCAGATAGAAGCAGGCCAGGGCGGAGGCGAAGGTGGTGGTGGTGTCCCCGTGGACGAGCACCACGTCGGGCCTGACCTTCTCCAGCACCGTTTTCATGCCCTCCAGCACCCGCTCCGTCACGTCGAAGAGGGTCTGGCCGGGCTTCATCACCGCCAGATCGTGATCCGGCTCCACCTGAAAGGCGTCCAGCACCTGCCGGAGCATCTCCCGGTGCTGGCCCGTGACGCAGACGACTGTCTCGACCCCCCTGCGGCTTTTCAGCTCATTGACCAGCGGGCACATTTTGATGGCCTCTGGGCGCGTCCCAAAGACCAGCATGATCTTTTTCGAGTTCCCGTTCATATTCCCACTCCCGCACGAGTTTTTGTTTTTTCTGTCGTAGATATTGTATCAGTTTTTCGTCGGGAATACAAGGGGTACAGCCGGAAAATCCGTTTGTACCCCGCGATTGAACCGATACGGGCATCAGAAAAGGAGCGTCAGCAGCCACGCCGCCCCCACGCCGCCGGCGCCCATCAGGGAAAACGCCCACCAGGGCAGATGGGGGAGCCGGCGCTCCCGCTGGGAGCGGGCAAAGCTCTCCGCCACGGCCTGGGCCTCCTTGAGAAGCCGCTCCGTAGTCACCCCCGGCCCCCGGCCCGTCTCCTCCCGTACCAGGAAAATGGCCTCGTCAAATACCTTCGGGTCCGGCGACTTCACCACCACGACCCTTCTCGCGATCCCCTTGACCATCAAATCACCTCGCGGAAAGTTTTTCCTGAATCCAGGAAAAATATACATGACGCGGAAAACTGCCCACGGGCCGCCAAGAGAGGCGGCCCCTACGGGGAAAGTCGCGCCGTTGCGTGGGAACATTATTCGGGGTGGACGTTTTTTCGCTCATCCTGTCCTTTACTTTTTTACAAATATATGCTATTCTACACCCGTGTTCACGATTCGTTTAAATCCGAGAAAATTCGTTTTTTCGAGGGAGGATAACACAATGCTTGAAGTTTCCCATGTCACCAAAAAATACGGCAAGGTCACGGCCTGCGACGACGTGAGCTTCCGCCTGGAGCCGGGGAGCGTCACGGTGCTTTTAGGCCCCAACGGGGCGGGGAAGAGCACCCTGATGAAATCCGTCATCGGCTTTCTCAAATTCGAGGGGGCCATCACCGTGGGCGGATACCCCAACAAGACGCCGGAGGCCCGCCGCCTGCTGGGCTACATCCCGGAGATGCCGTCCCTGTATCCCAACCTGACGGTGTCGGAGCACATGGAGTTTTTGGCCCGCGCCTATAAGCTGACGGACTACAAGGGCAACGTCGACGAGCTTTTCCGCCGCTTCGAGCTGGAGGACAAGCGGCGCAAATTCGGCGACGAGCTGTCCAAGGGGATGCAGCAGAAGCTGAACATCTGCCTGGGCCTTCTGCCGGAGCCGCGGGTCATCCTTTTGGACGAGCCTATGATCGGCCTGGACCCCCACGCCATCAAGGAGCTGAAGCTCATCATCGAGGAGCTGCGCTCCCGCGGCTGTACCCTCCTGGTCAGCACCCACATCATCGACAGCGTGGATATGCTGTGGGACCGGGCCCTCATCATGGACCGGGGGGCGATCCGGGCCAACGCGGCCCGTGAGGAGCTGGAGGGGAGCGGCGAGACCCTGGAGCAGCTGTTTTTCGACGTCACCGAGGGACAGAACGCCGGAACGCCGGAGGAGGGTGCGCCGGAATGAGACTGTTCGGATACTACGCCCTCCACACCTTCAAGAACCAGCTGAAAAAGCTCTTCAAGACCTGGGTGCTCGTTTTCCTCCTGGTCTGCATCCTGATGGGCGTGGCCATCGGCCTGATCGCGGCGCTGGTGGACGGCGGGGAGGACGGGGACTTGCCCCCGGAGGGGGAGATCGCCGGCGAGCTTGAGGAGACTGACCCTGACGGGCCGCCGGACATCGACAAGGCCGCCCCTGTCCTGGAGCTGGCGGCGGGGGCCCTTGTGATGGTGATTTTCTTCTTCTACGCCTTGAACGCGGACAAGAACGGCAGCGCCATCTTCCAGCCGGCGGACGTGAATCTGCTGTTTCCGTCGCCCATGCGGCCCCAGTCGGTGCTGATGTTCCGGCTGGCCACCCAGATGGGCGTGGGGATTTTGGGGGGCGTCTATATGCTCTTTCAGCTCCCCAACCTGACCCTGAACCTGGGCCTCAGCCTGTGGGCGGCGCTGGCGCTGATGGCGGCCTGGTGCCTCACCGTCATCTTCGGCGTGCTGATCCAGCTGGCCCTCTACACCCTCTCCGCCACCTATCCCGCCGTGAAGCGCAACCTCCGGCGGGGGCTCTACCTGCTGGTGGCGGTGATCGCCGTGGCCTTCATCCTCTTCGCCGCCAGATCGGGGGAGGGGTGGCTTGCGGCGGCGGACCGCTTTTTCAACGCCCCCGTCACCCGCTTCATCCCCTTCTGGGGCTGGATCAAGGGCTTTGCCGCCTTTGCCGTACGGGGGAACGTGACCGGCGCGCTCCTGTCCCTGCTGGCCCTGGTTATAGGCGGCGGGGCGCTCATCTACGTCATCTGGAACATCAAGGCGGACTTCTACGAGGACGCCATGGCCAAGAGCGAGGAGCGGGCGGAGATACTGGCCGCCGCCCAGTCCGATTCCACCGGCGTGACCGTCCGGCGCAAGAAGGACCGGGGCGAAAAGCTCCTGCGGGACGGCCTTGACCGGGGGCGGGGCGCCAACGTCTATTTCTGGAAGGCCATGTATAACCGCCGCCGCTTCGCCCACCTGGGCTTTCTCACCAAGACCATGGAGACGTACATCGCCGCCTCCCTGCTGGTGGCCGCCGTGTGCCGGTTCGCCGTCCACACCGACGCCCTTGTGCCCGTGGCCCTGACGGTGGGGGCGCTGGCCTTCTTCCGCTCGTTGGGCAATCCCCTGGCCCAGGACACCGGCATGGGCTTTTTCCTGCTGATCCCGGAGTCCACCTGGGCTAAGCTTTTCTGGTCGCTGATGGGCAGTACCGCCTGCTGCGCCATGGATGTGCTTCCCGCCATGCTCCTGGGGGCGCTGGTGGGCGGCGGAAACCTGCTTGCCGCCCTGCTGGCGGTGCCCGTCATCGTCTCCGTGGACTTCTACGCCACCACCGTGGGCACCTTCATCGGCCTCTCCGTCCCCGTCTCCGCCGGGAAGATGCTCAAGCAGATCATTCAGGTCATGTTCGTCTACTTCGGCCTTTTGCCGGACGTGGTCATCGCCGTGGTGGGGATGACGGTGTTCCACAACACCCCCCTGGCCGTCCTGTGCGCGGCGGCCTGCAATATCGTCCTGGGCCTTGTGTTCTTCGCCCTGTCGCCGGTGTTTATCGACCCCAAGGGCGGGACAGCGGCGGCGGGCGGCGGCGATCTGGCCGCGGCGAAAAGGCAGTTCTCCCGCCTGGGGCTGGGCGCCTTCGTCATCTACGCCTCCGCCGCCCTCTTCCAGCTCCTCTTCGGCGCCGTGACCTACCTCATCTGGCCTGAGGGCGGCGAGCCCGGCTGGATGCTGTGGCTGACCACCTTCGTGCCCATGTACGTGCTGGCCGTCCCCCTGGGCCTTTTGGTGATGCGCAAGGCCCCCGCCGCGCCCCGCGGGAAAAAGCCCATGGGCGCGGGCCGCTTCATCGTTATCGCCCTCATCTCTGTCTTTGTCATGTACGCCAGCAACCTTGTGGGGACGCTGCTCCTGAGCCTGCTCCAGTCCGCCTCCGGAGCCACCTCGACCAATCCCTTAGAGACCCTCGCCACCGGCGAGTACCCGCTTTTGCAGGCGCTGGTGATGGTGATCTTGGCCCCACTGATCGAGGAGTACGTGTTCCGGAAACAGCTCATTGACCGCATGAACGTCTACGGGGAAAAGCTGGCCGTGGTCACCTCGGCGCTGATGTTCGGCCTTTTCCACGGCAATCTGAGCCAGTTCTTCTACGCCTTCGCCCTGGGCCTGGTGCTGGGGTATGTGTACCTGAAAACCGGGCGCCTGCGCTTCTCCGTCTCCATCCACATGCTCATAAACTTCCTGGGCGGCGTCCTGGCCCCCTGGCTCATCGGGCGGGTGGACCTGGAGGCGCTGGAGAACCTGGACCTTGCGGACACCGCCGCCGTCCTTGAGCTGGGGAGCCAGCTCCTGCCCCTGATGGCCTACGGCCTTGTGATCCTGGTCCTGTGCGCGGCCGGCCTTGTGCTTTTCTGCGTCAGGGTCCGTAAGGTCTCCTTCGACCCCGCCCCCCAGGAGCTTCCGCGAAAGGGCCGCCTGCGGGCGGTTTGGCTGAACGCCGGCATGATCGCCTTTACCGCCCTGTGCCTGGCGTCCATCGTGCTGATGTTCGTGGTATAAGAAATAAGAGACGAAAATCAGCGTATTTTAAACAAAGAGGCCGGAATTTCGATTCCGGCCTCTTCACTTTGCAAAAACTATTTGATGATTTTCGCGGCGGCATGTACGTCGCGAAAATCCCCTCTTGTTTTGCAAGCGTGCGCCCAAAAGGCGTGCGTGCGGCAAAACAGTAGGGGAAACGGGGAAAAATTGCAATTTTGCCCCGTTTCCCCGCGCGTTCCCCTTGTCAAAAAAAGACCACAGGTCTTTTTTGAATAGCTATTCCCTCGTCTCCACCTTCACCACGATCACCGTCATATCATCCTGGGCGGGGGCCTTGGCGGCGTCGCCCAGGAGCGCCCTGGCCAGAAGCTGTGGGTCGTCCTGGCAGGAGGCCAGATGCTGGCGCAGGAGCTTCTCGTCGCCGACGCCGTCGGAGGCCATGAGCAGGGTGTCTCCGGCCTGGAGGGACAGGCGCGTCACCGCCTTGTCCGCCCCCTTGGCGGCGAAGCCCACCGGCAGGGTCGAGCCGCCCACCCGCTTCACCGCCGTGCCCCGCCGCAGATACGACGGCGCCGCCCCATATTTGTAGAGCTTCGCCTCCCCTGAGAACATATCCAGCGCCAGGAGGTCCACGGTGGCGCTCTCCAGGCTGTCCTCGTTTTTCAGGAGGCACAGGGAGGAGAGGATGTCCAGCGTCAGCTCCGGCGCGATGCCGGCCCGCAGGAAACGCTGTGTCACCGACGCGGCGTCGGAGGCCATCCTGGCCGCCTCCGGACCCGCGCCCATCCCGTCGGACAGGAGCACGTACAGCATCCCCTCGTCTGTCCGGAAGCACAGGCACCTGTCGCCGGAGACGGTCTCCCCGGATTTTTTGGCGGAGGCGGAGCCTACGGTGACGGCCAGAGGCTCGGCCTCCAGCAGGATGAGCCGCCCGTCCTCCTGCCCCTCCGGTGCGCACAGGCGGACGCCCAGCACCGAGGACAGGTTGTCCAGCCAGTGCCTGTCCCGCTTCAAAAGCCGCAGGCTCTGGCTCCTGATCTCCGCCCGAAGCCGCCCGCCCCGCAGGCGGAACACCGCCACCGAGGCGTCCATGGCCAGTCCCCGCAGATATTTCCGCAGCCGCTTTTCCAGCTCCGGCTCCACCCGTATCTCCCCGCCCAGCTCCCCGGAGAGGGACGCCAGCACCCGCGCGATTTCGCCGTACTGTTCATAGGCCGCGCCGCGGCTCTCCCGCAGCCGCGCCTGAAAGCTCCTGCGGGTGAGATACGCCCTGGCCTCCGCGTTGATCTGCGCCAGAAGCCTCTCCAGCCGGTTGCACCGGCGGGTGAACCGCTCCGGCAGGTCCGCCGGCTCCACCTGCCCTTTTTTCTCCAGCACCGGTGTCATGGCGTTCATCACGTCCAGCGTCTCCACATACTCCTCCTGCCAGCACCGGGAGGAGTTGGGACAGGTGCGGCACACCGCGTCGCTGGCCCTGTCGTAGATAAGGGCCGGCGTCTCGGCCACGTCCTGCCCCAGACGTGCCCGGAGACTGTCGTAAAGCCCCTTGAAGGCCGCCGAGCACTGCTCCACCCGCTCCCGCGTGTAGTCCCGCGCCTTCAGATACCCGTAGCCGGAGCCGTCCCGCGGCAGATAGGCCGAAAGGCGCGCCAGAAGCTCCTCCGGCAGGAGCATGAAGCACACCGAGGCCGCGAAGGTCTCAAAAAGCGCCGGGAACCAGCGGTAAAACCGCCAGAACCACAGCACCGTCACGGCGGTGGAGGCCACCCAGCTCAGGGTGAAGGTCAGCCGCCCCTCCCTGGAAAAGACCCCCGCCACCAGGGCGGAGAAGACATAGGACAGAGTGAAAAACGGCAGTCCGCCCTGGGCCAGGTCCATGGCCGCCCCCAGGGCCGCTCCGGTGACGCACCCGGCGCCCATGCCGCCCCGGCAGGTCACCGCCAGTACGCACAGCACCGCCGCCGTCCGCCCCAGGGACAGCGCCCCGAAGAGGGTGAAGGAGGCCAGCGACAGGAGGAGCGTCGCCCCCAGCAGGATCACCGACGCCGCGCGGGAGGGCCGCAGGGCCCGCTCTACCCGGTCACGGGTCACGGTCAGCGCCGTCTCGTAAAAATAGGTGAAGCCTCCGGCCAGAAAGCTCTCCACCACCCACATGACCGTGGCGGTCACCTCCCAGCCGGAATCCAGCGCGTAGACGCCGCCAATGACCAGCGTGAAGCCAAAGGCCGCCGCCATGGGGAACCACCAGGGCGCGGCGCTTTTGAAAAAGCGCACGGAGGCGAAGGTGAGGCACAGGATGGCTATGTACTTGACGCTCCAGCCGAAGCTGCCGGCGGTCAGCGTCCCCAAAAGCGCTCCGGCCAGCGCCGTAACGCCCCACACCCCGCCGCCGGAGGCCGCCGTAAAGGCGACGCCGAAGGGGACGATTCCCCCGAATATCCTGGCCCGCCCTAAGAGGAACGCCGCGGCCAGCCTTAAAGCTAACTCCGCCGCCCCGGCCCTGTCAAACGTCCGTGAGATGGTGGCGCCCCTGGCGCCCTCTGCCTGTTTCAACGAAGAGTCCCCCTTGTGGATAGGTTTACCATAATTTTATACGGGCCGTCGGGGAGAATTTCGTCAAACGGGGGAGCCGGACAAAAAATATTCCTCCGCCGGAAACGACAGCTTTTTCGCGGCAGGGTATTGAATTTCCGGCACCGCGGGTGTATAATAGCGGTACAACTTGATACTATTCGTCTTCAGGGCAGGGTGAGAACCCCTACCGGCGGTACAGTCCGCGAGCGCCTTTGGCGTTGAACCGGTGCGATTCCGGTACCGACAGTGACGGGCCGGCAGCGGCCCCCAGTCTGGATGGGAGAAGATGCGCGGATTTTCCCGCGAACCTTTCGCGCAAAAAAGCGCCTGGACGGACAGTTCAGGCGTTTTCATTTTGCCCTATTGTGAAAGGAGTCTTTACCATGCTTCAAGCCCTGAAGGAAAATCTCTCGTTCGTCTTTGTCTGCGTCGCGGTCTTTGCCGGACTGCTCGTCCTGGCCCTGCTGGCGCAGAAGCTGCTGATCCGCGAACTGCGCAGGCTGACCCCCGCCCGCCACGTGGCCTATATGGGCATGTTCGCGGCCCTGGCCGGCGTGCTGATGCTCATCGAGTTCCCCCTGGTGTTCCTGGCGCCGGATTTCTATAAACTGGACCTGTCGGAGATACCGGTGCTGATCTGCGCCTTCTCCATGGGTCCCGCCGCCGGAGTCACCTGCGAATTTCTAAAGGTGGTGCTGAAGCTCCTCCTGAAGGGCACCACCACCGCCTTCGTGGGGGACTTCGCCAACTTCGTGGTGGGGTGCTCCTTCGTCCTGCCCGCCAGTGTGATCTACCACACCCACCGCACCTTCAAAGGCGCCGTGGTCTCCCTGGCCGCCGGCGGCCTCATCATGACGGTCTTCGGCAGCCTCTTCAACGCCGTCTACCTGATCCCCGCCTTCGCGCGGCTCTACCATGCGCCCCTGGACGTCATCATCAGTATGGCCCAGGCGGTGAACAGCCATGTAGATTCCGTCTACGCCATGGCCGCCCTGTGCGTGGCCCCCTTCAACCTGGTCAAGGCCCTCTTGGTGTCCCTGATCACCCTGCCCCTCTATAAGCGGGTAAAAAAGCTCATCCGCATGGACAGCTGAAGAAATATCCCGCCGAATTTCCGAAAACCTTCCCCCCAACGCCGTAGGGGCCGATGACCACATCGGCCCGCCGCAGGGCGGCGGATGATTGAATCAGAAGGGGAACCCTGACGGTTCCCCTTCCAATCCCTTCCCTCCGAATATACGAATTCCCGAAAATTTATTTAAAAATCGTAGGGGTGGCCGTCCCCGGCCACCCGTCCATCGAATTTCCGCATCGCCCGCCCCAAAACGGTTGCGGCTCCGCCGCGTATTTGAATTAGGGGCGGGTTTTAGAACCCGCCCCTACGGTGTCTAATAGAGATGTTTCGTTAATGGCCGTAGGGGCCGCCGGCGTCATCGCGGAACACGCTTAACCTCGCCCTGGCGTAAGCGCCAGGGCTCAGGCGCAGTGTTCGCTCCTCCTTTCCCCATCGGGCAACAGCCCGATGGGGCCCCATTGCTGCCCCTACATTATGATGCGGTGTTGATTTGGAAGTACACTTTGCTGTCCCGGATCAGGGCCGTCACCTGAAAGGCGGAACACACCCTGTCCCGCTCCTCCGCGGCCAGAAGCGCGTCCTTGGCTGTCAGCGTGACCGTCAGAGCCGCCTCATCCACCGCCGCGTTATACCACGCCGCCCCGCCGGGGCCCTCATAGAAGTCCCGGAGGGCGTCGAAGGCCCATCGGAGGCGTCCGGCAGGGAAGCGGGTGGGCGCGGCCTCCCCCGCGTCCAGATAGACGGGCCAGCCCTCCTGTGCCAGCAGGAACGCCGGGAACAGGACCGCGCTGCCCTCGCCATCTTCCCGCAGATAGGCCGCCGTCATCATGTCCCCGGCAAAGTCATACAGCCAACGCTTCCCCTCACCGGGGCAGCAGCATAGCAGGGCGTACCGGCCCAGGCCATCCTCCGGATACACGGTGAACAGCCGGTACTCCGTCCCGTCCAGACTCCACACCGCCGTGCTCCCGTCCACCCCAGGCTGGGACAGGATGTGGGCGGTCAGCTCCGTGGGGGACAGCTTCGTCTCGAACCGCTCGCTGCCGGGGCTCACCGTGGTCCCCCGGCAGTCCAGGGGGAAGGAGAACCGGCTCTCATGCCCGCCGGGGAAAATCTGCTCGATAGTGACGGAACCGCGGCACGCATATCCTCCGGGCGAGTTGGGCAGAGTCAGGAAAAAGACGACTGCGGCCACCGCCGCCAAGGCGGCGCAGGCAATCAGTGCCCTCTTCCGCAGGCCCCGCAGCTTCTCCTGCCAGGCCTTTCTGAGCACCGCCGCCGCGTCCCGGACAGTAATCGTCTGGAACCCCTCTCGCCTCTCCTCCCGCTGTCCGTGGAGCAGCTCTGTGACGGTGAGTCCCAGCGCTTCCGTCAGGGGCTCCAGCAGGGACAGATCCGGAAACCCGGCGCCCCGCTCCCACTTGCTCACCGTCCGGTCAGAGATATGCAGGCGCTGGGCCAGCTGTTTCTGGGTCAGGCCCTTCTCCGTCCGGGTCTGCTGGATCAAGGCCCCAGTGCGGCTGTTCTGGATATCGATCATGGGCGTCACCTCTTCTGCCGGTCAGGAGACCGCTTTTCTGCCTCCGATTTTACCGCCTGCCCCCCTCTTCTGTCAACAAACGCTCCGTAGAGTGGCCCATCCCATTTGATCGGCGGTGCGCCGAAAATTCAGTGGGCCGCCTGAAAGGAGGCCCTTGTTCATAAAAAATTAATTAAATTTATTATATTTTTACTTGACAAATAAATAATTATGTGGTATTATCCCACTACACAGGGCAGCAGCCCGCTCACTCCGCGGCCTTCAGCGCCTCGGCGGGGTTGATCTTTTTAAGCCGCAGGAACATGAGTCCGTCCACTAAGATGCTGAACAGGAACGTCAGGGCGACGCTGTAAACATAGCTCATGGGCAGGACGCGGGGGGTGAAGTGGATCAGATCGATCTTGATCTGGGCCATCACGTAGGCGTTCAGCGCCAGCCCCAGGGGCACGCCCGCCGCCGCCCCCAGGACGGTCAGCAGAAAATTCTCCCGTAGGACGTAGAGGGCCGACTCTAAGTCGAAGAAGCCCAGCACCTTCACCGTGGCCAGCTCCCGCAGCCGCTCCTGGATGTTGATGTTGGTCAGGTTGTAGATGACCACGAAGGCCAGGGCCGCGGCGCATACGATGGTCAGCAGGACGATGTAGATCAGGCTTTCCATCATACTGCCGATGCGCGTCCGCATCTCCTGGCTGGCGGAGGCGGTCAGCACGCCGTCCATGCCCAGAATAGACGCCAGCGCCTCGCCGGTGTCAACGCCGCTGTCCTTCAGGACGAGCGCGTAATTGATGTCCGGCTCGCCGCCGGTACAGGCGGCGTAGGTGTCGGAGCTTATGTAGATGTTGTTGTAGATGTAGTTGTCATAGACGCCGGAGACGGTCAGCGTCATACTGTTCTCGTCGTCCCGCAGCTCCAGGGTGTCCCCGGCCTTCACGCCCAGCACCCTGGCAAGGCCGTTGTTGATGAGCGCCTCCCCGTCGCCGGGGAAGGGCAGGGGAGCGCTCCCCCGGTGGAAGTCGATAAACTCCCCGATCCTGCTCAGGGAATCGGAGTCCACGGCGTTGAGATAGACATCCTTTTCCGTCCTGTTGGCGGAAGCGGTGAAGGAACTCTGGTGGAGATAGAGGGCGTCGCCCACCGTGCCGGCGGCCTCCTCCAGAAATGCCTCCTGCCGCGCCTGGTCCAGATGCTCCGAGAAGGTCACCGTGAAGTCGTACAGGGAGATCTCCGTAAACTGGTAGTCCACCACGTTCCGGATGGAGTCGTTGATGCCCATGCCCGTGATCATCAGGGCGGTGCACCCGGCGATGCCCAAAATCATCATAAAGACGCGGGACTTGTACCGGAAGATGTTCCGCACCGTCACCTTCCACAGGAAGCTGAGCCTGTTCCAGATGAGGGGGACCCGCTCTAAGAGCACCCGCTTGCCGGCCTTGGGGGCCTTGGGGCGGATGATGTTGGCCGGCACGTCGCCCAGCTCCTTCCGGCAGGAGAGCCACGTCACCGCCAGCATGGCGGCCAGATACAGCAGGAACGTGACGGCGGACAGTCTCAGGTCAAAGTAAAACTCGATCTTATCCGAGAAGGAGTACATGATCTTATAGGCCTGCCACACCACTAAGGGGATGACCCTGGAGCCCAGCAGGATGCCGGAAACGCACCCCACCACCGTGGCAAGGCCCGCGTAGGAGAGGAATTTGCCCATCACCTTCAGGCGCGAATAGCCCAGGGCCATCAGCACGCCCAGCTGAGAGCGCTGTTCCTCCACCATGCGGGACACGGTGGTGATGCAGATCAGCGCCGCTACCAGGAAGAAAAACAGCGGGAACACCGCGGAGATGGAGCGGACGATGGAGGCGTCCGACTCAAAGCAGGCATAGCCCACGTTGGCCCAGCGGCCCAGAAGATACGTGTCCGGATAGGCGATGTCGTCTATCTCCCGCCTTGCGTCATCCAGCTCCCGCCGTGCGTCCTCCAGCTCGGCCTCGGCGTCGGCAAACTCCCGCTCCGCCTCGGCCCTGGCGTCCTCGTATTCCGCAAGGCCGTCGTCATACTCCCGTTGGCCCTGCTCCAACTCCTCCCTGGCGTCTTCCAGCTCGGCCTTGGCCTCGTCCAGGGCCTTGGCGGTGTCGGCGAGCTGATCCGCCCCGCTGTCCAGCTCCCGCCGGCCCTGGTCCAGCTCCGCGCGGGAGGCCGTCAGCGCCGCCTGGGCCTCGTCCAGGGCGGCTTTCGTGCCGGAAAGCTGTTCGGAGGCGGCGTCAAGCTCCTCCCCGGCGGCCTGGAGCCGGTAGTAGGCGTCCAGAAGCTGTCCCACCCCCGGAAGGGTCCCCAGGGCGGGGGCGGCCTCCACCGCCGCGGCCAGCTCCTCCATGGAACCGTACCGGAACCCGCCGGCGGCCAGCTGCGCCAGGGCGCCCTGGGCCGTGCCGTCAAATTCCGCCTTGTTCCGGTCATATTCCGCCTGCTGTTGGGCAAAAAGCTCCGCGCCGGCGTTGTAGGCGGCCAGACCGTCGTTATACTCCTGAAGCCCCTCACGGTACTGGGCCTCGCCGTCCTCCAGCCGCGCCGCGGCGGCGTTGTAGTCCTCCCGCGCGGCCTCATACTGGGCGCGTCCGTCCTCATACGCCCGGAGCCCGTCGGCGTACTCCTGTTCGCCGTCCTCCAACGCCTTTTTGGCGTCCTCCAGGGCAAGTCTGGCGTCCTCCAATTCGGCCTCCGCCTCGGCGCGCTCACGCCGGTAGTCCGCAAGGCCGTCCTCATATTCCTTTTCCGCGTCAAGAAGCTCCGCCTCAGCGTCGCTTTTAACGCTGTCGTACCGAGCCTGCGCCCTGGCCTCGGCCAAGGCCGTCAGAGGCGCCTCCAGCGACTCGCTCTTCTCGTCGTAGGCCTCCGTGTAGGCGGCGGGCATATCGGGACAGCGCAGATACACCGCGGTATAATAGTCCGCGTCAATGGCCTCCGGCAGTACGTAGCAGAAGGCCGCCACGGAGCCGGAGCCCAGGGACGTACTGCCCCGCTCGAAGTTGAGATACAGCGGCGAGGTACACACGCCCGTCACCGTCAGCTCCCGCACGGTAAAAAGCGCCAGAGTGTCCGGATCGTTGGCGGCGGAGAGGTAGATTTTATCCCCCGGCTTTTTGCCGGACCAGGAGTCCGCCAGGCACTCCTCCGGCCCCTCCGGCAGGCGGCCCTCTATAAGCTCCGGCACGTTGATCCGCTCCGGCAGGGTGTAAAAGGCGTATACGGAGTCGATGTTCTCCCCGAAATTCACCAGGGCGTCCGCCTGAAAGCTCCCCTCCGCGTCCAGCACGGCGGGAGCGGCCCGCAGGGCCTCCACGTCCTCCTCCGTCAGCCCCAGGGTGTTGGCCGCGGAAAAATCGTAAAAGCTCGTCTTGTCAAGATAGGTGTTGGCCGTGGCCGTCATGGCCTTTTGGGATACCCTCAGACCCACGAAAAAGCCGCTCCCCAGGACGATGATGGCCAAAATGGCCAGAAACCGCCCCGGCGAGCGCAGGATCTCCCGGTATGTGTTCTTGAACAGAGGAGACATTTATATCACCATTCTATTTCCGATATCGGCGTGGGACTCGGATTCAGCTTCACGTCCCGCACCGTCCCGCTACGGACGGTGATGACCCGGTCCGCCATGGCCGTCAGGGCGGAATTGTGGGTGATGATGATCACCGTCATGCCGGACTTGCGGCTGGTATCCTCCAAAAGCTGGAGTATTTGCTTGCCGGTGTTGTAGTCCAACGCCCCGGTGGGCTCGTCGCACAAAAGCAGCTTGGGATTCTTGGCCAGGGCGCGGGCGATGGCCACCCGCTGCTGTTCGCCGCCGGACAGCTGGGAGGGGAAATTGCGCAGCCGCTCTCCCAGGCCCACGGCCCGAAGCGTCTCCGCCGCGTCCAGGGGAGCGGGGCAGATTTGGGCGGCCAGCTCCACGTTCTCCAGCGCCGTCAGGTTTTCGATGAGGTTGTAAAACTGGAACACGAAGCCCACGTCCCGCCGCCGGTAGGCGATGAGCTTTTTCGGGGGATAGGCGGAGACCTCCTCCCCGTCCAGCAGGATCTTTCCCGCCGTCAGGGTGTCCATGCCGCCCAGGATATTGAGCAGGGTGGTCTTACCCGCGCCGGAGGGGCCTACGATGACGCAGATTTCGCCCTTCTCCACGGTGAAGGATACCCCGTGCAGGGCCTCCACCTCCACCTCGCCGGAGCGGTATGTCTTTTTCACATCCTCAAATGCTATGAACGCCATATGCCTCACCTCATCCGTTGACAGTATAGCAGAGAAAACGGCCCTTAGTGTGAATATTCGGTGAAATTTTACTTGCAAAATTTGACTGGAAGATATATTCTTAAAGGTAGAATACTATATGGGAGGCGTATTTCCATGCTGCGAATCATAGAGCTTGTCAGTTCCTGCGCCATCGCCGCGCTGGCGTTGGGAGGCGTCTTTCTCCAGGCCGGTTTTCATGAGGGCCGGTACAGGCTGGGCACCTTCTCTTACTACACCAACCTCTCCAACCTGATCACCGGCGTCTACCAGCTGCTCCTCTTCATCTTCGCCCTTCCCGGCAGCGCCGTCTATGACCGCCTCGCCGGCGCGGGACTGCGCTTCAGCATGACGCTGATGATCTGGGTCACCCACCTCATCTACCACTTCCTGCTGGTGCCGGACTACAAGAAAAAGCAGGGGGAG
>CANQTW010000018.1 GCA_947626845.1 uncultured Oscillospiraceae bacterium | reverse complement strand
CTGGACCCCTACGACGGCTCTGTCCGCGAACAGCTCACCGCCCCCACGGACGGCGTCATCTTCTTCGCCCAGGAGGACCCCCTAACCTACGCCGGCTCCTGTGTGTATAAGCTCATTCGGTAGTAGTAATTGTCGATTAAGTTATGCCCCGCCCGCCGCAAACACCCCGCGACCAGAAATCCCCCCCAGAACCCTCGCACCGCAAGTTTTTTTAAAAAATAGTTTTAACCACTTATTCCAAGATAAGTTGACAGTTTTCCATACGGAAAGCTGTCAACTTTTTATATATACATATTCTTTTTTGCCGTGGCCGTGCGCTACGGCTTTATTCTTTTATGAAAGGATCAGATTGAAATGCACACAGTTACTGAAATACCCGCACAAACCGATAACAATCAAGCCAATAATACACTTCGCGTCGCCGCTTACTGTCGCGTAAGCTCTGATCATGAGGAGCAGGAAAAGAGTTTGACGGCGCAAATTTCGTATTATTCGCAGAAGATAGCAAATACTCCCGGCTGGATCAATGCCGGAATTTTTGCTGAGAGAGGGAGCGGATTAAGTCTTTGGCAGAGGGCGGAGTTCATGCGGATGATGGAACTTGCGCGCAGCGGCGGGATTGACTTGATCCTCAGCAAATCCATAAGCCGGTTTGGACGGAATACCGTTGACATGCTCCAGGCGTCACTGGAGCTGTGCGGATGCGGAGTTGACGTTTTCTTTGAGAAAGAGAACATCTGGCTGCATGACCGTCAGATGCAGATCCTATTGGCTGCGTATATGTCCTACGCGCAGGCGGAAAGCGAGAGCATGAGTCAGAACATCAAATGGGGCATCAGTAAAGGCTTTCAAATCGGGAAATTCGGTTATGCAGATTTTACATGTTTCGGCTACAGGCGAAGTAGCGATGGACACCTGGAAATCAACGAGCCGGAGGCGGATATAGTCCGCAAAATCTTTAAGCTCCGGGTTTCGGACAGAAGCTTGAATGAAATATCTCAGTGGCTGTTTAACGAACATATTCCATCCCCCACTGGCAAAGAGCGGTGGAGCAGGGAGACCATCAGCAAGCTTTTGAAAAACGAGAAAATACACTGGCGATGTTATATTGCAGAAGACATTTGTGAGTGATGTATTTACTGGTAAGCAGAGCAGAAACGTGGGGCAGATGAACAGGTACGTGATACATGAGCACCATCCGGCGATTGTGAGCAGGGAGGTGTTTGAAGTTATTAACAAATAGCCCCATTTTAGCCTTATACAGACCTTTCCATAATACCATGTAGGCAAAACGCATATGATAATTTGGAAGAATATAATCCAATGATAGTGCAAGAAAACAGAAAAACAAACTATAATAAGCATATGGAAAAGATTTTTAAGTGCCTGAGCCTCTCCGCTGAACAACTGCTGGGCGATAAACCAAACAGGCTAAGCCGGATGCGCGGATTGCGGAGCAATCTACGCATGGACGTTGATTACATTGCCAGTGAAACAGGAATATCAGAGCAGGAGCTCACCGAAATAGAATCCGGAGGCGAGGCGACACCGGCACAACTGAAGGATATAGCTCTCAGTCTTTATACGAGTGTGGCAGGCATCCAGGACAAAGAGTTTTTCTGTACCCGTTATGATGCCAGAGAATATTCTCATGGCATACAAGTATGATTTGCCTGAGAACATGTCGGGGTACTGGGGGAACGTGGGCATACGTGTCAAAGGCGGAGACGACTATTTTTGGTACCCGATCACCAGTGCGGCTAAATCGGATTTGGAAAAGGTCATTCATAATGAAGTGATCGTGATCCCATGCATGAACAATAGAGTTCTTGTTCTGAACATGAAAAAAATCAATGAAGTGATTTTACTTGATGACGCCTGCGACAGGCCCGGTACAGACAGCTGGTCATCACCGATCAATCACGAGGATGTTCCCCAAGCGGTATACGACGCACTCTACGACCTCCCAACATTCAGCGGTGAGCATATGCGACAGGACGTTTCGCCAACACTTCAGGATCTCGCACGGCAGGTCATAAAAGAGCTTGGCTGGGACGAGGATATACTGTTCCACTTGTTGTATAGGACAATCATTCATTTCGCCGACGGGCACAGTGTTGAAAAATCGGTATTATACTCCTATGA
Source organism: uncultured Oscillospiraceae bacterium (assembly GCA_947626845.1). Taxonomy (GTDB): domain Bacteria; phylum Bacillota; class Clostridia; order Oscillospirales; family Oscillospiraceae; genus RUG626. Next base: position 45,712 of record CANQTW010000018.1, on the reverse strand, counting down.
CGCAAACGGCATCAGCGGATTGGACGATCTTATCTTTTCCGTCTATATGATGGACGCATACCAGGATTAGATCAATAGAATCATAGAAATAGAGGATAATGGGGGCGAAAGAAGCTTCATCAACCTTGATAATGTTTCCTTTTTTGACATTCCCCTCAGGGAGATCGAGCCGGTACTTCGAGCGGAGTATGAAGAGGTATGCGCGATGGATGACAATTGAGGCGGCATTTGGTAAATCAAAACACGGGGAGGCTTATATAAGCATGGAATGTGGTGGTAGGGCAGACAAGGGTGGAAATGAATATGAAAACAGCATCCTGGCCCGGAACTCATCGACCTGCTCTATGAGCGTGTGTCCAATGTGGAGGTGGAGCCGCTTGGAGAAGAGGGCATGGGGGTTGAATTTGTCGTGACCGGAGTGGACGGTGCCCAGGAGTATGTTCAGTGCAAGGGCTCTAATGGGATGAACAAACATTTGCGAGCGTACGATTATGACATATATCAAGGAAAAGCCGGTTACGGTTTCTTTCTTTGACGAGCTGGAAAAATTGATAAAATGCGTCTCCTGTGCTTTTCAACAGGAGAAAGAGGATGCACCCATCCGACGGTCAAGTTTGGAGGTTTGGGATGAGCTGTTTATGAGGTTCCCACTGGAGATGATATATTTTTCTGATATGTTCGAGTAATTCCCCAAAGCATTCAATTTTTCGTGCAATTCTGCTATAATACCATCCTATTATATTAAAGGAGGTATTTTGCATGACAAAATACGACATTAGTACATTCACCTGGTACGACCCGGAGCCCAGAGCTTGGAAAATGGCGGTCAGCGTATCCGAATCCGGCGGATTCATGTTCAACGACCAGCTTCGAAAGAAGCTGCCGGAGTGCTTCCGGCTCTGCGCCTCGCCGGACAAGCAGGTGCTGTGCATCGTGGAATCGGCGGAGGGTACCATCACTCTTCCGAAGAGCGGCAGAAAAAATCTTCCAAGGCTTCTTCGGGATATCAAGGCTGCCGGTGTGATCCTTCCGGCAAGGTACGTTTTCCGCGCCGAGGACGGGATGCTGTTTGGCGAGCTGGAACAGCCCAAGTCCTGGGTGACCAATCGCAAGCCGGTACCAAAGAAGTCTCGAAGAATCAGCGCATCTCAGGAGGAGCACATTCTGGAGGGCCTGAAGCATGGTAAAGTGTGCTGAAAATGCCGAGGCCCGCATCATGGAGGCGGTGTTTCCGTTCATTCAAGAGCATTGCGCAGGAAGATGGCGTAATATGGAGTATCAGGGCAGGATCTCCGAAGCGAGCCTTATCTTCTTGGAGGATTTGCGCACCATGCCGCTGAACACCGGACATTTTTTAGAGGAGTACAAGGCTGATCTGGAAGTAAAAATGGGTGAGCTCAACCGGCGTACACCATCCCGGCGGTATCGCTTTTGCTCTCTGGACAGTCTCTTCTCCGGGAAGACCGGAGAATTTTTTGACGGCTACCGCTTTATCTCCTCACCGATGGCGGATCTGAGCGTCATAGAAGTAAAGGAATTTCTGAGAAGTCTGCCTCTTCAGGATAGGGAGATTGTTATACTCCTCTTGAAGGGATTTGACATATTTGAAATTCACGATAGGTTGAACATGAGCATTGATCGATTTGAGCGGGAGATAGAGGAAATACAGTGCCTCTGTCGCGCGTGGTTTGGGCATAAAACAGAGGAATAATCTGCTGTTCCCATCAAGTCTATTATAAAGCCGGGCTTTTCACAAAACATTGGAAAGCCTGGCCTTGCAGAGCTATTTAAAAAAATTTGTGCAATTTATTGCAAATAATTGATTTTTCAAAGATTTGTGCAATACTAACTCCATAAGGAGTGATGCCCATGATTACAGGGAAAGAACTGAAGAGACGGGATCTCTACCTTGACAAGCTAAAGGCATTTCAAAATATGGAGCCTGTAAAGGTGGTGCCCGGGATACGACTGTGCGGGAAGTCCAGCCTGCTTCGGCTGATGGCGGCGTATCTCAGAGAGAGCGGCGTTGAGGACATGCAAATTGTGGAAATGAATTTTGAGCCCCACGAGTTCGACAAAATGACCTCCGATGAGCTCTATGAATATGTCAGGAGCCGCACAGTGACGTGGACATTATTGTGGACAGCGGGCTTCACGGCTTGGCGGTTTTTGGCGTTTAGAGAACGTGGCCGCTCAGGTCTTTCGTCAGAGTCCATCCGGGCTTTCTCTGTCGCTCTGCAGGTATCTTCCGACAGCCTGCTCTTCGGGGCAGAGCAATTACCTGAGGAATATATTCTCTGCCGTCTCAAAACTCTTTCCTCTGAAAAATGCGAAAAGGTCGTCTTTCTCCTGAACGCAATCATCGACTGCCTGCAATAAATCAACGAGTGATTAACATTTATCTGTAAATATCTCCACCATCAGCCTCGCTCCCAAACCAAGCGCCTCCCAAAAACAACTTTTGCCCATTAAACCGGATATGGTGAGACAGTCTTATCGCATAGAGGATGGCTCTCCCTATTGAGAGCCGCCCGTAGCTTTTTCTCATTTTGATGTATCCGTTTTACGATTTCATTTTCCTCCTGTGTGGACTAACCCATTTGCCTGACCGGGCAGATGTTGCTATAACAAAGTTTTTTTCTCCATTTTCACCTCTCCTTGGCAACACTCAATATCGCAGAGAATAGGAAAAGTCGCGCTAACCCGTTTTGGCAAGCCGGACAAACCGCATGTACCGAAGTTCTGTTGGAAGGGCTTTATATTTGTTGCTCTACGTCTTGTTGATACTATTCCCCTCCCAAAAATTGCATGGGGTCCCCTACAGAATTTGAGGGACCGTGGTTGGGTTCTATATCCAGATTATTGACGGCTTGACTTTTCCTCTGTTCCGCATTACTATGACGGCCTTTTTCCCTCAAAAATGGGGCGGGAATTCGCCTTTGTGCTGCCCACTCAGAGCCGGAGATTATGCGCAGAGAGAAGAATCTCCTTCAACAATCGCCCAACACGGCGTTTTGGCACTTGGAGGGTGTACTCGTCCTACCCTCTGACCTAAAACCGCACACGAGGGCAACAACAGGGCCACGGTGCTTGGTGGGATTGAATTACCGTGGACTTTTTCAAGCTCATATGGTATACTTTTATTGGAAAAGAGTTATTCAGCAACTTGTGGGTTGATTGGGGGTGGTTCCTTATGTGCATTTGGTTTACAGTCGAGTCAATCGACAGCGATACATTTGCGATCAGCGAGTATAAGCACTGGGAGGAGACGCACTGCTACCTGGTGTATGGGACCGAGAGGGCTGTGTTAATCGATACGGGATTGGGCGTTGGGAATATCAGGGAGGTGGTTGACAGCCTCACGGACCTCCCGGTGACTGTGGTCACGACTCACGCCCATTGGGACCACATCGGCGGGCACAGGTATTTTGAGAGAATCGCCGTACACGAGGCCGAAAAGGATTGGCTGGCGGTGCGGTTCCCCATCCCGTTGGAGGTGGTCAAGCACAACTTGACTTGCCGCCCGTGCGATTTCCCGGAGGATTTTGTCCTTGATGATTACCGAATCTTCCAAGGGACACCTCAAGAGCTTCTGCATGACGGTGACTGTCTGTCCTTGGGCTGCAGGACACCATACGCCAGGACACTCCCCCGGACATTGCTGCTTTTATGAGCCTGAGCGCAAATACCTTTATTCTGGCGACTTGATCTACCGAGGCTGCTTGGACGCCTTTTATCCGACTACGGACCCGCAGCTGTTCTGGCAGTCCGTCAGGAAGGTGCGGGATCTGGAAATCAGCCGCATCCTCCCCGGCCATCACGAGCTCTCTGTCCCGGTTGACATTGTAGGCAGAATCGAAAAGGCGTTCCGGGAGCTGTCGCGGGAGGGAAAGCTGTGGCAGGGCGGCGGCGTATTTCAGTATAGAGACTTTCAAATCCATATCTGAGACGGCTTTATCCTTGTTTCCATTCGTCTTGTTGATACTATTCCCATCCACAATAATTGCGGGGGTTCCCCGCAATTATTGTGGAGCATAATTTCACCCTCGATTTTATTTTCACAAGGAATTGACACGTAAAATCACTCTACAATCATATTGTGTACTCAAGAGTAGAAATTAGATGGTTCGCAACAAGACTGCGTGCATTTTGCCTTTTACTTCATTGTATCAACAGTTCCGTGGTCAGTGATAATTTTCCCGTTGTCCTCAAACCGCGTTTCAAATCCGATTAACGGTGTGTTGAGAGGAATTCCGTGAGCTTTAATATTGTTGACTTGTTTATATCCGCCCCAGATCATCAGTATAATCATTGCGACCAGTGTCCACTTATCGGTTAATTCAATGCCAAACAGTCCGAACAGGAAATCGATGGGATCAAAAAGATAGCTAATATCACTGGTAAATGTAAAGAAAATTCTGTTGATCCACTCGGATATCACCGGGGCGGTTTCCGCAGCTCCAATAAATGTACAAGCAAGGACAAATGCGCTGACGCGGACTTTTGTCCAAGCCATCAGGCATACGCCGACTACGGTGCCGGCCATCAACGGAAGAAAGACCGCAGTTTCGACCTCCATATCTCCGCTTTTTGCCAAAACCGTAGTCAACATGAAGAATAGCTTTGACGCGACGAGGAAACCCAACATAAATCGATTGACGCCCGGAACGGTGTATGTAAGTATTGGCAGTGCAATAACGCCAATTATAACACACAATAACGCTCCGGTGGTATCATCCAATGTGGAGGCCGCCAAGGCTCCCAGTGCAAATCCCCAAGCTATCGATATAGTTGTCAACAGCCCGCGCCGCCATACCAGCGCGCCCTGCCTCCATTTTATTGCGCCAAAACACAGCCCCAATCCAACGGAGGCCTAAATTAAGGCAGTAATGACTTGAAAGATGACAATGTTTGAAAGTATCGTTTCGAGGAAATCCATCTTAACACATCCTTTTTATCCTTTTTTGTCTCGAAAACAGGTGATTGGTGATTCGGTCAACCAGAAAGCTCCTACTTACTTATGTTTTCTACTTTGTATTTTGTTACAGCAAAATATTTCCTCGTTAGATAACAACCTTTTATTAGCATGGGCCGAAAAGCCAATATAAACGAACGGCTTATTTTGTGCTCTGCTTTACTCTTATTGGCCCTCAGGCAGCGTTATTTGAGGGGGAACAACGTAGTTGATTTGCTAATTCCAGTTATCAAATCTAAAACGAGCCCGTTTTAGTGGAGCAAAAAGCAAAGTGTGAAATTGTAACAAGGCTCTACAAAAAAGACGCATATCCCTCCGTTTTTGAAGGGGTATGCGTTTTTTTGCTTTCTATGTATATTGAGTAAAATATGTTTTTCAACTTTTGACTGTGTAATAATTGCAATTGAGTCAATTTAACTACGGTTTTAATAAGTGCGATTCGTACTTTCTCCACAAATTTGCGATATGCCGTTTGGGCTCTCTGAAGAATTTTACAGGGGTTTTACAATATCGCGGTGACGGATTTGATGTGGGAGGGGTAACATGGTGGCTGTAATCAGAAAAGAAAAGGAGAAAAAACATGAAAAAGAAAACGTTATCTCTCGCGGTTACAGCTTTGTTGGTTTTGGGGCTCCTGGCCGGGTGCTCGTCCGGCGGGAGCGGCACGGTGAACACGGACGGGTCCACGTCCATGGCGGACGTGATGGGGGCGCTGACGGAGGCGTTCAAGGAGAGGGAGCCGAATATCACCGTCAACTACTCCGGCACCGGGTCCGGGTCCGGCATCAGCGGGGTGCTGGACGGGACCTGTGACATCGGGCTCTCCAGCCGGGAGCTGAAGCAGGAGGAGATGGACAAGGGCGCCGTGGCCCATGTGGTGGCACTGGACGGCGTGGCGGTGGTGGTGAATCCCAAAAATCCCGTCTCCGACCTGACTACGGAAGCAAATCGCGGACATCTTCACCGGCAAGATCACGAACTGGTCGGAGCTTGGCGGCGCGGACGCGCCCATCGCGGTGTACGGACGCGAGGACGGCTCCGGGACCCGCACGGCCTTTGAGGAGATCGTGGGCGTGGAGGGCGCTTGCGTCTACACAAACGAGTACGGCTCCACCGGCGACGTCATCGGCAACGTGGCCGGGAATGAGAACGCCATCGGCTACGCCAGCCTCTCCGCCGTAAACGACACGGTCACAGCGGTGAAGGTCAACGGCATCGCGCCAAGCGAGGCCACGGTCAAGGACGGGAGCTACACCATCCAGCGCCCATTTTTGATGGTCACCAAAAAGGGCGTAGAGCTCTCCGAGGCCGCCCAGGCGTTCCTGGACTTCGCCACAAGCGCCGAGGCCGCCGAGTACATAGCCGCCGCGGGCGCGGTGTACCCCAACTGACATGAAAAAGTCGAACTGGAAAGCGGCGGAGAGGGCCATGCAACTTATCTTCACCCTCTGCGGACTGGTGGCGGTGGGTTTCGTGCTGCTCATCAGCGTGTATCTCATCATCTCCGGGCTCCCGGCCATACGGGAGATCGGGCTTGGGAGGTTCCTTTTCGGAAAGACCTGGGCAGTGGGACAGAATCAATACGGCATCCTGCCGCTCATCCTCACGTCCATATACGGCACGGCGGGGGCCGTGGTCATCGGCGTGCCCATCGGGTTTTTCACGGCGGTATTTCTCGCCAAGGTCGCCCCAAAATGGCTTGCAAATGTCATCCGGCCCGCTGTCAGCCTCCTTGCCGGCATCCCCTCGGTGGTCTATGGCCTCGTGGGGATGTGCGTCCTGGTCCCGGCGCTGCGAAATTGGCTGAATTTGCCCGCCGGGGACAGCTTGCTGGCGGCCATCATAGTCCTCGCCATTATGATCCTCCCCAACATCATCTCCCTCTCCGAGACGGCGCTGGAGGCGGTGTCGAAGGAATACGAGGAGGCCAGCCTGGCGTTGGGGGCCACGAAATTGGAAACCTATTTTCGCGTCTCCGCACCCGCCGCCAAGAGCGGCATCGCGGCGGCGGTGGTGCTGGGCATCGGGCGGGCCATCGGGGAGGCCATGGCCATTATGATGGTGGCGGGGAACGTGGCGAATATGCCAAGTCTCACAAAGTCCGTGCGGTTTCTCACCACGGGCATTTCCATCGAGCTCAACTACTCCCAGGACGGGTCCCTTCAGCGGCAGGCGCTCTTCTCCATCGGACTTGTGCTGTTCCTCTTTATCATGCTCATCAACGCATTTTTGAATCTGGTACTCAAGCGGGACAAGGAGAACTGACATGCGCAGAAAAATATACGACATCGGGGCACGGGCGCTCCTCTACGGCTGCTCGGCCCTCACGGTGGGACTGCTGGTTTTCCTTATTGGCTATATCCTGATGCGTGGCGTGGGCGGCATTAGCTGGAGCTTCCTCACCACCTCGGAGAGCGTTTTGAGGGGGACCGTCGGCATAGCACCGGCCATCAAGAACACGCTGTTTGTGGTTGTCGTCTCTCTGCTGATCGCCCTGCCATTGGGCGTGGGCGCAACGATCTATCTGACGGAATATGCCCGGAACAGGAAGCTTGTGGCGGTCATCGAGTTTGCCTCCGAGGCCCTGGCGGGCATCCCCAGCATCATCTACGCATTGGTGGGCGTCATCGTCTTTTGCACGGCGCTGAAACTGCAAAAGACCCTGCTGGCCGGGTCCCTGACGATGGTCATGATGATTTTGCCCACCATCATCAGGTCCACTCAGGAGAGCCTGAAGACCGTACCCCAGTCCTACCGGGAGGGGGCGCTGGGCCTGGGCGCCGGCAAATGGCGAATGATCCGCACGGTGGTACTACCCTCGTCTGTGGACGGTATCGTCACCGGATGCATCTTAGCCGTGGGGCGCGTGGTGGGGGAGAGCGCGGTACTCATGTACACCGCCGGCATGAGCATGGCGATGCAGGACTTCTCCCTGGACCGTATGGCGCGGGCATCGGGCTCCACGCTGACCGTGGCGCTCTACCACTACGCCAAGGAGAACGCCGATTTTTCAGTCGCCTTTTCTATTGCGACCATTTTACTGATCCTCACGGTCATCATCAATTTTTCCGCAAGCTTTCTTGGCCGGAAACTCAAAAGGAGCTGACTATGGCTGACACGATCATTTCCGCGAAGGGTCTCGACTTCTACTACGGAGAGACCCACGCGCTGAAAAATATCTCGCTGGACATCCCGGAGAAACGCATCACCGCCCTCATCGGCCCCTCCGGGTGCGGAAAATCCACCTTTCTGCGAACCATAAACCGCATGAATGACCTTATAGAAGGTGTGCGTGTGGAGGGCTCCCTTACATACAGAGGGCAGGAAATATTCGAACCGGGTAGGGACGTAACAGAGCTGCGCCGTAACATCGGCATGGTGTTTCAAAAGCCCAACCCGTTCCCCATGTCCATCTACGACAACGTGGCCTACGGGCCGCGCACCCACGGCGTCAGGAGCCGCGCAAAACTCGATGAAATCGTGGAAACGTCTCTCCGCGCCGCCGCCATCTGGGACGAGGTGGAGGACAGGCTCAAAAAATCCGCCCTTGGCCTCTCCGGGGGACAGCAGCAGAGGCTGTGCATCGCCCGCGCTCTCGCTGTGAAGCCGGACGTTCTTTTGATGGACGAGTCCACTTCGGCGTTGGACCCCATCTCCACCTCAAAAATTGAGGAGCTGGTCATGGAGCTCAAAGCGGACTACACCATCGTCATGGTCACCCACAACATGCAGCAGGCGGTGCGTGTCTCGGACAGAACGGCGTTTTTCCTCTTGGGAGAACTCATCGAGTTTGGGCACACGGAGAAGATGTTCTCCAATCCCGCCGACAAGCGCACCGAGGATTACATCACGGGGAGGTTTGGATAATGCGCAGTAAGTTTGACGAACAGCTTGAGGCCCTTCACCGGGACCTCATCGCCATGGGCGCCCTTTGCGAGAGCGCCATTGCCCTGAGTGCCAAGGCGCTGGAGGAGGCGGACACGGAAAAGGCCCAAGGGGTCTTTGACTTTGTTGAAAAAATTGACCGGGCCGAGCGGGACATTGAGAACCTCTGCATCAAGCTCCTTCTCCAGCAACAGCCGGTTGCCACGGACCTGCGGGTCATTTCCTCGGCCCTCAAGATGGTGACGGACATGGAACGCATCGGGGACAACTCCGGCGACATCGCGGAGATCGTCTCCATGGGTCACATCAGGTTGGGCCAAAACGGTCTCAATATCCGCGACATGGCCCTCGCCACCATCAAAATGGTGACGGACAGCATCGACGCCTTTGTGAAAAGTGACCGGGAGCTGGCGCGGGCTGTCATTGATTACGACGACGTGGTGGACGGACACTTCAACCGCATCAAAAGTGCCCTCATCGGCACGCTTCGTGGCCCTGACGCGGACGGGGAGGCGGCGCTGGACCTTTTAATGGTGGCGAAGTATTTGGAGCGCATGGGCGACCACGCCGTGAACATTGCGAAATGGGTGCTCTACGCCGTCACGGGTGAAAAAGAGCCGGAATAGGTAGACTTTACAAAGATTTTACAACGTCTTGATTTTGAATTTTACTTTGACGCTCTATAATGGGCGGTAAGGGAGGTGTTTTCCGTGATCTACTGTGTGGAGGACGATGCCGGTATCCGGGAGCTGATGGTCTACGCGCTGAACGCGGCGGGGCTGGAAGCCAAAGGCTTTCCCGACGGGGTGTCCTTTTGGGAGGCCCTTCATGGACAAAAGCCGGACCTTGTGCTCTTGGACATCATGCTCCCCGGCGAGGACGGGATCGAGATTCTAAAGCGCCTCCGGTCAAGCGCGGCCACTTCAGACATTCCCGTCATCATGGCCACGGCTAAGGGCACGGAGTACGACAAGGTGCTGGGCCTGGACTTAGGGGCCGATGACTACCTCGCCAAGCCCTTTGGGATGATGGAGATGGTGTCCCGTGTGAAGGCGGTGCTCCGCAGGACCGGGTCAAAAGAGGAAAAGAGCGTCCTTCGCTCCGGCGGCCTCACCGTGAACCTCCGGGAGCACACCGTAACCGCGGACGGCAAGCAGGTCGAGCTGACCCTGAAAGAATTTGAGCTTTTGAAGGCCCTGATGGCCTCTCCCGGAACGGTGTTCACCCGTGGACAGCTTTTAGATACCGTCTGGGGCGCGGCCTACGAGGGGGAGACCCGGACAGTGGACGTCCACGTGGGGACGCTCCGCTCCAAGCTGGGCGCGTGCGGGGATATGCTGGCCACCGTCCGGGGCGTGGGGTACAGATGGGAGGCAAAACCGTGACAAAACGTATTTTTCGCTCCATTATTCTGGCCGCCGTGGGGGTGTTCCTGGCCTCGGCGGTGCTTTTTCTGTGGGTGCTCTACGACTATTTCTCCGCGGTGCAGGTCGATCAGCTTCGGGCGGAGACAGCGCTTGCCGCCCACGCCGTTTCTCGTGAGGGCATGGGCTATTTTGACGGTCTTGACACCCAGCGTTTTCGCGTGACTTGGGTAGGTAAAAACGGAGAAGTCTTATTTGACAGTGACGCCGACGCCGGGGAGATGGAAAACCATCTGGAGAGAGAGGAAATTCGTGAGGCTCTGGAAAGCGGCGCGGGCGAGAGCTCCCGGTATTCCGCCACCCTCACCGAGCGGGCTTTCTACCGTGCCCAGCGGCTCCCGGACGGCACGGTTTTGCGGCTGTCGGTGTCGCAAAATTCCATTTTGACCCTCATCATGGGGATGCTGGAGCCAATGATTATCATCGTTTTTGTTGCCTTGGGGCTGTCGCTTTTCCTGGCGTCGCGCTTATCACGGCAAATCGTGAAGCCCTTAAACGCCCTCAACTTGGACGAGCCGCTGAAAAACGAGGGCTTTGACGAGCTGGCGCCGCTCTTTCACCGCATCGACACCCAACAGCGGGAGATCGCTCTGCAAAGCGAAAAGCTCCTTCAAAAGCAGAAGGAGCTTGAGGTCATCACGGAGAATATGTCGGAGGGGATGATCTTGCTCACCTCTCGCGGCGCGGTGCTGTCTATCAACCGGGCGGCGCGGGAGATTTTCGATGCCGTCAAGTCATGTCTTGGCCGGGACGTTCTCTCGGTAAACCGTGGCCCGGAGCTCACAGCCCTTGTCCATGATGCCTTGGAGGGCCGCCACGGGGAGCGGTCAATAGAGCTCAAAGGACGGAAATACGAGCTTCTGGCAAGCCCCGTACTGTCGGAGGAGAAGGTCTCCGGCGCGGTAGTGTTAATCATCGATGTAACAGAGCGGCATGAGCGGGAGACCCTGCGCCGGGAGTTCTCCGCCAACGTCTCCCACGAGCTGAAAACGCCCCTTCACACCATCGCCGGGAGCGCGGAGCTTCTGATGAACGGCATGGTCCGGGACGCCGACTGGCAGGAATTTTACGCCCGCATTTACAACGAGGCCCAGCGGATAACGCACCTCGTCGAGGACATCATACACCTGTCGCACTTAGACGAGGGCACGGCGGACATGAAGCGCGAATCCTGCGACCTCTACGTCATCGCCGGGGAGGCCGTCAAAGCCCTCACCGCCGAGGCAGAAAAGGCCAACGTTAACGTCACCCTCAGCGGCGAGAGCGCGGAAATCACCGGAATCCCCCAGCTTTTGGCTTCCATCGTCTACAACCTCACGGACAACGCCATCAAATACAACCGCCCCGGCGGAAACGTCACCGTTTCCGTGAAGAATGAGGGACCGCAGATCACCCTCGCCGTCTCCGACACCGGCATCGGCATACCCCCGGAGCACCAATCCCGCGTCTTCGAACGCTTCTACCGCGTAGACAAAAGCCGCTCCAAAGCCCGCGGCAGCACCGGCCTCGGCCTCTCCATCGTCAAACACGCCGCCCAGCTCCACAACGCCACCATCGACCTGTCAAGCTCCCCCTCCGGCACCACCGTCACCGTAACCTTTCCCAAGCCAGAGGGTTGAACGGCGCAAGGGGCATTAAACTTGTTGCCTTTCGTCTTGTTAATACTATTCCCCTCCCCAAACTTGCAGGGGGTCCCCCGCAGAATTTGAGGGGCCGTGGTTGATGGTGACGGCAGAGGGGAAAGACTCTTTTTGCTTATTGCGTCACAAAATTTGATTTCACTTCATAAGGAATAGCCGCCGGCTTCTGCCGGCGGCTATTGCACTATACTTCTTCAATACCAAGCTGTTCTCCGGAACCGTTCAGGGTGTCCAGCAACTCTCCTGCTATGTCGGCACTGTCGAAGCGGATGGCGTCAGCGTCGCGGGCGGGGTAGGCCAAGGGGGTTATGTCGCCGTACCAAACAAGGGACTTATCGATGATCGAGAGACGCAGAGTGAGATTTGGGCGGAGGATGACAGTGATGCCGGAGAACTTCAGCAGGGCAATCGATGCGGCTACGGCGTCCTGATATTCCGGTTTATAACTCTCCGGCGGGGCGGTGTAGACCGTGGTGGGGACGCTCGCCAGGAGCGGCAGGAGGGATTTTACCCGGTTTTTCTGGATGTAGGGGCTGGAGATGACGATCTCCCGCGCCGCGCTTGCCAAATCGGCTGTGAAGGGCTCAAAATATTCATTTCCTGTATAAATAACGCAGGGCGCATCGTCGCGCCCGCCCAACTTCACCTCATACCCCAGCTCCGCGTAGCCCCGCAGACGCCGGTGGTACATACGCTCCAGCATGGGGACACTGGCGTCCACATAGTCGTAGATCCGTACCTCCCGTTTCCCCTCATAGCTCCGGTGGAGGCGACCTGCGTACTGCGCCAGTGTGCCCTTCCAGGAGACGGGCATGGTCAGGAGGAGTGTGTCAAGCCTCGGCGCGTCAAAGCCCTCGCCGATGTACCGGCCCGTGGCTACCACGGCCAGCGTCTCCTCCTGCGGGACATTTTGTGGCGTCGCCAGCTTCTCCCGCTTCTCTTTCTGGCATGAGCAGGATGACATTCTGCACCTTTCCCTGAAGCCTTGAGGCGAGAACGGTGGCATGCTCCTTGCGTTCCGTCAGCAAAATGGGTGTGCGCCCTTCTGAGATCGCGAGTTGCGTGTCGGAGATAATAAAGTCGTTTCGGGTGTCGTTCTCCACGATCCCCGCGTAGGCGTCCTGAATGCCGCTTATCGTTGGCAGCCGCGTTCTTGTGAAGCGCGGGATAACAAAATGGGAAAACGCCCGCTTTTCCGCCTGACTTTTTGCATCCACGATATACCGCACCGGACCGCACTGCATGAAAATGATGGGCTGGTGCCCGTCCTTCCTGACCGGCGTGGCGGAAAGGCCGTAGACGTATTTGGCTCGCACAGCCTTCATGACCTTTTCAAAGGTGAAGGCGGCGACGTGGTGGCACTCGTCCGTGATGACCATGCCGTAGTCCGCCACGAAGGGCTTGACCTCCCGCTCGTCGCCCTCAAACAGCGACTGCATCAGGGCAATGTCGATGACGCCGCCCCGCGTGTCCTTCCCGCCGCCAAGTTGACCGATCAGGCGGTGAACCTTCTTTCTCCCGCGCTTTTTCGGCTCCTCCGAAAGCGGTTCGTTTATAGTCAGAAATTTCTCCAGCGCCTCCCGCCACTGGCTGAGCAGCGCAGTGGAGTTGACTAAGATGAGGGTGTTGACCTTGCGCTGTCCAATGAGACACGCGCCGATGACGGTTTTTCCAAAGGCTGTCGTGGCGGACAGCACGCCGGTGTCCTCCCGCAAAAGGGCCTCCGCCGCCGGCTCCTGCTCCGGGCGAAGGGTCCCGGTAAAAGCCACGTTGATGGGACGGCCCTCGGCGCGACGGTCCTCCAGTGAGTAGGGCACATTGTATTCGTCAAGCAATTCGATCAAGGCATCAATACAGCCGCGGGGAAGCGCGAGAAAGTTCATATCCTCGTCAGCACAGGAGATGATCCTTGGCACGCCCCTCACGGGCAGCCGCATGGCCTGCTTTTGCCGAAACTCCGGGTTTGGAAAGGCCGCCAGGCGCTTGACGGCGTTAAGGGCCGGACTTGTGAAACCCGCTTTGTCAATATAAAGAGCGTTGGACAGCATGAGCCTTGCGGAGAGGGGAAAGTCCTCCCTTGTCAGCTTTCGACGTGTCCTTTTTTCGGGCCATGGCCTGGCGGATTCGGTATCCAGAAGCGGCCCCACGTCGACGTCGTCCTTTAATTCGGCAAACAATTCGTCGAGCTTCCCGGAAGAGAGCTTCGGCAAGGACGAGAGGAACGCCCACTGATCGGGATACGGTTCAAACCGCTCATCAACAAAGAGCGTATTTCTCTCCTGTTGTGCCCGCCCCTGAAACGGCAGGGCGATGAGGTTCCCGAACCCGCCCTTGGGCAGAAAATCCTGGGCCGGAAAGAGCCTGTCGTAGGAGGCGAAGGACAGCTCGTGACGCTCGCGCATGGCTCTTGTCAAAAGGGACGTGCCCAGTCTCCGGGCATCCGCGGCCTTAACTGGCTCCGAGAAGAAAAACCAGATATGGGCGCCGTCCCCGGAGCGGGACCGCTCAACGGCGGGGGTAAGGCCAATTCCCTCGCAGACCTTTCTCACGGCGGAGACGTCCGCCTGCCAATTCTCCCCGTCAAAATCCATAACCAGCAGCCGGGTGGTGTCGTCCGGCAGCATAGAATAGATGGCCGCCACGTCCCGGCAAAACTCGTCCCGCCCCATAAGGTGCGCCCTGATGACCTCGGCGTTCAACGGCGCGAATTCCCGGTTTGGACACTCGGCACATTTGTATTTCCTTTTGTCGCACACGCCCTCCCGCCACTCGTTCCGGCACACGGGAGCATAGCCGCTCTTGCCCGTCTTCGGACTGTACCAGCGCCTTGCGTACACGTCCTCCCGGCCACGAAAGAGGCCGAGAAAGAAATCTATCTTCTCCTTGGCGGAACTGCTTCGATTGACCTGAGATGTATCCGCAACAGCACTTGCCCGCCACACCTGCGCCGGACAGACATACCGCACACCGGCGGAATCGGCACAAACCACATACTGCCCGCTCCTGTCAGCCGCATCAAGACACTCCACGAACCTGTAAACCCGTCCACCAATCATTGCCGTATTCTCCATAATATCACACCTGATATCTACATAGTGCTTTTTATAATTATAAGTCCTGGTTTCCCCTTTCACAAGTCGTTGTTACGAAATCTTTTATTTGTTTAGCAAATATTATTGTTGCATTTTTGCTTGTATTCGCGTATAATAACAGTAACAGAACCCGACACGCCTCTCAACGATGCGTACCACGTCGGGTCATTTAATTACTGAGGTGACTTTCATGGAGCTCAAGGAGCATCAGCCGCCCAAGACCGTAGCGGAGCAGGTGGAAAATCTCAAAAGCATTGGCCTTGCGATCAGCGACGAGAGCATGGCAGAGAATATTTTGAATGACATATCTTACTTTCGCCTTGTAAAGGCATATAGCCTTGGATTGAAGCCCAAAAACGGTACATATTCAGATGGGACGACCTTTGAACAAATCGTGGAGCTGTATAAATTTAATGGGAAATTTCGTCAGCTTTTGTTTACGGTCATCGAGCGCGTTGAGGTCAATCTGCGTTGCAGGCTGGCAAATTACTTCTCCTGCAAGTACGGCGTTTTGGGATATGAAACCCCCGCAAATTTTGCTGATGCCGGCTATCATAAAGAGTTTATCGAGGACATAAACCACGAAATTGAACGCAACGCCAAGTCCCCGTTCGTCAGGAATTTTCAGACAAATTACGTGGATGGAAAAATTCCTATGTACGCGCTGGTGGAGCTCTTCAGCTTCGGTACGCTGTCAAAATTTTTCAAGAACATGAAAAATGAGGATAAGAAGGCGGTTGCCGGCACATACGGAGTCGGATATACATATTTCGAGAGTTGGATCGAGAGCATTGCTTATGTACGAAATCTCTGCGCTCATTATGGACGGCTTTACAATGCCAAACTCGCCAAAACACCAAAGCTGTACAAGCAGTACACCCAAATGGGCATCGGGAATAACAGAATCTATGGCGTACTCCTGTGCGTTTCCGGTCTGGTCCCGCACGACCGACGCTGGAAACGCTTCGTGGACGAGCTTGAATCGTATATTGAAAAGTACCCATCCGTGAAAATTGCTTCTATGGGCTTTCCGGAAGATTGGAAGGCCCTCCTTGCGTGATTTTTCGATTATCCGAATCGTCCAGCCCACTTTCCGCCCGGAAGGTGGGCTGACCCACAAGTTGACCCACTGGCGGAGCGGAAAGGACAGGATAGCATAAGGCCGTGGGATATTGCGTCCCACGGCCTTTTTGCAAACTGAACCACTCGCTAAGCGAGTGGTTCAGTCTATAAACCTTTCAGCCCATTTCGTGAAGCGTGACCCCAAGGCTGTCCTGATACAGGGCATTATCAGGCTCCAAATCCACAGCTTTTTGTTTGGCAATCAGAGCTTCATCAAACCGTCCCATTTTGTGAAGCGTGACCCCAAGGCTGTCTTGATACCTGGCGTTATCGGGTTCCAGATCCACAGCTTTTTGTTTGGCAATCAGAGCTTCATCAAACCGTTTCATCTTGTGAAGCGTGACCCCAAGGCTGTTCTGATACCGGGCGTTATCGGGTTCCAAATCCACAGCCTTCTGCGCGGCAACTAAAGCCTCATCAAACCGTTTCATTTCATGAAGCGTGACCCCAAGGCTGTACTGATATAGGGTATTATTGGGTTCCAAATCCACAGCTTTTTGTTTGGCAATCAGAGCCTCATCAAACCGTTTCATCTTGTGAAGTGTGACCCCAAGGCTGTACTGATATAGGGCATTATCGGGTTCCAAATCCACAGCCTTCTGTTTGGCAGCCAAAGCTTCATCAAACCGTCCCATTTCGTGAAGCGTAACACCAAGGCTGTTCTGATACCGAGCATTATCAGGCTCCAGTTCCACAGCCTTCTGCTTGGCAACCAAAGCCTTATCAAACCGTCTCATTTCATGAAGTGTGACACCAAGGCCGTCCTGATACCTGGCATTATTGGGCTCCAGTTTAACAAGTTTGTCGCTGATTTCCAATGCCTCTTCGTATTTCCCCATATTATGCAACATCACAGACATTCTGTACATACGGAGCAATTCAGATTGGTCTGTAATCTGCTGAATAGCCTTATTTATTTCAGAACCGCCGTCAGCAGGTTCAGGTCCACCTTTGGACGGAGTTTCAGGTTCATCAGATTGTTCTTTTGTGAATTTGTTGATTGAATCGGACAGCGCTTGATAACGCTTTTCAGGATCATCCATAAATTCCTCTTTGGTAGGGACTTTATAATCAAATTTGCTGCCTATCAAGTATAGAGATTTGTCAAAACCATCATGCTTTACCACATATCCATTTGAAGCGTTCATGAACGTTTCTACTTTTCCGGCTAACGCATCAGACCCATACAACATCCAGTAAGGGAATTTCCACTTTTTGCTTTGGAAGTTCTCGCCATTCTCAACCAGGAAATCCATAAGACTGTTATCATTTCCGGCATACCCAATAAATATTGGGTGGTACTCTGAAAAAATAATGTCAAGAGGTGTTTCCCAATTTTTGTGAAGCTTTTCTACTTCTTCTGCCTGATTCCTGGGATCAAGTAGAAGATCCCGATGGATTTTCACAATTGTAGGCCTAATGAGCGGCTTCCTTATGTAATGAGCCAGTGACTCGTGACCGATAACAAAAGGGATTACCTGTGAGTAGTAAGTTACCGCGTCCTCAATCAAATGGTCAAAATTTGTTGTAATAACTACGTTGTGAGGTGTTTTTGTCAGCAGATAGGCAAGCATAACATATCCCACACTGGGCTTAGCGTGCTCCATAAGCTTCTCCATATAGTTATAGCCGTCTTCATGCGCTTTTTCAAACCGCCTGCTGTAGTATTGTGCAAATCTGATTTGCGGAATGACAGAACCGTACAAACCTGAATATCTGAGGAAAATGGTTTGGGATTTTCTTAAATATAAAAAAGTATTGAATTTCTCGTAGGAATGGCCGTAGATTTGCTATAAACCGATACAGAACGACAAATTACATAATCCGACGTATGGAAAAATTATGAAGATTATGGTTTCATAAGCTAGACCAAAAAAAGCACCTCACCGGCGGGGAGCCGATGAATGTGCCATCTCCCAGATTCTTCCTGGGTGGGGATACAATTATTATACACTGGAGGAATAGAGACATGAAAAAACACCTCTATAAACTGTTGGTCTTTGCGCTCAGCGACTGCAGGGTCATCGGCCTCATGCCGGCCATGACCCTTGATGGCGAGAGCGGATGAAGGAACAGCGAAGATGATTGAAAAGGGAGTATTGAAATTCCCTCCGGCAAGATCATTACGGTCACGGACGCCGCAGACAATGAAAGCAAGTTTACGGCCAAAGACGGTGATATCAAGGTCACACTTGGCGAGGACGGCGCGACCCTCGAAAGCGGCTCCGCCGACATCGGCAAGGACACCAAGGTCACCGTCAGTGGTGCCACGGTGGAGAACGCCGGCCCCGGCGACGTGACCCTGAAGCTGACCGACGAGGATGGCAAGGCCGTTGAGGGCGTGACAAAAGAAAAAGTGACAGTAACCGGCAAGGACGCGAAAGGCGAAAATATAACTGTCAACCTCTTCGATCCCGCCGGGAGCGCCAAGCGCACCGATCTGGCCGCGATGCTGACAAGATATTTCCAGCTTGCCGAGGACGCGGAGTAACCAAACGCCCGCCTGTACACCTCATCTTATCGCGATAAACTGAGACACCTTTGAAGTCAACTAAAATAACAACGGCCTGTACCGTCAACATTGACGGTACGGGCCGTCGCCGTCTATACACCTTTCAGGACAATTTGGCCTGACCCACAAGTTCCCCCGCTTTTGAGTGAAAAGGCCAGATAGCGCAATGCCGTGGGATTTTCCGTCCCACGGCATTTTTATAACCAGAAAAGTACTCGCTTAACGAGTGCTTTTCATTTTACGAAACCAGCAGTCCTCCCCGCCAGGGGAGGACTGCGCTTTTTTGTAAACCGAGGGCAGATTCACCGCGCCCCGCCTTGAAGGGCAGCTCCGGGATATGAATAGTATCAATTCAAGCCCAATCGTTCATTTTGATCATGTATCTGCCCTTTGCCTTATCCCTGTGCCGCGGCCAGCCTTAATGCACACGTGGGGAGCAAAACAGGATAAATGTCTGAGACGGATCGGACAAAATCTTTCTCTTCGAGCCCGTGCCGCTGGACGTAGTGGGGCTGCCGGCGCGCCTTTGGACATACCAATTGCCGTCAGGTCCCAACACAAGATCAAGATAATCACCAAGATAATAGGAGTGGGAATTCATAAAGGATACGTAGAGGGCCCCCAGCTGGTTCGCGGAGTTCCTCAACGGCTCCACATCATCCTTGAGCTTTTTCAGCGCGGTCAGGGCCTCATCCAGTTTTTTCCTCTCAATTGCGCCGGTGATGGCGCTGGAGATCATATCGGTGATCACGAAACCGGCGCCGGAGATGACCAAGCTGAGCATAGCCCCGCCGATCAGGGCCGCGAGCGCGGTGGTCACACTGCCTGCCGCGAAAATAATGGCGGACATCGCCGTTACGCCCGTGAACAGATAATACCCGATAAATCCGCTCACGCCCACGGATAAAGTCATGGACAAGGCCCTGCCGATCTTCAAAAAGACGTCCTCGTCCAATTCGCTCAATTTAATGCCGCTCTTTTGCCAATCCCCCGGCAAGAACTTGTCCAACTCAGCGTCGGCGACCAGCTTAGCCAGCTGGTCTTTGGCGTCGTTCGCGGCGTTGGTTATTTCACTTACACAATCCCCAACGCTGTCCTTTTCAATATCCTTGGACAGCGTAATAAACTGTATTTCACTATATTGCGGGTCATCCACCTCCCTGAAGGCCGCGTTGAGCGCAAGAACCAACTTGTTCCAGTTTTCCTTGTAATTCTTGAAAATGACGGTCACCTCGGCCTTCGTTTCCGCAATTTCCGCCCGTTTTTTGGGGTTGCCGGGATAAAACACATCGTCGAAAATCATTTTTCCTCATCCTTTCTGTTTTTCGGGGATTTTCCCGTATACAAAATAATGTTTTCAGCGATAGTTTTTGTTACAAATTCCAAATCACAACACATATTATGTGGTATCTCTACCAGCATATGGATATGGTCAGGACACGCCTCTGCCTCTATGATCGTTACTCCTTTCCATTCGCACAGCTGTCGCAGTATTTTTCCTGCTGCCTCTTTCTTTTCCTGATAAAACACCCGCCTTCTGTACTTTGACGCAAACACGATATGGTATTTGCAATTCCACTTTGTATGTGATAAACTGTTTACGTCATTCATTCCCATATGAATGTTTCCCTGTTAGTTTTTTCGTGCAGTTGCCAGACCGCATGTTGATTCTAACAGGGATTTTTCCTCTTCGCCATAGGCTCTTTTGAACCACTCATTTAACGAGTGGTTTTCAGTTTGTCTAAATAACGCTTCCCGCCCGCTTAAACGTTCAACTGCACGCTGACGGTGAAGCGCCCGTCCCCGGAGGACAGCTCCACCGCCCCCTTGTTTTTCTCCACGCAGGCCCGGACATTCCGAAGGCCGTACCCGTGTACCCCGCCCTTTTTCGGCGCCTCGTCGGGCAGATACGGATTGCTGAGCTCATAGTAGAGCAGATGGTTGCTCTGCCGCAAAAGAAGCTCCACAGCCCGCCTCTCCTTTGGAAGCCGCCCACACGCCTCAAGGGCGTTGTCCAGGGTGTTGCCGATGATGATGTAGAGGTCCGCTGGTGGAATATTCAGCTCCGGCGCCACCCAGACGTTCAGGTGTAGGTCTATGCCCGCATCCCTGGCCCGCCGCGTGGCGTCGCTTAGAATGCTGTTGATGACGCTGTTTCCCACGTCCACACCCGTGCTCAGCCCCTCGTATTTTTCCCGTATCTCCTCAAAGCACTTCTCCGCCTCCGCGGTTTTATCCGATGTGACCATCGTCTCCATAGCGGAGACGTATTTTTTTATGTCGTGCCACAGGGCGCGCGTCTCCTCCTGCCGCGCCGTCATATTCTCAAAATATTTCCGCTGAAGCTCCGCCAACTCTCCGGCAGCGGCGGCGGAGGCCGTGCGCTGGTAATAGTTCTCCAGAATCTTAATGTAAAAACAGATGATAATGTTGATCAGCAGCAGGCACAGAGCGGTGAGCAGTACCGTTTCGGAATCAGCGCCTACCGTCAGGGCCGAAAAGCTCCGCCAGCAGGCAAACATGCTCAGTGCCTGACAAATCAGCAGCGGGACAGAGATCAAGGGGAAAGAATGGGGCCTGTCCCGCCGAAAAACCAAAAGGGCGATCTGCGTAAGAAATAGAGTCAAAAGCTTTGCGGATACGAGATAGGCGGCCCGCCCCGGCCCGCCCAGATCATAATCCGGCGCGTATCCCGCCGCCGTCAGGGCCGCCGCGCAAAGGACATTGGACAGCACGAGGATCAAATAGTAGAGCGCCGTAATAAAAACGCACGGCAGAAGCCTTGTTTTATAGGTCAGGTAATTCCCCGCCAGGGAGATGACCAGCAAGACCCCCACATGGACCCTAAAAAACACCGCCATGAACAGGGCGACGTAATACACGATTGCCGTGTATGACCGCCTGTACTCGGAGAAAAGCCCCTCAAAGAAGTGCAGAGGCAAAAGGATCTCCGTCAAACGCGCAATATGCTCCACTGCCATCGCCATAAGCCGTCACCCCCTCAGATACTTTCCCAGCCGCTCCCGGAAGGACTTGGTATGATTCCTTCCCACGGGGAGCACAGTCCCGTCCGTCAGGCGCACGCTGTTCTGCTCCGCCCGCTCCACAAAGGCCAGATTCACGCAGTAGCTCTTGTGTATCTGGGCGAAGGCGTAAGGCCGCACCAGCTCTAAGACGGAGGAAAAGGTACACCGCACCTGAAGCTCCCGCCGGCCCGCCAGATGGAAGCATACGTTGTGACCGATCACCTCAAGCCACAGGATATCCGCCACGTTCAAAATCTCTTCGCCGCTGTCCGTAGACACGCTGATCTTCTGGGGCGTCCGCTCCCGCAGGGCCAGCTCCAGCGCCTCGGAGAAGGCGCCGTAGTCGATGGGCTTTGGCAGATACCTCAGCGCCAGCCCATAGCCCCGCACGGCGTAGCCCAACGTCTGGGTGGTGAAGATAACGGTGGGCGCGTCCCGCTCCTCACGGAGCCTCTGGGCGGCCTCAAAGCCGTTGGGGGGCTCCATCTCAATGTCCATAAACACGATGTCCGGCTTTTCCGCGGGGTAGGACGCCAACAGCTCCCTGGCGGAAGCATAGGTGCTGACCGCAAGACCGGGATCGTACCGGCGGCAGTACCCGCATAGAAGCGCCAGGTCGTCGGGGGAATCGTCGCAAATCGCGATAAGCATATCCGCGCCTCCTGTCCTTAAAGGATGGAAATATTATATATCACCGCGGCCCAAATCGCAATACGGCCCGATTGTCGTTCATGCCGCGAAAAGTGTCGTTCATGCCGTGGGGGTTGACAGGTTGGCAGTTGATGGATTATACCATACTCAGTTCACAAATCAAAATGAGAGGTGGTATCCCCATGAAAAACAAATGTAAACTTCTCCCGCTGATCCTTCTCTGCCTCCTGCTCCTGTCGGGCTGCGGCGGGGGGCAGGCCCCGTCCTCCGACATACAGCTTGGAGGGAAGGACTCGTCCTCCGACGTACAGCTTGGGGGGAAGGACTCGTCCTCCGACATACAGCTCGGAGAACCCTTTGAATTCACCAGTGGGCTTGCCGAGGGGGCGTTGCAGGTGACGGTGAAAAGCGCCCGACGGATCACCGACGTGTCCGAGCTTCCCCCCCAGGAGATGTTTTTGGAGTATTACGACAACTATGTGCTGTCGGACGGGACGCTGAAGGAGGGAAGCTCCTTTATTATACTCGACCTTGAGGTAAAAAGCCTTGACGCGGCGGCCAAGACGAACGGATACGAGGATGAGGACCCTTATGAATTCCACGCGGACGGCCTTCTGACGCTCATCGACCTCACAGAAAAGCAGGGCAAAAATTATATCTTCAGCCCCGTGGACTACTTCAGCCTCTATGGACAGGGCCAGGACCCGGATCACCCCTTCGCTTTCAAGCTGTCGCCGGGGGAGACCATTGAATTTGAGGTGGGCTGTTTCGTGGGCAAAAAGCGGGACGGCTCCGAGCGGGACCTCTCCCAGCTTCGGGCCAGCACCGGCATCAGCACCAGAAGCGATCTTATCAATTTGAAATTAGGGGAGGATCGGGATGCTTAGATGCGTCAGAGCGGAACTTACAAAGGCCTTCCGCAACAGGATGTTCGTCATCGCCCTTGTCATCGGCCTTCTCATCTGCGGGCTGGATGTGATCCAGACCGCCGTAGAGTTCAGCGAAGCGGCTAAACGAATATTGAGTTTAAATGTTATCGGTGTAAGCAAATCAACGGGTGGACGCTCTTTATTTGTTAACTGGATTGCAATCACTGCATTTTCGTTTGGGAACATGGTATTCTATATCGTCTGGCCCATATTAGCGGTACTTCCCTATGGTTGGTCCTACGCGGAGGAGCGGAAATCGGGAATGTATGACCAAATTGTCTCAAGAGTCGGGCGGAAATCCTACTTTGTCTCCAAATACGTGGCGGTATTCGTCAGCGGCGGCGCCGTCGTGGCCCTGCCGGTATTGGCAAACCTTTTAGCCACCGCCCTTGTTTGCCCCTATTATGTTCTCGATGTGGCAGACCACATCACCCCCATCACAAACGGCTTCTTTCTGTCGCGGCTTTTCTACACCGCGCCCTGGGCCTTCGCGCTTATTTGGTGCTGCGTGGAATTCCTTTGGGGCGGGGTTGTCTCCTGCATCTGCCTTATGCTCGGTACGAAATTCCGGCATCAGGCGATGGCGTTGCTGACCCCCTTTATCGTCCTCATCCTTTTAGAGTCGGTATGCTCGCAATTGATGGGGAGCGATGCCCTGGGAAACGGATATTATGAGCTTTCGCCGCTGCAGCTTGCCATGGCCGCGCCCGATTCTGCCAATCCCGGCTGGCTCCTGTTCTCCTATTTGGGCTTTTTCTTCGCCCTCACATTCATCGGCGGATACCGGGAGGTGGTCAAGCGTGAACTTGTCTAAGCTCATTCGCCACGACCTGCGTTGCGGCCTTTTGCGCCCGCGCTGTGTTCTGATCCCGCTTCTGGCCGCCCTGCCGTGCTGGATGTGCTATAGAATTGCCTCCATATCGGGGTTCCAATGTAGTTTGGGCGGGTATATGCTGTACTGCTTTATGGGCATCGAGCCGATCCGCGTTTCTGACACCATGGATAAGCTGCGGCTTCCCATTATGTGGCTTCTTCTGATGAGCGGCTGTCTGTATCTGAATCTCGATTATATGCTGAACGATCTGTCCCTGACGGGCCAGCAGATCGTCGTTCGCTCCGGTGACCGACGGGAGTGGTTCCTCTCCAAATGCGTCTGGAATCTGATGAGCTGCGGCGTGTATCTCCTCCTGGTGGGCGCGACAGCCGCGATCTTTACCCTTTTCACGGGAGGAGACCTGTCCCTGAGCTGTGATCCGGCGGCGCTGGACACACTTTATCGGGGCGAGGTGAAGGCCGGAACGGTTTCCCCCTTCACAGTATTGACGGTCTCACTTTTTCTGCCGTATCTGACGGTCAGCGCCCTGAGCCTTCTCCAGATGACCTTGTGTCTGGCCGTGAGGCCCGTCCTCTGCTTCCTGCTGAGCGAGGTCGCGCTTTTATTGTCCGTCTACTGCTCCTCGCCCCTGATTTTGGGGAACGGGGCCATGGGGATACGGAGCGGCCTGCTCGTTTCCAAAGGCGTTGACCCGTGGATCGCGGCGGGGGAATGTGTGGTCATCGTCCTTCTCTGCGCGGTTTTCGGGGCGTGGGAGTTTAAAAGAAGCGATATTATAGGCGCCAAGGAGTGAATAACAATGAAAATAGACCTTATCAACGTGATAAAGACCATCGGAAAAGCGGTGATCCTGGATGACGTTACCCTGTCCCTGGAGAGCGGGCGGATATACGGTCTCCGAGGCCCCAACGGGTCCGGTAAGACCATGCTGATGCGGCTGGTGGCGGGACTCATTCAACCGTCCTCCGGCGAAGTTCTCATCGACGGCAAAAGGCTTGGCGAGGAGATGGACTTTCCCCCCTCCATCGGTATGTTGATCGAAAATCCGGCCTTCCTCCCCAACTATACCGGCCTTAAAAACCTGGAGCTGCTGGCCTCCCTGAAAAACGAGATCGACAGCGGCCAGATTCGCGAGACGCTGACCAGGGTGGCCCTGGACCCGGACGATAAGCGTCGGGTGCGCAAATACTCCCTGGGCATGAAACAGCGCCTGGGCATCGCGGCGGCCATCATGGAAAAGCCAGCGCTGATCCTGCTGGACGAGCCCACCAACGCCCTGGATGACAGGGGAGTGGCGCGTATCTGCGACATTCTCCGCGAAGAGCGGGAGCGCGGCGCGCTGATCGTCATGGCCTGCCACGATGGGGAGTTCCTGCGGGAATGCTCCGACGAGGTATTCAAGGTGCAGAACGGACGGGTCGAAAGGGAGAGCGCGATATGAAGAAAAAGCTGAAATTTGTACTCATTCCTCTGGTGATCGTCCTTTTGGCGGCCGGGTGGACCGCCAGATACGTTTCGCTCAACCGGTTCTATCACAGCTTTGACGACTGTGTGAAGATGACCTACCCGATGGGAGAGGACGTTCCGTTTGGAGAGGACTATATAGGCTACGGATCGGCGGACGGGTATCTCATGTGCGTCAACGACTTCCGAATTGTGGACTTTGAAGATATCTGTCCGGATGTGGAGGGAAATACGCCGGAGAAGCTGGCCCTTGTGGATGTGACCCTCAAAAATACCAGCAGTGAAGCCGAGGGGGTCATGCTTCCGGAAATTGCCCTTTACGGGATCGACCAGCTTCTTTTCATGAACTACGAGGCTCTGGACTGCTTAAATCCCGTTTTGGAGGGGAATCCGGGCATCCACCTTCGGGATAATACCGAATACCGACTGACCTTGCCCTACAGCCTCTACAAGCTCGAGTTCAGCCATAAGACATGGAACAACCTGGACCGGTATGAACTGTACCTCCAGCTGACATGCTTTCCGACGTGCAAGCTTGTACGGGTGCAGTAGCGTTTTCCCCGTGTTCACAAATAATTTACAATATTTCAAAAATAACACTTGACAATACTTAATTAGTATGTTATAATACGCGCTAAAGGAACCGGAAAGAAAAAGAAGCCAGCCGCCTTTACCAACTGCCTTCTTCCGCGCATCTATATTTATGCTGATGTAAGTCTCCACCACAAAAAAGCGACTTGCAGTCGCAAGTCGCTTTTTCATGAAGTAAGTGGTTAAAAATCCTATTTTGCAGAAATACTTGGGCGCAAGAAATTCGGACTTTTCATCGTTTGTAATCGTTGAAGGGAGCGAGATCGATTCAATCCTCACGTTTATAATGGGGCTGCGGCTCGTACTTTTCTCTTTGGTATTTCGCGTATTTTTCATTGGCGGCATCAACAGCCGCCGGTGCGTCCAAAGATTCAACGGAGTATTCAATTGGCGCCTCACATATGGCGTCAGACAGGATTTTCTCCAGATGCTCATACTCCGAATACTGGTCAAGGGACGCCATCACAAAAGCATCCCTCACATACCCGGCGCAGGAGGCCAGGAGCTCCTGGTCCATAAAATAGCCGTAATGCTCCACGAAAAACGTGAGCATCATTACGACCGTCCGTGTGTTTCCCTCCCTGAAGGGGTGTATCCGCCACAGCTTGGGAAATTCCGCGGTCACCGCCTTCACAAACTCATCACGGGTCATGTTGGACCAATCATGGGCGTTTATGTTTCGGAAGGCATCAGCCAACTCCCGCGGTATGTCCTCGTCATTGCTGTACCATACACTGCGTCCGGCAAGGAACTTTTCCCGTTTCTCGATGTTGATGATCCTGTACTGTCCGGCCCACCCGTAGACCTTCCCAAAGAGGAAACGGTGGATTTCACACAGCCCCGCGGGAGAAAAATCATCAAAGCCTCTCTTGTAGAGGATAGCCATGCTCTGCCGGGACTGCTCCGCCTCGATCAACTCCAGGACCTTGTCATCCTTGATACCCAGCTTGTTTTTGAGGACAGGCGCGTCATCATAGAGATACGGGTCAGGCATGGCCATTCACCCGCTCCGCGATCTGCTGATGGTAGAGCCAGAGAGCGTCCTGCGCCTGCTCGTCTGTCAGCTCGCCCTTGGCCCAGCTGTTGGAGAGTTTTCTTGCAAAATCGGATATGGGTGCGCCCTCAATGGCGTTGATGGCATCCGCTGTCTTTATGGCGGCGACCCGCCTTTTTTGCTCGGCTGTTGTCATCTACAATCACCTCACAAATTTATTGTATCACAGTCTGTGAGAAAAATAAAGAACAAGGGGAGCCGTCAGGGTTCATCTTTTCATCCAATAAAACCCTTTGACAAAGGACGTAGGTCTCCATTAAAGGAAAAGACCTGCTTTCGCAGGTCTTTTCCTTTGGTGGAGACGGTCGGGATCGAACCGATGACCTCCTGAATGCCATTCAGGCGCTCTCCCAGCTGAGCTACGCCCCCAGGGAACCGCTGTTCTCAACAGCGTGATTGATAATACCATAGCTTTGGGAAAAAGTCAACACCTTTTTTCCCTTTTTCCAAAAAAATTTCCCTGGGCGCTTTTATTTCGCTTGCCGGATCAATAGAGGGGGAAGCGGGCGCAGAGCTCGTTGACTCTGGCGCGGGTATCCTCCGCGGTGCCCTCAAAATCGTGGGCGGTGGCGGCGATGCACTGGGCGATGGTGACCATCTCCGGCTCCTTGAAGCCCCGCGTTGTGACGGCGGGAGTGCCGATGCGGATGCCGCTGGTGACAAAGGGCTTCTCCGGGTCGTTGGGGATGGCGTTCTTATTGACGGTGATGTACACCTCGTCAAGACGCTTCTCCAGCACCTTGCCGGTGACGCCGGTGCCCCGCAGATCGGCAAGCATTAGGTGGTTGTCCGTGCCGCCGGACACAAGGTTGATGCCGTTTTTCATAAGCTCACCGGCCAATACGGCGGCGTTTTTCACGATCTGCTCCTGATACGCCTTGAATTCCGGCTTCAGGGCCTCGCCGAAGCACACGGCCTTGGCGGCGATGACGTGCATCAGCGGGCCGCCCTGGGTGCCGGGGAAGATGGCCTTGTTGAACTGCTTGCCAAATTCGGGGTCCTGGGTGAGGATCAGGCCGCCGCGGGGTCCCCGGAGGGTCTTGTGGGTGGTGGTGGTGACCACATGGGCGTAGGGGAGGGGGCTTTCATGCTGTCCGGCGGCCACAAGGCCCGCGATGTGGGCCATATCCACCATGAGGTACGCGCCCACGCTGTCGGCGATCTCCCGGAACTTCTTGAAATCTATGGCCCTGGGATAGGCGGAGGCTCCGGCTACGATGAGCTTGGGCTTATTGCGCTGTGCCAGGTCGTAAAGGGCCTCGTAGTCGATGCGGCCCGTCTCGGCGGAGACGCCGTAGGGGACGAAGTGGAAGTACTTTCCGGAGAGGTTCACCGGGGAGCCGTGGGTCAGGTGGCCGCCCTCGGCCAGATTCATGCCCATAACGGTGTCGCCGGGGGTCAGCAGGGCGAAGTAGACGGCGGTGTTGGCCTGAGCGCCGGAGTGGGGCTGGACGTTGGCGTAGCCCGCGCCGAAGATCGCCTTCGCCCGTTCAATGGCCAAGGTCTCCACCTCGTCCACAAACTCACAGCCGCCGTAGTAGCGCTTTCCGGGGTAGCCCTCCGCGTACTTGTTGGTGAGGACGCTCCCCATGGCGGCCATGACGGCGGGGGAGACGTAGTTCTCGCTGGCGATCAGCTCGATGTTGCGTTTCTGGCGGCCCAGCTCGCGGCCCATGGCGGCGGCCAGGTCAGGGTCGGTGTTGGCGATGAAGCCGATGGAATCCTGAAGGTCTGAATACATAGATCAATTCTCCTGATAAAATTATTTTCTGTAAAATACGATCCCCAGCGTCTTGGGGCCGCAATGGTTGGAGATGGTGCAGCCGGCCTCGGCGTCGATGAGCTCGGCGAAGGGGCAGAGCCGCCGGACCTCCTCGCGGGCCTCGTCAAGAAACGCCTCCGTGAAGCCGTAGGACTTGACAAAGAATGCGCGGGAGAGCTGGATGCCGTCCGTGTCCGCAAGCCTGTCGGCCAGATATTTCAGGACCACCTTTTCAATGGTCCCGCGGTATTTCTTCCCCACATCCATCTCGCCGCCGGCAAGCTCCACACAGGGCTTCAGGCTCAGAAGATTGGCCCCCAGGGCCACCAGCGGAGAACAGCGCCCCCCGGCCTTTAAATAGTCCAGCGTGTCGATGACGAAGCTCATATCCAGCTTTTCCCGTTTTTCCTCCAGCGCGGCGACGATCTCCTCCGGCGATTTGCCCTGTCCGGCCATTTCGCAGGCGTCCAGCACCAGCATGGAGATGCCCACGGAGAGGTTCTTGGAATCCACCACGTAGATGTTGTCCAGCTCAGATGCGGCGATGTTGGCGTTCTGGAAGCAGGCGGACATGGACTGGGAGATGGTGAAGTGGATGACGGCGTCGTATCCCTCCCGGAAGACCCGAAATTTCTCCAGGTAGTCGCTTACGTTGACGGCGGCGGTGTTGCCCAGCTTCCCGCCGGAGGCCACATGGTCAAAGATGTCCCGTGCCGTGATCTCCACGCCGTCCCGTCGGGCGGCGCCGTCCATCACCACATAGAGAGGGAAGATGTGCACATTGTATTTTTCCGCGAGGGACGCGGGCAAATCGCAGGTGCTGTCGGCGGTGATCTTTATCCGCATGGAGAAGTCCTCCTTGGTTTATGAATTTAGCGTACTTAATAATATCACAAACCGGGGAGGAATGGTAGTGGTTTAATCAACAAATTTTTGAGAAAGTGTACGGGTTTTGTTATAAGGCTTACCTTAAAAGGAAAGGGAGGCGCCAAAGGCGTCTCCCTGCAGGGGCTTTTTCGGTTACTGAGCGGCTTCCTCGTAGACGGAGACCTGCTTGCGCTCGCGGTTGATATGCTCGTAGCGGACCTTGCCGGAGACGAGAGCGAAGAGGGTGTTGTCGCTGCCCATGCCCACGTTGTTGCCCGGATGGATCTTGGTGCCGCGCTGGCGGACCAGGATGTTGCCGGCAAGAACGTACTGCCCGTCGGCGCGCTTGACGCCCAGGCGTTTGGACTCGGAATCGCGGCCGTTCTTGGTGGAACCCATTCCCTTTTTATGAGCCATGTAAATTACACCTCCGATTTAAGTGGGTTGAGATCGTGATTGGCGGTCACTTACGCATTGATGGCGTCGATGGTGACCTTGGTATAGGGCTGACGGTGGCCCTGCTTGCGGCGGTAGTTCTTCTTGGGACGCATCTTGTAGACGATGATCTTCTTGGACTTGCCGGTCTTTACCGCGGTGGCGGTGACGGTAGCCCCCTTGACCACGGGCGTGCCGATGGTGGCGGTGCCGTCGTCGTTAAAGATGGCCAGGACCTTGTCGAAGGTGTAGGACGCGCCGTCCTCCACGTTCAGCTTCTCGACGAACAGGGTGTCGCCGGGATTGACGCGGTACTGCTTGCCACATGCCTCGATAACAGCTGTCATTTCGTTTTCACCTCTTATAATGTAGAGACTCGCTCTTGCGGGCGGACATTTAAGTCACTTGATTTTGGTATGGCTCCGTTCAAAGCGGCTTTACAAGTATACATTCCGCGGGACAAAAAGTCAACACTTTTTCGGAAAAAATTATATGTATTTTCTCACCAGTATCCGCAGTTTTCCTTTTTTCGTCTCCCTGGCCACGCCCTCATAGATAAATCGCCCGTGGCGGCGCACGGAGACCACCGCCCCCGGCGGGATGTCCAGGGCGGCGCTTTTGGGGAGCCGTCCGGAGATAAACACCTGCTGGGCGTCGATAAGCGCCTGGGCCTCGGACCGGGAGAGCCGGAACACGGCGGCCACGGCGGCGTCCAGCCGCTCCGAGGCCACCACAAGCTCCGTGAGGGGCGGGGGAGCGGAGAGCTTCTCCGGAGGCGCCGAAAGGGCGGCACGCACCGTGGTATGGCGCACCGAGGTCAGGTTATCGGCGATAAAGGGGGCCACGGACTCCAGGCAGAAGAGCCAGCCCACGTTGTCCGCGATCTCAATGTCTCCCATCACCTCCCGGCGGAGGCCCAGGGACATCAGCGCCCCTAAAAAGTCCCGGTGGGACAGGGGATCGGCGAATTTTTGCTGGAGGGGCGCCAGCTTCAGGCAGACCACCGGCGGCGCGGCCTCACAGCCGCAAAGGTCCTCCGAGCCGAAGCAGGCGAGCTTCCGCTCGCTGGTGGGCAGGCCGCCGAACAGCGTGAAGGGGAGCTCCAGGCGGCTTTTGAGAAGGACGTCCTGCTCCGCCAGGGTGAGGAACTCCGAGTATACCCAAATCCCCCTGTTGTAGGACCGATTCGCCAGCTCGGAGAGCCTGTTTTTTAAAAGGGCTTCATTTTCCATTCGATTCCCTCAATATCTTCCCAAGTCTCCCCACCGCGAACTGCGCGGCAAGGCCGGTGAACACGCCGGTGACGATACCGGAGACCAGCAGCGGAGGCAGCCAGGCAAAAAGCGCCGGGGTGGAGGTGACCAGCACCGCCGCCAGGATCTGGCCCAGATTGTGGGCCATGGCGGCAAAGACCGAGGCCACCCAAATCTGGCGCTCCGTCAGGAGCTTCCGCGTCAGAACCGTCACCGCCAGGGCCAGAAGCCCGCCGGTGAGGCTGTAGAGCAGGGCCGTCATGTTTCCGGCAAAGACCGCGCCCAGCGTCACCCGACACAGGAGCACCGCCAGGGCGTCCCAGGGGCCCAGCGTGAACAGGGCCACCAGGGTGACGATGTTGGCCAGCCCCAGCTTCACGCCGGGGATCGGCGCCGGCGCGGGGATCTGCAGCTCCACGATAAAGATAGTCAGCGCCGCGGCGGTGAGCACCGCGTCCCGCGCGATCCGTCTGATGCTCATCAGCCCGCCTCCGCGTCCAGGGACGTTTCGCCCGTCAGCTTGATGACTACCCGATGGGGCAGACACACGATGGGCGCGGCGGAAGCTTCAAGCCACCCCGCCTCCACACACACCTGGTCGGGACAGTCGGCGGACTCCACGCGGATGCGCCCCAGCTCCGCCAGGATGACGTTGACCCCCCGCTCCGTCCGCACCTCTATCCGCTCCGGCGCGGTGATCTTTCCCAGCTCCACCCGCCGGTAAAGAGCGCCGTCCACGTAAATTTCCGCCGTATTCCCCGCCGCGGGCCGCAAAAAGAGGAACAGCGACGCGGCCACGGAGAGCAGGAGTATCACCGCGATCACTGTGATCCATGTTCCCGTTTTAGCCACGCCGCATCACCTTGATTTCCTTGTCCGCGTAGTCGCCCATGGGGGTGAAGCTCCCTTCGATCCCCTCCGTTATGATGACCTCGCCGTCCTCCGTGACCAGCACCAGGTCAAAGCCCTCGTTTTCCCGCCAGAGCCTGACGGCCTCCTCCCGGCCCATCACATAGAGCGCCGTGGAGAGCCCGTCGCACAGGACGCCCTCCGCGCCGATGACGGTGACGGAGGTGAGCCCGCTGTCCGCCGGACGGCCCGTCTCAGGGTCGATGATGTGGCAGTAGCGCACGCCGTCCTGCTCAAAATACCGCTGGTAGCCGCCGGAGGTGACCACCGCCGCGTCCCGCACGGATACCGCGCCCAGAATGTCCTCCGAGAAGGGGTCCCGGATGCCCACGCGCCAGGCGCTGCCGTCGGGCTTGCCGCCCAGGGCCTGTACATTGCCGCCCAGATTGATAAGGCCGCTTTTTACGCCCGCGCCGCGCCAAAGCTCCGTGATCCTGTCGGCGGCCCAGCCCTTGGCCACCGCGCCCAGGTCCAACAGCGCCCCCTCCGGTAGACGGACGGTCCGGCCGTCAAGCTGTACGGCGGCGTAGTCCACTTTTGTTATCAGCTCCGCTAAGAGCGCGTCCTCCGGCACCCGGTATTCGCCTGTGGTAAAGCCCCAGGCCCGCACCAGGGGATAGACGGTCACGTCCAGCGCCCCGCCGGTCAGTTTACATAATTCAAGCGCCCGCTTCAGGAGCGCCGCCGTATCCGATGCCGCCTCCCCGCCGCCGGAGCGGTTAAGGCGGGCGATGTCGCTATCCTCCGCCGTGACGGAAAGCCGCGCCTCCAGGGCGTGGATCAGCGAGACGGCCTCATCCACGCACGCCCTGTCCCCGTAGGCGGTAAGCTCCATCACCGTGTCCATGGCAAAGACGGAGGCGGTCTGCGCCCGCGGGGCGCAGCCGGCGAGGGCCAGCAGGAGCGCAAGACCCAGCAGAGCGGGCGCGGCCCGCCTCACTGGGGCGCCTCCCAGGTGTCGGGGACCTGATTCTCAGGCTCCTCCAGCCAGGGGACCTCCAGCCTCACGCCGTCGGAGGTGTAGACGATGTATTTCCTGAACCCGAAAAAAAGCCCCGCGGCGATGATCACAAGGCCCGCTAAGACGGAAAAGATGACGGCCAGCGCCGTTTTCAGGGGCTTTCGGGAGCGGTAGATGCGAACCTCATTCCGGGCCATATCACAGCTCCCCGCGCTCGATAGCCGAGAGCATCCCGACGCGGGTGGCGTGGCGCCCACCCTCAAAGTCGTGGCTGAGGAAGGTGTCCACGATCTTCAGGGCCAGCCCCTCGCCCACCACGTTGGCGCCCAGGGCCAGCATGTTGGCGTTGTTGTGCCGTCGGGTCATCTCGGCGGAGTAGCAGTCGGAACACAGGGCGCACCGGACGCCCTTCACCTTGTTGGCGGCCATGGAGATGCCGATGCCGGTGGTGCAGATGACGATGCCCAGCTCACACTGCCCCTCCGCAACCGCGTGGGCGGCCTTGGCGCCGAACTCCGGGTAGTGGCAGCTGTCCTTGGAGAAGGTGCCGAAGTAGAAGGTCAGGTGTCCCTGCTCCTCCAGATGCGCCTTCACCTTCTGCATCAGATCATATCCGCCGTGGTCACAGCCAAGAGCGATTTTCATGGTAGAACCTCCTACGCGCAAAGCGTTGTCCATATTACATATTATATCTTTACAAATTCCGGCTTGTGCTCCTTATAGAGGCAGACGTACCGGAAGCCGCACTCTTTGAGAAGGGCAAAGCCCTCGCGGATGCCGCTCCCCGCGTCCTGGGCCCGGTGGGAATCGGACCCCACGGTGACGATCTCCCCGCCGCACGCCCGGTAGAGCCGCGCCACGGAGGGCTGGGGCAGGAAATCCCCCAGGGCGTCGGAGAGAGCGGCGGTGTTGATCTCGACCCCCACGCCCCGCTCCGCACAGGTCTTGAAAAGCGTCCGTAGTCTGTCCTCAAAGAGCATCATGTCGAAGCCCTTGCCCTGGCGGGCCATGTACTTCTGCATGTAGCCGATGTGGCCCAGCACGTCGCACAGGCCGGAGCCCGCCAGCTCGATATACTCGTCCAGATACTGCTCCACCGCGGGGCGGAAATTATCGAAGTCCTCCGGGTAGTTGAGGTAGTAAAAATCCCTGGCGCGGCGCAGGTTGTGTACCGAGCCGATGACAAAATCCAGCTCAGGCCGGGCGTAGATCCGCCGGCCCTCCTCCGGCAGATAGTGGGGCGCGCCCGCCTCCGCGCCCAGCCGCACGTCCAGCCGCCCCGCGTATTTGTCCCGCACGGCGGAAAAATCCCTCCACAGCGCCGCCCAGTCGTTGAAAACCGGGAACTGGTCGGGAAATTCAGGGCTCTGGGTGCAGTTTTCAATGTGGTTGGTGACGCAGATATGGGTCATGCCCCGTTTCAAAGCGCCGTGGGCCATGGCCTCCATGGTGTCGCGGGCGTCGGGGGAGTAAGGGCGGCAGTGCATATGGTAATCGGAAAGCATGACAGTCCTCCCGTTGAGCTGTTCTACAAAATTACTATGATTATAACAGACCGTAAGGCAGATTTCAATTTTTTTCTCAAAAAAGTCAGGGCGTGAAAAACGGCGCCGTGAAAAAGGTGCCCAAACTGCCGCAAAATAATAAAAAACCGAACCATCCCCACGGGCGGGGTTGGAACCCGCCCTGCGAGATGATTCGGAAAAAGCCTCATTTTTACTTGACTGATTTTGCTGTTGCCTCATAGGAGAGCGGCTTATCTCTTCCGGTTCTTCTCAAAGATGGCCGCCAGGCCCGTGAGCAAGAGGTCGTCGTTGACCAGAATCTCCCTCCGGCACAGGGGGCACACCGAGGAGGCGATGCCGCCGGTGGCGACCACCGTGCCCTTTTCACCAAGCTCGGCCTCGATGCGCTCGATCATCCCGTCCAGCATGGCCGCCGCGCCTAAGACGGCGCCGGAACGCATACTGTCCACGGTGTTGGTGCCGATGACCTTGGTCGGGGCCTCCAGGGAGATGTTGGGCAGTTGGCTGGTGCCGGAGCTGAGCGCCGCCAGCCCCAAGGCCACGCCGGGGGCGATGGTGCCGCCGATGAAGGAGCCCTGTTTGTTGAGGACGGAAATGGTGGTGGCGGTGCCCATGTCGATGATGATGAGGGGCGGGGCGTAGAGCTTCAGCGCTCCGGCGGCGGCGGCCACCAGATCGGCGCCTGTCTGGGCCGGGTCATCAATCAGGATGTTGACGCCGGTCCTGACGCCCTTCCCCAGGATCATGGGGGTCACGCCCGTGGCCAGCTTCACAGCGCCGGAGAAGGCGTTGGTCAGCGGCGGCACCACGGAGGAAACGATGGCCCCGTCAAGCTCCCTGTCGTCCAGCCCGAAAAAATCCAGGAAATGCCGGATGTCCGCGGCGTATTCAAAATCGGTTTTCAGCTTGTTGGTGGTGAGCCGCACCATGCGGACGATCTCAAGGCCCCGCATACAACCAAGGCAGATGTGGGTGTTGCCGATATCCACAGCCAGAAGCATATTTACGCCCCCCAAACTCATTTAGCCAGCTTTAAGATCTTCCGCCCGTTCTTCACCAGCATGACGATCACGCCGGAGAGGACCACGTTGACGGCCAGCTCGATAAAGAAGTTGGCCCCGATAAACACGGTGGCGATCATGTAGAAGACGCTGCCCGAAAGGCCGACGCTCTCGCCCACCTGAACGCAGTAGTCGGCGAAGAAAACGAGGCATCCGATAAAGAAGATGCCGGTGTTCACCAGGGGACTGACGATGCCGGCGCCGACGGCCGCCACGTACTCGTTTTTCTTCTCCAGGAGCCTGTACACAAGCCCGGAGACGAAGCCGGCCAGCGTGCCCTTCAGGATGACGGTGATGACCGTGCCGGGGATGGAGACGGCCAGGAACGCGCCGGTGGCGGGGTCCAAGAGCACCATCACGCTGAACACAAAGCCCAGGAACGCGCCCGCGCCGGCCCCGCACAGCGCCGCACCCACGATGATGGGCGTCAGGGACAGGGTGATGGGGAAGAAGCCGGGCTTGATGAACTGGGTGATCACCTGGAGCACCACGATGACGGCGGTGAGGACGGCTAAAATCACCAGTTTCCTGGTCTTGACAGAGTTTTCGCTATTCATTTTACATTACCTCCTGCTGTCGCTCCCTTGCGCCCCGTTCTGTCGGGCGGGGGATGGGGGATGCGGCGCAATATTTTAGGCCCCCCGGTGGCCGGGGCCTTTATGATTATAGCGTATGAAACGGCATAAATCAAGAGGGAAAGAGAAAAAGCCCCAGCGCGCGTCACGGAGGGGGCATGGTCACCGTCACCGACAGCCGCCCCTCCTCGTATTTCGCGTCAAGCGCCGCCCCGATGGAGCCGCACAGCGCTTTGGTGGTGGCAAGGCCAAGCCCCGTGGATCGGCGGGCGGTGCGGACGGTGGTAAAGCGGTCAAAGAGGCGCGAAAGCTCCAGCTCCGTCATAGCCGGAGCGCGGTTGGAGAAGGTGACTGCGCCGGCGGGGGAGAGGACCAGCTCCAGATCGCCCTGGGAGTATTTCACGGCGTTGGAGAGCAGGTTCTGAAAGATTCTCTCCAGGGCCGCGGGGTCGGTGTTCCGTATGACGGGCGTGTCCGGCATGGACACCTCCGGCGTGATGCCCCTGGCGGTCAGCTGGGTGTAAAAGGCGGCGAGGCTTTCCTCCAAAACGGCGTTGACCGTCACCGCCGCGGCCTCCTGCGGCCTGTCCGGGGAGCGGGCCAGGGAGTAGGTGAAAAGCTCGTCGGTCAGGTCCCTCATAAACGCGGCCCGCGCGGCGATCACGGCGGCGTACCGCCGCGCGTTGTCCGAAAGCTCCTCCCGCTCCAAAAGCTCCAGATACCCCAAAATGGCCGTCAGCGGCGTGCGGAGGTCGTGGGAGACGCCCGCCACCGTCTCTCTCAGCTCCCGGTCCCCGTTCTGATACCGCCGCCGCTCAGCCCGGAGCAGCCGGAGCTGCCGGTTGAGGGCGGAGGCCAGACCTCTCGCGTGGGGGTCCTGGGTGGAGAGGGACAGCAGGGTGTTGGTGTCCTCGCCCAGCCGCTCCTCCAGGCCCTCCGCGATCTCGTCGAAGGCCCTCCGCAGGAGCCGCGTCTTCACCCAGAGAGCGACCACGATCACGAGCAGCGCCAAAGAGAGCAGCCAGGGGAGCATGGGCCGTCACATCCTTACATTATTTTATGTCCTTCCGCCGGAACAGCGCCAGCCCCGCGGCGGTGGTCAGAAGGATGAGAACTCCGTCACAGGCGATCATAGCGCCCACGTGGTCAGCGTTCAGGTCACAGTAGTGGATACTCTGGCTGCCGGGGAGGAAGATGTCTAAACATTCGTATACCTTTCGGATGGGACCCTCGGAAAGGTAGGCGGGGTTTGGCGTAGGCTCGGTTTCCACCAGCTCCCCGTTTACGGAAAGCTCGTAGCCCTGCAGGGTGGGCGGGGCGTCCAGGCGATTGTATACATAACTGCCCGCCACCAGAAAGAGCAGCGCCAGCACCAGCGCCCACACGGAGGACGCCGTCCGGCTGTCGATGAGCATGGTCAGCATTGTGAAGATGGAGGAAAATGCCAGGGACAGGGCCAGAATACCGACGGTGCAAACCGCCGCGTGGAGGGTTCCCATCCGGAAGCTTCCCAACAGCGGAAGCCCCAACGCCAGAGCGGGAACAATGGCAAAAAGACAGATTATGACCGAGGCGAGGGCTGTGAGCAGGAGGCTCGTAAGATAAACACTTTGGCGCGTATGGCCTGAAATGAGCTTGTTGCGAAGCGTTCCGTCGCTGTACTCAGGGCCAATAGAAAAAGCGCATGTAAGAGCGGATAAAAACCCAACGACGGCAGAAAAAAGAAAGTAGATGCGGTCAAGGCCGGAATAAAGGCCCGTTTCCCGCCCATCGCACCAGGCGGAGATGATATAGAAGGTCTCCAGCCCCGCCATCACGGCGCAGGAAAGCCAAAAAATTTTGTTGCGCCAAAGCCGCACCAGTCCGGCGGATAAAAGCTTACGCATCCCGCTCACCTCCCACCAGGCTCAGGTAGAAGCTCTCCAGGCTCTCGTCCCGCTCCTCGATGGAGCGCACCTCACAGCCCTTTTCGTGGAGGGCCAGGGTCAGCTCCGTCACGTTCAGCTTGGCGTATACGTCGGCCTTGTTCTCGGACATGATCTTATACTCCGCCCCCATGCCGTCCAGCACCACCGCCAGGGCCGCCGTGTCGGATACCGTGACGCGCATACACTTTCGGGCGGCGGCCTCCAGTTCCTCCGCGCTCATCTCCCGCACCATATGCCCGTGGTCGATGAAGCCGTAGTGGGTGGCGAGCTTGGAAAGCTCGTCCAGGATGTGGCTGGAGATGAGCACCGTGATGCCCCTCTCCCGGTTGAGCTTTAAAATAAGCTCCCGCATTTCAATGATGCCCTGGGGGTCCAGGCCATTGATAGGCTCGTCCAGCACCAGAAAATCCGGGTCCCCGCAGAGAGCCACGGCGATGCCCAGCCGCTGTTTCATGCCCAAGGAGAAGCTGCGGGCCTTTTTCCCGCCCGTGTCCCCCAGTCCCACCAGCGCCAACAGCTCCGTCACGCCGGTGAAGTCGGGCAGGCCCAGGACGCGGTACTGCTGTTTCAGATTGTCCGCGGCGGACATATCCAGGTAGATGGACGGGGTCTCCACCACCGCCCCCATCCGCCGGCGGGACTTGGCGATCTTCCGGTCCCGGCTGTCCACGCCGTAGATGGCGTATTCGCCGGAGGTGGGCGTCTGCAGGCCGCAGATCACCCGGATGAGGGTGGTCTTTCCCGCCCCGTTTTTGCCCACAAAGCCGTAGATGGCCCCCCGTGGCACCCGCATGGTGAGGCAGTCCAGCGCCTTGGATTGTCCGTAGGTTTTTGTGAGGAAATTTGTTTCAAGCACAAGTTCCAAGTGTATCGACCTCCTTTATGTGATGACATGAGCATATCACATCGGAGTTGAGAAAACGGTTAAGAGAACCGTTGAGAATCGGTTGAGATTTATTTCAGGATATACCCGATACCCCACACCGCCTCCACAGCGCCGGGAGGGAGCTTGGCCCGCAGATGGCTCAAATGGGTCTTGAGGGAGCTTTCCGTACAGTCGGGGGTGTCCGGGCCGATGCTGTCCAGGATGCGGGACTTGGTGACCACCGTCCCCGGCGAGCGCATCAGGAGCTTTAAAATGGCGTACTCGGTGCGAGTGAGATGGACCTCCGCGCCGTCCACGGTGACGCGGCGGTTTTGAACGTCCAGGACGATCCCGCCGCGCTCCAAAAGGGCCGGGCAGGCGGGGGCCTCCCGGAGCCGGAGCTTGATTCGGGCCATAAGCTCCCTGATCTCAAAGGGCTTTGTCACATAGTCCGCCGCGCCGGAGAGCAGCATGTCCACCTTGCTGTCCGTGTCCACCTTGGCGCTGACCACGATGACGGGGATACCCGAAAGACGGGGCAGAAGCGCCTCGCCGGAAAGGCCGGGGAGCGTCAGGTCCAGCAGTACCAGGTCCGGCCTCATCCGGTCCAGCACCATCAGCGCCTCCGTCCCGGACCACGCCCGCGCGGCGCGAAAGCCCTCCCGCTCCAGCGCCTCCGCCAAAAGATCGCCGATGGACACGTCGTCCTCCACAATGAGGATCGTTTTCAATCCGAATCCCCCTTCCTTTTGCTTGCCTACAGTATACCGGAACGGTCCGCATTTTTTGTGAACGCGGTGTGAATAGACATATAAGAAGCTTTTCTCCGCCGCCCTTTCCCAAGCCTTGACACCCGCGAAAAAAACGGTATAATGAAGAATAAGTATTTTCCGGAAATCACCGAAAGGGGCGCAAACCATGAAAAAACTGCTCACCATGATCCTGACGGCGGCGCTGCTGCCGGCTGTTCTTACCGGCTGTGGAAAGAAAGCGCCGGAGCCGCTGGAGCTTCCCAAAAGCGCCGGCAATCCCATAGGGGGCTTTGACGGGGACGGCCAGCTCACCTACGGCGGCGACCCCTCCACCCTGGTGGTGGGGGACACCCTCTACCTCTACGTCGGCCACGACGTCGCCATGAACGAGGCGTACAACATCCCCGAATACCTGTGCTATTCCACGAAGGACCTGAAAAGCTGGTCCTACCAGGGCGTGGTGCTCAGCATGAAGGACGTTTCCTGGGCCGCCAACGACGCCGCCTGGGCCGCCCAGTGCGCCCGTCATACCGATCCCGCCACCGGCAAGGACATGTATTACCTCTACTTCTGCTCCTGGGACAAGACCGACGGGGGCCGGCAGTCCATCGGCGTGGCCGTGTCCCAGTCGCCCACCGGCCCCTTCACCGACATCGGCGCGCCCTTGGTCAAGGGCTCCTTTACCAGCGACGAGACCTCCAACTTCAACGACATCGACCCCACCGTCTGGATCGAGACGGGGGAGGACGGCGTGGAGCACCGGTATCTCTGCTGGGGCAACAATAAGCTCTACATCTGCGAGCTCAACGAGGACATGATCTCCGTCAAGGACTACAACGGCGACGGTCAGGTCACCTTCGGCGCCGATGTGAAGAGCCTGAAAACCCCCCAGGCCTTCACCGAGGCCCCCTGGCTCTACCGCCGCCAGGACGAAAACGGGAACCCCACCGGCCCCTACTACCTCTTCTACGCCCTGGGCTGGCGGGAGCGGATGGCCTACGCCACCGCCGTGAGCCTCATGGAGGGCCAGTTCTACGTGGACG
Organism: uncultured Oscillospiraceae bacterium; assembly: GCA_947626845.1. Lineage (GTDB taxonomy): Bacteria > Bacillota > Clostridia > Oscillospirales > Oscillospiraceae > RUG626. Next base: position 4,575 of record CANQTW010000018.1, on the reverse strand, counting down.
ATGACTTTGACGAGGTGGAGGAGCTGGGTCTCCCCGGCGGCGAGCAGATCATGCTCCCCTCCGCCACCTCCAACACCAACCACATGGCCGTCTTTGACTTCCTGGGCAAGACCTGGTTCATCTATCACAACGGCTCCCTGCCCCGCGGCAGCGGCTTCAGGCGCGTGGCCTGCATCGAGGAGCTGAAGTTCGACGAGGACGGACGGGTGGTGAAGTTGGAGGAGACCGCCGCCGGCCCCTTCGGCGCCGTCTCCACTCTGACCGCCGGGAACGGCGAGGTCCTCCAGCACGCCCAGTTCAACAACTCCGCCGTGGACAGCGACTACCCCTATAAGAACGTGACCCTGGGCAGCGGCCTACAGAACGCCCAGGAGCTGGACGGCCAGTGGGTGATCGTCCAGGGCAAGGCGGACAAGGAGGACAAGTACGCCGTGTCCATCGTGTCCCAGAACAAGGCCGGCCTCTTTGTCACCGTCTCCGGGGACAAGGTGGTGCTCTCCCAGGATTGGGACGGCAATCAGGCCGAAAACCAGACCTTCAAAACCTTTGTTGGCCTTTCGGGGGAGGGCGTCAGCTTCGAGTCCGTGGCCCAGCCGGGGAAGTATCTCACCCTCTCCGGCGGCCTCCTGACCCTCTCCGACGGCTCCGACACCGCCGCCTGCTCCTTTACCGTCTCGTAAAAGAGGGCCGGACCGGCCAAATCCCTCCCCGTTGATCATTTTATGGGCGCCGTCAAGGCCGCCCTAAACAAACAATCCGAACAAAAATCCCCGTTTTGCCTGTAAAAACGGGGATTTTTCACGCTTTTCAGAACCACCCCAGGGGCGGTTAAAATTGACAGTCAGTTTTTCAACGTCAAAACGCCAAAATTTCAAATCAGGGCTTGACGATATTTAGGCAATATGTTATATTGTAGACACAGCAAAGGAGGGGAGTCCAATGTACAGTGCAGTGAGCTCCGCCGAAGCTGCCATCAAGGCGGAATGAATCAAGAAGTTCCCTGAAGCCCCCAACCCAAGCGCAGACCACAGCACCGATAGCGGAGGTTCCCGCGAAGTATTTGGCTGAGTCGGACTGAGTGACAGAGTGTGAGAGTCAAAGGGACAACGAAAAGGAGCATTTCAAACTTGATAACCGAAGCAGTAGCATAGCCCCGTGGTCGCGTTGGACGGTCACGGGGCTATCGCTGTGTTTACAGTCGCCGCCGAGGGCGGGACCCGCTTCGCGGTCATGCGGCGCGGTTCGGTTTTCGTTATTTTCAGGCATTTTAAAGGAGGCGAAGCGCTTTGGGGGAGATTCATGAGGAGCGGGCGGAGCTTGCGAAAAGGGCGATGAGGCTGGGCCTTTCTCGGTTTCGGGACGAGGAGGTCTACGAGGCCCTGCTGACCTTTTGCCCCGGCAGGCGGGACCCGGAGGAGACCCGTCGGCTCGCCTGGCGCCTCCACGTCCATCTGGGCGGCTTTGAGAAGCTGACCGGCGCCTCTATGGCGGAATTGAAAAGCGTGAAGGGCATGGATGACGCCTCCGCGCTGTTTCTGAGCCTGACGGCCCGTATCTGCCGTCGGGGCAGTGAGGAGCGGGAGCGGGCCCGCCGGCTTACGGACCCCAAGGCGGCGGGGCGGTTTTTGGCCGCCAAGCTTCGGGGCCTCTCGCGGGAGGTGACCGTGGCGGCCTGCCTTGACCGGGAATTGCGCGTGGTGCGCTGTGACGCGGCGGCCAGCGGCGACGTTTTCGCCACGGAGGCGGACGCCTACGACATCGCCGGACGCATCATCCAGGCCGATGCCGCCGCCGTGATCCTGGCCCACAACCACCTGACCGGCGACCCCCAGCCCTCGCGGGAGGATTTGCTGGTGACCGAATCCATGGCCCGCTCCTTCCAACGGGCCAATCTGATCCTGCTGGATCACATCATCGTGGCGGGGGACAGCTTCGTCTCCCTGGCGGCCAACGGCTTCTTCAACGACGGGAACGAGCCGCTGCGCGCCCGCTACTGTCCGCGTGGGGAGAGGGGGTGAGCGCGTGGGAGAACATGACGGACACCGCAAGCGCCTGCGCGCCCGCTTCGCCGCGGGAAAACGGGAGGACTGCGACGACCTTGCCCTTCTGGAGCTGCTGCTGTGTTACGCCCTGCCCCGGCGGGACGTACAGCCTCTGGCCAGGGAGCTTTTAAAGAGCGCCGGCGGCCTGGGCGGTCTTATGGGAATGCCGGCGGAGGCGCTGACGGCCTTCCCCGGCGTGGGGGAGAATACCGCCCTGCTGCTGGCGCTGGTGGGGGAGACCTCCCGGCGCTCGGAGGAACAGCGCCAAAAGGACGCCGTCCTGAACAGCCCCGCGCGGGTGAAGGACTATATCCGCTCCCGCCTCCTCTTTGCCGGGGAGGACGCCGAATACGCCATCGACCTGGACATGGACCTGCGCCCCCTGGGCTGTCTCATGCTTTCCGGCGCGGAGAGCGACAGGGCGGAGCAGATCCTGCGCATGGCCTTGAGCGAGGGAGGCCGCACGGTGATCATCGCCGCCGGGACAAAGGAGCCTTTTCCGGCGCTGACGGACGGCGAGCTGGCGCGGGTGGAGCGTATGTATGAGACACTGCGGGGCCTGGGCGTCACCCTTTTGGACCATGTGCTGATCCACGACGAGTTTTACGCCTCCGCCGCCCAGCTGGGAGAGCTGTCCGACAGCGAGCCCGTCCGGACCCGCTACCACGCCCCCTACGGCGGCCTCTTCCGCAATATCCGCACCTACCGGGTGGACAGCATCTTCGATGACTGACCGCCGCCGCTCCGCGGCCCACCGAATTTCCGCATCGCCCACCCCAAAACGGTTGCGGCTCCGCCGCGTATTTGATTCACGGGCGGGTTTAGAACCCGCCCCTACTGGCATCAATACAGACTAATTGAATGAAACGTCCAGCACCGTTGCCTTGCTGGACGTTTTTCGTCTCAAATCTCCCTCATTTTTCATAGCGCACGGGACAATATACTATCAGCAGGTTCATCTCATCCTCCCCGTCCGAGCCTTGTTCAAAGTTAAAGTCAAGGTAGAAGTCTCCAAGCCCAAATCCCTTGTAATCCTTCTCAAACACGCGAAGCTCCCTTGCCTGAAGATCAATTGCGGCCACCCCAACGCAATTCTCGGCGCGATAAAACTCCAGCTTCTTAAAGCAGTCCGCGCATAAGCTGGATGACACCTTTTCATAATCGAAAGCGGCGTCGTTGTTGAGTTCAACCGTGCCGGTGGCATAGCCTCTACCGTAATTCACCAAAAGATGCGCGGAAAATCCGCCATCCTTACCTTCACCGCCCGCAAAGGATACGACCCCGTCGTATTCCTCGCGCAGTTTGCCCTCCGCGTCAAACTGGTTTATCCCAATGAGCTGTATGTCAAAGGAGCTCAAGCTTACAAGCGCAATATTATCCTGACCCCAAAGCGATTGATATGAGTTCTCCTCGTTGTCCCCACACAGCGGACAATCCGTACTCGACGTGTTCTCCGTAACCTTACTGTCACATGGAGCATCTGAAGAAGCGCACCCTGTCAGACTGACGATGAGAAAAAGCACAGCGAATAAAACCGGCAGGACGGGAAAACATAATGTCTGCGTTCTGTTATTTTTGCCAGACGCAGTTTGTCTGGCAAATCCCATAAAAGAATTCTGCCTGGGACACATCTCGTACATGATCGCGTTTTCTCTTTTCATAAAATCGCCTTCATTTGCAATTTAATATCGCGGAACAATCCCATTCTGTATTTTTTCCGTGCATCTTATTATATCATCTGCTTACGCCTATAAGCAAGCGATAACAGAAACATTGCTAAAATTATTTTAGCAATGAGGTTCTGGAGGTCGCTATGGAAAAGGTTCTTGGAAACAAAAAGCTGGGCGAAAACATCAAAAGGATTCGGCTTGCCTGCGGGCTTACGCAGGAGCAGACCATAGCTCGTTTGCAGGTCCTCGGCTCTCCAATCAGCCGCAGCACCTATTCGTTGATCGAGATGGGCAGAGGAAATATATACGTTAGCGATCTTGTTGGTTTAAAGACAGTATTCAATGTCAGCTATGAAGATTTTTTCGAGGGAATAGAGCCCTCACGCAGCCCCAAAAATAAAGAATAAGTCACGAGCGCCGCAATTACGATTGCGGTGCTATTTTTCGGTAGGGCCAATACTCCGCAAAACGTCCGTCATTGAACCACCGCCCGAAAGCTTCTGTTTAAAAATGTACGCGCCTGATATAAGACTTGGCCCTTAGCTTGTGTGAGATAAAGAAGCAATAGAAGTGTAAAAAATTTTGCCGTTCCCGTCCGGCGTTCCCCAGCGCCGGACAGGTCGGGCGGTCATTCGGGCAAGTCCACCTTGCCGACAAAAGAATAATAGATTTCAATTTCCTGCCTGCGGTTTTTGTTCTCGTCGTAGCTGCACTCATGCACGACGATCTTCTCCACAAACTCCCGCAAGAGGGTGGGGGTGAGTTCCTCGAAGCTGGTGTGCTTCCTCACGATGCCCATAAACTTCTCGGCGTTCACCGTGGCTTCCTGCTCTTTGGAAAGCTCTGCCCGGAGCAGGGCGGCG
>CANQTW010000017.1 GCA_947626845.1 uncultured Oscillospiraceae bacterium | reverse complement strand
CCATCCGCAGACTGTAACCCATGTCCCTTCCCGATGTGTTACCTATGTTGCTCTTGACATTGAACCCGCCCCTACGGTTTCTTAAACAGATTTTCAGATATTCGGAGGGAAGGGATTGGAAGGGGAACCGTCAGGGTTCCCCTTCTGATTCAATCTTCCGCCGCCGTGCGGCGGGCCGAGCGGGTCTGGCCCCTACTCGTCATCGCACAAGCCGCTTAACCTCGCCCCGGCGTAAACGCCAGGGCTCAGGCGCGGGCTTGGCTCTTCCTCTCCCCACCGAACTATCGTTCGGCGGGGGCCCCATCCCTACGGGATGCCTTCCCGCGGGCGCTCCCTGGGGGGAATCCAGATGGGGGGCTCGCAAGCCCCCCTCTGGCCGTTTTTAAAAGGGGATTGTCAAGGGGGAAAATCGGAATCCCCCTTGACTCGTTTTTCTCCTCTTTGTTACTTTCTCCTCTTTTGACGAGACAAAAGAGGAGAAAGTAATCCCCCGTCCGCCTGGAAGGCGGACAACCTTTTTGCCCCACTTACTCTTTCCCGCCCTTCTCCACCTTCTCCGCCAGGATCGGCAGGGCGGTGATAAGGGTGGACAGAGGGAGGGTGATGAGGAGCTTTAAAAAGACCATATGCTTGAGATTTTCAAACAGCACCGTCATGGGGGAGGCCGAGAGCTTCAGATGCCAGCCCGGCACCAAGACGCTCAGGGCAAAGTAGATGACGACTGCCGCCAGGAGAAACAGGACGGCGGACTGGAGCGCGCGGTTTTTCATGGATCGATACTCCTTTCATCCTAATATCCATTGAAAATTCCTATCAGACCAGGTCCTTGATGGACACGTTGACCTTATGCTCGATGGGCTTCCACTCCACCTTCCGGAACAGGGCGCAGATGGAGATGGGGATGTAGGTCATCATAAAGACCGGGAAGGTCATGGTGTACAGCAGTTTTTTGGCCGCCGTGGTATGGATATGGCGCCACTCCTTGGCGGTGGTCAGGGCGCCCAGGAACAGCATGAAAAGATACGTCCCGGCAAAGGAGCGCGCCGCCGGGAGGAGCACCTCCAGCAGTGTGCCGCCGGACAGCAGCGTCAGCACCGACACGGCCCCGTTGATGAGTATCCCCAGGGTCGCCAGGACGATGGCCGGCATAATGGACATCACCATGTCGAAGCAGGAAAAACTGCCGTGGGCCGCGCCTGAGAGAAGCCGCCCGCCGTACAGGCGGAACACCTGCAAAAAGCCCCTGGACCAGCGCATCCTCTGCCGCCAGGACTGGCTGAATTTGACCGGCTGCTCGTCGAAAAGCTCCGCGTCATGCGCGTAGCCGATCCTGTCCCCTCGGATCATGCAGTCCGCCGTGAACTCCGTGTCCTCCGTCAGGGTGTGGAAGGGCCAGCCGCCGTTCCGGTCAAGGATCTCCCGTCCCACCAAAAAGCCCGTCCCGGACACCACGGCGCTGGAGCCGATGAGGGCACGGGCGTGGTTGAGATACTCCGCGTCCCGTAAAAACCACAGGGCGTACCCGGCGCTGATCCAGTTGTCGCCGAAATTCTTGGAGTTGCGGTAGCTGGTGACGATCCTGTGCCCGTCGCCAAACTGCCGGTTCATGGCGGTGATGTACCCCGGCGTCAGCAGGTTGTCCGCGTCAAAGACGAAATACCCGTCAAACACGTCTCCCCGCTCCCGCCTGATCTGCCGCAGCAGGAAATCCAGGGCGTAGCCCTTCCCCACATGCACCTTGTCGAACCGCTCATACACCGTGGCGCCGGCCCGTCGGGCGGCCTCGGCGGTGGCGTCGGTGCAGTTGTCCGCCGCCACAAAGACGCTGACCAGCTCCTCCGGATAGTCCTGATGTTTGACGGACTCGATCAGGTTCCCGATGACCGCCTCCTCGTTGCGGGCGGCGATCAGCACCGCGTACCGGTGGAGGACCTCCGGCGTGTGGGGCCTGTCCCGCCGGATCAGCGGGATCAACAGATAGACAAGCTGGTAAAAATAGCAGGTGAAAAAGAGGATCGACAAAACGGCGTTGACCGTGCGCAACAGTGACATGACCGCGCCTCCCTTTTTTTGATGGATTCATCATACCAGAGGCGCGGTTAAGAAAAAATCCGAAAAACGTTTAAGAAAGTATTAATGGCCAAAAGAAAATCGGGGGACCGCCCTGACCGCTCACGCGCGGCGTTCAGGTCGGTCCCCCTGTTTTTTACGGCTCAACACTCGTATGGTCTGTTTGTTTACAAAAAATTAATTATTTTTATTATATTTTTACTTGACAAACGAGCAATTCTGTGATATACTCCAAACCATAGCGGGGCCGGACGCCCACCGTCCGGCAGTTTTACTCCGCCTTCGCGGCAAAAACCAGTTCGCCGTTATGCTTGCCCGCCGCGATGCCGCCGGGGCCCGTGTACAGCTCTATCTCGTCCCCCAGCCGCGTCTCGGAGGCGAAGTTCATGGTCAGCTCCCGCACCGACTCGATGCCGAGGACGTCCAGCGCCATATCGGCATAGCGGCAGTTGTTGGTGTGGTCGTTCTCGTCCAGGTCCTCTCCGGTGACCGTGTGGCGCCCCGCCGGCGTCAGCTCCTTGGGCCGGATACGCCCGATGCCCTCCGGCATGGCCGGCTCCGGGTTGTAAACGCCCGCGAAATCCAGGTCCGTCTGCTCCACGTGGCGGGTGACGGCGTTGACGATGCACCACTGGCTGGTGCCGGTGACCGTCTCCTCCCCCGTGGGGGAGAGGATGTGGAAGTCGCGGTCATAGATCAGCGATCCGGTGCGTCGGGGGTAGCTGAGTAGGGTGTATTCCGTCTTCGGCTCCAGCCTTTCGTTGACCCGAAAGCGGTATTTTGCGATGACCCAGATGAGGTTTCTGGCGATAAGCTCCTCAAACCCCAGCCCCGCCGAGGAGGCGTGGGCCTTGGCGATGTCCTGAAAGGCGTGGAGGATGCGGGAGGCCCGCACCGCCCCCGCGGCGGTGAAATCCGCCTCTGAGAACCGGAGGGGCATGGTGTATTGAATATACATCGGCGTACTGACAAACCTCCCTTTACTCTTTTTCCGGCGACATGCGCGGTGTCAGCGGATGTCCGCGTTCAGCTTGGCCTTCAGGTCAAAGAGGATGCCCTTGATGAAGTGATCCAGCTCCTTTGGCTCCAGGGCCTTGTCCGAGGGGGTAAAGACGATCTTGAAGCTCATGCTCTTTTTGCCCTCGCCCACCTGCTTGCCGCGGTAGACGTCGAAAAGCTCCACGGACTTGACGGCCTTGCGCCTGCCGCGGATCACGGAGACAAGCTGGCCGCAGGTGACGTTCTCATCCACCACCAGGGACAGGTCCCTGTCCACATCCGGAAAATCGGAGATGGGCTCGTAGCGCAGCGCCGACGGGAACAGTTCGGAGAGGGCCGCGTAATCGATCTCGCCCAGATAGATACTGCCGCCGCCCTTGCTGTCCTTGGGCAGGTCCAGGGTGGGGCCGATCTCGTTGGAGAGCTTGCCGAACACGCCCACCGGCGTGTTCCCCACCATGATGCGGGCGGAGACGCCGGGGTGGAGCCAGCTCACATCCGCGGCCCGCTCATAGTCGAATTTCACGTGGAAGGCCGCTCCCAGGGCCTCTACGGCCCCCTTGGCGGTGAAGAAGTCCTCGTTATCGCCAAAGAGCGCGAAGCCCAGATGGGGGACCTCAAGGGGCAGCTCCGTCACCGGCAAAGCCTTGGGGACGTAGATGCTGCCGAACTCAAAGATCCGTCCGGCGCTGTTGCCCCGCTTGAGGTTTTCCACCACGGTCCTCAGCATGGAGGGCGCCAGCGTGGTGCGCATGGTGGTCAGGTTCACCGAAATGGGGTTCATGATCTTGATGGCGTTCCGTTCCGGGGCGTCCTCCGGCAGGCGCAGGCCGTCCAGGTCCGCGTCGGCGTAGAAGGCCAGGGTGGAGGTCTCATAGAAGCCCTGGGCGCACATGACCCGCTTGAGCTTGTTGACCCGCTCCTGCTCCGCGGTCAGGCCGCCGTTGGTGACGGCGGCGTCCTTCAGGAAGGTGGGGACGATATGCTCATAGCCGTACTCCCGGATGACCTCCTCGGCCAGGTCCGGCTCGCCGATCTCGATGTCCTCCCGCCAGCGGGGCGCGGTCACGTCCAGCGTGTCGCCGTCCCGCTCCACCCGGAAGTCCAGGCGGCGCAGGATGTCCACCACGGTGTCCGCCGGGACCTGGATGCCCAAAATATCGTTGATGCCGGAGACGGTAGCGGTGAAACGCTTGCCCTCCCTGGGGGCGCCGGCGCCGCGGTCAAACTCACTGGACGTGATCTCGCCGCAGTCCAGCTCCTGGATAAGGTGCAGGGCCCTGGCCATCCCCAGCTCACAGGTGTACTCGGAGATGCCCTTCTCATAGTGGGCGGAGGCGTCGGTGTTCTGGCCCAGACTGCGGGCCGTCCGGCGGACGTTGTCGCGGGTGAATTTGGCCGATTCAAAGAGCAGCTGGCGGGTATTCTCCGTGATCTCGCTGTTGAGGCCGCCCATGATGCCCGCCAGGGCCACGGGCTTGTGGCCGTCGCAGATGACCAGGTTCTGCGTATTGAGCCTGAACGTCTTGCCGTCCAGGGTGGTGATGGTCTCGCCCTCCGCCGCCCTGCGCACGATGATCCGGTGGCTCTCCAGGGTGTCCATGTCAAAGGCGTGCATGGGCTGGCCGATCTCCAGCATCACATAGTTCGTGATATCCACGATGTTGCTGATGCTTCTCAGGCCGCACAGCGCCAGATGGCGGCGCATCCAGGCCGGAGAGACGCCGGGGGTGATGTTCCGTACCCAGTGGCCCAGATACCGGGGGCACAGGTCGGGGGCCTCCACGGTGATGTCCAGGCCCGGATAGGTCACGTCCGTCTGGGTGTAGTCCGTGGCCGGCATTTTGAGGGGCTTATCCAGAATGGCCGCCACCTCGCGGGCGATGCCCAGGATCGACTGGCAGTCGGCTCGGTTGGAGGTGATGGAGATATCAAAGACCACCTCGTCCAGGCCCACCAGAGGCTTCACATCCGCGCCCAGGGGGGCGTCCTCCGGCAGCTCCAGCAGGCCGCAGTAGCCCGCGCCGGGGTAGAGGTCCTCGTTGAGGCCCAGCTCCGTACCGGAGCACAGCATCCCCTCGCTGGCGTACCCCCGCATCTTTCCCTTTTTGATGGTGGCCACGCCCAGGACCGTCTCGTGGTCCGCCGCCGTCTCATACACCGTGGCGCCCTGAAGGGCCACGGGATAGACCCCGCCGGCGCGCACGTTGTCCGCGCCGCAGCAGATCTGCAGGAGAGCCTCTCCCGCCGCGTCCACCTTGCAGACGTGCAGATGGGTGTCCGGGATGGCCTCGCACTCCACCACTTTTCCCACCACAACCCCGGAGATGTCCTTGCCGGTGTCGATAACCTCCTCCACCTCAAAGCCGCAGCCGAAAAGCTTCTCCTCAAGCTGGGCGGCGGTTATGTCGATGTCGACGAACTCCTTGAGCCAACTGAACGGTACTTTCATATCCGTCAACCCCCTTACTGTTTGAACTGCCTGAGAAAACGAAGATCGTTCTCATAGAAAAGGCCGATGTTGTTGATGCCGTATTTGAGCATGGCCACACGCTCGATGCCGATGCCGAAGGCCAGGCCGGAGTATTCGCCGGAGTCGATGCCGCAATTCTCCAGGACCTTGCGGTGGACGATGCCGCCGCCCAAAATCTCGATCCAGCCGGTGCCCTTGCAGAGGCCGCAGCCGTGCCCACCGCACTCAAAGCAGCTGACGTCCACCTCCACGCTGGGTTCCGTAAAGGGGAAGTAGCTGGGGCGCAGGCGCGTCTTGACGCCGTCTCCGAAGAGCTTCTTCACAAACTCGTCCAGCATCCCCTGCAGGTCGCAGAGGGTGATGTGCCTGTCCACCACCAGGCCCTCCATCTGGTGGAACTGGGGGGAATGGGTGGCATCGCTGTCGGAGCGGAAGACGCGGCCCGGCACCAGCACCTTGATGGGCGGCTTCTGGGCGTCCATGACCCGTATCTGGCCGGGGCTTGTCTGGGTGCGCAGCAGGATGTCCTCGGTGATGTAAAAGGTGTCCTGCATGTCCCTGGCCGGGTGGTTTTTCGCCACGTTCAGGCGGGTGAAGTTGTGGTCGTCGTCCTCGATCTCCGGCCCCTCGTAAATCTCAAAGCCCATACCGGAAAAGACGGAGATCATCTGGTTTTTCGTGAGGGTGATGGGGTGGAGCGCCCCCTCCTCCCGGCATTTCGCCGGCAGGGTGATGTCGATCTGCTCGGACACGTTGCGACGGGCGAGCTCCGCCTGGGCGATCTTCGCCGCCGCCTCATCGTAGAGAGCCGTGACCTGGGCCTTGAACTCGTTGATCAGCTTGCCCATGGCCGGACGTTCCTCCGGCGCGACGCTGCCCAGGGACTTCATCAGCTCCTGGACGCGGCCCTTCTTGCTGAGGAACTGCTGCCAGAAGGCGTCCAGCTCCTCCTTGGAGCCCACCCTGGCGATGGCCTCCGCCGCCTGCGCGCGCATGTCTTTGATTTTTGATTCCATAAAAGCACCTCATAAGGAAAAATTATTAAACAGGTTTCATTTATAAAGGCACATATACTAATATTTGATTAAAATATTTAACCGAGCGGCGAGGATTTTTTGTGTCAGGCGAGGAAGACGGCGCAGGGAATACTTTGTGTATTGCCAAGCCGTCTGACGATGCATGGCGCAAAAAAGACCGCCGTGAATTAAAGATTTTAGTCAAGTATTAGTATAAAAAATAAAAAAGCTCCGCCCCGAACAGGGACGAAGCCTTTGCTCCGCGGTACCACCCGTGTTTTTGCCAAAGGAGTGACAACACTTGAACGCCCTGTAACGGGGGCCGCCGTCCCAGACTACCGGAGGATCACCCTTTCCCCTGGGAAGCTTCGGAGTGAACTGCGCCGCCCCGTGTCAAGGGCCTCTCAGCAGCTGGCCCTCTCTCTGTCACGCGGTTTCCGCGGCGCACCGTCTCCATCAACGCTTTTGTCACTTTTTTTCATGTATCTTATCATACCCGCCCTGAAATGTCAAGACGTGTCCCGAACGGAAAAAGCCTTGCGGCGGTCACTTTTTCGTCTCCTCTTTCGTCTGGGCGCCGCGGGCCTCTTCCGGCTCCGCGCCGTCCTTCTCCTCCGCCGCCGGCGCGGACTTGCCGCCCTTTTTCCGTTTGGAGAGGATACCGGTCACCCTGGAGCTCCGCTCCTCCGGCTCCGGGGCGGCGTAGGTGGGCGCCAGGGTCTCCGGGTCGATGGCCTCCAGGCCCTGGTAAAAGGCGGTGTCCTCCGGCAGGGAGCGGCCCCGCAGACGGCGGTTGTTGAGCCGCCGGAACATGCTGTACAGAACGGTGGTGACGGGCACGCCGACGATCATGCCCAGGATGCCAAACAGCCCACCGAAGAACAGGATGGCGAACATGATCCAGAAGCCCGACAGGCCCGTGCGGGAGGAGTGGATGCGGGGCTTGAGGATCTGGCCGTCGATCTGCTGGAGGATCACGGTGAAGATCACGAAGATCAGCGCCTGGGTGGGGTTCTCCAGCAAAATCAGCAGGGTGGAGGGCACCGCGCCGATAATGGGGCCGAACATGGGGATCAGGTTCGTCACCGCCACAATGATGGAGACCAGCGCCATATAGGGCATCCTCATAATGGCCATAAAGATGTAGTTCAAAATCCCCACGATCAGCGAATCGATGACCGTCCCCACGATGTAACTGCCAAAGGCGTCGTTGACGGAGTTCAGCTCCTCCATGATCACGTTGGCGGTCTTTACCCGGAAGAGGGAGTAGATGATCTTCTTGGCCTGGGCGGCGAAGGTCTCCTTGTTATACATTACATACACGGAAATCACCAGGCCCATGGCCAGGTCCACAATGGTGCTGATGACGGAAATGACCCCGCCGGTGACGCTGGACAGGAACGTGGTGATGTTGGGCAGCACCTCGTTTTGCAGCCAGTCCACCACCTTTTCAGAGATGGTGTTGATCCACTCCACCACCATGGGCTCCAGGGCGTAGCCGTCAAAGGTCTTTTCCAGCCAGGAGATGGCGCTCTCCAGATAACCGCTGGAATTGGTGACGATGGTCACCACGCCGGCGGTGATCTCCGGCAGAACGATGGCGAACAGCCCCGCGATAAAGCCCAGCGCCAGCAGGAGCGTCACGATGATGCCAAAGATCCGCGCCGCCTTCCGGGCCTTGACGGGGTCTTTGGGGAACATCCGCGCGCAGAGCTTCTTAAAGACGCGGTTTTCAAATATAGTCAGTATCTTGTTGAGGAGGTAGGCAATGATAAACCCGTAGATCACCGGTGACAGCGCCGAAAGCACCACGCCGATGCCGTGTCTGGCGCCGTTCCATGTGTTCAGCAGCCAGAAAAACGCGATGCTGGCCACCACCACGCAGAAGGCCGTCACGCCCCAGTAAAGATACTTTTTATCCCACTTGAAGTTTTTCATAAGGTCATACTTCCTTTTAATCCCCCGGCAGCTCAGACGTCCAGCTCCCGGTACATGGAGGCCGCGTCATCCTTCCGGACGGTCTCCCGGACGGAGGTGACCTCCACCCGTACCTTCCTGGCGCCGAAGGACATCTCGATCACGTCCCCCACCTTCACCTCTTTGGAGGGCTTGGCGGTGACGCCGTTGACGGAGATCCGCCCCCCGTCGGCGGCCTCGGCGGCCACGGTGCGGCGCTTGATGAGGCGGGAGACCTTCAGATACTTGTCCAGCCGCATTCTCGCCTCTCCTTTCCTGATTATGTAAAATAAAATGGGGCGTTATCTTCCCATATAAGAGTTTTTGCCCCGGCGGGCCGGGGCAAAGCCTTCCTCTGGAGCGGATAAGCGCCTGTGCGCTTATCCAACTCCGCTATTGGTTATCGCGCTTGAATTACTCGGCGATGGTGTCCTTGAGTGCCTTGCCGGCCTTGAACTGGGGGATACGGGTGGCGGGGATGTTGATCTCCTCCTTGGTCTGGGGGTTGCGGCCCACGCGGGCGGCGCGCTCCTTGACCTCGAAAGCGCCAAAGCCGACCAGGGTGACCTTCTCGCCGGCCTTCAGGGCCTCGACGACGGAATCAAGGACGGCGTTGACGGCCTTGTCGGAATCCTTCTTGGAAAGGCCGGTCTTCTCAGCGACGACGCTGATGAGTTCTGTCTTGTTCATTTTGTTCTTTTCCTCCTGTACATTTTTTCCCTTTTGGAATGAAAGGTATATCTTAAAGAGCACGCGGCTCTTTAAATCGAACATCGGTTTTTTAAAGTCCCCGTCCGGCGGTCTCCGCGATGAACCGGTCAGAGGCGTCGTTCAAAAGCGCCTCCGGATCCAGCTTGCGGAGCCTTGTGAGCCGCACGCAGGCAAAAAGGAGATCGCCCAGGGCCTTCTCCTCCCCGTCCCCCTCGGTCAGGGCGCGGCGGGCTGTCTCCAGGGCCGTTCCGGCGCTCTCCAGCGCCTCCTCCGTCCCGTTTTCCAGCGCTCCGGCCTTGATGGCCTTCTTCTGGATCTTCTCCGCCCGCCAGAGGGCCGGCAGGCTCTTGGCCACGCTGTCCAAGTCGGCGGCCAGGGTATCCCGGTGCTTTTCGGCCCGCTTGATCTTGTCCCAGTTGCGCAGGACCTCGGCGGAATCCGCCACGGAGACGTCCCCGAACACATGGGGGTGGCGCAGGATCAGCTTTTTGCATACGCCGTCCGCCACAGCGTCCAGGTCGAACCGTCCGGCGTCCTCCTCGATGTCCGCGTGAAAGACCACCTGCAAAAGGACGTCGCCCAGCTCCTCCCGCAGATGCTCGGAGTCCTTCTCGTCGATGGCCTCCACGGCCTCGTAGACCTCCTCGATGAACTCCCGCCGGATGGACTCATGGGTCTGCTCCCTGTCCCAGGGGCAGCCGCCCTCCCCCCGGAGGATCTTCACGATCTGTCTCAGGTCTGACACATTGTAGGACGACTTGTATACAAAATCTATCATACTTTTCCCTCAACTGCAAGTAAAAAATGAATAAATCCGGTCCGCTCACCGTAATTTCAGCATTTTTGCTATTTTTTGTCCTTTTGGGAGCAATAATATGTCATCCTTGGTCACTGCCTTCAGGCAAACGATCAGCACCGCATAGACCAGCAGGGCCGCCGCAATGGCCAATCCCAGGCAGACGGCGCTTCCCAGCCGTCCGGTCCCCAGGACGGGCATGAGGAATTTCTCCCCCAACCCCTCCACCGCCCAGGCCACGGCGCCCATGAGGAGGGCGCAGAGGAGGGGCCGCAGGGTGATCTTCAGGTAGTTGGGCCGCTCCGGCAGCTTCACCGTCATGAAGAGGATGTTCAGCACCGTAATGAGCACGTAACAGCACAGCGTCCCGATAGGCGCGCCGGCGATGTTCACGGCGGGCATCCCCACCAGGACGTAGTTGACGCAGATCTTGACCACGCCCCCCACCGGCAGGGCCAGCAGGGCCAGCTTCTCAAAGCCGGAGGCCTGCAGGATACCGTTGGTGATCAGGTACGTGCAGACGAAATAGGAGGCGACGCCCAGCATGGCCAGGAGCATGGGGCCGTTCTCGTTGGAGCCGGGGAACAGCACGTTGAAGATAGGCTGGGACAGCACCGCCAGACCCACAGCCGCGGGCATGGCCAGCAGATTGGTCAGCTTCATGCTGGACTCCATGGTGGCCCTGGCCTCGCCGTGCTCCCTGGTGACCAGGGCCGCCGCGATGATGGGCACCACCGCCACGGCAATGGGCGTGATGAAGGAGGAGGGCAGGGTGAAGAGCGTCATGCCCTTGGAGTACACACCGTAGAGTATATCCACTTCCTCCTGGGAAAAACCGGCCCCGGAGGCCAATCTTCCCCGAACAAGAGAGGTATCCACCAGATTGATGATGTTCAGCACCGAGGAGCTGAGGGTGATGGGGATGCTCACCTTCAATATCTGCCCCAGGGTATCCCCCACGCTGTCGGGCCGGTCCAGATTCAGGGTCATGGGCGTGCGCAGGGCGATGCGCCGGCGCATCACCAGCAGGGTGGGGATGGCCAGGAAAAGGCCGATGGTGACGCCCACGATGGCCCCGGCGGCGATGACGCTGACGGGATAGCCCATGGCCTTCAGATACCAGGCGATAGCCAGGCCAAAGACCAGCTTGCAGACCACCTCCATGATCTGGCTCACCGCCGTGGGCCGCATGTCGTTGTGGCCCTGGGCGTAGCCCCGCAGGACGGAGACCACGCAGGCGAAGAACACCGCCGGCGACAGGAGCCGCACGCCCAGCACCACCTGGTCGTCCTTCATAAGGCCGGCAAGCTGCGGGGCAAAGACGAACATCACCACCGAGCCCACAAGGCCGATGGCGCCGAAGGCCATCATGCCCACGGAGTAATAGCGCTTCGCCTGCATGGGCCGTGAGGAGGCCCTGGCCTCGGAAATGAGCCGGGACAGCGCCACGGGCACCCCCGCCGTGGAGATGGTCAGCAGCAGGTTGTAGATGTAGTACATCACATTGAAGTGGCCCGCCCCCGCGTCGCCCAGGATGTTGAAGAGGGGGATCTTGTAGACAAAGCCTATGACCTTCGTCAGGGCCACCGTGGCCGCCAGGATCGCCGCGCCGGTGAGATAATTCGCTTTTTTGGATTCAGCCAAAGGTATCGTTCCTCTCAATAAAGTGGGCCGGGCGTTCCCGCCTGTCCCCACTGACAAATCTATTCACGGCCACGTCATTTTACACCGTTCCGGCGCAAAATGCAAGTCCTTTATACCGGCCAGGCTGCCGCGCGCCCAAAGGGATTTGACGCGCCCCGTTTTGTCACTTTCACCTGTCCGGCCCCCTTTTTCCCCGCCCGTCTGCGGTTATGTAACCTCCGTCACCCCTTGGAAATATCCCCCTGTTTACATAAATTTTGTGGATAACTCTGTGGAAAATGTGCAAAACCTCCCCGTAAACGGGGGTTTTTCCACACGGGGCGCCGGTGGATAACGGGAGGAGGGGAGAAAACTGTCGGATTATCTGTCCCCCGGTTTTGTAAACCTGCGTTCCCGTCGCAGGCGGCGGATATCGTCGCCCTCGAATTTCACCAGGCTGTAGTCGCCGGTGAGGCGGGACATGATGGCGGGGTTGTAGCGGGTCTCCAGGTCCCGCACCGTCAGGTTGGAGCTGATGACGGTCTTTTTGCGGCCCGTAAGGCGCGTGTTGATAAGGGTATAGAGGGCCGAGACGGTGAACGCGGTGGGGTACTCGGTGCCCAGGTCGTCCAAAATCAGCAGGTCGCAGGTCTCCAGCCGCCGTATATCGGCCCGCAGGGCCTCCGGGTCCCCCCTGCCGAAGCGCTCGGCCTCATATTTCGACAGGGCCTCCACCGCCGTCTCATAGACCACACTGTACCCCTTGGCGGCCACCTCCCTGGCGATGCAGGCGGAGAGGAAGGTCTTCCCCAGCCCCGGCGCGCCGGAGAGGAACAGGTTGGGGGAGGCGTCCGGGGAGAACTTGTTGGCGTAGAGGAGGCACGTCTCAAAGGCCGTCTCCATCACCTGTCGGGGGGACATGCCCGTGGCGGGATTCACCGCGTCGGGGTAATAGCTCAGGTCAAAGCTGTCGAAGGTCTCCTCCCCCAACTTCAACAGGGCGGACAGGTCCCTGGCCTGCTCCTCCCTGTATATATCCAGCAGACAGTGGCAGAGGGCGGTGCCCCGGCTGCCGGTGTCGTGGCAGTCCGGGCAGGAATAGTGGTCGTCCAGGTAGTCCATGGGCAGGCCGAGGCGCGTCAGCTCCAGCCCCCGCTGCTCCTGCAGGTCGATGTTCTCCTCCCGCACCGCCGCCAGGGCCTCGGTGGGGTCTCCGCCGGCCAGGGCGGCGCCCATGGCGGAGAGCATGGTCTCCCGGAGCTTTTGGTCGATGGCGCGTATCCGGGGGTTTCGGGCGTAGACCTCCTCCCGGCGGCGGCGTGTCTCGGCCTCGTTCTCCCGCCGGATGGTCTCCAGTCTGTCTCTGGCCCTGGCCAGAAGCTTTCCGTCCAGGCTCATTCTTCGTCCTCCCCTTTCAGCATCCTCAGTGTGGCCCGCATCTGCTCATATTCGCCGGCTGTGATCTCCTCACGCCCGCTCCCCTGCCGGCGCGGCGGGTCCTTACGGGCGGGGGGCGCGTCCTTCTCCTCGGCCTCACGGGCCGTGTGGATGCCCTTGGCGTGCCAGGAGCGCAGGATGGAGTCCATATACCGCCAGGTGAGGCGGCCCGTCTTGATCACCGTCCTGTCGTAGGCCACGGCCACGGCGTCGGTGGTAAAGCCCATGTCCAGCCAGGCGTCGATATAGCGCTTCTCCGTGGCGGAGAGGCTCCTGCCCGCAAGGCCAATGGCGGCGGCTGTCTCCCGCTCGCCGGAGCGGAGCTGGCTCTGGCGCTTCATGTAGTCCTCCGCCGCCTCCACGGTGATCACGCCCTCCCGCTCCCATATGTAGGCTTCCTTCTCCACGGAGCGCATGGAGGGGCGGCGGCCTGGCCCGTAGCGCTCCTCAAACCGGGCCGTACACCAGTTCACCAGCATCAGGATGGCCGCCGGCTCCAGCTTCAGGTTGTCGTAGATGTTGAAAAGCTGCTGGAGGCCCTCGGAGGAG
Source organism: uncultured Oscillospiraceae bacterium (assembly GCA_947626845.1). Lineage (GTDB taxonomy): Bacteria > Bacillota > Clostridia > Oscillospirales > Oscillospiraceae > RUG626. The sequence continues at coordinate 34,252 of CANQTW010000017.1, read as the reverse complement.
AGCACGCTCCCCAGCGCCGCCTGGACCTCGGACACCAGCCCGTGAAAGACCTCGTCGACGGCGGCGGCCCGCTCGATGTCCTCCCAGCTGTACTGGGGCCGCTCGTCGGCGGGCCGGAGCCTGGGCGAAGGGACGGGGCTTGTCCGCGCCGCCACCAGGCCCACGCGCTCCAGGACCTCCATGGCGTTCTCCACCTGCTCAGGCGATCTGTGGATGGCCCCGGCGGCGTCCACAGGCTCATAGTGGCCGCCGTGGGAGAGAATATAGAGATACAGCAGGGCCGCGTCGCCGCTTCCGGCGGACAGGAGCCTGGCCGTGGCCTCGCGGGAGACGGTGATCTCCCCGCCCTCGGTCAGCACAAATTGAGCCGCCATGTGTTTCCCTCCCCTCAACAGGATGATACATAGATGGTAACAGTATAACAGATTTCCCGCCGTTTTACAACACCCAGAATAGGCCGGCTTGTTAAGGCCGCCTTAATTTTCCCTCTTCCGCCTTGACAAAATCCGCTCTTGTGGTAAAATGATATAGTTTATAAGTATGCCCGCGGTTTCGGACCGGCCAGCCGCTCCCGCCGACTTTATAGGCGCTTCAAAGGCCTTTTTGCCCGTCGGGGGCCAGCCGCGAAAGGCGGCCGCTGTGCCTATCGCAAGGATTTGACCGCCGGTGCAATACTATATAGGTAGACAGAAAATAGACAGAAACGGAAAGGCGGGGTTTTATGCGAACGGAGGTCCTGGGCGTGGCGTTTGACGCCGTGACCATGTCCGAGGCCGTGGAGCGCGGCCTGGCGATGCTGGACACCGCCTCCCCGGACTATGTGGTGACGCCCAACCCGGAGGTGGTGATGGTCTGCCGGGAGGACCCGCAGGCCGCCCAGGCCGTGGCCGGCGCCTCACTGGTCCTGCCTGACGGCATCGGCGTCATCTACGGCGCCAAAATACTTGGCCGGCCCCTGCCGGAGCGCGTCCCCGGCGCGGATTTCGCCCTCAACATGATGGAGCGGATGGCCGCCTCCAACCGGAGCGTCTTTCTTCTGGGGGCCAAGCCGGGCGTGGCGGAGCTGGCCGCCGAAAAGCTCTCCGCCCGGTTCCCCGGTCTGCGGATCGCCGGCGTCCACGACGGGTATTTTCAGGACGACGGACCGGTCATCGCCGCCGTCAACGCCGCCGCCCCCGATCTTCTGCTGGTGTGCCTGGGCGCGCCCAAGCAGGAGAAGTGGATGTTTGAAAACCGCGATAAGCTGAAGGTGCGGCTTATGGCGGGCCTGGGCGGCTCCCTGGACGTGTACGCCGGCGTGGTGGAGCGCGCCCCGGAGCGCTGGCAGAGGATGAACCTGGAGTGGCTCTACCGGCTCAAAAAGGAACCCAGGCGCCTGGGGCGCATGATGAAGCTCCCGCGCTTCCTGCTGTGCGTCATTGGGGAGCGTCTGCGCGGAAAATGATCCGCCTGCCCCGTTTTGATTGATTGGATTCATTGGATCGGAAAGGATCGGTTGATTATGGTCTATATTCTTCTGGCCGACGGTTTTGAGGAGGTGGAGGCTGTCTCCCCCGCCGACGCCCTGCGCCGCGCCCGCATGGACGTACAGTTAGTGGGCGTCACCGGCATGACCGTCACCGCCAGCCACGGCCTGCGCGTCGCCGCCGACGTGTCCCTGGCGGACATCGACCCGGCCTCCTGCGAGGCGATGATCGTCCCCGGCGGCCTGCGCGGGGTGGAGAACCTGAAGGCCTCCCCCGCCGCCCTAACGGCCATCAAAAAGGCTTTTGACGCGGGCCGGCTCACCTGCGCCATCTGCGCCGGCCCCACGGTGCTGGCCAGGCTCGGCATCTTGGAGGGCAGGAAGGCCGTCTGCTACCCCGGTATGGAGGGGGAGCTGACCGGCGCGGCGCCTCAACCCGGCGCCAGGGTGGTGACGGACGGCGCCGTGATCACGGGCCGCTCCGCCGGCACGTCCTGGGACTTCGCCCTGGCCATCCTCACCGCCCTGCGTGGCGCGGAGGCGGCCAAAAAGGTGGCCGGCGCCATCCACTATGACGGCTTCCAAGGCTGAGCTCCGGCGGCTTGTCCGGGAAGCGGAGCGGGGCCTTTCCCCGGCGGAGAAGGCGGAGAGTGACCGCGTTCTCGCCGTCCGGTTCCTGGCGTCGGAGGCCTACCGGCGCGCCGGGGTCCTCTTCCTCTACGCCGGCGTAGGCCAGGAGCCGGACACGCGCCCTCTGCTGGACGCGGCTCTGCGGGCGGGCAAGACCGTGGCCCTCCCCAGGATCGTCGCCCCCGGCGTCATGGAGGCCCGGCGAATCACCGCCCCTGACGGGCTTGTCCCGGACAGATACGGCATCCCCGCCCCGGCTGAGGAGAGCGAGACGATCCCCCCGGAGGCCTTCGACCTCATTTTAGTCCCCGGCGCGGCCTTCACCCCCGGCGGCGTCCGGCTGGGACGGGGCGGCGGATACTATGACCGCTATCTCCCCCGCACCCGCGGCGTGAAGCTGGCCCTGGCACGGCACGGATTCGTTTTTCCCGCCCTCCCCGCGGAGGCCCACGATATACAGGTGGATATCCTCATCACCGATGACTAAATCCCTGTCCCCCCCTTAAGCCCCCATCGGGCTGTCGCCCGATGGGGAAAGGAGGAGCCGAGCCCGCGCCCCTGCCTTTTTTCGGGGTCCCCCTTTTAAAACCCCATCGGGCTGTCGCCCGATGGGGAAAGGAGGAGCGAAGTCAGCGCCCTGCTCTTTTTCGGGGCCCCCGCGCGGTCATAGACCGCGTGGGGAAAGGAGGAGCCGAGCCCGCGCCTGAGGGGTGAGGCTGATGCCGTTCGCATCAGCCTCGCCCCGAAGCAAAGCGGCTCGTGCGACGACGCCGTCAGCAGCCGCAGCCGCAGCCGTTGTTGTTGCAGCCGCAGTCGTTGCCGCAGCCACAGCCGTTGCCGTTGTTGCCGCAGCAGCAGCACAGGACGATGATGATCAGGATGATCCAGATGCAAGAATTATTTCCGCCAAAGCACATAGTTTTTACTCCATTCTGCCGACGCGCCCGGCATTTTTGAAATGGTTTTTCTGTCAGCGCCGCGCGCGTTTCCGGCGTGACAGGATGACTTGCCTGCCATCTGGCTCATTCTATGCCGGGCGGGAAGCGCGTGCCACCGCGGGAGCGGCGGAACCTCCGGCCCGACGGGCCGGGTCCCCCGCGGCGGTCTGTTCAAAGGATAGTAAGGTTTTCAGGCCGGCGGGGAACGCCGCCGGCATCCCGGAAAAGGAGGTACTCATGTCCGGCAGCAAAGATGATTTCTGGAAGGAACTGATGGGCGACGACTTCAAGGTCGAATCCCTTGATGACGCGGCGGCGCAGCCGCCCGCGCCGGAAAAGCCCTCCCCGGATAAGGCCGGCCCCGCGAAGGGCGGGGAGGCGTCTCCGTCCGGCGGCGTCTCCGGTCCGGGCTTCACCATAGAATATGTATCCCGCTCCGGCAGTCCCCTGGAGAAGCCGGCGGAGCCGGCGCGAACCTCCGGGTCCGGCGCCACACCCCCGCAACCCCCCTCCCGCACCCCCTCAAGTACCCCTCAAACACCCCCCAAGTACCCCTCTAACCCCCCTCAAACCCCCCTCAACACCCCCTCTACTACCCCTCCAGCACCCCCCAAAACGGCCCCTCAGAGACCCTCTCAGACGTCCCCAACGGCCTTTGAAGGGCCGGCGGAGCCCTCTCAGGAGGCGCCCGTCCGGCGCTTTGAGCCGGTCCGGAAGCCTGTTTCCCAGGAGGAACCCCCCGCCCCGGCCCGCTTCGGGCGGCGGCGCTCCAAGGAGGACAACTTCGAGGTGGAGTTCGACTTTGACGCCGAATACCCGGACGTGAACGAAAAGGCCATCCGGCGCGGCAGGACAAAGCGCACGGGGCTTATGTCGGGCATCCTTCTGTTCCTCTTCGTCATCTGCGTCAGCGTGGTGCTGGCGTGTCTGGGATGGATGTGGGCCATGGATGTGCTGGGCTTTGACGGAACGGATGAGGCCGTGGAGGTCACCCTGCCCAAGAACATCTTCACCGAGGAGCAGGTGGAGGAGGAGAACGACGAGGGCGAGACGGTGACCGTCACCGTCCTACGGGCCGATATGGACGCGGTGGCGGAGGAGCTTTACGGCAAGGGCCTTATCTCCTACAAGTGGCTGTTCAAGCTCTTTGCCGATATCTCCCACGCCGGCACCAAGGTCCAGGCCGGCACCTACACCCTGAACATGAATTACGACTACCGGGCCATCATCCAGGGCATGAACCCCAAGAGCGGACGCCGGAACACGGTGATGGTGGCCATCCCCGAAGGCTACACCCTCTCCCAGATCGCGGCGCTGATGGAGAAAAACAACGTCTGCTCCGCCGCCGATCTGCTGGATTCCATGGCCAACACCGACTTTGACTACGACTTTTTGAAGGACGATGACGTGCCGCCCCTGGGCGATCCCAAGCGCCTGGAGGGGTATCTGTTCCCGGACACCTATGAGTTTTACGAGGACGATGACCCGGACGCCGTCATCCGGCGCTTCCTGGTGAACTTTGAAAAGAAGTGGGAGGACGGCTTCGACGAGCTGGCGGAGAAGCAGGGCTTCACCCGCCGCCAGATCTTGAACATCGCCGCCATGATCGAGAAGGAGGCCGGCGTGGACGCCGAGCGGGATACCATCTCCTCCGTCATCTACAACCGCCTCCTGCACCCGGAAAAGCAGGACACCAACGGGCTTTTGCAGATCGACGCCACCATCTACTACGCCATCGCCGACACCGGCGAGGCCTTCTCCACGGACATCGACAGCCCCTACAACACCTACAAGTACCCCGGCCTGCCGGCCGGCCCCATCGCCAACCCCGGCATCGCCTGCATCCGCGCCGCCCTGAACCCCGCCAGCACCAAGTATTACTTCTACGCCCTGGGCACCAACGGACGCCACAGCTTCTTTGAGACGTACAGGCAGTTTACCAACTTCGTAAACTCCGATAAATACGGCGGATAAACCTGCCGGAAAAGCCCTGACGGGCTTTTTCGGCAAGCCGACGCCCGCCGCGGACAAATTCATTCAAGGAGATACAAAAACACATGAAACCATTTGGCCTTAACGAGCTTCGGGAGATGTTTCTCAAATTTTTCGAGACCAAGGGGCATCTGCGCCTGCCCTCCTTCTCCCTGATCCCCCAAAACGACCAGAGCCTGCTGCTCATCAACTCCGGCATGGCGCCCATGAAGCCCTTCTTCACCGGCGAGCAGGAGCCGCCCCGTCACAGGGTCACCACCTGCCAGAAGTGCATCCGCACCGGAGACATCGAGAACATCGGCCACACGGCCCGCCACGGCACCTATTTTGAGATGCTGGGCAACTTCTCCTTTGGGGATTACTTCAAAAAAGAGGCCATTCCCTGGGCCTGGGAGTTCCTGACCAGCCCTGAGTGGGTGGGTCTGGACCCCGCCCGGCTCTACCCCTCCGTCTTTGCCGGGGACGATATGACCCCCGCCGACGACGAGGCCTACGCCATCTGGCGGGACGTGGTGGGCGTACCGGAGGATCACATCGTCCGCTTCGGACGGGAGGACAACTTCTGGGAGCACGGCTCCGGCCCCTGCGGCCCCTGCTCCGAGATCTACTATGACCGAGGCGAGGAGTGGGGCTGCGGCAAGCCCGACTGCCACGTGGGATGCGACTGCGACAGGTACATCGAGGTCTGGAACGTGGTGTTCTCCCAGTTTGACAACGACGGCGAGGGCCACTACACCGAGCTGAAGCAGAAAAACATCGACACCGGCATGGGCCTGGAGCGCCTGGCCTGCGTCTGCCAGAACGTGGCCAGCCTCTTTGACGTGGACACGGTGATGAACATTACCAACAAGGTAAGCGAGCTCACCGGCGCCCACTACGGCGAAAGTCACGACAAGGACGTGTCCCTTCGGGTCATCACCGACCACATCCGCTCCGGCGTCTTTATGATCTGCGACGGCGTCCTCCCCTCCAACGAGGGGCGGGGCTACGTACTGCGCCGGCTCTTGCGGCGGGCCGCCCGCCACGGGCGCTTGCTGGGCGTCACCGATCCCTTCCTCCATGAGGTGGTGGACACGGTGGTTCACGAGAACGAGGGCCACTACCCGGAGCTTCGGGAGCGGCAGGCGTATATCACCCGCGTCATCCGGGTGGAGGAGGAGAATTTCGCCAAGACCATCGACGCCGGACTGCGCATCTTCAACGACATGCTGGCGGAGCACAAGGCGAAGGGCGAGACGGTCTTTGCCGGTGCCGACGCCTTCAAGCTCTACGACACCTACGGCTTCCCCATCGACCTGACCCGCGAGATGGCGGAGGAACAGGGCATGACCGTGGACGACAAGGGCTTCCGGGCGCAGATGGAGGAGCAGCGCGCCCGCGCCCGCAAGGCCAGGGAGGCTCTGGGCGACCTGGGCTGGGCCGGCGTGGAGTTCGGCAAGGACGTGCCTGAAACGAGCTTTGTGGGCTACACCGAAAAGCGCGTCTCCGACGCGAAGGTGGTGGCCCTGGTGGTGGAAAACGAGCAGGCCGAGGAGCTGATGCCCGGCGTGGAGGGCATCGTGGTGCTGGACAAGTCCCCCTTCTACGCCGAGATGGGCGGCCAGGTGGCCGACCAGGGCCTCATCACCGCGGGAGAGACCTCCTTTACCGTCACCGACGTCCAGAAAAACAAGGGCGGCAAGTACATGCACTACGGCAAGCTCACCTCCGGCATCCTGAAGCTGGGCGACACCGTCTGCGCCGCCATCGACTGTGAGCGCCGGGAGGCCATCATGCGGGCCCACTCCGCCACGCACCTGCTGGACGCGGCCCTGCGCTCCGTTCTGGGCGACCACGTCCATCAGGCCGGCTCCCTTGTGGAGCCGGACAGGCTGAGATTTGACTTCACCCACTTCGCGGCCCTCACCGGCGAGGAGCTGCTGCGGGTGGCGGATATCGTCAACAGGAAGGTCCTGGACGGCGATCCCATCGTCACCGAGGAGCTGCCCATCGAGGAGGCCAGGAAAAAGGGCGCTATCGCCCTCTTCGGCGAAAAATACGGGGATATCGTCCGGGTAGTCACCATGGGGGACAATTTCTCCGTGGAATTCTGCGGCGGCACCCATCAGGACAACACCGCGAAAGTCGGCCCCTTCCGCATCACCAGCGAATTCTCCGTGGCCTCCGGCGTCCGGCGCATCGAGGCCATCACGGGCCTTGCGTATTTCAAAGAGAACGAGCGCGTGAACCGCACCCTTTTGGAGGCGGCCAACGTCCTCAAATCCTCCCCCTTTGAGCTGGTGGACAAGCTGAAGGCCAACCAGGAGGAGAACAGGCGCCTCCACCACGATCTGGAGTCCCTTCAGGACAAGCTGCGCTCCGGCGAGATCGGCCAGTTCCTGGCCGCCGCCAAGACGGTGGGCGGCCTCCATGTGGTCACCGCCAGCCGTCCCGGCGCCAGCCCCGACGAGCTGCGCAAGCTGGGCGATATGCTCCGTGACCGGGACGGCTCCGTGGTGGCGGTGATCGCCAGCGTGGACGGGGAGAAGCTGACCTTCCAGGCCGTCTGCGGCAAGGACGCGGTGGCCAAGGGCGTGAAGGCCGGCGACATCATCCGCGCCGTCTGCGCCGTCTGCGGCGGCAAGGGCGGCGGCAGGCCGGACTCCGCCATGGGCGGCGGCAGGGACGTGCTGATGCTGGATGACGCTCTGGCGAGCGTGGATAACTTTGTTGCCGAGAGGCTGGGGGTATAAGGATTCCGCCCTTACCCCCGGCGGGGGTGTCCGCCCTTAAAAGGGCGGGGAAAATCAGCTTTTTCTCTTTTCCCAAAATGGAAAAGAGAAAAAGCTTGCAAAAAGAGAAAAGATTTATTTTTGGGCCTGGCAATAGACCGGGCAGCTGCTCCGTTACGGCGGTCCGGCTCCCGCGGCATTGGTCGATACCCATGGTCCCACTCATATCCGCGCGTGACGTCATCGCATTGTCTCTGCGTCTAACCCGCTAATCGCTCACAGCTCAGTTAACGGAGCTGTCGTTCCTATTCCACCCGCGCTGGTGCGGCTGTAATCGTGTGGGGAACGTTAGCGTTGCTTCTATTTTCGTGCGGGCGCTCCCCCGGGGTTCTCCACATAGGGGCCCGCAGGCCCCTGTGTGGTCGTTTTAAGGGGGAGTCCAGAGGGGGGAAACGCGAAAGCCCCCCTCTGGTCGCTTTCTCTCTTTTGTTGCTTTTCTCTCTTTGGCGACCCAAAGAGAGAAAAGCAAATTCCTCCGCCCGTAAAGGCGGAAACCTTATAAACCCCCGCCGGGGCAAGGCGGAACACATGAAAGGAGTATGATCCCATGTCCGACGTTCTGAATTACGACGAATCCTGCCTTTTCTGCAAGATCATCAAAGGCGATATTCCCTCCACAAAGGTCTATGAGGACAACCTCTGCTATGCCTTCCGTGACATCAACCCCCAGGCGCCCACCCACATTTTGGTGGTGCCCAAGGCCCACATCCAATCCGTGGCGGAGATCAACGGGAAAAACGCCGCCCTGGTGGGCCACATCTTCACCGTCATCGCCAAAATCGCCGCCCAGGAGGGCCTCACCGGCGGCTATCGGGTCATCTCCAACTGCGGCCCCGACGCCTGCCAGTCCGTCCCCCATCTCCACTTCCACATCTTGGGCGGCGCCAAGCTGGCGGAGCGGATGGCGTAACCGGATCAAATCCTCTTTAAACCGCGCGTTGCTTGCCATTTCCCTGTCAAAGCTGTTACAATACTAAAACCTTAACCATTTCAGGAGGTACACCATGAGTAAAGGAAAATTCTACCTTTCCACCGCCATTGCCTACGCATCCGGCAAGCCCCACATCGGCAACACCTATGAGATCGTGCTGGCCGACGCCATCTGCCGGTTCAAGCGAATGGAGGGCTATGACGTGTACTTCCAGACGGGCACCGACGAGCACGGCCAGAAGATTCAGGAGAAGGCCGAGGCCGCCGGCGTCACCCCCCAGCAGTTTGTGGACGGCACCGCCGGGGAGATACGGCGCATCTGGGACCTGATGAACACCAGCTATGACCGGTTCGTGCGCACCACGGACCCGGACCATGAGCGGAAGATTCAGGACATCTTTGAGAAGATGCTGGCCTCCGGCGACATCTACAAGAGCAAGTACGAGGGCTGGTACTGTACCCCCTGCGAGTCCTTCTGGACCGAGAGCCAGCTTGTGGACCACAAGTGCCCCGACTGCGGGCGGGAGGTGAAGTGGGCCGAGGAGGAGGCGTATTTCTTCCGGCTTTCCAAATACACCGAGCCCCTCCGGAAATACATCGAGGAGCACCCCGACTTCATCCAGCCCGAAGCCCGTAAGAACGAGATGATCAACAACTTCTTAAAGCCGGGACTTCAAGACCTCTGCATCTCCCGCACAAGCTTTTCCTGGGGCATCCCGGTGCGCTCCGACCCCAGGCACGTGGTATACGTGTGGCTGGACGCCCTTTTCAACTACGCCACCTTCCCCGGCCTGGAGGTCAACGGCTCCGAGAGCGGCGAGAACTACAAAAAATACTGGCCGGCGGACGTACACCTCATCGGCAAGGACATCCTCCGGTTCCACACCCTCTACTGGCCGGCGTTCCTCATGTCCATCGGTGAGCCTTTGCCCAAGCAGGTGTTCGGCCACCCCTGGCTCTTGATGAGCGACGGCAAGATGTCCAAATCCAAGGGCAACGTGCTGTACGCCGACGATCTGGTGGACCTCTACGGCGTGGACGCGGTGCGGTACTACGTGCTCCACGAGATGCCCTTCGCCTCCGACGGCACCATGAGCCACGATCTGATCATCGAGCGCATCAACTCGGACCTGGCCAACATCCTGGGGAACCTGGTGAACCGCACGGTGTCCATGCAGAACAAGTATTTTGACGGCGTGGTGGGCTCCAATCACACCATGGAGCCTGTGGACGCGGAGCTGATCGACCTGGCGCTCCGGACACCCCAGCGGTGCCAGGAGAAGATGAACACCCTCCACGTGGCTGACGCCATCGACGAGATTTTCACCCTCCTCAGACGGGCCAACAAGTACGTGGACGAGACACAGCCCTGGGTGCTGGCCAGGAGCCAGGAGACGATGCCCCGCCTGGCCACCGTGCTCTATAACCTTCTGGAGACGGTGCGCATCAGCGCCGCGCTCCTCCGGCCCTTCCTGCCGGAGACGGCGGAGAAGATTTTCGCCCAGCTCGCCCTGCCTGTGTCCGATTGGGACAGCCTCTCCTCCTTCGGCGCCATCCCGGAGGGCCATAAGATCGGCGGCGCGGAGATTCTCTTCGCCCGCATCGATCCCGCCAAAAAGGCCGCGGAGATCGAGGCGTTTTACGCCGCCAAAAATCCCGCGCCCGCCTTCGATCCGGTGCTCCCCGACGTGACCATCGACGAGTTCGCCAAGTGCGACATGCGGGTGTGCAAGGTGCTCAGCTGTGAAAACGTGAAAAAATCCGAGCGGCTTTTGCGCTTCACCCTGGACGACGGCTCCGGCACGCCCCGGCAGATCCTCTCCGGCATCGCCAAATTCTATAAACCCGAAGAATTGGTGGGAAAAACCGTTGTCGCTATTTTGAACCTCCCCGCCCGCAAGATGATGGGCCTGGAGTCCAACGGGATGCTCCTCTCCGCCGTCAAGGAGGAAAACGGCGAGGAGAAGCTGCACCTGCTCATGCTGGACGACGCCGTCCCGGCGGGCTATAAGCTCTGCTGAAAACAGATACGCAAAAAGGGGAGGGTTCCGCCCTTACAGGGCGGAGGGGGATTTACTTTCATCTCTTTTGTGTTGACAAAAGAGATGAAAGTAACAAAGCAGAGAAAAACAACCAGAGGGGGGATTTCGATTTCCCCCCTCTGGACACCCCCTTGAAACGACCAGAGGGGGGCTTGCGAGCCCCCCATCTGGATTCCCCTCAGGGATCGCCCGCGGGGAAACATCCCGTAGGGATGGGCCCCCGCCGCACGGCGGCGAATGATTGAATCAGAAGGGGAACCCTGACGGTTCCCCTTCCAATCCCTTCCCTCCGAATAAACGAAAATCTATTTAAAAAATCGTCGGGCGGGTTTTTGAACCCGCCCCTACGGCTTTTCTCCCCCGCGGGCGTTCCCCTGGGGTTCTCCACATAGGGGCCGCGGCCCCTGTGTGGTCGTTTTTAAAAGGTAGGGTCCAGGGGAGGGAAAATCGAAATCCCTCCCCTGGTTTCTTTTCCTCTTTTGCTTCTTTTCTCCTTTTGGAAATCCAAAAGGAGAAAAGTAAATCCCTCCGCCCTATAAGGGCGGACATCCTTATAAATCCCCGACGGGAACGGAGGCCCGTCGCCGAAGAATTTGTCGTGGACAGCCTGGACGGCCTATGTGGCTCAGAACTCTATCGGTTCCACCGGATCAGGCTGGTAGTGGACCAGCTCGTTGTAGAAGTTGGCCACGGCCAGGTTGATATACGGCGTCAGGTAGATGTTGAGGATGGGGGCGCGCAAAAGGTAGGTGACCAGGTCGGCGGCGATGGTCCACAGGAGGAAGGAGAAATACAGCTTGAAAAGCCGCCATTTATGGCCGCTCATCAGCCGCGCCGACTCCTTCATGCAGGCGATGGCCCCCTTGTCCGGGTCGTCCATCAGCACCATGACGGACATGGAGAACATCAGGCTCAGGATGACGCCGGGGATCACCAGAAAGACGCTGCCCAGGGCCACCGCCAGGCCCGTCAGCAGGCCGATGGCGACGGTCTTGAAGGTCACCTTGAAGCCGTGCATCAGATACCCCACGGAGGTGTCCTTCTTGCGGCTCTCAAAGAGGATATGGTGGGTGTAGCCCGCCGCCAGGGGCAGGGAGATCATCGTCACCAGCACAGACAGCAGCGGCCCCGTCAGGCTCCGTCCGGCGAAAAATTCCATGGCCGAGGGGACGGAGGCGTAGATTTGGTTCAGGACGGCCTGGAGCTGCTCCGGGTCGTTCAGCGCGTCCCGCACCTGGCCGGCGTAGGAGTTCACCAGCTCGTTTACCGCCCTGCTGTAGGCGTTGGCGCCGGAGAGCTCGCTGGCAAAATAGTTGATGAGATAGCCCGCCACGATATAGACGGCGGCCACCAGCAGTATGGGGAGCATCCGCTGGCGGAGACGCGCCCTGGCGCGGAGCTTCAGCTCACGGGAATCGGAAAACATCAGAAAAACCCCTTTCATGAAAGCGTTTGTACCACGTTCTTATAGATGCGCCGCAGGAGGATCAGGGACACGGCCAGACTCACGGACTCGGCAATGGGGAAGCACCACCACACCGCCTGGAGGCCAATGGTCCTGGAGAAGATATAGGCCACCGGCAGAAGCACCACGATCTGCCGCAGGAAGGAGACGATGGCGGAGTAGACGCCGTTGCCCAGGGCCTGAAAAACGCTCCCTATGACGATGCAGGCCCCACACAGGAGGAAGTGGATGGAGATGATGCGCAGGGCCGGTACGCCGATCTCCAGCATATAGGGGGAGGCGTCGAACATGCCCAGCAGCGCCTCCGGGAAGAGCTGAAAGACCAGAAAGCCCGCGGCGGTGATGCCCTCGGCGAAGATCACGCTGTACCGGACGGTCTTTTTGATGCGCTCCTTTTGCCGCGCGCCGTAGTTGTAGGCGATGATGGGCACCATGCCGGCGTTCAGGCCGAAAACGGGCATACAGACAAAGGACTGAATTTTGAAATACGCCCCGAACACCGCCGCCGCGGTGGAGGAGAAGGCCATCAGGATGCGGTTCATCACGTAGCTCATCACAGAGCCTATGGCCTGCATCACCGTGGTGGGGATGCCTATGAGGAGCATCTGGCGGAACACCCGCCGTTCGCACCGGAAAAGGAGCCGCGGCTCTATGCGGACCTCACGGTTGACGAACCGGTTGAGGACCGCGCCCAGCACAGCCGCCGTGATCTGGCCGATGACCGTGGCCACGGCGGCGCCGGCCACGCCCATGCGCGGAAAGCCCGCCAGGCCGAAGATCATGATGGGGTCCAGGATGATGTTGATGACGGCGCCGGTGGCCTGGGTGACCATGGACCACACGGTCCTGCCCGTGGACTGGAAGAGCCTCTCCGAGGCGATCTGGGCGAAGATGCCGAAGGAGAAGACGCAGACGATGGACAGATACTGTACGCCGTATTCCAGTATCTCCGGGTCCGTCTCCGCCGTCACCTGGGTGACCATGAAGGGACGGGTCAGAAACAGGCCGAACACAAGGAAAATAATATAGCACGCCGCCATCAGCAAAATGCCGTGGCGGGCCACCTTGTTGGCCTCGTCGGGCTTTTTCTCCCCCAACGCGCGGGACAACAGCGCGTTCATGCCCACGCCCACACCGTTGGCAAAGGCGATGATCAACGTCTGAATGGGGAACGCCAGCGAAACGGCGGTCAGCGCGTTCTCGCTGACGCGGGACACAAACATGCTGTCCACAATGTTGTACAGCGCCTGGACCAGCATGGACGCCATCATGGGAAGCGACATGGTGATCAGCAGCTTCCCCACGGGCATGACGCCCATCTTGTTCTCTTTCATATATAAGCCTCTAACCTTTTCTGTCTTTCCCCTTAAGGTGACGGGAGTCGAACCCGCGCCGCTCCACGCGGGCCCTTTCCGGTGCTTTTTACCTTGTCGTCGTTGCCTTGCGTCAGCAAGGCTGCCTCCTTCGCGGCAAAAATCCCTCAAAAATTGCTCCGCGTGGAGTGGTACGCAGTTTTCGGCGAGCTGATTTGCGTCAGGACGCGGAAAAAGCCACAGAGAATACTTGCGTATTGTCAAGGCTTTTGACAAAGTACTGGCGCAAATCAGCCGGCGAAAACCGGCGCGGGTTCAACTCCCGTCACCTTATATCATAATCCAATTATAGCTTTTGTCAAGGGCAAAAGGACGGGCCGCCACCACGGCGGCCCGTATATTTATTCAAAAGTTGCATTAATAAAATCAGTAAAAATACTTGACAATAATTATTTTTATGATATAATTCATCATATCAAGGACTATTTGAAGTACCGCACCGCTGAGGTGAACAGCTTCATGTCATATTCGCCTGGGACGTTCTTATAGAGTCCGCCCACGCGCTCGGAGTGGCCCATCTTGCCAAAGACGCGCCCGTCGGGGCTGGTGATGCCCTCGATGGCGGCCACGGAGCCGTTGGGATTGTGGGCGATGTCCATGGTGGGGCGGCCGTTCATGTCCACGTACTGGGTGGCGATCTGCCCTTTTTCGGCCATCTGGGCCACTGTCTGGGCGGAGGCCAGGAACTTGCCCTCGCCGTGGGAGACAGGGACGGTGAAAACCTGTCCCGGCTCGGTGGCGGCCAGCCACGGGGACTTGTTGGAGGCCACCTTGATCCGCACGAGGCGGGACTGGTGGCGTCCGATGGTGTTGTAGGTCAGGGTGGGGCAGGTCTCATCGGTGTCTATGATCCTGCCGTAAGGCACAAGGCCCAGCTTGATAAGGGCCTGGAAGCCGTTGCAGATGCCGCCCACAAGGCCGTCCCGGCGCTCTAAGAGGTCGGTGACGGCGTCCTTCACCTTGCCGTTGCGGAAGAAGGCGGTGATGAATTTGCCGGAGCCGTCCGGCTCGTCGCCGCCGGAGAAGCCGCCGGGGATAAAGACGATCTGGGACCGGTCCACCAGCTCCGCGAACGCCTCCACGCTTTCGGCGATGGCGGCGCTGGACTGGTTGCGTACCACAAAGATCCTGGCCTCGGCCCCCGCCTCCTCAAAGCGGCGGGCGGTGTCATACTCGCAGTTGGTGCCGGGGAACACGGGGATCAGCACCAGGGGCTTTGCCACGGACACCTTGGGACTCACCCTGGTGATGGCCATGAAGCTGTACTCCGGGGCGGGGACCTCCTCGCCGGCGCGGGTGGGATAGACCTTCTCCAGCCTCCCCTCCCAGGCCGCCAGAAGGGCGGAGAGCTCCGGGCTTTCGTCCTTATATTCGATCTCGCCGCTGGCGGTGGTGACGCCCAGGACGTTCTCGCCGGTCTCCCCCGTCATCTCCAGCAGGAAGGAGCCGTAGCAGGGGGCGAAGATGCTGTCCATATCCACGGCGGAGGAGAATTTGAAGCCCACGCCGTTGCCGACGCACATCTTGAACACCGCCTCGGCGGGCCCGCCGCAGGTGGGGGTCCAGGCGGCCACGGCCTCACCGGAGCGGAGAAGTCCGGTGACCTTGGCGTACAGCTTTTTCAGGCTTTCGGCGTCGGGCAGGCCGTTTTTCGTCTCCGGCTTCAGCCAGATGACCTTGTGGCCGGGGGCCTTGAACTCGCCGGAGACAACGTCGCTCTCCTTCCCCATGGTGACGGCGAAGCTCACTAAGGTGGGCGGCACGTCCAGCTCCTCAAAGGAGCCGGACATGGAGTCCTTGCCGCCGATGGCGGCGATGCCCAGCTCCCGCTGGGCCTTCAGGGCCCCCAGAAGGGCCGCCAGAGGCTGGCCCCAGCGCTCCGGCTTGTCGCCGGGGCGGCAGAAATACTCCTGGAAGGTCAGGTACACGTCCTCAAAGGCCGCGCCCTGGGCGATGAGCTTGGAGACGGACTCCACCACCGCCAGATACGCGCCCCGGAAGGGGCTGGCCTCGGTGATCATGGGGTTATAGCCCCAGGCCATAAAGGAGCAGTCGGAGGTGTGCCCGTGATCCAGGGGGAGCCGGTGGGCCATGGCCTGGATGGGCGTCAGCTGGTTCCTGCCGCCGAAGGGCATCAGCAGGCTGGCCGCGCCGATGGTGGAATCGAACCGCTCGGAAAGTCCCCGCTTGGAGCATACGTTCAGGTCGGAGACGGTCTTGATCATATTCTCGGTAAAGGTGCCGGTGACCCGCTGGGGAATCTCCCTTGGGGCGGCAACCTTCACATCGGTGTGCTTGGGCGCGCCGTTGGTGTTCAGGAAATCACGGGAGATATCCACGATCTTCTTCCCGTTCCACTCCATCACAAGCCTGGGCTCGCGGGTGACCACGGCCACCACGGTGGCCTCCAGGTTCTCGGAAGCGGCCAGCTCCATGAACTCGTCCCTGTCCTCCGGAGCCACCACCACGGCCATACGCTCCTGGGACTCGGAGATGGCCAGCTCCGTGCCGTCCAGGCCCTCGTATTTACGGGGGACGGCGTTCAGGTCGATGAGCAGCCCGTCGGCCAGCTCGCCCACGGCCACGCTGACGCCGCCGGCGCCGAAGTCGTTGCACCGCTTGATAAGGCGGGTGGCCAGGGGGTTGCGGAAAAGCCGCTGGAGCTTGCGCTCCTCCGGGGCGTTGCCCTTCTGCACCTCGGCCCCGCAGGTCTCTACCGAGTGGGCGTTGTGGGCCTTGGAGGAGCCGGTGGCGCCGCCGATGCCGTCCCGGCCCGTGCGGCCCCCCAGCAGGATCACGATATCCCCCGGCAGGGGCGCCTCGCGCCTGACGTTCTCCGCCGGAGCCGCGCCGAGGACGGCGCCGATCTCCATGTGCTTGGCGGCGTAGCCGGGGTGGTAGAGCTCGTCCACGATGCCGGTGGCCAGGCCGATCTGGTTGCCGTAGGAGCTGTACCCCGCCGCCGCGCCGGTGACGAGCTGGCGCTGGGGAAGCTTTCCGGCCATGGTCTCGGAGACCGGCACGGTGGGGTCGGAAGCGCCGGTGACACGCATGGCGGCGTAGACGTAGCTGCGCCCGGAGAGGGGGTCGCGGATGGCCCCGCCGATGCAGGTGGCCGCTCCGCCGAAGGGCTCGATTTCAGTGGGATGGTTGTGAGTCTCGTTTTTGAAGAGCAGCAGCCAGTCCTGGCGCTCCCCGTCCACGTCTATGTTGATCTTCACCGTGCAGGCGTTGATCTCCTCGGACTCGTCCAGCCTGGGCAGCAGGCCCTTTTTCTTCAGATATTTGGCGCCCACGGTGGCGATATCCATAAGGCACAGGGGCTTTTTGTCCCCGCACTCCTCCCGCATGGCAAGGTAATTCTCATACTCCGCCTGGGCCTGGGCGTCCTCAAAGGACACGCTGTCGATATGGGTCAGGAAGGTGGTGTGACGGCAGTGATCGGACCAGTAGGTGTCGATCATGCGAATCTCGGTGATGGTGGGCTCCCGTCCCTCGGACTTGAAGTAGTCCCGACAGAAGAGGAGGTCGTCGGCGTCCATAGCCAGGCCGTATTTGGCCACAAATTGCTCGATCTGCCCGTGGTCAAGGCTTGTAAAGCCCGTCAGCGTCTCCACCTGGGTGGGGACGGTATAGGCCGTTTTCAGGGTGGCAAACCTGTCCAGGGACGCCTCCCTGGCCTCCACGGGGTTGATGACGTATTTTTTGATCCTCTCCACGTCTTTGCCCGACAGCTTGCCCCGAAGCACGTACACCTTGGCGGTGCGCACCGTGGGCCGCTCGCCCTGGGAGATGATCTGGATGCACTGGGCCGCGGAATCGGCCCGCTGGTCGAACTGGCCCGGCAGATACTCCACGGCGAAGACCGTGCCCTGGGCCTCCAGCTCCGAATAGGTCACGTCAAGCTGCGGCTCGGAGAAAACCGTCCGCACCGCCGTATGGAAAAGCGCCTCGTCGATCCCCTCCACGTCGTAGCGGTTGAGGACGCGCACGCCCCGAAGCTCCCGGATTCCCAAAAGCTCCCGCAGGTCCGACGCCAAAGCGTCGGCCTCCAGCGTCAGGCCGTTCCGTTTCTCCACGTATACTCTGTAAACCATTTCCTGTCCCCTTCTCAATCCTTCAGGGCGTCCAGCGCCCGTTTTCCGATATCCCGACGGCAGAAGCCGTTTTCAAAGGTCACGCTGTCCGCCACCTGATAGGCCGCCTCCACGGCCTTCTGAAGCGTATCCTCCACGGCCACGCACCCTAAAACGCGCCCGCCGCGGCTCAAAAGCTTTCCGTCCCTGGCCTCGGCCCCCGCCACGTATATCTCCCGGTTTTCCCCCAGAGCCGGCAGGACCATCTCATACCCACCCTGATACTTGCCGGGGTAGCCCTTGGAGGCCAGCACCACGCAGCAGGCGGACTTGTCGAAGAATCTTACCTCCGTCTCCTCAAGCCGCCCCTCGGTCACCGCCCGCATGACGGTCAAAAGGTCGGACTCCAAAAGCGGCAGGACCACCTGGGTCTCCGGGTCGCCGAAGCGGCAGTTGTACTCGATGACCTTGGGGCCGTCCCTGGTGATCATCAGCCCGAAGTAGAGGCACCCGCGGAATGGCCGGCCCTCGGCGTTCATTGCCTTGATCGTGGGCAGGAAAATCTCCCTCATGCACCGCTCCGCCACCTGCGGGGTGTAATAGGGGTTGGGGGCGACGGTGCCCATGCCGCCGGTGTTGGGGCCGGTGTCGTTGTCCCCGGCCCGCTTGTGGTCCATGCTGGACACCATAGGCACCACCACATGGCCGTCGGTGAAGCTGAGCACCGAGACCTCCGGGCCCTCCAGGTACTCCTCGATGACCACGGTGGAGCCGGAGGCGCCGAATTTGCCCTCCGCCATCATCTCCCGTATGGCCGCTTTGGCCTCAGCCACGGTCTTGGCCACGGTGACGCCCTTGCCCAGGGCCAGGCCGTCGGCCTTGACGACGATGGGCGCGCCCACCCTGTCCACATATTTGAGGGCCTTTTCCATGTTGGTGAAGGTCTCAAATCTGGCCGTGGGGATGCCGTATTTTTTCATGAGGCGCTTGGAGAACGCCTTGCTGGCCTCGATGACGGCGGCGTTTTTGCGGGGGCCGAAGGCGGGGATGCCGATCTTCTCCAGCTCGTCCACGCACCCCAGGGCCAGGGGGTCGTCCGGGGCCACTACGGCGTAGTCCACCTTCTTTTCCGCGGCGAAGGCGACGATCTTCTCAATGTCCGTGGCCCCGATGGGGACGCACTGGGCGTCCGCGGCGATGCCGCCGTTGCCGGGGAGGGCGTAAATAACGTCCACCGCCGGGTTCTTTTTCAGGGCCTTGATAATGGCGTGCTCGCGGCCTCCGCCGCCAACCACAAGAAGCTTCATATTCTCCTCCCCAGAGCGTATTTTCTCAAATGTAACAGCTTTAAATCTTAATTCGTATATTTTTCGCAAGGACATGTGCCTTGCGAAAAATCCCTTTTGTCACGCAAGTGCCGCCTCCGGCGGCGCGCGGCGTGACAGCAGGGTAAAAATTTTGAATTTCGCCAAATTCAAAATTTTTACCCGCACGTTCCCCTATCATTAAAAGGGCGTCAGCCCTTTTAATGATGAAACAGTCTCATGCCGGTGAAGGCCATAGCCATATTGTACTTATTCGCGACCTCGATCACGTTGTCATCCCGGACGGAGCCGCCGGGCTCGGCGATATAGCGGACGCCGCTCTTGTGGGCCCGCTCCACGTTGTCCCCGAAGGGGAAGAAGGCATCGGAGCCCAGGGACACGTCGGTGACGGTGTCCAGATATTCCCTCTGCTCCTCCGCGGAGAAGTACCTGGGGCGCTCGGTGAAATAGCGCTGCCAGACGCCGTCGGCGGTGACGTCCTCCTCGTTGTGGTTGATGTAGCCGTCGATGACGTTGTCCCGGTCAGCTCTGCCCAGGCCCTTCAGGAAGGGAAGCTCCAGCACCCGCTGGGACTGGCGGAGGTGCCAGGTGTCGGCCTTGCCGCCGGCGAGGCGGGTGCAGTGGATGCGGCTCTGCTGGCCGGCGCCCACGCCGATGGCCTGCCCGTCCGCGGCGTAGCAGACGGAGTTGGACTGGGTGTATTTGAGGGTGATGAGGGAGATCACAAGGTCGCGTTTGGCAAACTCCGGGATGTCCTTATTGTCCGTCACCACGTTTTTCAGAAGCTCGTAGTCGATCTTGAAGTCGTTGCGGCCCTGGGAGAAGGTGACGCCGAAGACCTCCTTGGTCTCCTCATGCTCCGGAACGTAGCTTTCGTCGATCTTCACCACGTTGTAGCCGCCCTTTTTCTTGGCGGAGAGGAGCTCCAGCGCCTCGGCGGTGTAGCCGGGGGCGATGACGCCGTCGGAGACCTCCCGCTTGATGATCTTGGCGGTGGTCACGTCGCATATATCCGAAAGGGCGATCCAGTCGCCAAAGGAGCTCATGCGATCCGTGCCGCGGGCCCTGGCGTAAGCGCAGGCCAGGGGAGAATCGTCCAGGCCCTCGATATCCCGAACGAAGCAGGCGGCCTTCTGGGTGTCGGAGAGCTTCAGGCCGATGGCGGCCCCGGCGGGAGAGACGTGCTTGAAGCTGGCGGCGGCGGGAAGGCCGAGCTCGCCCTTCAGCTCCCGCACCAGCTGCCAGGAGTTGAGGGCGTCCAGGAAGTTGATATAGCCGGGACGCCCGTTCAGGACCTGAAGGGGCAGCTCCTTCCCGGAGCGCATGTATATCTTCGCCGGCTTCTGATTGGGGTTGCAGCCGTATTTCAGTTCAAATTCCGTCATATTCTGTCTCCTTTATTATTCGATAATGAATCGATACAGCGGGCCGCCAAGAGAGGCGGCCCCCGCGGAAAAACTCATGGCCATTGCGGCGGCCGCGCATTGGGCGGCCCGTTTTCTCCGCTTCCCTCACACGTTCTTGTTGATGATGACGCTGTCGGCCTTGCCGGAGGCGATGTGGATGTAACTGACATACAGGGACACCTTGTTATCCGGATCGAGGTTGTCCCACAAAAGATTGGCAAACGCCTCCGCCGTCTCCGCCTGGATGGCGATCCGCTCCGGCTCGCCCTCAAAGCTGGGGATGGGGTTCCCGTCGCGCTTGTAGGTGTGGATAAAGTGGCCCGTGCCCGCCAGGGGCCTTTCGTACTCGTAAAAATACCGGCAGCAGCAGGCGGGGTCGCCGTCCATGGATTTGAGGATGGACAGGCTGTATTTCCCGTCCGGGGAGACGACGCCTGAGACGCGCGGGGTCCAGTTGGGGCCGTCCGGCTCGAAGGTACGGGTATGAAGGGCGTGGCGGTAGCAGTGGCCGGCCTTCATATGGTCCCGGATGGTGTCTGTCTGGTCGCCGTTGGTGACGATGACGGTGCCGTTCAGGACCCGAACCGGGTGGTAGATGATGAGGCTGGGGTCCTCCATCCTGGACTCGTCAAAGGCCCTTGTGCGGATGCCGTCCTCCGTGGCCTCAAAGACCCGGTTGCGGCTGTTGGCGCTCCGGCCCATGATAAAATAGGCCACAACCGCCTTTTTATCGTCCCCGGAGCGGCCCAGGATGATCCCCCGTCCGGGGTAGGTGTTCTCCCGAAGCAATTTCGCGATATCGTACATCATAGTTTCCCCTCCACAATAGCTTTTGAAACGGTCTGAGCGGCCTGGGGGAGAATGACCCACTCGGCCTCCTGCATGACGCGCTTTTGCAAAATCTCCGGCGTGTCGCCGTCCTGTACCTCCACGGCCTTCTGGGCGATGATCTTCCCGCCGTCGGGAATCTCGTTGACAAAATGCACCGTGGCGCCGGTGACCTTGACGCCGTAGGCCAGGGCGGCCTCGTGGACCTTCAGCCCGTAGAACCCCTTGCCGCAGAAGCTGGGGATCAGGGCCGGGTGGACGTTGATGATGCGGTCAGGCCACTTAGCGGTAAACTCGGCGCTGAGGATGCTCAGGAAGCCCGCCAGGATGATGAGGTCGATGCCGTGGGCCTGGAGCTCCTCCTGGAGCCGCGCCTCAAAGGCCGCCCGACCACCCAGCTCCTTCCGCAGAAGGGTCAGCGTCTCGATCTCGGCCATTCTGGCCCGCTCCAGGGCGTAAGCGCCGTCCACGTTGGAGACCACCAGGGCGATCTCCCCGTCCTGGAGCTGGCCGCTCTTCTCGGCGTTGATCAGGGCCTGAAGGTTGGTGCCGCCGCCGGAGACAAGCACCGCGATCCTCGCTCTCAGCATATCCGCATCCTCTCCTGGGAACGCGCCACGGTCCCGCAGACGTAGGCGTCCTCACCGGCGGCCTTCAGGGCCGCCAGGGCCCTGTCCACGTCCTCCGGAGCCACGATGACGGTCATGCCCACGCCCATGTTGTAGACGTTGAACATCTCCCGCTCCGGCACGCCCCCCAGGCGGGCCAGGAGGGAGAAGACCGGCGGGATATCCAGACTGGCCCTGTCGATCCTGGCGCCCAGGCCCTCCGGCAGGGCCCGCGGGATGTTCTCATAGAACCCGCCGCCGGTGATGTGGGCCACGGATTTGACCCGCACCGCGTCCATCAGGGCCAGGACGGGCTTCACATAGATACGGGTAGGCGTCAGAAGCGTCTCGCCCACGGTTTTTCCGCCCAGCTCGTCAAAGGTATCCGTCAGGGCGGTGTGGGAGTCGGCCAGAATCTTGCGCACCAGGGAGAAGCCGTTGGAGTGGACGCCGCTGGAGCGGAGGGCGATGATGACGTCCCCCTCGGCCACGGAGGCGGGCTGTAAAATCTTTTCCCGATCCACGATGCCCACGGAGAATCCGGCCAGGTCGTACTCGTCCTCCGGCATCAGGCCGGGGTGCTCGGCGGTCTCGCCGCCGATGAGGGCGCAACCGGCCCGAACACAGCCCTCGGCCACGCCGCCCACGATGGCGGCGATCTTCTCAGGGATGTTCCTGCCGCAGGCGATGTAATCCAGGAAGAACAGGGGCTTGGCGCCGCAGCAGACGATGTCGTTGACGCACATGGCTACGCAGTCGATGCCTACGGTGTCGTGGCGGTCCAGCTCAAAGGCCAGCTTCACCTTCGTCCCCACGCCGTCGGTGCCGGAGACGAGGACAGGCTCGCGCATACCGGCAAGGTCCGGCACAAAGGCGCCGCCGAAGCCGCCGATGTCATCGTCCGCGCCGGGGATCACCGTGCGTTTGATGTGGGCGCGCATCAGCTCCACGGCCTTGTAGCCGGCGGTGATATCCACCCCGGCGGAGGCGTAAAAATCGGACTTGGAGTCGTTCATAGTCATGATCCTTTCAAAAAAGGTGTCTGTCGTTGGCGGGCCGTCAGGAGAGGCGGCCCGTTCTGCCAAGGTATTTATTTTATTCCTCTCCGTTCCAGCAGTAGGTGCATAATTTGCACTTATCGATCCCGATGGCGCTCAGGGTGCCGTCCAGGGTCTGGTATTCCAGGGAGTCGAACTTCAGCGTCTTGCAGATATGCTCCCGCATGGCCTTTCCGCGGGCGGTAGTGCCGTCCACATACTCCCCGGCGTGCTCGAAGCCCTCCTCGCCCTCCAGGGTCTTGATGGTGCGGCGGGCGATCAGCTCCATCTCGCTGGTGGAGCGGGAGAAGTTCAGATATTTGCATCCGTACATGATAGGCGGGCAGGCGGAGCGCATATGCAGCTCCCCGGCGCCGTTGTTGCGCAGGAAGTCCACGGTCCCGGCCAGCTGCGTACCGCGGACGATGGAGTCATCCACAAAGAGGAGCTTCTTCCCCTCAATCAGCTCATGGACGGGGACAAGCTTCATTTTCGCCACCTGGTTGCGAATCTCCTGCTTGTGGGGCATGAAGGAGCGGGGCCAGGTGGGGGTGTATTTGATGAAGGGACGGGCGAAGTCGATGCCGGACTCGTTGGAGTAGCCAATGGCGTGGGCGGTGCCGGAGTCCGGGACGCCGCAGACGTAATCCACGTCGGGGATGCCGTTGTGGGTCCGGTCATACTGGGCCATCAGGTGGCCGTTGCGGGCGCGGGAGAGCTCCACGTTGGCGCCCTCGTAGCGGGAGTTGGGGTAGCCGTAGTAGGTCCACAGGAAGGTGCAAATCTTCATCCTCTCGCCGGGAGCGGCCAGCTGCTCCATGCCGTCGGCGGTGACGCGCACGATCTCGCCGGGGCCCAGGTCCCGCACGCCGCGGTAGCCCAGCTTTTCAAAGGCGAAGGACTCAAAGCTGACGGCCCAGCCGTCGTCGCTCTTTCCCACCAGGATCGGCAGACGGCCCAGGGGGTCGCGGGCGGCGATGATCTCCCCCTTGTCCGTGAGGATCAGCAGGGAGACGGTGCCCTCGATCTTCTCCTGGGCGAAACGGATGCCGTCGGCGAAGGAGCGCTGCTGGTTGATAAGGGCCGCCACCAGCTCGCACTGGTTGACCCTGCCGCCGCCCATGGCCTCAAAGTGGCCGAAGGTGGCGTCCAGGAAGCGCCGGGACAGCTCCTCCTGGTTGCGGATGACGCCCACCATGCTGATGGCGTACACGCCCAGGTGGGAGCGGATCAGCAGGGGCTGGGGGTCGGTGTCTGAGATACAGCCGATGCAGGAATTTCCCTTCAGGTCCTCGGCGTCCTGCTCGAATTTGGTGCGGAAGGGGGTGTTCTCGATGTTGTGAATCTCCCTCTGCAAACCGGCCTCCGGACTCCAGGCCGCCATGCCGCCCCGGCGGGTGCCCAGGTGGGAGTGGTAGTCGGTGCCGAAAAATACGTCATATACCGCGTTGCGCTTGCTGGCAACGCCAAAAAATCCGCCCATAAATCTCCTTTCTTCGTCGTCGCGGAACCGGCTTAAACTTTGATGTTCAGCCGTACAGCTTCGCCTGTACCTCCGCGTCGCTCTTCAAAACCTTTTCAGCGGCGGCGGCGCGGGCCTGATCCAGCCGCGCGGCCAGCGCCGGCTCGGTGACCGCCAGAATCTCCACGGCCAGCAGGGCGGCGTTCTGGGCGCCGTTGATGCCGACGGCGGCCACGGGGACGCCGGGGGGCATCATGACGGTGGAGAGCAGGGCGTCCATGCCGTCCAGGACGGCGCCCTTGCAGGGGATGCCGATGACCGGCAGGGTGGTGTTGGCCGCCACGGCGCCGGCCAGATGGGCGGCCATACCGGCGGCGCAGATCAGGACGCCGAAGCCCCGCTCACGGGCATTGGCGGCGAAATCCCGCGCCTCCTCCGGGGTGCGGTGGGCCGAATAGACGTGGGTCTCGGTGGGAACACCGAACTCTTTCAGGGTCGTTACGGCCTTTTCCACCACGGGCAGGTCGCTGGCGCTGCCCATCAGAATACCAACTTTTTTCATACGCTCTCCTCTCTCCCTCGGCAAAAATTCGTGATACAAAAAACAAATGTCCATGCTCATTATATTGTACCGGAGCGCGGGAAGTCAAGCCCAAAGAGGCGGGCCGCGCAAAGCTTGTATTATTGTATAAAAAACCGCCTTTGGGGCGACAGACTTTGCGCAATTTCGCAACGGGAATCCAAAAAGCGCCAGGGGCAAAAAGGAAGCCCCGCGGCGTAGGCCGCGGGGCTTTGAAAGCTGTTAAGTTTTCAGGGGATGCGGGGGATTAGGAAACCGCGACACCAGCAGGGGTGTCGGCCGTGCCAACAGTATCTCCATCGAAGGTGATGGTGTACACAACACGGTAGTTCTGATTGGTGTTGAGGTTACCACTCCATGCAGTCGTGGAAGTCACGCTCGTTGCGGAGCCGGAGGCGATTGCCCCAGCAGGAGAAAGATCAGTGAACGTGCCCAAGTCACTCCATTCACCGGTTCCAAGAGCCTGAGACTGAATCTTGCCAGACACCTTGACCTTTGTCTGATCAACACCCACCATGGTGGTGGTCCCATTTGTCAGAGTGAAGTTGATGGTCAGGGTGTGACTGGAGTTTTCAAACGTAGCGCTAACAGCAGAGAGCGCAATGTCACAGGTCGAGGTGGTGGGAGTGGTGTAACCGCTGCCATCAGCCAGGGAAACCACGTAAGCCTGGGTGACGACATTAGCGCCGTTGTAGACCACATAGACAACCGTGTCTTTAACAAGAACATCGGCCCAGTCGCCAACAGTGGGCTTATCCTTCAGAGTAGCAATGTTGAAGTACTTACCATCACCGAGCTTTAAGGTGGTGCCATTGACTTCCTCGGTTTTGGGAGTGCCGGCAGAAGTGTACACGAACAGTTTCATGCCCGTATAGGCGCCGGGGGTATTCATACCATACGTTCCGTCATCAAGAGCGTTAGTACCTGAGCCAAAGAGGTTGGAGCCCACTGTCGCATTCACAGCTGTATTATCGCTGCGTTTACCGTCGATATCCTTGACCAGGCCGTCCGTCACAGTAACGAGCCAGAGCTGGTTGCCCGTGGCGTCGGTGACAAAAGCGTTGAAAGCGGTGGTACCAAGGCTGTCAGTAACAGTGCCGCCGTTGTTCTTCACCTGGACTGCGCCATACACGCCGTCCAGCCAGCCGTAAACGGTGTAAATCTTGCTGGAGATATCGTAGCTGTAATTCAGCTCCCAGGTGTCAACGCCCTTGTCGGTCTTCAGAACAGCCTCGGAGAAGAAGATGTGATCGCCGGAAGCGGCCTTAGGAGCGGCGGTGATGTAAACAATGTCAGCATAACCGTCGCCGTCCACATCAGCGTAGTCGACCTCGCCCTCAATATACTCAACGATGTTGGTGTAGCCAACCTTGGTCTCGAAGGTGAAGGGGTTAGCGTCAGTGCCGGCACCGCCGGTCTTGATCAGATAACGGGTGTTGTCATTAGCAACCACAGTGTCGTTGGCAACCTTGCTGGGTACCATGGCGGTGGATGCATTACCCATGCCCGTGTAATCTACGTAAGGAGCGTCGGCACTAAGGTCTGCATTGGTAGAACCGCCGATGACCTCGATGAAGTTATACTTGCTGCCGCTGGCAACGATCTTGAAGAGGTTGGCGCCGATGATGTGGTTCGTCTTGCTGGAGGAGCCAATCACCTTATCGGCGGCCAGGTTCTCCTCGTAGCTGTTGGAAACATAGAAAGCATCGCTGGCAGTCCCGGCAGTGCTTTCGTCATAAGCCATCGGCTCTTTAGAGGATGCGTTCAAATAAGTGGCAGGACCCCAATGGAGATTAGTAACGGCTGTCACACCTGTACCGGCAGCAACGTGATCATCGGAATCGATCTTATCGGTGATAATCGTACCGACATCAAGGGTGGCGGTGCGGCCATCAGCATAAGTCACGTTGGCCTTGACAGCGGTGGTGCCGTTGGCGATCTCTGCCCAGATGCGGGTGATGACACCGAAGCTGGCCTCACTCTTGATAAGCTTGGAACCGATCAGGTTCTTGCCCTCAGGGCTGTTGTCCATGTACCAGGTGTACGTGCCGGCGTTGGTCTTAGCCTGATCCAGATGGAAGCGGTTGTTGTCGTTGTAGTCGACGTTGTCAATGGTGTGCTTTTCAGAGCTCGTGTAATAGATAGTGGTCTGCTTGCCGTCAAAGGCGGTGGCACGGTCGACAATCTTTACATTAACGCCCTTCTTGACAGCCGCAGTGCCGGTAGTATCAGCATCCGGCTTGATATCCTGCGCCTCAGCAGAATTGCCGGAGACGTCAACATATGCACCGGTCTTATCCAGACCATTCTGGATATAGTTCACCAGGAGCATGTCGCCCTTGGCGTAAGCATAAGAGGTGCCATCGGTCTTCGTCTGGGTGACAGCCACACCTGTTCTGTTGGTATAGACAGTCATGTCCAGCTTAGCGGGGGTCTTGATGTGGCCCCTGGCGTCGAAGGTGGGGGCAACAACGTTGGTCACCTCAGCCAAAAGGGTGTCGATGTAGACGATGGTATCGGGAGTGTTCTTGTCGTCTTTCACCAGATCATAAACGAGGGTGTGACGGCCCTGAGCGCCGATCTGAGCAACGGTGTTGGTGGGAGCTACCTTGATGGTCGTCTTATTATCTTTACCGTTGACACAGACGTTGAAGGTGGTCTCCGCCTTCAAGCCGAGGTCTTCAGACAGATCGCACTGGGTAATGGCAGTCCAGTACTCGCCCAGAGGCTCGACCTGCTCAACGACCTTGGCAAGCTCTACCGGCTTGGCGTTGTAGGAGCTGTTGAACTTGATGGTGGGGATGTACTCATAGTAGGGAATGCCCCACTTATCAAACTGCGCGTCGCCCTTGTTGGTCTTATACTCAACGAGGGGGGGATTCAGGGTAGCGCCGGTGTTGGGAGCGGCGGGACGGCCCTGGTTGTCCTGATAGACGGAGTAGGTGCCGTTGTAGACAACGGCCATGGGGGCCTGGATGGCGTTGTAGGTCAGCTTGGCCACAGTGCCGCGGTTGATGACCTTGGACATGTCCTCAGGCACGTTCACATAGTCCTTAGCACCACCGAACAGGTTGATGTCGGCGGCCTGGGCCTTGGCGTTGGCCGCGTAGTTGGCGCCGGTGAACTCACCGTTCTGGCCGTAGCCGATGCAGCGGAGCAGGACGGTCAGGACATCGTCGCCCTTGATCTCCTCTTTTGGCTTAAAGTTGCCGTTGTTGTCGCCCTTGAAAATGCCTTTGCTGCCGGCATAGCCGATGTAGCCCTTTGCCCATGCGTCAAACGTGGCGCTGTCCGCGAATTCGTTGGCGGACCCGGCGTAGTTGGCTACGTACTTGTCCGTCGTGTCGCCCGTCATGACGCGATAGATGATGGCGGCCATCTCCTGACGGTTGATGTTCTTGCTCAGCGCGGGCGTATTATTGGCGTCCACGCCGTTCATGACACCGTAGCCGAACAGGGTTTTGAAGGCCGTCTCGGCATCAGCGTCCGCAGCTGTCGTTGTCGCCGCGTTGGCAGGCAAGACAAGAACGCCGACTACCATGACTACCGCCAAGACCAGGCACAGGGTCTTCTTCAGAGTCTTCATGTAGTGTTTCCTCCTTAATAACATCGTGAAGCATCTAAAGCAGACGATAAAGCACGCGCAAAAAGCAAAAGCCAGCAAATCAAACCACCTTTTCCGAACATTTTCCCCGTTTTTCAAAACTCCCTGTGTCTTGCGCGTGTCTTTGTAAGGAACTGGCAAAAAATTGACAAATGGGATTAAGATATGATATTATAAAAAATTAACCATTTCTTATATTCCCCTTGTAGAGGCAAAAAACAGCGGCTGTCCTTGCGGCAGCCGCTGTCAGTTTGTCAAAAAACTATTTGATGATTTTCGCGGCGGCATGTACGTCGCGAAAATCCCAGCTTGTTTTGCGAGTGTGCGCCCATAGGCGTGCGCGCGGCAAAACAGCAGGGGGAATGGGCCAAAATTTCAATTTTGTCCCATTCCCCCGCACGTTCCCCTTTTTCGACAGTCTAACAGCGGCTGCCGCAAGGACAGCCGCTGTGGTGCTATGGGAACTGATGTCAGGCCTCCGGGGATGGGCCGGGGGTGGTGGTCGTTTCGGGGGGCGTTGTCTCCGGAGGCTCGGTCTCCGGCGGGGTGGTCTCCGGGGGCGTGGTATCCGCTGTATCCGGCGTGGTGTCCGGCGGAGGAGCCACGGGGGTGTAATAGAACTCGGCCACGTTGTCCTCCGGCTCCTGGGTGATGGTCAGCGTCACGGTGGAGGGCCCGGTGAGGGTGTAGCCCTCGATGGCCGGAGCGGTGACGGTGATCTCACGGCCCACGGTGCTGGTGCCCGCCTCCTGCTCGTAGATGATGTTGATGCCGCCGTACTCGTTGACGGCGATGCCGCGGGCGTAGTAGCTCATGGGTTCCACGCCGGGGACGGGCGGCTGGTAGGTGTTGGCGGGGACGGAGAAGTCCTTGATGGGCAAATCCTCGTGGATGGATGACATGAGGGCCTGGAAGATGGTGGCCGCCGGGTTGCCGCTGACGGTGATGGGCTTGGGATAGGGATAACCGGTCCAGATGGCGGCCACATAGTAGGGGGTGAAGCCCACGAACCAGCGGTCCTTCTTGCTGTCGGAGGTGCCGGTCTTGCCGCCGAAGGGCATACGGCCATCCTTGGTGGTGACCTTGATGCTGATGGTGCCGATGGTGGGAGCGTCCTTGAGCATATCCGTCATCCAATAGGCAGTGACGGGACTGATGACGCCCTCGGTCTCCGGGACGTTCTCATAGATCAGATTCCACTCGGAGTCGTAGATTTGGGTGAAGGTGCGGGTCTCGATGAACTGGCCCTCGTTGGGGAAGATGCCGAAAGCCTGGGCCATCTCCCGCACCGTGGCGCCGTAGGTCAGCTGGCCCAGACACAGGGGGGCGTAGTCCATATCCCTGGGGTCCAGGCTCATATGCAGTTTCTCCGTGAGGAAGGCGTAGGAGGAGGCGGGGGTGAGCATATCCAGCACCTGGGCGGAGACGCGGTTGTAGGACTTGGACAGACCCCGGCGGATGGTGACGATGCCGTGGGTCTTGTTATCGTCGTTTTTGGGCATCCAGCCGGGCTTGCCCACAAGCTCCGTGGCGCCGTCGTCGATGAGGGTGTCGGGGGTGATGAGGCCGTAGTCCATGGCCGGAGCGTACACCGCGATGGGCTTGATGGAGGAGCCGGGGGGACGGCGGGTTTCGGTGGCCATATTGAGCCACAGGTTGCCGGTCTTCTCCCCCGCCTGGCCGGCCAGGGCCACGATGTTGCCGGTGTAGGGGTCGGTGATGACGATGGCGGACTGGAACTGCTGGCTCCCGTCGCCTTTGGCCTTCAGGCTGTCGATATACTCCCTGTTCCCGTAATACTGATCCACCTTGGCCTGGACGTCCGGGTCCATGGTGGAGTAGATTTTAAAGCCGCCGGTGGCTAAGAGGCTCTTGGCCGCCTTGACGGTCACGCCCCTCTGCTCGGCCAGATATTCCGCCACGTCCTCCCGAACTGTCTCGTCAAACCAGGAGTAGATGGCGTCGGTGTTGCCGCCGGTGTCGCCGTTGACGAAGTGGAGCTCCTCGGCCTTAGCCGTCTCGTACTGCTCCTTATCGATGTATCCCTGGCGGTACATCTCGTAGAGGATAGTCTCCTGGCGCTTCTTGTTGGCCTGGGGGTGGTAATAGGGATTGTACAGGGAGGGGTTGTTGGTAATGCCGACGATGCAGCAAATCTCGGCCAGGGACAGGTCCTTGACTTCCTTGTCGAAATAGTACCGGGCGGCGTCGCCGATGCCCCTGGACTCCCCGTGGCCGAAGTTGACCACGTTCAGGTACCACTCGATGATCTCCCACTTGTCGTATTCCTTCTCCAGCTGCAGCGCGGCGAAAATCTCCGTCAGCTTCCGGCGCACGGTGTTCTCGTTCTCACCGGTGACGTTCTTGCGGAGCTGTTGGGTGATGGTGGAGCCGCCGAAGGTGCTGTTCCCCAGGAACATGTGGAGGAAGGCGTTGACGGTGCGAGCCCAGTCAACGCCGTGGTGCTTGTAGAAGCGCTGATCCTCGATGGCCACCAGCGCGTGCTCCATGTCCTTGGGAATCTCGTCGTAGGGCACCCAGTACATGAAGCCGTCCTCACTGAAAATGGAGGCGGACTCCACCCAGCTGTCCGTATTTTTGTCGTAATAATAGATGATGCTGGTCTCGTTGAGCTGGTACTCCTCTAAGGAGACGCCCAGATCCTCGCTGGCAAGGTTGGTCTTGATGTAAATGGCAAAGATGCTGGCGAAGATGGCGCCGGTGGTGATAAAGATGAGCAGGAGGATGCCGACAGTCCTCAGCGCCAGCGCAAGGGTGCTGAAAACAGCGTTCACTCCCGCCTTGGCGGTCTTTTTGATGGCTTTTTTCGTCTTATATTTCAAGCTGACACCTCACGATCCGGTGAAAACCACAAAATAGCAATCCTCTTAATTTTCTTATTGTACCACAACAGGGGGAAAATTTGTAGCTTTTATTTGAACATTTAATAAATTTCCTCTGAAACGGGCAGAATGAATGTATTACTCCTCAATATCACAATTACCGCAAGGAGGACGAACCCATGAGGAAAAGAATGTGGATACTGCTGCTGGCACTGGCGCTGGCGGCGACAGCGGGCGTGGCGTCCATCGCCGCCCTGGCCAATTATGAGACCGGAGCAGCCGCGCGCGTCAGTGAGGATACCCTGGAAAAGGGCGGGTATACCCTGGCCGAATACAACGGCGTCATCGGCGTATATGAGGGGGACAGGCTTCTCATGACCGCCGACGTGCCTTTGGAGAGCCTGCGGGCGGTGGACAGGGAGCAGATCGTTCGGGGCATCGCCGTGGATACCTGGGAGCAGGCCGTGCGGCTTTTGGAGGATTTCGGGGCGTAGGGGCGGAGCGAAAAACCATTTCTTCCAAAGCAAAAATTTCCCTTGATTTATGGGCCGGGATACGCTATAATGAGGGCAACAAAGAGAATACGGAAGGACGCGCCAAATGAGCGAGGAATACAGCGGCAACATCATCTCCATCAGCGATGAGGAGGGCAACAACTACGAGTTGGAGCACCTGGACACCATCGAGATGGACGGGGTCTACTACCTGGCCTTCCTGCCGGTCAACGACGGCAAGGGGGACGAGGACCTGGGCATGGTCATCCTGAAGACCGAGCGGGGCGAGGACGGCGAAGATTATCTGGTGGTCCCCACGGACGAGGAGATCGACAGGGCCTACGACCTCTTCATGGAGGAGCTTTTCTCCGACGACGAGGACGGCGCCCAGGAGTGATCCGTTAAAAACTACATCGAACCTGATCTGTGGAGTGAGGGGCGGGTCTGTTTAAACCCACATCTCTTATAAGGGATGCCCACCTCTGATGCCGGTTCGCAGGCCTCCCGCTTGCCGTTCGCGAGTGGAAGTTGGAAGCGGTTAAGGACTCAGGGAGCAACCCACCTGCATATATTGTGCAGGTTATAAATGGGCCCGCCCCTCACTTCACAGATAAAAAAACAAAGGCCGTTCGGCCTTTGTTTTTTTATCTGTGAAGTGAGACATTTCATTGTAAGGGGAACTCTGATAGTTCCCCTTACAAACCCTTCCTTCCGGTCTGTTTAAGCTTTCTTTCGGTCTATTCAAGCTATTCCTGATTAATTTTTTCCCAGGTCTGGAAGGCGTAGCGCAGGCCGGCGGATTCCAGGGGTTCGGTGCTGTCCGAAAGATGCCAGTCGGGGAGCCTGTCAAGCGCCGGGAAAAAGGCGTCGTTCTCCGCTTTAGCGAAAATCCGCGTGACGTGGGCCCTTTTACAATAGGGCAGGAGCGCCCTATAGACGCTCTCGCCGCCAATGACGAATACCTTATCGTCCTGCCGGCATTTTTCCAGGGCCTCCTCCACGCTGCCGGCGGTCTCCGCGCCCTCCGCGGTGAAGGAGCGGTCCCTGGTCAGCACGATGTTGCGGCGGTTTTTCAGGGGCCGGCCGCCTGGAAAATCGGCCAGGGTCCTCCGCCCCACAATGACCGTGCCGCGGCCTGTCACCTCCCGGAAATGGCGCCGGTCCTCTGGGATGATCAGGGTCTGCGTGCCGTTTTTCCCAATGCCCCAGTCCTCGTCGGCGGCCACCACGATCTCAAGGTCGTCTCTCATATGGCCACCGGGATCTTCTCGTCAAACTCGTTGTATTCATACCCCTCCAGCTTGAAGCTGTTGCGGGTAAAGGCGTAAAAGTCGGTGACGGATTTGTCTATAATGAATTTCGGCGCGGGCTTGGGCTCACGGGTCAGGAGCTTTTTCACAATGGCCACGTGCCGGTCATAGATGTGGGCGTCGGCGATGACGTGGACGAGCTCGCCAGCCTCCAGGCCGGAGACCTGGGCGATCATATGCACCAGCACCGCGTATTGCACCACGTTCCAGTTGGAGGCGGTCAGCATGTCCTGGCTGCGCTGGTTGAGGATGGCGTTGAGCCTGTTGCCAGAGACGTTGAAGGTCATGGAGTAGGCGCAGGGATAGAGGCCCATCTCGTGGAGGTCGGCGTGATTGTAGATGTTGGTCATGATGCGGCGGCTGGCCGGGTCGTGCTTTAAGTCATAGAGCACCTTGTCCACCTGGTCGAACTCCCCCTCAGGGTAGATGTGCTTGATCCCCAGCTGATAGCCGTAGGCCTTGCCGATGGAGCCGTTTTCATCGGCCCAGCTGTCCCAGATGTGGCTGTGCAGGTCCTTGATGTTGTTGGACTTGGCCTGCCAGATCCAAAGAAGCTCATCCACGGCGCTCTTCCAATAGGTGCGGCGGAGCGTCATGATGGGAAATTCCTTGGAGAGGTCGTACCGGTTCACAATGCCGAATTTTTTAATGGTGTGGGCCGGCGACCCGTCAGGCCATCGGGGCCGCACGTTGAAGTTCGTGTCCCATACGCCGGAGCTTAAAATGTCCCGGCAGTTGGAGATGAAGATGCTGTCTGCCCTGCTCATATTTCCCGTCCCCTTTGTGAAAACTGTTTGACAAATCAATTATAATAGTGTATCTTAATATTTGCAACAAAAATTTATAAGCAGCGGTATCGAAGCGGTCATAACGGGGCTGACTCGAAATCAGTTTGACGGAGACGTCACGTGGGTTCGAATCCCACCCGCTGCGCCACGTCGTCGCGGAAGTCGCGATAGCTCGAAAGAAGGCAGTCGCCGAAAGGCGGCTGCCTTTCAGTCTGTCAAAAAACCACCTCACGCCCAGCGTAAGCGGGCGTATGGGTGGCTGAAAATGGCAAATATGGTAGTGCT
>CANQTW010000016.1 GCA_947626845.1 uncultured Oscillospiraceae bacterium | reverse complement strand
CCGCCAAGGGCCAGTATATCCGCTCCTGCGTCACCGCGTCCACCATGGGCCCCGGCATCAAGATCAACGCCCAGAAGACCCTGTAAGACGCAAAAAACATACCAAAACAAGCCCGGTCTTCCGGGCTTGTTTTTCAGCTTGTCAAAAAACTCAAATTCGATATTTTTTCCGGCGACATGTGCGTCGGAAAAAATCCCTTTTGGCGTCCAAGTGTGCCCCTGCGGGGCGCGCACAGGGCGACAGCAGGGTAATTTTCTCTGAATTTCGCAAAATTCAGAGAAAATTACCCGCACGTTCCCCTTGTCGGAAAAAGCCCGTCAGGGCTTTTTCGACAGTCTCAAACAAGCCCGGTTTTCCGGGCTTGTTTTTTTCGTGTCGGAAAAGGCCCGGCGGGCCTTTTCCGATCCCATCGTTTTATTTTATTGGATTCCCGCTTTTTCCAGCAGGCTCAAATCGCTGTCCTCGACCATCTCAAGGCTTTCCGGGAAGGTCTGATAATCTTCCTCCTCCCCCAGGAGCCGGTTGGAGATTTCCGTCTGGGTGACCTCAACGCCGTTATAGCCGATCCGGCTGACGACCTCGTAGCCCATCTGGCCCATCAGGCGGGTGAGCTTCCCGTCCACCACATAGAGGAGGGAGTGGGCCATATCGAAGGAGCCCAGCTTTTCAAGCCGCCCGGTGTCCATGCTCCAGACGCCCGCCTCGGCGTCGGCCTCATAGTGGCCGTACCCGGCAATCAGCTCCGGCGTCCCGTCCCCCGTCAGGTCAAAGAGACCGTAGCGGAGGTAGAGCGGCTCATAGTCCTGCGATTGCAGATACGCCAGTATCCCCCGGTAGTCGTTGGCCTCCGCCCCGTCGCCGTGGCCGGACGTCTCGCTCTTCACCAGCCGGAGGCCGCCCTTCCCGTCCGGCTCGTAGGTGTTGTAGACATAGTCGCTGGCGCCCTCATTGGCCTTGTAGCACTCCACGATCTGCCCGTCGCGGACCTCCGCGTTCCGGAGGGTGATGCCGTATTCAAATTTTCCGGCGTCGTTGTCCCAGAACCAGTAGTAGCAGGGCGCGTCCTCCTCCATGCCGGCCTGCACCCCCAGGTCGCAGAAGCCGTCCAGGTTCAGGTCAAGGGCCGTCATGGTCCCTTCCCGTCGGGGCGCCTCGGTGTAGCCCACATAGATGCCGTTTACAAACCCCTGGGCCTCCCGCACGTTGATCACCTGCACGGGCTCGCCGGAGGCGCTGTTCTCATAAATCCTGATCTCTCGGATGCCCCAGCGCTCGTCATAGGGTCCCTTGCGGCCTATGGCCTCGATGACCAGCCTCTTGCGGCCCTCCTGGATGGCGAGGGAGGCCGCCACCTGGTCTGTCACCCGCTCCGGGTCCTGCCGCATCCCTTCGGTGAAGTAGCTCTTGCAGAATTTCCGCACATCCGCCACCGTGGGTTCCGGATCGGCGCTGGCCTGACGCATGGCTTCCCCGATGCCCGGCTCCAGCACGAACTCGCCCTCTCCGGCGTACCGGAAGAGGCGCACGTCGCGGTATCCGGCGCCCGCCTCCCGCTCGTAATCCAGAAGCACCAGCACGTCTCCCACGCCCATCCCCGTGAAGTCCTCAAAGCTCACCGCCGCCACGGAGACGGAGGCGTTGTCGTTGCAGACCGGGGTGAATTCATAGTCGGACACCTTTTTGTCCTTGGACAGGAAGAACCGCATGTCCCCAAACTCCGGCGTGGGGCGGTAGGAGATGAACCACACCTTATCCCAGCCGGCAAGCTTCACCTGGAAGCTCTGCTCCTCGTCGATATACTCCGGCAGCAGCTCCACACCGGCCCCGTACCGGACCTCCGGCGGCGCGGAGGGCAGCTCCGGCTTCGCCACCACCGCTAAGATGCCCCAGTTGAAGGACTTGGCGAACTCCTCCAGACTGTCCCTGGTCAAAGCAGGCGTCCCCTCCGCGCCGGAGGTGCCCGCCAGCACGTTGACGGTGGCAAAGCTGTCCCCCAGGTCGGCGATCACCAGGGCCTTCTCCGCCCCCAGGGCCAGGGCCAGCGTCCTGCCGCCCACATCGATGTTCCACTGCTCATATTCGGCGGGATCGCCCAGATACAGCATGTTGTCCACCACGCTCCCCTTGACGGACCGGACAAGCTGGTAATCCAGCGTTTTCCCGTCCCCCAGGGCGTAGGTCCCGTCCAGGCCGAAAGCGCCGTTTTCATAGATATAGCAGCCGCTCCTGTCATGCCGCGCGTCGAAAAGCTCTCCGCCCTGGAGTGCCATCAGCTCGCCGTACTGAAGGTCCTCGCACCTGGTCTGGGCCTTCAGGCCGTACTTGGCGGCGGCCTCCTCCAGGGAAAGCCCGCCGTTCAGATATTCCTCCACCGCCTTCGACTCCGGGGAGCCGGCATAGCCCTGCAGGGTCAGATAGCTCCCGTACCGCGGGTCCTCCTCCGGCATCACCAGGTCAGAGAGGCCGAAAAAGCCCGTGGCCGAGGCCGTGATGCCCAGCGCCGCCACAACCGCCGCCACCGCGGCGGCGATCAGTCCCTTTTTCAGGGGAAACGCCTTTTTTGTCTTCATTTTTTCAAAATCCTCCATGTTGAACTCGTAGGAGGACCGCACATGGGAAAAGGTCTCGCGGTATATGTCTTTACTCATTGTCTTTCCGCCTCCTCAAGCTCCTGTCTCAAAATGTCCCTGGCCCTTGAAAGCCGCGTGGTCACCGCCGACTCCCGCAGCTCCATAAGGCGCCCTATCTCCTTGACGGAATATTCCTCGTAGTAAAAGAGGTACAGCGGCACGCGGTATTTCTCCGGCAGCGCCATTACCGCGGTGAAAAGGGCGATCTGCTCCTCCGCCTCGAAGGGCACCGACAGCGCCAGCTCCTCAGGCGGCGTGGGAACGCGGCGTTTTTCCGCCCTCACCGCGTTCTTGCAGAAGTTCAGCGTCACACGGATCACCCAGCGCTTCACATGCTCGTCGCCCTGGAACCGCTCTTTGGAGAGGTAGAGACGCATCAGCACCTCCTGCACCGCGTCCTCGGCGTCCTGGGGATTGCCCAGGAAATTCAATGCCACCCGGTACGCCGTGTCCTTATATTTTTCAGCGTACCGAATGAAATCATTCCTGTCCATCACACCACTGTCCTTTGAAAGCTTTCATCTATAAAACACATCATACCGCCATTTTGTCACAAAAAGGCATAAAAAAATAAAAGACTTTTTTAACAGAAAAGGAACTCAGGAAAAGACAAACCTTTTTAAGATTCAAGGCAGCGGAATTGATCCCGCCGCCTTGTCTCAATCCCTGTATTTAAAATGCTCCAGGGCTTTCCTGCCCAGCAGGAGGAAGAAATTGAGGATCAGCGCCCCCACCGCCCCGGCGGCGTTGCCCCCGCAGATGGCGATGAGGTAGGAGGAGGCGACGTAGGAAAGGGCGTCCGGCCCCGCGCCAGGGGCGGCGGCGCTTTCGGACACGGCGTAGAGGATCTCCCCGGCGCACAGCCCCACCAGCCCCAGAATAAACGGCTCCGCCGCCAGGACGGGCCTCTCTACCTTCAGGAAAAGCACCGTCTGGGCGGCGATGGAGCAGTAAAAGAACAGGGCCGCCGCGTGGAGCCTTCCGTTCAGCACAAAATCGTCCAGCACCATAAAGGGGGCCGGCAGCAGGAACAACAGCGCCGCGATGAGCAGTCCGGAGGCCGCCGGACGCCTGTTCGTAAAGTCCCGTATCACTGCTCCTTGCCCTCTCTCTCCACCTTTTTGATCCCTCGCTCCACCTTTGACCGGGGGTTCATGATCTCCCGTCCACAGCCGAGACAGCGGAGCTTGAAGTCCGCGCCCACGCGGGTGATCTCCCACCGGGCGGAGCCGCAGGGATGGGGCTTTTTCATGGTGACGATATCTCCCACCTTAATGTCCATCCCGTTCCCCCCTTATAAGCTCCCAGTACTTTTTGGCCGCCTGCTCCGTCTTGTTGTCGCCGTATTCGTAGTAAACGGCGTCCTTCAAGTTGTCGGGCAGGTACTGCTGTTTTACCCAATGGCCGGGGAAATCGTGGGGGTAGAGGTAGCCCTGCTCCCGCTCAAAGCCCGTGCCGTCGGCGTGGACGTTCTGCAGCTCTCTCGGCACGGGGCCGGCCTTCCCGGCCTCCACGTCGGCGAAGGCCCTGTCAATGGCCGTCACCACGGAGTTGGATTTGGGCGCGGTGGCCAGCAGGATCACCGCCTGGGCCAGAGGCAGCTTCGCCTCCGGCATCCCCAGCTGCAGGGCCGAGTCCACGCAGGCCTTGACAATGGCCGCCGCCTGGGGATAAGCCATCCCGATATCCTCGCTGGCCGAGCAGAGGATACGCCTGCACGCT
Organism: uncultured Oscillospiraceae bacterium; assembly: GCA_947626845.1. Classification (GTDB taxonomy): domain Bacteria; phylum Bacillota; class Clostridia; order Oscillospirales; family Oscillospiraceae; genus RUG626. The sequence goes on along the minus strand of CANQTW010000016.1, from coordinate 44,443 downwards.
CCGGCCATGTCCCCCGCCGCCAGGGCCCTGGCCAGATAGTGGAGGGCCGCGTTCGGGTCCGAGCCCCGCAGGGATTTCATCAGGGCCGAGACCGCGTCAAAATGCTGGTCCCCGTCTCGGTCATACCGCATGGCGTTTTTCTGGGCCGCGAGAACAGCGTCCTCCATGGTCAGCAGGAGCTTCCCCTCCCCGCTTCTGGCCGCCGCGGTGAAAAGAAGCTCCACGGCGTTGACAGCCTTCCGCACGTCCCCGCCGGAGGAGGCCGCGATATGCTCCAAAACTCCCTCCTCAATGTCCGCCTCCCCGAAGCGCTCCACGGCGATGGAAACGGCCCGCTCCACCGCCCGCAGTACGTCCTGGGCGGTCAGCTCCTTGAACTCAAACACCGTGGAACGGCTGAGCACGGCGTTGTAGATGTAAAAATACGGGTTCTCCGTGGTGGAGGCGATGAGGGTGATCTTCCCGTTCTCGATGAACTCCAGCAGGCTCTGCTGCTGTTTTTTGTTGAAATACTGTATCTCGTCCAGATATAGAAGCACCCCGTTGGGGGCCAGGAACGTGTCAAGCTCCGCGATGATGTCCTTGATATCCTGGAGGGACGCGGTGGTGGCGTTGAGCCGGCGAAGCTCCCTGTTCGTCTCCCTGGCGATGATGTTGGCCACGGTGGTCTTGCCGGAGCCGGAGGGCCCGTAAAAGATCATGTTCGGTATCCGTCCGGAGCGGATGATGCGGCGAAGGAGCCCGTTTTCCCCTAAGATGTGCCTCTGTCCGTACACCTCGTCCAACGTTTGGGGCCTTATCTCGTCCGCCAGCGGCCTTGTGTGTTCCATCATCTCACCTCTCCTGTCTTGGGCAGCATATAGTAAAACCGTTTGAACTCCTGGACGTTCATCCCTCTGGCCATCTCGTCCACCAGCAGGAGGGCCGCCGCCCTGGAGTCGCTTCCCGCCCGGTGGTGGTCCAGCCCGATGCCCAGATGATCGCACAGCACATTCAGGTTGTTGTGGGGCAGTCCGTAGCACCGCCGCGCCATCTGACAGGTACACACATAGGGGGCGTATTTCCGCCAGGTGATGCCGTAATGGGCCAGGCACGCCCTCAGCACGCCCATATCGAAGGGGGCGTTGTGGGCCGCCAGGAGTCCGCTCTCAAAGACGGGCCGCAGCTCCCGCCAGACCTCCGGGAACGTGGGCGCCTCCGCCGCCGCCTCTGGGGTGATGCCGGTGAGGCCGATGTTGAAGGAGCTGAAAAAGGTCTCCGGGTTTATCAGCGTCTCAAACTCGGACACCAGCGCCCCGTCCTCCACCACCGCCACACCGATGGCGCTCATCCTGTCGTTTTTAAAGTTGGGCGTCTCCACGTCAAAGACCACGAATCTGTCCATACCGGGCCTTCCTTTATCGTATTATGACAAGATTATACCACTATCGGTGTACGCTTGCAAGGACGGAGTTAAAGTGTTATAATACGCGAAGAACGTCGAAAAGGAGCGAATATCATGGACAGAACCGTTTCCGACGAGATCGTAGCGAGACTTGAAAAGGAATACCCCCTGGCGGAGTGTACTCTGGACTACGACGACGCCTATCACCTGCTGGTCAGCGTCCGTCTGGCCGCCCAGTGTACCGACGCCAGGGTGAACCAGGTCACCCCCGCCCTTTTCGCCCGCTATCCCACGGTACATGACATGGCGGAGGCCAGGGTCGAGGACGTGGAGGAATACATCCGCTCCTGCGGCTTTTACCACGGCAAGGCCAGCGATATCGTGGGCGCGGCCATCATGATCGAAACGCAGTTTTCCGGGAAGGTGCCGGACAACATGGACGACCTTCTGAAGCTCCCCGGCGTGGGCCGGAAAAGCGCCAACCTGATCCTGGGCGACGTGTACAACGCCCCCGGCGCGGTGGTGGTGGACACCCACTGCATCCGCATCACCAACCTTTTAGGCTATGTGAACACCAAAGACCCGGCGAAGATCGAGCCTGTTTTGCGGGCCATCCTGCCGCCGGAGAAATCCAACGACTTCTGCCACCGCATGGTCCTCCACGGGCGCGCCGTCTGCGTGGCCCGCCGCCCCCAGTGCGAAAAATGCGTCCTGCGGGACCTGTGCGCCTACTACAACAACTGTCAGGAGGCCCTGTCATGAAAAAACGGCTTTTCGCGCTTTTCCTGGCCCTGACGCTGCTCCTGCCCACGGCCCTGACCACCGGGGCCGCGGAAACCGTCATGGAGTGCCGCCTGCGGGGGACGTACTTCAACAGCCTCGGCGAGGCCCTGAAGGTCTACAAGGAGGGGGACGTCATCGAGCTTCTGATGGAGCTCCACCGGTGCAGTACGGTGCCCTATGGCATCGAGGTCCGCGTTCGGGGCGTGGACGGCATCCAGGTGCCCGATGACCTCTTTTTTGTGGTGGGCCATCAGGTACTGGAGCACCGGACGGAGGGGGACGTCCACATCTTCCAATGCGTCCCTTTGGAGCCCGATCCGGCCTGGCCGGAGCGGCTCATCTTGACAAGCGCTGTCCCCAACGGATATTTGTCCCTTTTCTCCAGTGATGCCTGGCCGGGGGAGACGGCCTTAGTGGAGGTCGAGCCTCTGGAGGGCTGTCAGGCGGTGTCCCTGACGGTGCTGGACGCCCAGTTTAACCGCGTCCCCGCCCGGCTCTATGAGGGGGATATCCCCGTCTCCCCTGGCCGTGTACGGTATGAATTCACCATCCCCAAGGAAAACCTGCCCCTGACGGTCTACGCCACGATCCTGCCCGCCGGAGAGACGGACGAGAACTGCCCCAGCCGGTCCTTTGCCGACGTGGAGGCCGGGGCCTGGTATCATCGGGCGGTGGACGAGCTGGTGGGACGGGACGTCATCAACGGCACCGACCCCCATCACTTCACCCCCTACGGGATGCTGACCCGCGCCGAGGCGGTGACCATCCTCTACCGGCTGGCGGACACTCCCGCCGTCCCCTACTCCCCCGTCTATTTCGACGTGCCGGACGGCCAGTGGTACACCGCCCCCGTCATGTGGGCCACCCAAGAGGGCATCGTCAATGGCGTCGGCGGCGGCCTTTTCGCCCCCGACGAGCTGCTGACACGGGAGGCCCTCTGGACCATGCTCCTGCGTCTGTCCGGCGATAAGGTGCCGTACTCGATGCTGGACACCAAGCTCGCCCTGGAGTCCGGGGAGATCAGCGGCTTTGCCGCCGACGCCTTCACCTGGGCGCATGTGATGGGGCTTGTGAATATCAACGCCATCCGCGGCAAAAGCGCCCCCACCCGCGCCGAGACTGCCGTCACGGTGTATATGTATCTCCTGAACCGTGAAAAGGTCGCCGCCGAACCTCTGCCCTACTACCCTGAGATCGAGGTGAACAGGTAGCGGCCTCCGCCTCCACCCCACCGGGGCAAAAACGGCAGCACGTCCCTGAGCCTCCCCCTTTTCCCAGGGCAGACCGTAAAAATCACCGCGCTATTCCCTTGTGATTCGGATTATATCACGCTTTCAAGCGTTTGTCAAGTAAAAATATCATAAAAATAATTAATTTTTTGTGAACAAAAAAACAGAGAAACGAAAAAGTCCGACAGCTTCACAACAGAAGCCGTCGGGCTTTGATTTATTTTTGCTTTAAGGCGGCTACCAGCTCACGAATCAGGGCCTCGTCGTGTTCGGAAAGCCCCTCGACTTCCACTGTCCGCCGCTCTGCGATCCCTAAAAGGTAGTCTGCCGAGACACCGAACACTTTAGCAAACGCTTTAACTACATCTGCGGATGGCGTTCTCATGTCCAGCTCATATGTGGAAATGGCTGATTTTGTAATGCCAGACCGCCGCGCCAGCTCCGCTTGAGACCATTCCCGGCTTTCTCTCAGCCGTTTTAACTTATCACCAAATCCGAGCAAATCGAACACCACCGTTTTTATTTTAGTGTACCCGGTAGTGTGGATATTATGGTAGCTAATTTAGGTACTATTGTTGACAAGTCCGCTTTTTGATGCTAATATGATGCCATCACCTGATTCCTTCAACGGATCATTAGATAAAAGGAGGGAGATATATGAAAGTATGTCCAAAATGTTCAGCAAAAAACAGTGATTTCGATTGGTACTGCGAAAATTGTGGGGCGGCTTTACCCGACAAGACAAATCCGGTGGATGAGCAGAAAGGCTCATCCACCAAGTTCACGCCGCCTGTCAGCGCGTGGGAGCAGGCCAAGGCGGTGCTGAAGGACGCAGTTTCCCAACAAGCGGGCGGGAGAGAACAGCGTTCCCACAAGCAGGAAAACGGTCTGTTCATCGACCCCAGCGAGGAATTGCAGGCCTCCATCGGCTCCGGCTACGTCCGGAATTTCCTGGCGGGCGGCTCTGTCAGCTGTAGTGTCGGTGTCCTCACCCAGAAGCGCTTTTACTACAAGGGAAAAAACTGCACCGCCAAATCCAAGCTCCTCTGGACAACCGAGGAGGAGGGCGTCGTCTCCGTTGATGACATCAGTTACACCGGCTATTCCTACACCAGAGCTACGGGGCTGCTGATCATCGGCATTGTGCTGGCCCTTGTGGGATTTTTCTTCCTTGTGTCCGCCGGAAACGGCACAGTGAGGATCGCGGGTGTGGTCATGCTGCTGCTTGGCGCACTGGCCCTTGTCCGCTACTATCTCTCCCGTGACACGTTGTTCATCGTCTCGTTCCCCGGCGGGAGCTTCGGCTTTAACACCAAATGGTATTCCGACGGGGATATTCAGGATTTTCAGCGCCAGCTCCACCTGATAAAGGATCAGCGCAAGGAGGAAAAAGAGAAATGAAAAAATATTTATGTATCCTTTTGGCTTTCGTTGTGCTCTTGTCCCTGGCCGCCTGCGGGGGAAAGGACAGCGGCGGCACGGCAGATACCGGCGGCTCCACGGAGGAGGACACCTCCGCCGGAAACGCCAGTGATACGCCGGACACCGCCCAGGACACCACGCCTCCGGAGCCAACGGTTGTATTCTCCGATGTGCCGGAGAGCGCGTTCTATTATGACGCGGCCATGTGGGCCGCTGAAAACGGCCTTGTCTCCGGGGACAAATTCGACCCCATGGGCATATGCAACCGGGGCCAAATGCTGACGCTTCTATGGCGAGCTATGGGCTCGCCGGAACCGGCGGGCGCGGAGAACCCCTTTACCGACGGCGATCCCTCCAGCTGGTTCTATAAGCCGGCGCTGTGGGCCTATGAAACGGGCATCATCTCCGCCGGGGCCGTGTCCGCCAACGGCGCTTGTCCTATGGGGCAGCTGCTCACCATCCTGTGGCGGGCCAACGGAAGTCCCATCACGGCGGCTGGCGTCAGCGCCGTGGCAAACAAATACCCCGGCCAATACTATGAAAAAGCCCTGGCCTGGGCCGACCTCTGCGGCCTTCTGAACGCCATAGGGCAGGCTTTTGACCCCAACGCCTCCTGCACCCGCGCCACGGTGGTCCTGTACCTCTATTGGCTCAAGGACAATTTCAGCTTGTCCGCCGAGGACGCCGCCGTGCAGGCCGAGTACGCAAAGCTCGTGGCCGACGCGCCCCTCTACGGCGTCACCGGCGACGGCCTTGTCTACGCCGACTACATAGACGTTGAGGGCGACGGCAAGGTGGAGCTGCTGACGGTGGGACTTGGAGACGGCGAAGACTATTACAAGAATCTCACCCTGACCGTATACGCCAACGTTGACGGCCACGCGGGCAAGGTCGCGGAGTTTACGGATGAGATCAATATAATTGTAAACCATGTCACTTTTACCCTGTCTTTTGACCCGGCGGCGGAGGGGCCGTGCCTGAACTACTACGACACCAGTGAAAATCCCCATACCTTCTATGAGGACTTCGGCCATTACCTGCTTGAAAGCAATGCCGTCTCCAAAGCCGAGATCGGGCAATCTTACGCGGAATATTACGACGTGGAGGGTGAAGAGGGACAGACTATCTCCGGCGTGAACGTAACCGCCGAGGAATTCCGGGCTGCCGCGGACAAAAATAACACCGGAACACCGATTTTGACCTTCCAATCCTCCTTTGGTGAAGCTTCCGCCACTATCGAAAACAGCGGTCTTCTGCCGAGCGCGGCGGAGATACGCAAAATGCAGATGGACGCCATACGCAACGGTGACTTCACCATGGTCGCCGGGGAATATGAGCCCACCCCCGCAACCAAGGAAAAATACTACGAGTACAAAAGCATAACACTCCACGCCGACGGACGTGTTACGGGGTATGAGGCCGATTATTATACCTCCGGCACGAAGCCGGTCTCCATCAACGTGGACTCTCAGGGCGTTATCACCTGCGTCGTTATACCAGCAGAGAGGTACGTTGCACAAGACCTCGGAGACGGGGATTTCCTTTACGATTGGATTGGCGAGCAGTATCAAATCTTTCCTGACGCAGACGGCGGCTATGACCGCGCCACCATCAATTACGAAACACTTGGCGGCGGCGTGTGGGCCCCTACTTTCATACGTGTATCCAACTGACGCGCAGACTATTTAACACATCAAAGCGGCGGGCCGATGTGGTCATCGGCCCGTCCATGTACGTTGCCCGAAATTCGATGGGACCAATGGGCCCCATCGGGCTGTTGCCCGATGGGGAAAGGAGGAGCGAACACCGCACCTGAGCCGTCACGCTTACGTGGCGGCGAGGTTAAGCGTGTTCCGCGACGACGCTGGCGGCCCTTACGGCGTCTAAATTTAATTTCCAGAAATTCGGCGGGCGGGTTTTGAACCCGCCCCTACGATTTCTTAAATAGATTTTTGGAAATTCGGATGGAAGGGATTGGAAGGGGAACCGTCAGGGTTCCCCTTCTGATTCAATCATTCGCCGCGGAGCGGCGGGCCGATGTGGTCATCGGCCCGTCCATCGAATTTTCGGGAATCTTTCGTTAGACGCCGTAGGGGCGGCTTCTAAATTTAATTTTCGGGAATTCGGTGGACGGCGGACGTCCTTATTTTATCCTCAGTCTCTCTATCAGGCTCTCGTCCGGCTCGGCCAGGAGGGTGCGGTAGGTGTGGTAGATGACCATGCCGGGGCGGGCGCCGGCGGGCTTTTTGATCTGCCGCACCTCGGTGACGTCCACGGGCACCTTGGCCGCGTCCCGACCCTGGGAGTAGTAGGCGGCGATACACGCCGCCTCCTGTACGGACCGCGGGTCCGGCGCTTTTCCCTGGCAGGAGAGGATCACATGGGCCCCGTGGAGCTTCTGGGCGTGGAGCCAGAGGTCCGTTTTGGAGCTGTCGCGCAAGGTGAGCTGGTCGTTCTGGGCGTTGTTCCTGCCGGCCCTGATGAGAAGTCCGGCGCTGGACATAAAGCGCATGGGCTGGAAAGGCTGGCGCTTGGGCCGGCGGTTTTGCTTCGGGGCGCGCAAAACCCCCGTTTCCTCCAGCTCCGCCCGAATCTCCGCCAGGTCCCGCTCCGTCTCCGCCCGCCGCAGCTCCTCCAGGACGCTCTCCAGATACGCAAGCTCCTCCTCGCCCTGGCCGATCCGCTCCGTCAGATGGGCCCTGGCGCTCTTGGCCCGATTGTAGTCCTTATAATATTTGGCGGCGTTCTGCTGGGGCGATTTCAAGGGGTCCAGCGCGATCCGCCGCGTCCCGCCGCCCTCCGCGTAAAAGTCCTCGGCCACCAGCTCCGTCTGCCCTTTTTTCATGGCGTAGAGGTTGGCGGTGATGATGTCCCCGCACTCCCGAAGCCAGTCCCGATTATCCGTGTCCAGAAGCTCCTGGCGCTGGGCCTCCAGCCGCCGGGCCACCCTATTGCGGGCGGTGCCCACCGCGCGTCTCAGCTCCCCCGCCCGCTGGAGGCGCCGCTCCGCGGCGTCTTTTTTGGCGTAAAAGGCGTCCAGGAGCGCGGAAAAGCTCTCCTCCTTCGTCAGCGCGTACCCCGGCCCGTACTGGAAAATCGGGATATAGGAGAAGTCGAAGGGCGCGCCCTCCGGGTCGGTCAAAAGGCACGGCTCGCCTCCGGCCAGCACGGCGTCCCGCAGGCGGCACAGCTCCTGTGCCAAACCGCCGCTCTCCGCCCGGTAGGCCATCTCCCTGGCGATCAGCGGGGATATCCCCAAAAAGCGCTCCATCACGGCTCTTTCCACAGGCCGCCCCGACTCAATCGCCCCGCACAGCTCCGCGATCTCCGCGTCCGAAAGGGCCAGCAGGTCCCGCTTGTCCTGCCTGGGCGGCAGGCGGTAGCGCATCCCCGGCTGGACGGCCCGCCTGTCTTCCGCCGAGCCTGCCCGGAAAAGGCAGTCGGTGATGATCCCGTCCTGATCGGTCAGGATCACGTTGGCGGCGTGGCCTATAAGCTCCACGGCCAGACCCCGCTCCTCGCCCTCGCCGAACAGCCCCGGCGCGGCAAGGCGCAAAAGCAGGACCCGATCAGTGGATGGCATGGACACCTCCATGATCCGCGCGCCGGTGAGATGCTTGCGCAGGAGCATACAGAACATGGGCGGCTCCTGGGGCTTTTCCAGCTCCGCCTCGGTGAAGTGGAGCCGCGGCGTGCCGGAGGAGCCGCCGATCAGCAGGTTCCGCCGCCGCTCCCCCTTCACTGTCAGCAGCAGGGTGCCGCGGGCCGGCTGCTGTATCTTCTCGATCCTCGCCCCGGTAAGCTCCCGCTCCAGCTCCCCCTTGAGACAGCGCAAAAACAAGGCGTCAAAGGCCATTTTTACCCCTCCAGTACGGCGGCGAACAGCTCATTGAGCCTCTCCCGCCGCCCCTTTATGTAAAGATACCCGAACAGCGCCTCCAGAGCCGTGGCGGCGTGATACTGCTGTAAGGTCGCCCCGTGGGGCACGGCATGGACCCTGGCGTTCCTGCCGCGGCGGTAGACCTCCCGCTCCTCCTCCGTCAGGAGAGGCCCGATCCGCTCCGCCCCGGAGGCCTGGGCCGGCGCCGCCACCAGCGCCACCGTGGCCCGGTGGAGGGAGCGGTTGGTCTCCTTTCCCTGGGCGATGAGCCAGGAGCGGGCCATCAGTTCATACACCGCGTCCCCGATGTGGGCCAGGGCCAGGGAGGAGAGGTTTTGGAGCTGTGTGTCCGTCAGGTCAAACGTGAAATAATCCATGATGTCACCTCAATGGGCCGCCTGGGCGGCGGCTCGCCTTATAGCTGACGGGAGTTGAACCCGTGGGTTCGACTCTTGTCAGCTATATGTCAATCTTACCATATTCACGCCGCGATTTCCACTGTTTCTTTCCTCTTTCCCACTTGACGGCGGATAAAAAGCTGATATAATATGACGCATACGACGTAATTGGGAGGTGAAACCAACGGACAACACCGAACAGAATGACCGTATCGGCCCGAAGGCGCGGGTGATCGCCAACAGCTTCCGGCGCATCGCCGACGAGTCCACCCATGAGCTGGGCATCACGGGCGTCCAGTCCTTCCTTTTAGGCTATCTCTACTGCCAGAAGGACCATCCCCCCTGCCAGCACGACATCGAGGTGCGCTTCAACATCAAGCACCCCACCGCCACGGGGCTTTTGGAGCGGATGGAGGAGCGGGGCTTTGTGCGCTTCCGGCAGGACGGCGCGGACCGGCGGCGCAAGCGCATCCTGCTCACCGAAAAGGGCGCGGAGGCCGCGGAGAGCACCCGCCAGAAGCTGGACGCGCTGGATCGGCGGCTGACCCTGGGCTTCACCCCCCAGGAGCTTTCCACCCTCAATGCCCTTTTGGACCGGGTGGTGGCCAACATTGAACCGTCCGCCGGAAAATGCCGGCGGCAGGAAGGAGAATGACGCTTTGATACGAAGATTAGCCCGGTGCGTCCGGGAATACACCCTGGCGGCGGTGCTGGCGCCGCTGACCATGATCGGCGAGGTGGCCATGGAGGTCACCATCCCCAAGGTGATGAAGGACCTTTATGACTTCGGCATCAGCATGGGGGATATGCATGTGGTGCTGACCCGCTCCCTGCAGCTGGTGCTGTGCGCCATATGCTCCCTGTGCTTCGGCGTGGCCTCGGCGGCCTTTGCCACCAAGGCCGGCACCGGCTTTGCCAGGAACCTCCGGCACGACATGTACTATTGTGTCCAGGACTACAGCTTTTCCAACATCGACAAGTTTTCCACCGCCTCCATCGTCACCCGCCTGACCTCGGATGTGGCGAATTTGCAGATGACCTTCCAGATGCTGATCCGCATGGCCATCCGGGCCCCCATGACCATGATCCTGGCCTTTATCTCCGCCATGACCATCTCGGTGAAGCTCTCTCTGGTCTACTGCGTGGCCATGCCCATCCTGATCGTGGCCCTGGTGTGCCTTGTGCCCCTGGTCCACAGCATCTTTGACCGGGTGTTCCGCACCTACGACAAGCTCAACAACACCGTTCAGGAGAACGTACACGGCATCCGGGTAGTCAAGAGCTTCGTGCGGGAGGACAAGGAGACGGAAAAATTCACCGGCATCTCCGCCTCCATCTACAAGGACTTCTGCAAGGCGGAAAAGATCCTGGCCCTCAACAACCCCATCATGCAGACCTGCGTCTACGGGTGCATCCTGGCCATTTCCTGGATGGGCGCCAAAATGGTGGTGGCCTCCGGCAACATTCCGGGCAACGGCCTGACCACGGGCGACCTGAGCGCCATGTTCACCTACACCACCCAGGTGCTGTCCTCCCTGATGATGCTCTCCATGGTCTACGTCATGATGATCATGTCCCGCGCCCCCCTGAGACGTACATACGAGGTCCTCACCGAGACGCCGGACCTTGCCAGTCCCGCCGAGGCCGTCACCGAAGTCCCCGACGGCTCCATCGACTTTGAGGATGTCAGCTTCAAATACTCCGCCAAGGCCAAAAACATGGCCCTGAAGGACGTAAACCTCCACATCCCCTCCGGCGCCACGGTGGGCATCCTGGGCGGCACCGGCTCCTCCAAATCCACCCTGGTCCAGCTGATCCCCCGTCTCTACGACGTGACCGAGGGCGTCCTGAAGGTTGGCGGCGTGGACGTGCGGGACTACGACCTGACCACCCTGCGGGACAGCGTGGCCATGGTCCTGCAGAAAAACGAGCTGTTCTCCGGCACCATCAAGGATAACCTCCGGTGGGGCGATCCCGACGCCACGGACGAGGAGATGGAGCACGCCTGCCGCCTGGCCTGCGCCCACGAGTTCATCGAGGGCTTCCCCGACGGCTACGACACCCACATCGAGCAGGGCGGCACCAACGTCTCCGGCGGCCAGAAGCAGCGGCTGTGCATCGCCAGGGCGCTGCTGAAAAAGCCGAAGATCCTGATCCTGGACGACTCCACCTCCGCCGTGGACACCAAGACCGACGCGCAGATCAGGAAAGCCTTTGCCGAGGAGATCCCCGGCACCACCAAGCTCATCATCGCCCAGCGGGTGGCCAGCGTCCAGGACGCGGATATGATCGTCATCATGGACGGCGGCGCCATCGCGGCGGTGGGCACCCATGAGGAGCTTTTGAAAACCTCCCCCATCTATCAGGAGGTCTATTCCTCCCAGCGGAAAGGAGATGAGGACTGATGCCCCCAGTAAGACCCCGCGGCAACGGCCGCAAGGCCCGAAACCCCAAAAAGACCCTGATGCGGCTTTTGAGCTACATGAAAAAGTACATCCCCGTCCTGGTCATCGTCCTTATATGTATCACCGTCACCTCCTACGCCCAGACCCGCATGTCCACGGCCCTGGGCGACCTGGTGGATGACTACATCAAGCCCATGATCGCCCAAGGCTCCACGGACTTCGAGCCCCTGCTAAAGTTCCTCCTGGGGGTGGCCGCCGTGCTGGCGGCGGGCATCTTCTGCGCGTGGCTCTTTAACTTCCTGATGGTCTCCGTGGCCCAGGGCACCCAGAAGGTCATAAGGGACGAGATGTTCACCAAAATGCAGAAGCTGCCCCTGCGGTATTTCGACTCCAACACCGCCGGCAACATCATGTCCCGCTACACCAGCGACATCGACACCCTGCGCCAGATGGTCTCCCAGTCCATCCCCCAGTGCGCCGCGTCCATCATCTCCCTGATCGTCATCTCCATCAACCTGATCCGCACCTCCTGGGTGCTGTGCCTGGTCATGGTGTTCACCGTCTTTGTCATCGTCCTGGTGACAAAAACGGTGGTGGGCCGCTCCGGAAAATACTTCCTGGAGCAGCAGCGGGCCCTGGGACGGGTCAACGGCTACGTGGAGGAGCTGATCAACGGCCAGCGGGTGGTGAAGGTCTTCAACCACGAGGAGACCTGCAAGAAGGAGTTTGACGAGCTCAACGACGAGCTGTGCCGCAACGCCTACACCGCCGGCGTCTACGCCAACGCCATGGGTCCCATCAACAACAACTTAGGCTACGTCCAGTACGCCATCCTGGCGGTGGTGGGCGGCGTCCTGGCCGTCAGCTCCGGCGGCAAGGCCCTGGAGCTGGGCGCGCTCATGGCCTTCATGCTCCTCTCCCGCCAGTTCAACATGCCCATCGCCCAGATTTCCAACCAGCTCAACGCCATCGTCCTGGCCCTGGCCGGCGCGGAGCGCATCTTCGACCTGATGGACGAGAAGCCGGAGGTGGACGACGGCTACGTCACCTTAGTGAACGCCAACATCGCCCCCGACGGCACCGTCACCGAATCGGATAAGCGCACCGGACACTGGGCCTGGAAGCACCCCCACAAGGCCGACGGCACCGTCACCTACACTGAGCTGCGCGGGGACATCACCATGGACAGCGTAGACTTCAGCTACGTGCCGGATAAGCAGATCCTCTACGACATCTCCCTCTACGCCAAGCCCGGCCAGAAGCTGGCCTTCGTGGGCGCCACCGGCGCGGGGAAGACCACCATCACCAACCTTATCAACCGCTTCTACGACATCGAGGACGGCAAGATCCGCTACGACGGCATCAACATCAACAAGATCAAAAAAGCCGACCTGCGGCGGTCCCTGGGCATGGTGCTCCAGGACGTGAACCTGTTCACCGGCACCGTCATGGAGAATATCCGCTACGGGAAGCTGGACGCCACGGACGAGGAGTGCATCGAGGCCGCCAAGCTTGCCAACGCCCACGACTTCATCACCCGCCTGCCCGACGGCTACGACACCATGCTCACCAATAACGGCGCCAGACTCTCTCAGGGCCAGCGCCAGCTCATAAGCATCGCCCGCGCCGCCGTGGCCGACCCGCCGGTGATGATCCTGGACGAGGCCACCAGCTCCATCGATACCCGCACCGAGGCGCTGGTCCAGCGGGGCATGGACCGGCTCATGGAGGGCCGGACGGTGTTCGTCATCGCCCACCGGCTCTCTACCGTCATGAACTCCGACGCCATCATGGTCCTGGACCACGGCCACATCATCGAGCGCGGCACCCATGAACAGCTCATCGCCCAAAAGGGCACCTACTACCAGCTGTACACCGGCGCCTTCGAGCTGGAATAAACGTTTACGCAAAATACAGATGAAGAACGCACCACACCGCATTTGTCGGTGTGGTGCGTTCTTCAAAAAATCAGTCCGGTTTTTGTAGGAGCAGTATGTTCTCTCTCAATTTGTATTTATGGGAAGTGGAATTTTTCATCTGCCAAAGGATGATCTCCGGATGGACAAACCCCACCTTTTTTCCCACCTCGGAAAGCAGGGTGGCTGTCTTGATGTGTACCATCTTAAATGCGTGTGAGTCGCTGACCAACAGGGCAATCTTGCCACCAGGCTTTAGCACCTTCATGCACTCAGCAAGCGTATGGGCCATGCCGCCAAAATACTCCCACACCAGCTTGGAATACAGCTTCTCAAAGCCGCTTGTCGCCCCGTCATGCGCCAGACGCGCTTCGATCTCATCTGTCACTTCCCTTATTCCGGCAACATCCTCTATCATTTGCCTGTCGTTATCTTCCCGGTAGATATTGGTGGTAGACCCCCTGATCATCCTCTTTTTAATGGTTCTAAAGGATGTAAGGTCTGTGGCGTACCCGGTAAAGATCAGTTCAAGCTTTGAGTGCTTCGTGTACTCATGGTCCCCCGGATACGGCGGCGAGGTGATCATCAGAGAAACGCTTTCAGGGGCGATATACTGTGACAGGTGACGACTGTCCCCTAATATCGTTGTGGACGGTGTCTCTCTCTGTTCAGGGGTAACCTTGGAAAGGTCCCCGATCATCTCTTCTACCTTTTTGTTGAAGACATTCAGGATATCCACATCTTCCTTGGGTTTCCCAACGCCAAAGCCGGGACCGTATTTGACGTTTGATACGGGAACGAGGATCGCCGAGACCGCAAACACAAAAAGGTCACGATATGCCTCTGGAAGCCCCATTTGTTCGATGGCTGATTTTAACGCCGCCAATTTCACAAGCGGCTTATCGGAAATGTACCGCTCATCCAGGGCCGGAGGCCTGTTATCCTTTGCCCTCTGCGCGACAAGCTGGGGGTCGTCCCAATCAATATCGCTGATGATCGTCCCGTATACCTTGTTCAGCTCCTGAACATATCGGGAAAGTACTTTGCAGTCAATTTCCCAATTGAGCTTCTGAGACGCGGCAAACACCATGAAATCATTGGCGTCCACGCCGTAGGAGGGGATGCCCTTCAACTTACAAACAAGCTGTGTTGTACCGGAGCCCACAAACGGGTCAAGGACCACATCCTTTTTTGTTATGCCCTCCCTTTCCAGCATATACTCCGGAAAAATCGGCGTGTAGCCAAGAACGAAGTTATACCAATTGTGAAAGGGATACCCGTTGGAGGAGGAGGCTCGTCCTTCATAGGTGTCAATAAGGGGCGCTGCGGCATCTTCTTTGACCAGTTCCTCACATACCGGACAGCAGCTTCTGGTGGGTTTGTGATATGAAAATGCCATGGATCTTCTCCCAATAATTACTTCCACGCCGACAACGGCGGGTCAAGGTTGACCTTTACGATTTCCGAAACGATAAACATATCCGCATCACGGTTTTGTATAGGATCATACAGGGGATTGTGTTCCAATACAGCCAGCAGCATCCCGTCTTTTTCCATGCGGGCGGCAATCGGCCTTACGATCAGGCTGAAGCTGTTCCGTTTATATTTTTCAATAAAAACATTGTACTGTCCGTACATTTGAACGAGGTTGATGTCATCAGAGGTGCTGGCGGCCTTTGCCTCGACTGGATAGACAAAGATATTCCTGGCATTTTGGGATACATAGTAGCCGTCTATCTCATTTGGCTGCCATTTCATCGGGGCCTGAACTCTCATGACCTTCTGTTCGAGGACGACAGATAAAATATCACAGTAGTCGATAACACTGAACATCGACGCCTCATCGTTTGAAATAAAGCGCCTCACCAGCTCCGGCACCCTGTTCTTCACGGTGACCGATCTGTCGGGACAGCCCCATTCAAGCCAGTCATGAATGGGAATCGTCTTGCCTTCGTCGTCAAACCCCCGAAAAACAAAAGTCCCACAATAATTGTCGCCGCCGCCGGGAACCGGCCCTGTTTTCTTGCGAAGATCATAGCCTTTCTTTATAATGCTCTCCGGAAGTCTCCGCTCAATCGAGCTCCTCTTTCTTGTCAGGTCGAGAACAAAATTTGACCAGGAGGTGGGCGGGATTCCGCCTGTGGCGACGATCCCCTCCCCCACCTCTTTCAAAGTAAAGTCAATATCGCATTGCAAACATTTCGTCCCATTCTCCGTTTTCCGATCAAAGACATACTCCAGAACCGCCATCTTGTCATAAGGTTTTCTCTTTGCCATAAAGCGTGTCCTTTCTTACGGCACAGAAATCGTACCATACCCGTAACTTATAGCCAAATTGTACCACGCATGTTACTTATAGTCAACACATTTTTTCAAAATCGAAAAAATCCTTCATGGAAAGGTCAAGCGCTTCCACGATCTTTTCAAGACTCGCGATAGTGACGTTCCTTTTGCCTGATTCAACGCCCGCCAGATACGTTCTGTCAATGCCCGCCTTCAAGGCAAGCTTCTCCTGTGAAAGACATCTGAGCTTTCGCAATTCCCTGATCCTGTTTCCCACAGACTGCGTTATCATGATCCACCTCAAAATGCTTTATTGTTTTAGTATATTGTTTAGCCGCCTATCAGTCAACGGACTATGAGTAACATTCTCCGATGTCAAAAACCCGCTTCACGGGATATGCAGGGAAGGATTCCACCTCAAGCCGCCTTCTCCGTAACGCTGAACCGCACCCTGTTTGTTAGACAGTAGGGTATACTCCTAACAAACAGGGTGCGGCGCACATTTTATCCGGAATGATTGATGCAATTTTTAAATATATCAAAAAATAAAGCTTGACATATGCTTATTATTATGCTATGATACGTATATCATAAAGTAATCTGGCCCCGCGTTCCGGGGGATGGGGCGGTCACGCGAACAGGCCGCCGCTGAGAAGGTTCCTGGTCATCCCGCTGAGCCTGTCCACCGCCAAGCCCTGGTCGGTGGTCAGCCACATATACATGAGCTCGTAGCTCACCCCGGCCAGACTCGCCTTTATGTACGGAAGCTGCCACTCCTCGCACCGGAACATCCCGTCCAGGACCTCCGCGTCCTCCAAAAAGAAGCTTCGGTTGCACTCCTGGAACAGATACCCCAGGCCCTGCTTATAGAGCAGGGCCAAAAAATCCCGACTCTCTCCCCAGAAGAGGAAGTAGTCGATGAGCAGCTCCTCCGCCTCCGGAAGCGCCGCGCTGAGCTTGTCCTGATACCGCTGAAAGAGACCCTTCAGCAGGTACACCAGGATATCCTCCTTCTTTTGAAAGTTCGTGTAAAACGTCTGTCGGGAAAGGCCCGCCCGCTCGGTGATGTCCGAAATGGTGATCTCCTTGAAGGGCTTGTACATCATCAGCTTCAACAGCGTCTCCGACAGGGCGTTTTTTGACCGTATCGCCATGGGATTTTCATACTTCCGCTCCAGCATAACCGTGCCTCCTGTGCAAAAATAGTAAATTTAGGTCATTTTCTATGACAATTGTAATAGCTTTTACACCGATTGTCAAGTCTTTTTGTCAAAGCTTTTTCTTGACCCTGTCCACATTTTAGCACCCACCAGCACGCAAAATATGCCGAAAAGGCGGCGGAGGAGCGACGGGTCCACGGCGGTGGCCGCCAGCGCGGCCAGGGCGGAGGCGGCCATCCCCGGCACGGCGGTCCACAGGAGCGCTTTTTTCTCCACCAAGCCGTTTTTCAGGTGGGCGATCACCGCCGCGGCGGAGGTGGGGAGGAAATAGACCAGGTTGATGCCCTGGGCGGCGGTCTGCTCCAGGCCGGCCACCTGGGTCATCCACAGGAGCAGCAGCGACCCGCCGCCGACGCCGTACCCGGACAGCACCCCGCAAATAAGCCCCGCCAGCACACTCAAAACCGTCATCCCAGCACGCTCCTGACACCGCCAAAGAGGATCAGCAGGGCGAAGGCCCGCCGCAGAAGGTCCGGCGGCACCCGTTTGAAGCTGATCCCCGCCGCGATCCCGCCCGCCAGGCCGCCCAGCAGATAGGGCCAGGCGGCGGACAGCTCCAGCCCCACCCGCAGGCTGTACGCCGCCGCGGACACGGCGCACAGCGGGAGCATGACGGCCACACTGGTGGCAAAGGTCCTGTCGTCCTCCAGGCCGATCCAGCCCCGCAGCAGCGGCACCAGCGCCATCCCGCCGCCGCCCCCGAAAAACCCGTTGAGAAGTCCTGAGACCGCCCCGGTGACGGCCAGCTTCAGCTTTGTCTTTCCGTCTATTTCCATAGCTTTATATATCCTTTTGTATTCATCTGATTCAGGAGCATCAGCCCAAAGGGGAAGAGCACCATCCCCGCCACCCCGCACAGCCGGAAGCCCGCGTACATGGCCAGGAGCGCCGCCGCGGGGGACACGCCGAACTGGTCCCCGATGAGCTTGGGCTCCAGGCACTGGCGCACCAGCGTGACGATCAGGTAGGTGATGAGCAGTCCCCAGGCCCTGGCCGTATCCCCGCCCAAAAGGCTGGCCGCTGCCCAGGGCAGGAGCACGGCCCCCGTCCCGAACACCGGCAGGGCGTCTATGAGGGCCGTCAGGAGCGCGATCACCGCCCCATACTCCACCCCCAGCACCGTGAAGGCCGCCGTCAGCTGGACGAAGGTGATGCCCACCAGCGCCGCCTCGGCTCTGAGCCACCGGCCCAAGGAGTCCAGAAGGTCCTCCTTGACGCTGTGGGCCGTTTTCCGCATCCCGTCCGGCACCTGCCTTGCCAGAAACGCCTTGACGGAGGGGAAGCCGGAGCTAATGAAAAACGACCCGATACCGTAGGTCGCCACGGCCAGGACGGTCCCCGGCGCGCCCACGGCGGCGGTCCGGAGCTTTGAAAGCGCCCACTCGGACAGCCGCGCCGGAATCTGGGCCGCCCGCTCCCCCGCGGCTTTCGCGGCGTCCTCCATATAGGCCCGCACCCCCTCCGGCGCGGAGGCGATGACGTGCCGGAAGGCGGCCTCCAGCCGCTCCAGCACCTGGGGCAGGCCGGCGGTGAGCCGCGGCAGCGCCTCCAAAAGCCCCGCCGCCTCGTCCACAAGCCGCACCACCACCAGGAGGAAAAAGCCCACCAGGGAGGACAGCACCGTCAGCACGCAAAACGCCGAGGCGATTCCCCGCCTGAGATGGCATTTCTCCGAGAAAAACTCCACCGCCGGTTCGCACAGCGCCGCCGTCAGGAAGGCCAGCAGGAAGGGCCAGAGCGCCGGGAGCAGGTATTTGACAAAAAGCAGCGTCCCCAGCACCGCCGCGGCGCCGTACAGCGCCCCGCGGGCCGCCTTTTTTACCCCCGCTTCCACCTGTTCCCCTCCTCTGTCCGCCCCGGAGGACATTCATCCGGCGATTTTGTGAAAAATGACCTTTTTTTCGCCGGTTATCCGCTGAATTTTCGCATTTGCAGAAAAAATAATCTGTTGCGAACCACGCCGTTTCGTGGTATGATAAGAAAAGCCTATACAGGCTGTTCCGTTGCTCCTATTTTTTGAAGCTCCCCGTGGGGACTATTCACTTTGGAAAGAGGAACCGGCATGGTAAATATCGCCATACTTGGCTTTGGGACAGTCGGCTCCGGCGTGGCGGAGGTCATGCGGGAGAACGCCCAGAGCATCGCCCACAACGCCGCCGAGGAGATCGGTGTCAAATACATTCTGGACCTCCGGGACTTTCCCGGCTCCCCCTTCGCGGATTGGATGATCCGTGACTTCGGCCTCATCGAGTCCGACCCGGACGTGCAGGTGGTCGTGGAGACCATCGGCGGCGTGGGGGCGGCCTACGAGTTTACGAAACGGGCGCTTCTGGCCGGCAAGAGCGTCGTCACCTCCAACAAGGAGCTGGTGGCCACCCACGGCCATGAGCTTTTGGAGATCGCCAAGCGCCTCAACGTCAACTACCTCTTCGAGGCCAGCGTAGGCGGCGGCATCCCCATCATTCGCCCCATCACCCAATGCCTGACCGCCAACGAGCTGGACGAGATTTACGGCATCCTGAACGGCACCACCAACTACATCCTCACCAGGATGATCACCGACGGCGCCCCCTTCGCGGATATCCTGAAGGACGCCCAGCGCCTGGGCTACGCCGAGGCGGACCCCACCGCCGATGTTGAAGGATATGACGCGGCGCGGAAAATATGTATTCTGGCGGACCTGTGCTTCGGCAAGAGCGTGGACCCGGAGAAAATTTCCGTGGAGGGCATCTCCCGCGTGACGCTGGAGGATATCGAGTACGCCCGCCGTCTGGGGTATAAGATCAAGCTCCTGGGCCGGGCCTACCGGCTTCCGGGCGGGCACATCACTGCCTATGTGGCCCCGCACCTGATCTCCAAGACCAGCCTGCTCTCCAATGTGGACGGCGTCATGAACGGCATCGTGGTCCACGGCAACGCCCTGGGCGAGTGCATGTTCTACGGCGCGGGCGCGGGCAAGCGGCCCACCGCCAGCGCGGTGGTGGCCGACGTCATCGACGCGGTGAAGCACCGCAAGGCCCGCAAGTACCTGGGCTGGGACGAGTCCGAACCCGGTTACCTGGTGGACGCCGGTGACGTGAGGACCCGCTGGTATGTCCGCACCGGCTCAGGCCTTTCGGATATAGGCCGCGCCTTCGGCGACGTGCGCCTCATCAGCTACCCCGGCGAATACCCCGGCGCGGGCCCCGGAGAGTACGCCTTTGCCACCCCGGAGCTGACAGGGCGGGAGCTGGCCGCGAAATGCGCTGGCATGGAGGTCCGCAGTCGGTTCCGCATCCTTTGAACGAGAATAGAATGTACCGGGGCCGCGAAACTGGCTCGAAATCCCTGACAGGCTTTCGATGCCAAAAGGAACGTGCGGGTAATTTTCTCTGAATTTTGCGAAATTCAGAGAAAATCCCCCTTTTGTCACGCTTCATGCACGCAGAGCGCACACTTGCGTGACAAAAGGGATTTTTTCCGACGCGCATGTCGCCGGAAAAATACTGAATTCGAGTTTTTGACAGACTCTGGGGCCGCCGGCCCCTTCACCGCAGCGCAAGTAAGGTCAGAACATATTATTTAAGGAGGCCTCTTATGGCACTCATCGTACAAAAATTCGGCGGAAGCTCCGTAGCCGACGTGGAGAAGGTCCGCCGCGTCGCCGGGATCATCTCGGAATGTTACCACGCCGGCAACGACGTGATCGTGGTCCTCTCCGCCCAGGGCAAGACCACCGATCAACTCATCGCCAGGGCGCTGGAGTATAACCCCAAGCCCTCCAAGCGGGAGATGGATATGCTCCTCAGTACCGGCGAACAGCAGTCCGTGGCCCTGTGCGCCATGATGCTCAACTCCATGGGCGTCCCCGCCGTCAGCCTCGCCGGCTGGCAGGTGGATTTCAAGACCAACACCAACTACTCCAACGCCTCCATCAAGTCCGTGGGCTCGGAGCGTATCCGCAAGGAGCTGGACGGCAGGCGGGTGGTGCTGATCACCGGCTTCCAGGGCGTCAACAAATACGACGACATCACCACCCTGGGACGGGGCGGCTCCGACACCTCGGCGGTGGCCATCGCGGCGGCCATGCACGCGGACCTGTGCCAGATATACACCGACGTGGACGGCGTCTACACCGCCGACCCCAACAAGGTCAAGGGCGCCAAGAAGCTGGACGAGATTACCTTCGACGAGATGCTGGAGCTTGCCAGCATGGGCGCCAAGGTGCTCCACAACCGCTCCGTGGAGATGGCGAAAAGATATAACGTGGACCTGGAGGTGCTCTCCAGCTACGAGAGAAAACCCGGTACTAAAGTCAGGGAGGTAAAGAAATTGGAACAGGTAGAAGTCAGCGGCGTCGCCAAGGACGTCAACGTGGCGCGTTTCACCTTGGTGGGCATCAAGGACGAGCCCGGTATCGCCTTTAAAATCTTCCGCATCCTCGCCAACGAGAAGATCAACGTGGACATCATCATCCAGTCCCTGGGCCGCGACGGCAATCAGGACGTGACCTTCACCGTCACCCGCGCCGATGCCGAGGCCGCCAAGGAGTGCCTGGAGCAGAATGCCGATTCCCTGGGCTATCAGAAGCTGGACCTGGACACCCACGTGGCCAAGATCAGCATCGTGGGCGCCGGTATGCTCATGACCAGCGGCGTGGCCGTCAAGATGTTCGACGCCCTGGCCAAGAAGAAGATCAACATCAAAATGATCTCCACCAGCGAGATCAAGGTCTCCGTCTTAGTGGACGAGGACGATGCCGACAAGGCCGTCCAGGCTGTCCACGACAAATTCTTCGGCGACTGACCTCCGTTCCCGTCGGGGGTTATAAGGATGTCCGCCTTATGGGCGGAGGGATTTACTTTCTCCTCTTTTGTCTCGTCAAAAGAGGAGAAAGTAGCAAAGAGGAGAAAAAACGAGTCAAGGGGGATTCCGATTTTCCCCCTTGACAATCCCCTTTTAAAAACGGCCAGAGGGGGGCTTGCGAGCCCCCCATCTGGATTCCCCCCCAGGGATCGCCCGCAGGGAAAAAGCCGTAGGGGCGGGTTTTGGAACCCGCCCCTACGATTTTTTAAAGAGATTTTCGGAAATTCGGTGGGCCGCCGTGGGCGGCGGCCCGATTTTCAAATACGCGGCGGAGCCGCAACCGTTTTGGGGTGGACGATGCGGAAATTCGAGGGACTGATATTTGCAAGTTATGCGTGAACGTGGTATGATACTGAATATCAGAGATAAGTCACCCGACTAAGCAAATTTTGGACGAAACGGAGTCAAAATATATGGAGATAAGAAGACTGGCGGAATCCGATTATGATGAGGTACTTGAACTGTACGTGGCTTTGGATGAGCTTCATATACAGGCGAGGCCGGACTTTTTTGTACATCGGGGTAAGGAAGAAGTCTATCCCAAAGAGGCTTTTATACAAAATCTGGCCCGCCCTGACGATTTTGAACTGGGTGCCTTTGAGGATGGGCAGCTCGTGGGTATCGTCAGGGCAACGCTTTGGGAAGAAAGCGGTATGGTCAAGGGCCTGAAGGCCGTTTGCCTGGATGACATCTATGTTTTGCCCGCCTGCCGCCGTAGAGGAATCGCGGCAAAGCTCTTTGCCGAGGTGGAGACCTGGGCAAAGGAACAGGGGGCGGTTCGCCTGGATGTGTACACCTGGGACTTCAACAAGGGCGCCGTCGCCATGTATCACGCCATGGGCATGACGCCCCAGCAATATGTGTTTGAAAAAAAGCTGTAATTCGGATTTAAGCGAATCCATCAAGCTGTCAAATTCCCGTTTAGCAACCTTTTTGGGGCGGACAATGCGGGAATTCGGCGGGCCGCCGTGGGCGGCGGCCCCTACGGCGTTTGAAGGAAGGTTTTCGGGAATTCGGTAGGGCGTATAGGGAAATTCGGTGGTGCGGCGTGTGGGCCGATGTGGTCTGGCCCCTACTCGTCGTCGCGGAAGTCGCGATACCTCGCCGCCACGCAAGCGTGACGGCTCAGTCGCAGACTTCGCTCCTCCTCTCCCCACCGAACTAATGTTCGGCGGGGGCCCCATCCCTACGGGATGTTCCCGTGCAGGCGTTCCCTGGGGGGGAATCCAGATGGGGGGCTCGCAAGCCCCCCTCTGGCCGTTTTTAAAAGGGGATTGTCAAGGGGGAAAATCGGAATCCCCCTTGACTCGTTTTTTCTCCTCTTTGCTACTTTCTCCTCTTTTGACGAGACAAAAGAGGAGAAAGTAAATCCCTTCCGCCCTATAAGGGCGGCAACCTTACAAATTCCATTTAACCCCTTCTTCTGATCTTCGCCAAGAGCTTCACGATCCCCTGGCCCTCCCCTTTTTTCCGCCGGAGGCCCCGCTGTCCCGCCGGGATCTCCACGGTGATGCTCCCCTTTCCGGTCCTCACCACCGCCGGTTTGACCGTGGCCGCCTCCGGCTCCGCCGGGGCCGGCGCAGGCTCATCCGCGGGCGTCTCCGGCTCTCGGATCGTCCCGCCAGCGGGCGACGCCTCCGCCGCCCCGCCGTTCAGCTTCCACGCGCCGGCGTAGGCCTCCTCGTAGAAAAGCTCCTGGGAACAGAGCGTCTCCGTCCCCTGCTCCACGTAGTTGTAGCTCCCGTCGGGGTCCTGCCGCCGCAGCTTCACGTTGTCGGAGAGCTGCAGCTCAAACATCCTGACGATGTGCGCCCGAATGGCCCCGTCCAGAATGGGCGCCGCCACCTCCACCCGCCGCTGGGTGTTGCGGGTCATGAAATCCGCCGAGGAGATATAGACGCGCCGCTCCTCTCCGGTCCCGATTATGTAAACCCGCGCGTGCTCCAGGAACCGGCCCACGATGGAGTAGACGCTGATGTTGTCCGTGACGCCGGGGATGCCGGAGACGAGGCAGCAGATGCCCCGTATCAGGAGGTCGATCCTGACGCCGGCGCGGCTGGCCTCCACCAGCTTTTCAATGAGGCCCTTGTCCGTCAGCCCGTTGAGCTTAAAGCCCAGGTACGCCGGCCTCCCCGCCCTGGCCTTGGCGATCTCGCCGTCGATCATCTCCAGGATGCGGCTTCGCAGGCACGCCGGCGCCACCAGCAGATATTTTGTGTCCTCGATGACCTCCCCCATGGAGAGGCAGTTGAACACCCTGGCGGCCTCCGCGCCGATCTCCCGGTTCGCGGTCATCAGGGCGTAGTCGGTGTAGAGACGCACGGTGTCCTCGTTGTAGTTGCCCGTGCCGATCTGTGTGATGTACTCGATCTCCCCCTCGTGCCGGCGGGTGATGAGCAGGAGCTTGGAGTGGACCTTCATCCTGTCCAGGCCGTAGATCACCCGGCACCCGGCCTGCTCCAGCACTCTGGACCAGCCGATGTTGTTCTCCTCGTCAAAGCGGGCGCGGAGCTCCACCAGCACCACCACCTCCTTGCCGTTCTCGGCGGCCTCGCACAGCGCCTCCACGATCTTGCTGTTGTGGGCCACCCGGTAGAGGGTCATCTTGATGGACACCACCTCCGGGTCCTGGCCCGCCTCGTTGAGCAGGTGCTGGAAGGGCCTGATGGACTCGTAGGGGTAGCTGAGCAGGACGTCCCGCTCCCTCACCTGGGGGGCGATGGGCCTGTGGGCGTCGATGTTGACGCTGTTCTGGGGCACCCGACGGGGATAGAAAAGCTCCGTCTTGTCCCGCAGCACGTCCCGCAGGAAGCTCATGAAGCTCAGGTCCAGCGGCGTGGACGTGGCAAAAAGATGGCGTTTGGACAGGCCAAGATATTTACGGAACACGCTCCGCAGCTCGTCATCCAGCCGCCCGTTGTAGTCCAGCCTCACCGGCTCACGGCGGGTCCTGGACCGGACCAGCTTTTCCATGGTCTTGCGGTAGTCCTCGGCGGACTTGAAGTCCGCCTCGTTCCCCGTCTCGTCCACGTTGATGTCCGCGTTGCGCACCAGGCGGATGAGGACGGAGCCCTCCACCCGGTACCGCTCAAAGACGCGGGGCAGGAAGTGGCGGATCAGGTCCTCCATCAGCACGAACCGCAGGCCCTCGCCGGGCAGGGGCACCAGCCGTCTGAGGCCGCCGTCCCCGCAGGGCACCACGCCCAGGCTCATCTGGCCCGACTTGCTGATGAGCTTCGCCACGGCGTAGATGGTCTTGTTCTTCAAAAACGGGAAGGGCTGCTTGCGCTGGATGATCTGGGGCGACAGCACCGGCAGGACGTCCGACAGGAAGTATTTCTCCAGATACGCCCTGGCCTTGTCCTGGAGGCTGACAAACCGCACCAGCTCTACGCCGTAGTCGTGGAGCGACACGAAGAGGTCCCGGAAGCTGGCGTCCCGCCGCTCAAAAAGCTCCCCCGTGCGGTTGAGGATGGACTTGATCTGCTGGGCCGAGGTCAGCCCCATCTTGTCATCCGTCACCCCGTCCTTCAGGGTGTCGATGAGCGTCCCCACCCGCACCATGTAAAACTCGTCCAGATTGGACTGGAAGATGGAGAGGAAGTTCAGCCGCTCCCCCAGGGGATTCCTGGCGTCCTCCGCCTCCTCCAGCACCCGTTCATTGAATTTCAGCCACGAAAGCTCCCGGTTCTCAAAGAACCCGCCCTCTTCGGCGGACAGCCCGTTTCTCTCGTCCATATCCTCATCCCCCGTTAAAAGGTTTGATCGTTCCCTTTATCATACCACAGTATTCAAATAAATTCCACCCCCTTTCGCGCAAAAAATGCCGCCCCCGAAATCGGGGACGGCACAGCTTATCAAAAAACTCATTCAATATTTTTTCCGGCGACATGTGCGTCGGGAAAAATCCCTTTTGTCACGCAAGTGTGCTAATGGGGCCCCCGCCGAACGTTAGTTCGGTGGGGAGAGGAGGAGCGAAGTCTGCGACCTCGCCTTCGCGCCTGCGCGGAGGCGAGGATTCGCGACTTCCGCGACGACGACGGCGCACTTGCGTGACGGCAGGAAAATTCCGCGTGAATTCCGCAGAATTCACGTGGAATTTCCCGCACGCTCCCCTTGGCATTTGAAGCCCGTCAGGGCTTCAAAGCCAGTTATTCGTTTCCGGGCTGCTTGCCGATGTAGGCCAGGATGCCGCCGTCCACATAGAGGATGTGGCCGTTGACGAAATCCGAGGCCGGACTGGCCAGGAACACGGCGGGGCCGGCCAGGTCCTCCGCCTCGCCCCAGCGCTCCGCGGGGGTCTTGGCGATGATGAACTGGTCGAAGGGGTGACGGCTGCCGTCAGGCTGCTTCTCGCGCAGCGGCGCGGTCTGGGGGGTGGCTATGTAGCCGGGGCCGATGCCGTTGCACTGTATGTTGTACTTGCCGTACTCGCTGGCGATGTTGCGGGTGAGCATCTTCAGGCCCCCCTTGGCCGCCGCGTAGGCGCTGACGGTCTCGCGGCCCAGCTCGCTCATCATGGAGCAGATGTTGATGATCTTGCCGCCGCCCTGGGCGATCATGTCGGGGATCACGGCCTTGGCCATGATGAAGGGGCCGTTCAGGTCGATGTCGATGACCTTGCGGAACTGGGCCGCCGTCATGTCCAGCATGGGGATGCGCATGATGATGCCGGCGTTGTTCACCAGGATGTTGATATGGCCCACTTCCTCGGTGACCTTCTTGACAAACTCGCCGACGGCCTCCTCGTTGGTGACGTCGCAGACATAGCCGTGGGCGTCGATGCCCGCCTCCTTATAGGCGGCGATCCCCTTGTCCACCAGCTCCTGCTTGATGTCGTTGAACACGATGGTGGCGCCCGCGCTGGCCATGCCCTTTGCGATGGCGAAGCCGATGCCGTAGGAAGCACCGGTGATCAGGGCAACTTTACCCTTCAAGCTGAAATCAACCATGTAAAAACTCCTCCCGTTTCGTTAGTTTGCGGGGATACCCTCCCGCTTATTGAAACAATTATAGCATAATTGTACAAAAAGTCAAATAGAAGATACGTTTTTTTGCCAACACAATTCGGATACCGTGGGCCGCCCTCCTGGGCGGCCCTTGCGGAATTGTTACACGATGGTTTATTTGTCATTCGATACACGGGTCGGGGCACGCGGGGGGATTCCCTCCCGCCCCTCTCCCGTTTCTCACCATCTGCCGAACTGTCCGAACTCGATTCCCCCGTACAGGTCCTCGATGGCGCTGTCCCCCTCCTCCGCGCCGCGGCGCGTGAAGTAGAGGTTCCTCAGCTCCTCGTACCGCTGCTCGTAAAAGCCGGCGGCGGCGGGATTCTCGTCCACCAGCAGGTTCGCCGCCAGGCCGTAGTGCATCACCCCCGCAACGTACACGTCCGGTATCTTCAGGATCGGCTCCTCCATGCCCTCCACAGGCACGGTCCCGCCCTTTTCCCCCGCCAGGATGCGGTACTCCGCCGCCATCATGTTGACGATCCCCGGCGTCCTGTACTCGTACTCCTTCGTGGCGCTCGTCCTGGCCTGGCCGTCAGCGCCAAGCTCATCCATCAGGCCCATGGCGGCGTCAAAAACATCCTTAACCGTTTTCATCTTATATTCTCCCCATCACCGCGTCCACGGCCCGTTTGGCCATAATGGCCGCCTGATAGCGGGGGATCAGCCCCATGGGATTCGTGCCGTCCGTGATCCCCAGCTCCCTGGCCTCCTTCAGCTCCTCCGCCGCCCAGTCGGGCGTCGGAAGCGCCGCCGTATATTCGTTGATCTTCCTTACGATCTCTTCACCTGTCATATCGTCCTCCATCCTTTCTTTAACATCGCGGCGAAAATCGTCCATGGTCCTCCCTCTTTTGGGGAACCAGTTCTCCACGTCGGAGTGATTCGACGCTATCCCCCGCCGCGCTCCCTCCTTGTGGCACAGCACCGCGCCGTCCGCCAGCGGGTCCAGCCCGTAGAGCTTGCAGAGGTAAGCCGTAAACGCCACAGCCTCCTGGTAGACGGCTCGGAAATACACAGGGTCATCCAAGCCGTCCTCGCATATCTCAAAGCTGATATGCGTCCCGTTGGCCTTCCCCGCGCAGTGCCACGCCTGCGTCTCCCAGGGCAGCGTCTGCACCGTGGCGATAGAGCCGTCCGCCAGCTTCCCGATGAAGGCGTGAACGCACTTCTCCACCCACCGCCGGTTCCAGTGGTTCCCGTTGGTGTTGCGCCCCAGGGCGGCCATGAGCGTTTCGTAATTCTCCTGCCCCGCCACGGGCTGGACATACCGCCGCAGGTTGGGATTATTCACCCCGGTGGAATGGACCATCACCCCCTGGGGCCTCATCCCCACCCCGGCCTTGTAACAGTCGTTTTCAATGAGGAGGCATTTTAAAAGGTTCATCACGTCGTCGCGGAACCCGCAATCCTCACCTCCGCGCAAGCGCGAAGGCTCACTTGCTGGGTTCGCTCCTCCTTTCCCCACAAAATCACGGATTTTGCGGGGGCCCCATTTAGCCCCCGTTCTATATTACTTTCCATGTTCCCCTTCGCCCCTTTGCTCCGTTGTATTCTTCAGCTTCTCGATGATCTTCATCAAAAACTCCGGCAGAGGCACCCCCAGCGCCGAAAGATTCTCCAGGATCGAAATCAGCTCATTGAGGATCAGCCAGATCGTCACCAAAAGGCCGAAAGCGTAGAAGCTCCCCAGCTCCAGCCCCGCTTTGGCGGCCACCGACTGGATCACCCAGTCCACCACCACGGCCACCGCCACGGCGATGAGATAGCAAAGCTTCTTCACGATCCCCAGAAGCCCCGTTTTGGAACTGAGCTCCCTGGCTGCCCAGGCGTCGGCCATGCCGGTTGCGTAGTCTAAGAGCATCACCGCCACCAGCACCGCCACGGGCACCAGCAGCTCCTTGAAGTAGAGGCCCACCGCCGCCCCCGCGGCGGCCACCAGGCCCTTGAAAATGTTTTCTTTCATACTCATCATCCTTTCTAAATCTTTCTATCGGGCGGGTTCTAACCCCGCCCGCGTTTTCCTCCCGTCACCTTGTCGCAAACAGCAGGCGGGAGCCGTTGGACGAGGACGCGGTTGCGGCGTCCTGGCCCGCGTTGAAGTACCACAGGCCCCCGCCGGTCCCGACGCTGCAGCCGCCGCCCACATGCAGGGCGCGCCAGCCCTCTCCCGCGGCGGCGCTGTCCGGGATATAGGTCCCGTCCGCGCCGCCGGCGGTGTCCTCCGGGAAGAACGACCACGGCATATTGGCCGAAAGGCCCATGGCCTTGATATAGCCGCCCTCCCCCGGCATCGTGCCGGCGACGGTGTAGTTTTCTTCGGTGTCATCCGCGTATTTGGCGGGATCAAGGCACACCAGCAGGGCGCCGTCGTTGCAGTTCACGCCGTCCACCCACTGGGAGACGTTGCCCCAGAGACCCTCGATATGCCGATACTGCATCTGCGTCTTGCCGTCCGTACCCGCCGCGCGTCCGGTGTGGTAGGTCATGACGTCGGTTTTGCCGCTGATCACCGCGGACCGGTTGCCAACCGCGTACCCGCGCCCCACCTTCGTCTGGCTGTCCCAGTCGGCAAATTCCACCAGGTAGAGCAGGGCCACGGCGCACCAGGCGTCATACCCCCACTGCCGCCAGCCCTCGCCCTTCCCCGCGGATTCCTCGCGGGCCGCGCCGCGGGTCACTCTCGTCAGCGGGGCCAGCCCGCTCTTGGAGACACAGCCCGTTCCCGTGGCGTATCTCCCCACATACTTGCCGCTTCCGGGGTGCTTTTCCAACCCCTTCGCCTCGCCGCCGCCGATATAGAAGCACCGTTTCCCGCCGCTGTCCACCACGGCATAATAAAACTCCGGGATATACACCACCGTGTCGTTCTCCGTCCGGCTGAACCGGTCATCGCCGCTCCCGACGGGTTCCGTGCCGATGATATTGTATTCCTCCATCCCCGCCCATGGCATAAAGCCGTCAAAGGGGCTGGAACCGCCCTCCGTCCCCACCGCGGGTACAGGCTCCCCGTCCACGGCCACGGTCACCAGGCGGTTGGGATCATCAAGGGGCGTAAGGCGCGTCAGCCTCGTGGCGGGATCGTTACGGTCCCACATGACGCCAAAGACGGCGGTCTTGGGCGCTTTCCGCGTAGGCGCGGGTCTGTTCCAAATCATCCGCCCGCCCCCTTAGGCAATTCCCACACCGTCACATACACGGTGATGTCCGCCTCCGGCGCGGCGTCGCAGGTGAAGCTCAGCTCGTTCTCACCCTGACCGGAGCAGTAGACGCCCGCGTCCATATACGCCTTTATATCCTTGGAGGCGGGCATCACGTGGATTTCCTGGGCCTCCTCGTCGGCGGATACGCCCTGGGCGGTGACGGTCTGTTCCGTGTCCCCGTTCCAACCGGCATTGGTCAGCGTCACCGTCAGCTTCTTGGGCGGGGCCACATAGTCGGTTCCGGCCTGGGCCGGCTCCACGGTGGAGCCGTTGCCCTTCAAAAGGCCTTTTATGTCCGTGGCCGTGGCGGCACTCACCCTGTTCGGCCCCTCCGGCCCCTGGGGACCGGTCTGTCCGGGCGCTCCGTCCTTGCCGTTTGCCCCGGCAGGGCCGGCAGGACCGACAGCGCCGGCAGGGCCGGTCTCCCCCTTGAGGCCGGTAAACTTGAAGTGGAATACCTTCTCGGTATTCTCCCCGCTGGCCGTCACCTCCACGGTGGGCGTACCGGTGCTGTCGTCCACCTCCGCCGTAGGTGTCCCGAACCCCGCCGCGGCCCCGTCCTTACCGGGAGCGCCCGGTTCTCCCGGTGCTCCCTGTTCTCCGGGGGCGCCGTCTTTACCGTCATCCCCCTTGGGGCCTTTGATACTCACGCTTTCCGGCGCGTCCCCGGAGCTGTCCTGTGTCCAGCTCAAAAGGCCGGTATCACCGTCCACGCTGGGCTTCCAGGTGGCGCCGTCCTTGCCAGCCGGTCCGGGGTCTCCGTCCTTACCGTCCTCTCCTTCGGCCCCCTGGGGTCCCGCCGGACCGGCGGGGCCGGCCTCGCCCCTGTCGCCCTTCAGGTCGCCGGCCTCCAACTTCTCCTGGAAGGTCTGGCCGTCGGCAAACCGCACGTTCCCCGCCTGCACGTCCTTCACGGCGTTGGCGGCGGCGTCATCGGCGTACCGGAAGATGTCCGTGCTCTTCCCCTGGGGATCATAGGTGGATTCCACCATATCCCCGCCGCCGGGGCCGGCGGGGCCCACAGGCCCCCGCTCGCCGGGCTCGCCCTTGCTGCCCTGCTCGCCCCGGAGAGAGCTGGTGGTATAGCTGGAACCGTCCTCAAACTTCAGCGTCAGCGTGAAATCCTCGTTCAGCACGGCGGATTCGATGCCGTACCCCCTGGGTCCCCGCTCGCCCTGCTCCCCCTTGGGACCGGGCATCAGCTGGAATTGCCCCAGCTCCACCGCCACCGCGCCGGGGGATTCTGTCAAAGTTGTTTCAATCGCCATCAGAGCACCTCCTCGCTCAAAGCGTCAACGGAGACGATCATCGTCACCTTCTGGGTGCCGGCCACCGAGCCGCCCCGGAACTTCACCCGCACGTCCAGCTGGACGGCGTCGTCCTCCGGCAGTGAAAAGGTGTCCGCCTGGGTCAGCGGCACCAGGAAAAAGCCGGTGTCCACATCGTAGGTGATCTCCTCCGGGTACGTCTTGCGCACGTCCCCCAGCCGGACCTCCACCGCCTCCACCTCTCCGGCGGGCAGCTGTCCCCCGTTGACGGTGATGTTCAGGGGCAGCACATAGGCGTCCCCCTGCTTCAGCTTAATCGCCATTGGACTTACCCACGTAGATGCCGGCCTCCAGAGGCTCCAGCACGAAGCAGTCGTGCAGGAGGCGTCCCTGCACCACCGCGCCGTCGATGTCGGGGTGCTCCTCCAGGATGCGGTAGGTCTCGATTTTCTTGGGGGCCACGGCGCAGCCCTTCCGCACGATCATAAACACCACGTTTTCAGGCATGTAGTCATCGGGCACCACCCGCACCTGCATCCCGTCGATGGTGCCGCAGACGCCGGAGACCAGCACCTGACCGGCCAGCTTGTCCGCGCCCACCACCTGGTCGGCCAGCTTCACCTTGATGGCCTCGCTCTCGCCGATGTACAGCACGCGCCCGTCTCTGGGCACCTTCTGATTGCTCATCTCCGCGCCGGCCTTCATGATGGTCTCGATGGCGTTCTCCCGCGTCAGCGCCACGTTGGCGCCGGTGAGTCCGGCCCCGGCGGCCAGCTTCTTCAGGCGGTACTTGTCCACATAGGGGATGATCACCTCGTCGGTCTGCCGGCGCAGGACGCTGGAGGCCGCCTTGATCATCATCTGGGCGGTGTTGTTGCCCTTGTCGATGGAGCCGTTGAAGGCCTTGTCGTCGGTGACGGTCATCTCCTGGACGGTGTCGCCCAGCTCGGTGAGCGCGCCGAACCGGCTGCCGTCCTCCTTGGCCTTGTCATAGTCCTGCAGGGGCAGCTTGTCCACACAGTAGACCTGCACGGTGCTCACCCCCGTCCACTTCCAGCGGTTGGAGAAGATCCCCTCGGTGCAGGACCCCAGCCTGAACCGCTCTACCACCTTGTCGGACGCTCTTTTTGCCAAATTGATTGCCATACTTTCATTTCTCCTTTTCTTTTTCTAAATTTTTGGTTTTGTTATTGTTTTGATTTTGGTTTTATCGCTCATCGGTTTTGTCCCTACATCTCCCTCACCCCCTTTCCTGTGATGCCTGACGAAGCGCGGCGTAAGTTGGTCAAAAAAACTCAACTTCCATTTTTTCCGGCGACATGCGCGTCGGAAAAAATCCCTCTTGTCACGCAAGTGTATGGGCCATGCCCATGCGCGCGGCGTGACGGCAGGGGGAAATATCTGAATTTCGCAAAATTCAGATATTTTTCCCGCACGTTCCCCCTAACGCGGCATGAATGCCGCGTTAATAAGCGTCGTCCCAGCCCGCGTCAAAGGCATCGCCTCTCCTGTCCCCCGCGCCCGCGCCCTGCTGGCTTCCGGCGGAGCGGCGGCGGTTGCGCTGGCTCTGGCGGAGGTACTCGTTCTCCCGTCGCAGCCTCTCCGCCTCATACCGGGCGTAGGCGGCGGTGAGGCTCTCCCCCCGAACGGCCCTCTGCCAGACCTCCTGGGGGATATCCCCAGGCTCCACCTGGGGGTAGGCCTCGATGAACTCCAAAAAATCCGCCTCCCGGCCCTGGGCGGCGGGCGGGGCGGGCCTCTCCGCCCGCTCGATCCCGCCGTCCTCCGGTACTGGCGCGGCCTCCGGGGAGGCCGCCGCCTCCCCCTCCTCCGTCTCCTCCGGCGGGAGGGTCTCGTTCTCCCGCCCGTCGGCCACAAGGCCGCCGTCCTCGGCCCAGCCCTCAGAGAACCAGTCCTGTTTTTCATGTTCCATCTGTCAAACGCTCCTCTCTTGATTTTCTGATCTCGTCTATAAGCCCCCGCCTGTCGGTGATATACCCGTCAGGCACCCGCTCCAGATACTGGATGATGTCGATCCTCCCCTGGCTCAAAAGATTGTCCAGGGTCTGGATGGAGGCGATCTCGGAATAGTAGGCGCTGGCGCCCACGTCGATCTTCAGCGCCATGGGCAGGCCGCGGAAGACGCCGAAGTCAAAGAACGCCGCCGTGCCGTCCTCTCGGTCCACCATCCGCAGGCCGTAGAAGGAGGCCATGAACTCCATGTAGATGCGGGCCAGCTCCTCCACGCACTGGTGGAGGTTCTGCTTGGTGATCTCGCTGGGGGTGGCCGCCGCCCGCTGGAGGGCGATGATGGCGGAGGTGTTGTCGGGCTTCACGTCGCCCAGGGCGGCGTTGGTGGTGCCCAGGTTCCGGTTGGTCTGGTCGATGGCCGCCTCGATGAACTGGGTCACCTGGGGCGAGATGGCCGCCGGAGAGACGGAACGGGCCGCGGTGGACACGTCCCCGCCGGTGACGCCGATGGCCTGGCCCACCTGATTCGTCCACTTGGGGATGCGGGTCCTGTCGTAGACGATCTTGGGGTAGGCCGTGGTCATCAGGCTCAGCATGGACATGGCCCACATCTTGTTGATGAAAATCTGGTTGGGGATCAGGCCCGTCAGCATGGCCTGGCCGTGACAGCAGTCGGCCACATAGTCCCAGTTGAGCCACACGATGGGATAGAGCCGCACCCCCATGGGGAAGGGCCCCTTCACCGTGGCGTTTTTGGCGCAGACATACCCCCATATCTCCCCGCTGTCCCGCTCCCGCCACATGTAGAGCAGCTTTGTGGCCTTGTCGCCGGTCCGGCGCTCATCGCCGGGGTGGGTGTTGTCATCATCGGCGGCAATGGCGTCCCAATCGGGACTGCCGTTTTCATAGGCCTGCTCCCGCAGCCGCTCCACCAGCTCCCGGCTCTCCACAAGTATGTACGGCTGTTCCTGCACCCGCCTGTCGTTGGGGTTGCCGAAATGGACGCGGGTGTTGGGGATCACCTCGCTTTTAACGCCTCCGTCCACCGGGGTGCCGTTTTTCATCTCCGGGTCCCACCAGGTATAGACGCACCCGTCGCCCCGCACCGCCGCGTCCCTGGCAAATTCCCGCAGCAGGGACGGCAGGCGCACATTCTCAAAGAGGCTCTCCAGCTCCTCGCCGAGGATGCGGGCCGGCTCCGTGAGCCGCTGTGTTCCGGCGGTGGCGGCCAGGGGCACGGCACGCACCGTCAGATTGTCGGAGGTGATGGAGCTGACCACGAAGCACACGTCCCGCTTGAGGATATTGAACACCGGCGTGGGCAGGCCGTTGGACTGCACCCCCTCCCACTGCTTGCCGATGAAGAAATTCTCGTTGGTGTTCACCGTCTCATAAAGGCCGATGGCCTCCTTGAAGGCCCTGCCCTTGTCGTAAAGCGCCCACACCGTCTCCGGCGTAAGCTCCCGCTCCTCCGCCTCTCGGTCCGGCGCGGAGGTAAGTCCGTCAAAGCCCTCCGGGGCCAGCTGTCCCCTCAAAATCTCACTCCTCATGCTCATTCCTCCCGGCGGCGCGGCGGGCCGCGGCCAGATCGTAGCCCAGCATGGCGTCCATGCCCTCCCGCCAGCGCTTCTCAAAGTCCTCCGCGGGCTCCTGCCCGCCCTTTTGGGGCGGGACGTCCCCCTCCTTTTTCAGCTCCCGAACCGCTTTCACGATCCGCACGCCCTCCAGCGCCGCCGCCTCGGCGAGCATCAGCGCCAGCAGAGCCAACAGTAAAGTTACCATATTATCCTCCTTTTCCTTTCAGGCCGGCGGGTCACTTTCCCGTCAGGCGGTTCAATTCCTCCCAGGTGATCAGGCCGGCCCGGTAGGCCGCGGCGGGATTTTTGGCGATCCACGCCTGGCGCATGGCCTCCGTCTCGGCCTGGGAATAGCCCAGGGCCAGATACCCGGAGAAATCCCCGGCCTCCGCCAGGCGGCCGGCCCGCTCCAGGGCCTCCTTACGGGCCGCGTCCGCGGAGGCCTCCGCGTCCTGGAGCCGCTCTCTCCGGCTCTTTTCCGCGGCCTGGGCTCCGGTCATCCCCGACTGCCAGCCCCGGTAATTTTCATCCGCCTGGGCCTGGGCCGTGGTGACGGCGGATTCCTCCGCCCGCCGGTACTCCTCCAACAGCGCCTCCGCCCGTTCAAACTCCCCCTGGGCGATGGCGGAGGCGATGTCGTTCTGGTACTGGAGCTTCAGCTGGGACAGCTGGCTCTCAAGCTTGCGCTGTTCCGCCGCCTCCTGCTGTCCCAGGGCGGAGAGATCGCCCTGGAGCCGGTTGGATCGGGCCAGGGCCGCCTGGCCGCCGGTGCCGGAGTTGAGGCCGGAGGCGGCGGCGTACTCGTTGAAGCTCCGCCCCGCCTGTTCCGACTGAGCCGCCGCGGCGTTGCGCTGTGTCTGAAACACGCCGGGAATCTCCGCGCGCTCCGCCTTTAGCGTGGAGGCATTGGCCTCAAAGGCGCTTCTGAGGGCCGCCAGCGCCGCCTCCCGTCGGGCGTCGTAGAGCCGGTTCACCGCCTCCGTCTGAGGCCGGTAGCTGGGGAGCTGTGCCGGCTCATAGGGGTCGGGCAGAGGCGCCGGCACGTAAGGGTCGGGCGCGGGCGCGGGGGTATATGTAGGGCTGTCCGCGGGCTTCGTCTGGGGCGCGGCGGATTGATTGGCGCTGCCGCCGCCGGAGCCGAAATCCACAAAGCCCCCGCCGTTCATGGTGCCGGAGTAGTTGGCCTCGGCCCTGACCCGTTCCGCCGCCGCGTGGGCGGCCTCCATAGCCGCCTTGTCGCCCCTGGCGTTGGCCTCGTTCCAGGCGTCCGTGAACGCCTGGAGCCGCTTTTTCTGTTCGTCGTTTAAAAACTGTTCATCGTATATGGATATTGCCATATGATCTCCTTTCTCGTCGTCGCGGAACACGCTTAACCTCCCCGCCATGTCCTCACACGAGCCGCTTTGCCTCGCCCTCCAAGTATTCGGGCTCAGGCGCGGGCTCGCGTCGTCCTCTCCCATTCGGGCGGCAGCCCGAATGGGTTTCATTTCGCGGCTCAGGCGCAGTGTTCGCTCCTCCTCTCCCCACCGAACTAACGTTCGGCGGGGGCCCCATCCTTACGGGATGTTTTCGTGCGGGCGGTCCCCTGGGGGAATCCAGATGGGGGTCGCAACCCCCTCTGGTCGTTTCAAGGGGGTGTCCAGAGGGGGGAAATCGAAATCCCCCCTCTGGTTGTTTTTCTCTGCTTTGTTACTTTCATCTCTTTTGTCAACACAAAAGAGATGAAAGTAAATCCCCCTCCGCCCTCTAAGGGCGGAACCTTATCTGACGTATCCCGTCCCACGGACCCGGATATCCGCGCTGACCACGGTGGCGGTTCTGTCGGCGGTGTCGTTGCGTAAAATCAGCTTGTAATAGGTGAATTTTTTCGCCTTCAGCTTGATCCTGTCCATCTCCGGCACGCCGGCGGCGTTGAGGCTCCGGACGTCGTAGACGGCAAAATCGCTCTTCCGGTCCGTCTGGGCCGTCACCTCCAGATACCCGTTGTCCTCCGGGCGGATGCCGATCCACACCATGGCGGAGTACTTGCGCCGGAAATCCTCGCCCATGCTCATGGCCCCGGACTCCCAGTAGGCGTCGATAGGCTCCCCGTTGTCGGAAAAATACCTGTCGGAGAAGTGCCTCAGATACCCGTCCCCGGTGCCGTAGTAAAGCTCGTCCCGGTAGTTGATCATGCACGTCACCCGGAGGCCCGTGTACACATACCAGGCGTCCACGTCCAGGTTCTGCACGATGGCCGTGCCGTCCTCGCCGATGACAAAATACTCGTGACTGAACTTGTCGTAGAAGGTGCGGGCGCGGCTCAGGTCGAACTTGCGGATGGATGCGTCCACCCGCTGGCTCACCCGCTGGGCGTTGCGCTGGTCGCCGGTGATGCCTGAAGAGCCGGTGGCCAGCCACTCGATGACACTGCGCCCGTCCAGGGTGCGGGGCCTGTTCTGCACCAGCTGGGCCTGGCCCCAGGCGCAGCTGCCGATGGAACGGTTCACCGGAGCCACGTAGAACCCCGCCGTCACCGTCCCGTCCATCAGGGTGATGGTGTCGTAGCCGACGCTCCAGGCGGAATCCTGCTTGAACACCATCAGCTTGTCGTAGTGGCGGATCATGGCGGTGACAGGCGTGTTGGCGTCCCCGACGGACACCTCGTAGAGGTCGGGAAAATAGTCCGCGCGGGGCTTCCCGTCGTAGTCAAGGCCGGAGTAGATGGCCCTGTTGGTGCCGTCCCCGTAGAGGAATACGCGGGAATCCTGGGCCCCGTTGTAAAGCTCCGCGAACCGCATGGCGCACACCTGCCCCCGGTAGTCCTCCCCGGCGCTCCAGGCGATCTCCAGGGAGTTGACCCCCCGCGCCGGCGCCGTTTCAAAGGTCACCGTCCCGGCAATAAGGTCCACGGTGTAGGACGGCACAGCCGCCGCCATTGGCTCCCCTCTCTGAGGGGAGCTGTCGAGCGAAGCGAGACTGAGGGGAGTCTCCCCTCTCTGAGGGGAGCTGGCCCACAGGGTCTGAGGGGAGTCTGCTCCCCCTGCTTTCTCCTCGGTGAGGACGCTCAAAACCTCCGTTTCCGCCAAATCCTTCACCCAATCCACGGATTTGATGTCCTTCTCCGGCAATTGGAACGTCTTGGCTTCCCCGTCCGGGGAAAACCAGGCCCGACGGCCCGCCGTCAGGCGGTTCACGTTCTCCAAGAGCGTCCCGCCGCCGGCGGGGGCCACGGCCACGGCCACCAGGGGCCGGTAGCCCTCCACCTCCTCCAGACGTTCCCCGTCCCACACCATGTACTTCACGCCGTTCAGGATATAGAGCTTCTCGTCGAAGCCGAACATGTACACGTCCCTGGAGGTGTCCATCTCCCCGGCGGACACCCTCGTCCAGACGCCGTCCTGCTCCCGCAGCTCCCACAGCGCCCCGCCGCAGGCGGCGCACAGCACCTCCCGGCCTTTCACAAAGCCGGACCAGATGCACCGCACAGCCGCGTCCACCTCCCCCGCCGCCTGGGCGTAGGTCTCGTTGAAAAACCACCGGTAGGTGTCCGCCGTCACCGTCATGGGATAGCCGTGAAAGCTGTACGTCAGGTCGTAGAAGTCCGGCTGATCGGAGGTCCTGGCGTAGCAGTAATAGTCCTGTCCAAACCGCATCACCGTGTAATTCTCCCCGTCCAGGGTAAAGTCGTCCACATAGGTATACCCCTTGTCGCCGTCGGGAACGGCGCTGTCCAGGGTGTCCACCGTCCCCAGGGCCGCGCCCCTGGTATACTCCGTGATGTTTTTGGTATATGGGCCGTAGGACACCGCCCGATAGGTCTGCACCACGGAGGAATACGCGCCGGTGCGGGAGACCTCCGTCTTATAGCACTCGTTGTCGCCGGCGGCGACATAGACCGTGCCGGATTCTCCGGCGTAAATCCGCTTCGTGCCCCCCGTGCCATAATATTTGCCTGTACTCTCGTTGAACCGGTATCCCGCGTCGCCCCCCACCGCCGCGGGCCGTGAGGGGTCCGTTGTCATTAGGGTAGAGGCGTCTACATACTTCCAGGTCCCTTCCTCGTAGTAGACCCGGTTGACCGTGGAGACGGCGCACCGGTATTTGTTCCACACGTAGCCGGAGCGGCACGTATCCACCCGCGCCCCGTAGTACTTCCAGAGCTTTCCGTCCCGCGTCAGCCACCCGCCCGCGTCCTGGGTCTCCCAGCCGGTACTCCTGCGGGCGGGCGCGTCCCGACGGGTGGTCTGGCCCGTCACCCGAACGCCGCTCTCGGCGCTGTCCACCACCGCCTCCGGCCAGGTGTCCACATACCGGACGCCCCCGTAGACGTTGGTTTTGGTGTTCAGGGTCCCGGAGGCCAGCTGTGAGAGCGTCCCCGGAACCGCGGTGCCGCCGGAAATGGCCTCTCCGCCCGCGGCGCCGGAGCGCTCCACCCGGTCCAGCGCCCAGCAGAGACCGTCCAAGGGGAGAAAATACCCCTTGCGTCCGCCGGCGCTCTCGCCGTCCGCCGTCACCGCCGCCCCGGCGCATCTGACGGCCCCCACCTGGTCGCACTCCATCCGGGGGTACAGCTCATGGCCCGGCCCGATCCCCGTCTCCGTGAAAAGGCACCTGGCCGCGCCCTCCCGGACGTGGGGGGTGTACTTGTCCAGAAAGCCCGCCACGTTCCGGCTTCCGGGCCGCTTTTTCAGCGCTCCGCCGGAGGTGACGCAGAAGTTGCGCATCACCGCCGCTTCCCCTGATTTTAAAGCCGCCTCCCCCTCCGGGGCCTCGTTGACCCCGTGCCATTGGCTTATTTTGAAGACGCGCTCGTTTCCGTTTGTGCTGATCTTCGCTATTTTCCTCATCCTTTCTCAATACAGTTTCAATACATCAGATAGCTCCAGGCCGGCTCCCCGCCCCAGAAGGAGTCGTCGGTCCACGCCTCCGCCTCCGCCGGAGGCGGGTCTGCCGGAGCCACGCGGGAGACGCAGTAATAGCGCAGGGCGTCCACGGTATGAGTGACCTCATGGGGGTCCCTGGCGGCGTCGCCGGGGTTTTCATCGTCCGCCTGGATGGCGGCCATATCCGCCAGGAGCCGCCGGCAGTCGGTGGAGATCATCAGCCCCGGCCTGCCGTCGG
Organism: uncultured Oscillospiraceae bacterium; assembly: GCA_947626845.1. GTDB lineage: Bacteria > Bacillota > Clostridia > Oscillospirales > Oscillospiraceae > RUG626. The sequence goes on along the minus strand of CANQTW010000016.1, from coordinate 4,547 downwards.
AACGGGGGGCCAGCATGTCCTTGATGAGCATGTGGCCCTGGACGCGGCTGTTGTCCGCCCGCGTCAGGGGCACCCCGCCGGAGCGAAAAATTTCCTCCATGGTCCTGCCGGTGTCCTTCTGGGTGCTCCACAGGTCCGGTGGGGCGAAGGTGGCGTCCACGGTCTCCCCCGGAAGCGTCCGCTCCAGTATCCCCGCCGCCGCCTGCCGCACGATGAGGCCGGGCTTTGTCCACTCCCGGTAGACCCAGCTGCGCCCCTCCCCGTCCACGGCGATCCACAGCACCGCCAGCATATCCAGACCGTAGTCCATGGCCCGGTAGCGCCGCCAGTGGTGGGGGATACGCATGGGCGAAAAGGTGTGCGTGTCCCGCCGCAGCTCGGAAAAATAGCTGCCGCCCAGGGCGTCCCAGTCGCCGTAGCGGTAGGCTTTCCGCACGTTCTCCGGCATCTGGGACAGCATTTTCAGATAGTGCGGCGAGTTTTTCAGCAGGAATTTGTTGTCCTCCACCGTGGCGGGGATGAACACATAGTCCTCCGGGTCCTCGTTTTCCTCGGCGTTATCGGAGCGCCGGTAGTCCCTGTCGATGAAAAGCCGTTTGACCCAGGTGTGTCCGACGCCTCCCGGATTGCACGTCAGGTACAGGCGCTTCTGGTAGGGGCTCACGCCGCGCAGACAGCCCTTCAGGTAGTTGAAGGCCCGCTCGGTGAACTGGGTGGCCTCGTCGATGAAGATCCAGTCAAACTCCTGCCCCTGGTACTCAAGCTCCGACAGCTCCCCCGCCCAGTGGCCGAATTTGACGCTGGAGCCGTTGAAGAAGGTCATCCGCCTGGTCGTGGCCAGGTATGTACCGATCTCCGGCGGCACCATGCGCACGATGGGGCCGATGTGGTTCTCCTCCAGCTCCGGGTAGGTGCGCCGCATGATCAGGACCCGAAGTCCGGGGTTGCAGATGGCCCCGCCCACGGCTTTCGTCCTGACGGCCCAGGTCTTTCCCCCGCCCTTGGCCCCGCCGTAGGCGATGAAGGGCGCTCTGGCCAGGAAAAACAGCTTCTGCTTCTCGTTGGCCGTGCCGGGGTCAAAGACGATCCGGTCATTTTCCGATTTCTCCATTTTCTCTCCTCTCCCTCCTTTTCCGCGGGCCTCTCATTCCATGGCCTCCCGTCCGCCTACGCCGTCCAGCCGGATGACCACGGTGCTTTTGCCCGCTTTCGCCTCCTTCTCGGCGTAGCCGCCGTTTTCCGTCTGCTTCAGGTTGAACATGGCGAAGCTGGCGTTTTTGGGGTCCCGCTGGGCCCTGTCCAGCCAGAAGAACGTCTTGAACTCGTCCCAACGGCGGGCGGCCAGAAAGCGGACGTCCAGGCTCTTGGAGAATTTCAGCTCCCCCCGGCGCATCTTCTCCCCCTCCTCCAGATAGCGGGCCAGCTCCTCTTCGGGCACGTCCACAAATTTGTGCAGGACAAACCCCACCGGCGCTTCCCCCGTGTCCGTGCAGTGGGCGATGCACCTGTCGATGCCGTCGCTCAGCTCCTTGGCGGTCAGCTCCATCATATCCCCCCTTCCTCACAGCCGTCCGCGTCCCCGACGGGGGACGGGACATGAAACCCCAGCAGGAGAAGCCTCTCGCTCTCCGTAAGGCTCTCCCACTCCTCGCCGGCGCAGGCGGCGCACAGCACCGCGCCCCGTTCCCCCACGCCGTAGACCTCGCCGCGCTCCATCTCCTGAAGACAGCGCCGGCAGTACAGGCCCGTCATCTCCCGGTTTTCGGGCGGCTCCCCGCCCTCCGGAACAAGCCTTTTTTTCCAAATCGTCAACTGCACATTCCTCCCAAAAAGAAAAATTAATTTCAAAGCAATGCTTGACAAAATTAAGCGGGTGTGGTATACTTCATATATCTTTACCCAAGTCGCAAGCTCCCGCTGCCGGGTGAAAAATAGTCGAAGCCACACAAAGCTTGTAAATGGAATGTAAGGAACTATTCTCAAGTTTGCTTTGCTTTGATGGTCGTATTATACTTCACCCGCCGCAAATTGTCAAGCACTTTTTTAAGCATTAATAATTATTTGTAGGAGTGAACAAAAAATGTACGAAATTTTTATGCAACTTTGTAAGGAACAGTGCGTAACGTCCTACCGGGTGTCCAAGGAGACGGGCATCTCCCAGGCGGCGCTGAGCACCTGGAAGTCCGGGTCCAGCGTCCCCAGAGATTCCACTCTGAAGAAGATCGCCGACTTCTTCGGCGTGTCTCTGGCGTACCTCAAGGGCGAGAGCACCGACAGGATGCCCTTCTCCGCCCCCATGGACGCGGAGCTGGAGTCCTATCTGGACATGCTGCGCAACCGCAGCGAGTGCCGGATGCTGTTCTCCCTGGCCAAGGACGCCTCCACCAAGGATGTGGAGCGGGCTGTCGCCATCATCGACGCCCTGCGCCGCACCGAGCAGAAGGGCGAGTAAACCGTGTGGACGCCGGATTATTTTGTCCGGGTCGTAGATTTTCCGCCAACGGTGGAGGGGGTCACCGTCCCCAACGACGACGGGACCTTTGACATCTACCTGAGCAGCCGCCTGAGCCCCGCCCGACGGAAGGAGTGCCTGGAGCATGAGCTGCGGCACATTTTTCGGGATCACTTCTATTCCGAAAGGCCCGTGGAGGACCTGGAACGGGAGGCCGACGGGCTGGCGCCCGCCGCCGCGCCGGTTTCCGATCCGGCTCCCCAAAAGCCGGAGCCGCCGAAGCCCGCCCCGCGGAACGTTTTTTCACGGCAGAGAGAGGCGATCCCCGTCTTTCCCTCCTTGGAGGCGCTGAAGACGTATGTGGACAAGCTGACAGCCGCTTTGAACGGATGAAAATATACCCCCCTCCGATAAGAGGGGGTATATTTTTCTGAATTTTTCAAAAAACATTTGACAAAGGGGAAATTATGTGTTACCATCATTAGGCCGTGAAGATACTGAACTTCATGAGACTTGAGCGGCGTGAAGATCGGTAGATACCCGCGGGTGTAGCACAACGGTTAGTGCACCAGCCTTCCAAGCTGGGGACGTGGGTTCGATTCCCATCACCCGCTCCAGCAGCAAGGCAGTGATCGCATGGCAGCGCCCGGTACAGGCCAGCCTGATGCCGGCTCAACATGCGCCAATAGCTCAGCAGGATAGAGCAACTGCCTTCTAAGCAGTAGGCCGGGGGTTCGAGTCCCTCTTGGCGTGCCAACGTCGTCGCGGAAGCCGCGTTCTTCCCCCTCCCCACGCGATCAAAGATCGCGCGGGGGACCAATTGAATATGGTGGGTGTAGCTCAGTTGGTTAGAGCACCGGATTGTGGTTCCGGGTGTCGAGGGTTCGAGTCCCTTTACCCACCCCATGCGTTGACGCCGCCTGAAGGCGGCGTCAACATGTAAATAGAAAATAGGGATGTCGCCAAGCGGTAAGGCACAGGACTTTGACTCCTGCATTCGTGGGTTCGAGTCCCGCCATCCCTGCCACGTCCTCATCGATGCCGCTTTACTTCGGGCTCCAAGTATTCGCCCTCAGGCGCGGGCATCGTTCGTCCTTTCCCCAGCGGGCAACAGCCCGCCGGGGGCCCCCATTATGGCGGAAGCCGCAATGGTTCGCTCCTCCTCTCCCCACAAAATCTTTGATTTTGCGGGGACCCCATTGACGCGGAAGCCGCAATGGTTCGCTCCTCCTCTCCCCACGCGATCCGTGATCGCGCGGGGACCAAGCAGGACAAAAGGGATTTTTTCCGACGCGCATGTCGCCGGAAAAAATCGTTTTGATTATACGATGGAACAAGGTATGACTTGGTAGCTCAGCAGGCAGAGCACCTGCCTTTTAAGCAGGGTGTCCCGGGTTCGAATCCCGGCCAGGTCACCAAAAAAAGACCGCCGAAAGGCGGTCTTTTTAACTGTCGAAAAAGCCCGTCAGGCCTTTGCCGACAGTCTAAAAACCGCCTCCCGTGCGGGAGGCGGTTTGCTTATTCTTCTCTTGGCTTATTTGCGGCAGCGGACGATGAAGGTGTAGTCCAGGCTGTCCACGGTGACGGTGACGTTGACCGTGCCCGTGCCGGTGACGGTCAGGGTGGCCTTCATGCCGGTCTCGTCGGGGATGATGGTCAAGGCGTCCGGCTTATCGCAGGACCAGGTGGGGATGCTGGTGGCGTTGGACGGGGTGACCACGGCGGTGACGCTGTAGTTGTCGCCCACGTGGAGCACGAAGTCGGTGGCCTCGTTGCGGCTGTTCCCCTTGTGGACGGTGATGCTGGTGGCGATCACCGGTACGGGGATGTCGCTGGTGTCATCGCTGCTGTCGGTACCGGGGTTGGAGCTGTCATCGGTGCTGTCGGTGCCGGGGTTGGAGCTGTCGTCGCTGCTGTCGGTGCCGCCGCCGGAACCGCCCTGGATATTTTCAGAGGAGTTGTTATAGGATTCGCTGCTGGAATCGTTGCTGGGGCCCTTGTCGTTGGCGCTGGTGACAAGGATCACGATGACGGCGGCAATGAGCACCACGATCAGCAGGATGCCGATGATGATCTTCCAGGTGGAGTTGTCGTT
>CANQTW010000015.1 GCA_947626845.1 uncultured Oscillospiraceae bacterium | reverse complement strand
GATGCCATTATTTTACTCGAAAACTGTTACCTATGTCTATTCCTTATCTGTTACCTATCTTACTTCCCTATACATTCCAAACCCTCCCGCGTGAGAGGCGCATATTTTATTTTACGTATGGTATTGGATTTGCGCCGGTGATTTTCCTGGCCGTCCGTGTGTTCCGGAAATAAAAAGGAGTGTTTACTATGCTTTTGACAAGAACTATCATGGCGGCGGTGATGATCGCCCTGCTGCTGGTGCTGGCGCTGTGGCTGCCGCCTGTCTGGATGGCCGCCGTCATCGCGGTCCTGGGCTTCATCGGCGTCTACGAGCTGATGCGCACCGTGGGCGACACGAAAAATCCCCGCCATTTTATCTGGCCCGGCCTCACCGCCGCCGCCATCCCCCTGGGCTTCTACTTCGGCTGCGCGGAGCCGGTACTGCGTATCAGTCTCACCTTTTTGATGGTGATCCTCTTTGCCGAGGCCATCTTCACCTACGGCACGGAGAAGCCCGTCAAATTCCAGACCGTCCTGTCCGGCTTTTTCGGCGGGCTTCTGATCCCTCTGTGCCTGTCCGCCCTTTTGCAGCTGCGGATGATGACAAACGGCGGGGCGCTGGTCATCATGGCCTTCGTCATCACCGCCATGTCCGACACCGGCGGTTATTTCGGCGGCATGTTTTTCGGCAAGCATAAGGGCGTCTTGAAGTGCAGTCCCCACAAGTCCCTGGAGGGCTTCATCGGGAGCTTCCTCTTCGGCATCCTGGGCATCCTCATCTTCGGCGTCATAATGGACAAGGCCGTGGGCATACCCGTAAACTACGGCGTCCTGGTGCTCTACGCCGTCCTGGGCAACGTCACCACCCAGCTGGGGGACCTGGCCTTCTCCGTCATCAAGCGGGAGCACGGCATCAAGGACTACGGCAACCTGATCCCCGGCCACGGCGGCGTGCTGGACCGGTTCGACTCCATCATCTTCACCGCCCCGCTGGTGTATCTGCTGGTCAGCAGCATACCGGCCCTCTGATCCCGTAAGGGCCGGAGACCCCGCCGGCACACAGCGCCAACGAATCTATGCTGAACAGTCGGGCGGTCCAGGCAGGGTCCGATGTGGACATCGGAACCGCTTGACCGCGCCTGAAAAGAAGGAAACAACATGTCCCATACCCTTACCGTCCTCGGCTCCACCGGCTCCATCGGCACCCAGACCCTGGAGGCGGCGGAGCTGCTGGGACTTCCCATCATCGCCCTGACGGCCCACAAAAACGCGAAGCTCTTAGAGGCCCAGGCCCGGAAATTTGCCCCCAAAGCGGTGGCCCTGGCCGATAAGGAGGCCGCCCGCGACCTGAAGACCCGACTGGCCGACACCGCCGTTCAGGTGCTCTCCGGCCCGGAGGGCGTCATGGCCTGCGCCGCTATGGAGGCGGATATCGTGGAGTCCTCCTTGGTGGGCGTGGCGGGGCTTCTGCCCACCCTGGCCGCCATCCGCGCCGGGAACCGCCGCGTCGCCCTGGCCAACAAGGAGACGCTTGTCTGCGCGGGCCATATCGTCAAGCGGGAGCTGGCGGCCCACGGCTGTGAGTTGATCCCCGTGGACTCGGAGCACTCCGCCATCTTCCAGTGCCTGCGCGCGGGCGCCAAAAGTGAGGTCAAGCGTATATTGCTGACGGCCTCCGGCGGCCCCTTCCGCACGCTTACCCAGGAGGAGCTGGCCGCCGTCACCCCCGCCCTGGCCCTCCGGCACCCCAATTGGGACATGGGCGCCAAGGTGACCGTTGACTCCGCCTCCATGATGAACAAGGGCCTGGAGGTCATTGAGGCCATGCACCTCTTTGACGTGACGCCTGAGCAGATCACCGTCCTGGTTCACCCCCAGAGCATCGTCCACTCGGCGGTGGAGTTTACGGACAACGCCGTCATCGCCCAGCTGGGCGTGCCGGATATGCGCCTGCCTATCCAGCTGGCGCTGACGTACCCCGCCCGCTGTCCCTCCCTGGCCGGCTCGCTGGACCTGGCCTCTGTCGGGACGCTGACCTTTGAAAAGCCCGACCTCCAAAAGTTCCGGTGCCTGGCCATCGCCCTGGAGACCGCCCCGCGGCACGACGCCGCTCCCGCCGTGATGAACGCCGCCAACGAGGTGGCGGTTAGGGCCTTTTTAAATGAAAAGATCGGCTTCTCCGCTATCTCGGAGATCGTGGAGCGAGCCGTTTCCGACTATGGAAATGCCCCCGCGGACACGGTGGAGGATATTCTCTCCGCCGACGCCCTGACGCGGGCATCGATAAAGGTGTGACGTAAAGGAATGTATATCATCATCGCGATCCTGGCCTTCGGCGTCCTCATCGCCCTCCATGAGCTGGGCCACTTCCTGGCCGCCAAGGCCTGCAACGTGAAGGTCAACGAATACTCCATCGGCATGGGCCCCGCCATCTGGAAAAAGCAGGGCGAGGAGACCCTCTACGCCCTGCGCCTTCTCCCCATCGGCGGCTACTGCGCCATGGAGGGGGAGGACGGACAGGCCGGAGAGGGGGAGAGCGCCGATCCCCGCGCCTTCGTCAATAAAAAATGGTGGCAGAAGGCGATCATCTTAGTGGCCGGCGCGGCTATGAATTTCCTCATCGGCTTTGTCATCGTCGCCGTCCTCTATTCCTCCGCCCAAGCCTTCGTCACCAACGAGATCGTGGAGACCGTGGACGGCTTCCTCTACGCGGAAAACGGCATCCAGGCCGGGGACCGCATCTATTCCATCGACGGCCATCGGGTCTACTACTCCTCCGATTTCTCCATCTACATGCAGAGAGCCGGGGACACCGTGGACATGGTGGTCCTCCGTGACGGGAAGAAGGTCAGGCTTGACGATTACGCCCTGAAGCCCGCCCAGTACGCCGACGGCTTCCGCTACGGCGTCACCTTCGGCACCGTGGAGGCCAGCGCCTTTCAAAAGCTCCGCTACACCTGGTACACCTCCTGGAACTACGTCCGCTCCGTCTGGATGGGCCTCTCGGACCTCATCACCGGCGCCGTGGGCCTGCGGGAGATGTCCGGCGTGGTGGGCATCGTGGGTGCCATCAACGATATGGGCCAGCAGGTGGAGCAGGAGACCAACTCCCGCGCCGCCGCCCTGGAATATGTGTTCAACTTCATCGCCCTTATCGCCGTGAATCTGGCCGTGATGAACCTGCTGCCGATCCCCGCTTTGGACGGCGGACGGCTCCTGTTCGTCCTCCTCAACGCCGTCACGATGGCGCTGTTCAAAAAGCAGATCGACCCCAAATACGAGGGCTGGGTCCACGCCGCCGGCATGGTGGCCCTCCTGGGCCTGATGGCCGTCATCATGGTCAGCGACGTGTTGAAATACGTAAAATGACCTGTGCAAACTAACTAAAATAAATGATAAAAGATTAATTATTTTTAGTTAATATTCCATCTTTACAACTGGCTCAAATTGTAGTATACTGAACACGTGAAACACAGAGGAACATCGCAATGACACGAGAGATCACCGTTGGAAACGTTAAGATCGGCGGGGGAGCGCCCGTATCCGTCCAGTCCATGTGCAACACCCGCACCGACGACGTGGACGCCACCGTGGCGCAGATTTTGCGCCTGGAACGGGCCGGGTGCGACATCATCCGCGTAGCCGTCCCCGATATGGCGGCGGCGAAGGCCGTGGCCGTCATCAAAAAGCGTATCCACATCCCCCTGGTGGCCGATATCCACTTTGATTACCGCCTGGCCCTGGCCGCTCTGGACGGGGGCGTGGACAAGGTGCGCATAAATCCGGGCAATATCGGCTCCCAGGAGCGTGTCAGGGCCGTGGCGCGGGCCTGCGAGGCCCGGCATGTGCCCATCCGCATCGGCGTCAACTCCGGCAGTGTGGAGCGGGAGCTCCTGGCCAAATACGGCGGCCCCACGGCGGAGGCCATGGTGGAGAGCGCCCTGAACCACGCCCGTATATTGGAGGACGTGGGCTTTTCCGATATCGCCGTATCCGTCAAATCCTCCACCGTCAGCCGCACCGTAGAGGCCTGCCGACTGATGGCGCGAAAGTGCGACTACCCCCTGCACCTGGGGGTCACCGAGGCGGGGACGGAGTATCTGGGGACTGTCAACTCCGCCGTAGGCATCGGCACGCTCCTCAATGAAGGCATCGGCAACACCGTGCGCGTCAGCCTCACCGCCGACCCGGAGCGGGAGGTAGAGGCCGGCATCGCCATTTTGAAGGCCGTCGGGCTCCGTTCCGGCGGTGTCCGGTTCGTCTCCTGTCCCACCTGCGGCAGGACGCGCATCGACCTGGTTTCCCTGGCCCATGAGGTGGAAGCCAAGCTGCGGGATTGTAAAAAAGACATCACCGTGGCGGTGATGGGCTGTGCCGTCAACGGCCCCGGCGAGGCCAGGGAGGCCGATTTCGGCGTGGCCGGCGGCGACGGAGAGGGTATCCTCTTCCGAAAGGGCCAAATCGTGGCCAAGCTCCCCTATGACCGCCTTGCCGACGGCCTTTTGGGGCTGATCAACGGGACGGAGGCGTGAGCGATGGACTACGTGGAGCTTTTGGAGATGTTCCCGTCCCTCACCGACTGCGGCGCCCCCAGAGAGACGCTGAGCCGCGGCAAGGTCACCGGGGCCACGGTGGAGCGGGAAAAGAGGACCATGACGCTGAACGTCAGCTTTGACGAGGCCCTGCCCCCCGTCTACGCCTCCATGGTGGAGCGGAAGGTGGAGCGGGACTACGGCCTTATCCGTTGTACCCTGAACGTTTCCGCGCCTGAGAGCGCCGGCGGGGGAAGGGCGCCGGAAAAAGCCGCGAAGAAGAATCCCTCCGGCCCCAAGTCGGGAAAGCCCCTTTTCGGAAAGATCTACAAGGGCGCCGAGACCGCTATGGGGGAGCTGAGCCTGGATTCCGGGCGTGTCACCGTCACGGGAAAGATTTTCGCCGTGAACAGCCGCGACGTGAGAAGCGGCGCGTTGGTCCTGAGCTTTGATATGACCGACGGCACGGGTTCCGTGCGCGTCTCCAAATTCATAAAAGAGGAGCCCGTCAAGGCGGCGGCCAAGACCATCGAGGTGGGGATGAACGTCACCTGCCAGGGCTTTATGAGCTATAACCAGTTTGAAAAGGATACGGTCCTGGAGCCCACGGCCATCGCCCTGGCTCCGGAAAAGCCGCCCCGTCAGGACACGGCGGCGGAAAAGCGCGTGGAGCTCCATCTGCACACCAAGATGAGCGCCATGGACGCGGTGACCGACACCAAGGAGGTCGTGAAGCGGGCCATCAGCTGGGGACACCCGGCCATCGCCATCACCGACCACGGCGTTTGCCAGTCCTTCCCCGACGCCATGAAGGCGGCGGGGGACAAGATCAAGATCATCTACGGCGTGGAGGGGTACTACATCAACGACCTGGATGACCGCGTGGCCCTGATGGGCGGCGGCGACGGCCCCCTCTCCGGCGATTTTGTGGCCTTCGATATCGAGACTACGGGCCTCTCCTCCCGGCGCGACGCCCTCACCGAGATCGGCGCGGTGCGCTTCTCCGGCGGGGTGGAGGTGGACCGTTTTCAGACCTTCGTTGACCCCAAACGGCCCATCCCCGCCGAGGTGGCGAACCTCACCGGCATCACCGCCGAGATGGTTTCCGGCGCTCCCGGCGAGGAGAGCGCCGTTCGGGATTTCCTGGCCTTTGCCGGGGACCTGCCCTTAGTGGCCCACAACGCCAACTTCGATATCGGCTTTATCGACGAGGCCTGCCGCCGCGCCGATATACCCTTTGCCCCCACCTATCTGGACACCCTGACCATGGCCCAGGGGATGCTGCCGGAGCTGCGCGCCCACAAGCTGGATATGGTGGCCGGCAACCTGGGCCTGCCCGACTTCAACCACCACAGGGCCTCCGATGACGCTTTGACCTGCGGGCTCATTTTCGCCCGCTTTGCCCTTCAGCTGGCGGAAAGGGGCGCCAAAAAGCTCTCCGACATCGACCCTGCCATCCGGGAGGCCCGCCAGAAGGGCGCCTCCCGCCGCCGCCAGCGGCCCCAGCACATCATCGTCCTGGCCCGCACCCAGGCGGGCATCAAGAACCTCTATAAGATCGTCACCGCCAGCCACTTGGAGCACCTGCACGTCAACCCCATCATGCCCAAATCCCTCATCATGGCCCACCGGGAGGGGCTGATCATCGGCTCCGCCTGCGAGGCCGGCGAGGTGTTCCAGACCCTTGTGGACGGACGCAGCCGCTTCGAGCTGCGGCGCGTGGCGGAGTTCTATGACTATCTGGAGATTCAGCCCCTCTGCAACAACGCCTTCATGCTTCGGGGCGACAAGCCGAAGGCGAAGGATGAGGAGGAGCTTCGCGACTTCAACCGCCGTATTTTGGAGCTGGGCGACGAGCTGGGGAAGCCCGTTGTGGCCACCGGAGACGTCCATTTCCTCGATCCGGAGGATGAGATATATCGCCATGTCCTGCTTGTGGCCAAGGAATTTGAGGGCGGGGACAAGCCCCTGCCCATCTATTTCCGTACCACCGACGAGATGCTGGAGGAGTTTTCCTACCTGGGGGACCGGGCGAAGGAAGTGGTGGTGGACAACCCCCGTAAGATCGCGGACATGTGCGACGTGGTACGGCCCCTGCCCCCCGCCGGCGTCCTCTACCCGCCCAAGATCGAAAATTCCGAGCAGCAGCTCAAGGACCTGGTCTACAACCGTATGCGTGAGCTGTACGGCGAGGAACCGCCGGAGATCGTGACGAGCCGCGTTGAGCAGGAGCTGCACGACATCCTCTCCCGCCACTATGACGTCATCTACATGTCCGCCCAGAAGCTGGTGCAGGACTCCCTGGCCCACGGGTATCTGGTGGGCTCCCGCGGAAGCGTGGGCTCCTCCATCGTGGCATTCCTGTCAGGGATCACCGAGGTCAACTCCCTGCCGCCCCATTACCGGTGCCCCAAGTGCAAGCATACGGAATTTCCCACGGATACGGGCTGCGGCTGCGGCGCGGATATGCCGGACAAGGTCTGTCCCGTCTGCGGTACGGAGTACGTGAAGGACGGCTTCGACATCCCCTTTGAGACCTTCCTGGGCTTCGGCGGCGACAAGGTGCCGGATATCGACCTCAATTTCTCCGGCGAATACCAGGCCAACGCCCACCGGTACACCAACGAGCTTTTCGGCTCCGACCATGTGTTCCGCGCCGGCACCATCGGCGGCGTGGCGGAAAAGACCGCCTTCGGCTATGTGAAAAAATATCTGGAAAAGACGGGCCGCACCGCCTCCAAGGCGGAGGAGACGCGCCTGGCCATGGGCTGTGTGGGCGTCAAACGCACCACCGGCCAGCATCCCGGCGGCCTGGTGGTCATTCCCCAGGACATGGAGATCACCGACTTCTGTCCGGCCCAGCACCCGGCGGATGACAAGGACACCGATATCATCACCACCCACTTCGAGTATCACTGCATGGAGGACAACCTCTTAAAGCTGGACGAGCTGGGCCACGATGACCCCACCATGATTCGTATGCTGGAGGATATGACCGGACTGGACGCCAAGAAGATACGGCTGGACGACCCGGAGACCATGGGCATCTTCAAATCCGCCGCGCCCCTGGGCCTTACGGATGATGATCCCATCATCGGCAAGACCGGCACCATCGGCATCCCGGAGTTCGGCACCAGCTTCACCCGCCAGATGCTGGTGGATACCCAGCCGGAGAATTTCGATACCCTTGTGCGGCTGTCCGGCTTCTCCCACGGCACCGACGTGTGGCTTGGCAACGCCAAGGACCTGATCACCTCCGGCACCGCCACGGTCCGTGAGACGGTGGGGTGCCGCGACGATATCATGCTCTATCTCATCTCCAAGGGGATGGACCCAAAGCTCAGCTTCAAGATCATGGAGAACGTCCGCAAGGGCCGTGTCAAAAAGGCCGGCTTCCAGGACGGCTGGGTGGAGACCATGAAGGAGCACGGCGTACCCGACTGGTACATAGACTCCCTGGCCAAGATCGCCTATCTCTTCCCCAAGGCCCACGCCGTAGCCTACGTGATGATGGCCTTCCGCATCGCCTGGTTCAAGGTCCACAGGCCCCTGGAGTTCTACGCGGCGTACTTCTACCGCCGCAGTCAGAAGGGCGGCTTTGACGCCAAGCTCATGTGCATGGGGGAGGAGACCGTCCGCTCCGCCATCCGGAAGATACGGGAGAATCCCGACGCCACCGACAAGGACGACGACCTGATGACCACCTTAGAGGCCTGCTGGGAGTTTTATAAACGCGGTTTTACGTTTTTGCCTATTGACCTTTATAAGTCGGATGCGTTAAAATTCCAGGTTGAGGGCAACGCCCTGCGCCCGCCCTTCGTGGCCGTCTCCGGCCTGGGCGAGGCCACGGCGCTGGACCTGTGCGAGCACGGCAGGGGAGCGGAATTTGTCTCCATGGAGGAGCTCTTGAACACCTGCTCCAAGCTGTCCCACTCCAACGCCCTGGACCTCAGAGACCTGGGCGCCCTGGGCAATATGCCTGAGTCCAGCCAGATATCCTTATTTTAGCTTAGCTTGATTGCCGGCAAGGCCAACGGCCTTTGCCGGTGAGGAACGGTCATGTCTATATTTTCAAAAATGGAAAGAGCGTATCACTGGCAGATGACAGGCGTTCCGGTCCCCTTGGAAGGGGGCTTTACGCACAGGATGTACCGGATAGAAACCAGGCAGGGGACGTATGCGCTGAAAGTATTAAAGAGGAAACCGTAGGACAGATTCTCTATTACGCGAAAATGCGTGACCAGGTCCTGGCGTATTGCTATGATCATCCGATACAGTTTTCCCACGGCACAACTTACGAGCCGTAAAACCACACACATATAGAGCAAGGAGGTTAACATAATCACTATGAGCGAGATCGATCTGAATAAAGTATTCCCCGGATGGAACTCCGAAGGGATTTTGGGCGCGGGTGATTTCGGAACGGTGTACCTTATCCGAAACGCCGAGAGCGGGGCGTTCTCCGCCATGCGTCTTGTGAAAATGCCCCCCAGCACCGACGCCATAGACAACGCGGTGAAGTTAGGCATCAGCCGCGACCTGCTGACCACCTATTTCACCAAATTCAAGAACGACTTGAACTGGGAGCTGGCCATGTACGCCAACCTCCGCTGTGCCAATCTGGCCACGGTGGAGGAGGTCAAGTGCGTGGACAACAACGGCCCCGGTTGGACGGGCTATATCCGCACCGGTATCTACACGCCGCTGTCCGTCTACTTTGAAAAGGCCGCCCCCACCAGCGAGGACGCGGCGCGGCTTGGCATCGACATCGCCTCCGCCCTGGACGCACTGGCCCAGTACAGCCTTGTCCACGGGGAGGTCACCCCCGCCAACGTGATGGTCACCGACGCGGGGAGCTATGTCCTCACCGACTACGCCATTCGCCGCACCCTGGAAAAGGCCGGAAGCGGCATCTTCGGCGCGGAGGAGAACATCTTCGCCGCCCCGGAGAGCGCGGGCGTTGACGGCGCGGGCACCGTCCAGTCCGACATCTATTCCCTGGGCGCCGTCATGTGCTACGTGGCAAACGGCTGTTCCATGCCGGAGCACGGGGACCCCTATAAAATTCGCGATATCGACGAGGGCCTGGCCGCCGTCATCCGGCGGGCGATGGCCGCCGACCCGGCCCAGCGCTATCAGAGCGCCGCGCAGGTCAAGCTGGACCTGACGCGCCTGAACATCGTGAAAAAACAGCCCAGGAGGGCTATGGCCGCCGCCGCGGCCTTCGACGCCGTGAAGCGCAACGGCGGCGCCGTCCTGACCGGCCCCGCCGCGGCTGCCGTGAAGGCCGAAAAGGAGACCGCGAAGGAGGCCGGCAGGGGAAAAGCCGCCGCTAAGACGGATAAAGCCGCCGCTAAGACGGATAAGGCCGCCGGCAGGAGCAAGGCGGAAGCGGCCGCCGGCGCGGCGTCCGCCCCCAAAGCCGCGGCGGAAAAGACACCTCAAAAAACCGCCGCCGCCGTGGCGGAAAAAGCCTCGGACAGGCCGGAGACCTACGACTTCAACGACCAGATTTCCACAAAAGAGCGGAGGGCCGCCGAGCGGCGCTCCTCCAAGGCCGGGTGGATCGTGGCCTTCATCGCGCTCCTGGCCATCCTGGCCGTCATCGCCTTCCTGTGGAGCCCCTGGCGTCCCACCGATCCCAACGACACCTCGGACACGTCGGATAGAACGGACACCTCCGATTCGTCCGATACCTCCGACACTTCGGACACCTCCGACACGTCGAATGATACCTCCGATACGTCCGACACTTCCGATACCTCCGATACATCTGACACATCCGATACGTCGGATACGTCCGATACGTCCGATACGTCCGATACCTCGGATACCTCCGACACCACCCCGCCGGACACCTCCGAACCCTCCGGACCGGTGAACAACGACTACCTCTACCCCTCGGATACCCAGCGGATCACCCGCGCGGAGCTGGAGGGCAAGACCCGTCAGGAGACCTCCATGCTCATCAACGAGATATACGCCCGCCACGGCTACATCTTCGGCGGCGAGGGCAGCACTACCCAGCAGTATTTCCAGACCCAGAAGTGGTATAAGCCCGTCACGAAGGATTCCGCCAAGGTGGTCAGCGAGTTCAACGCCATCGAGAACGCCAACATCTCCACCATCATCGCCTATCAGAAGGAGATGGGCTGGCGCGGCGGCAATACCGGCTCCACCGGCAACAATCAGGACACCACGCCGGATACCGCCGGCGGCAATCAGGACCCCACCCCCGATACTACGGGCAAGAGCAACACGGTCATCTTCCCCAGCGACCAAAAGCTTGTGACCCGCGCCGACCTGGAGGGCAAGACCCAGCGGGAGGTCACCCTGATGCTCAACGAGATATACGCCCGCCACGGCTATATCTTCAAGACCGACTATATCCGGGAGTATTTCGAGGGCCAGGCCTGGTACAAGCCCGTGACCTCCTCCAGCAGCGTGGTTTACGGCTCCTTCAACAACACTGAAAAAACTAATTCCGATTTTATTAACGCCTACATGCATGAGAAGGGCTGGCGTTAACGGGTCATCACCCGTGGAAGGGTAAGAGACGATGGACAAAATAGCGGTTTTGATCCCCTGCTATAACGAGGCGCTGACGGTGGCCAGGGTGATCGCCGACTGGAAGCGGGCGCTTCCGGAGGCGGTGATCTACGTCTACGACAACAACTCCACCGACGATACCGCCGCGCTGGCCGAGAAGGCCGGTGCCGTGGTGCGCCATGAGTACGAGCAGGGCAAGGGCAACGTGATCCGCCGGATGTTCCGGGAGGTGGACGCCCAGTGCTACCTGATGGTGGACGGGGACGACACCTACCCCGCCGATAAGGCCCGTGAAATGGCCGGCCTGGTGCTTGAACGTCAGGCGGATATGGTGGTGGGGGACAGGCTCTCCTCCACCTATTTCACCGAGAACAAGCGGAGGTTCCACAACTTCGGCAATACCCTGGTGCGCTCCGCCATCAACACCCTGTTCCACGCCCATGTCCACGACATCATGACCGGCTGCCGCGCCTTCAGCTTTGAATTTGTCAAGACCTTCCCGGTGCTCTCCGCCGGCTTTGAGATCGAGACGGAGATGACCATTCACGCCCTGGACAAGAATCTGCGCATCGCCGAGGTGGTGATCCCGTACCGGGACAGGCCCGCCGGAAGCGAATCCAAGCTCAGCACCATCCCCGACGGCCTGCGGGTCATCCGCACCGTCTTGCGGCTCTACCGGAGCTACCGGCCCTGCGGCTTTTTCGGGCTGATAAGCCTCCTGCTCACCCTGTTGGCCGCGGCCTTCTTTATCCCGGTGCTGGCCACGTATTTCAGGACGGGCCTGGTGCCCAATTTCCCCACCCTGATCGTCTGCGGCTTCACGGTGATGGCGGCCCTCCTGTCCCTTTTCACGGGCCTGCAGCTGCAGTCCTCCGTCCAGAAAAACAGGCAGGACTTTGAGCAGGCGCGTATCTTGATCAACTGGCTCTACCGCCGGAGCCTCCTGGAGCGGGGAGATGATGACCGTGCGTGACCGTATTCGCGCCTTTCTTCTCCGCCCCGCCATGATTTTCTATCCCGTCTGGCTGGCGGTCACAGCCCTGGTATGGGCGGCTGTGCGCCTTGCCGGCGACGGGGCGGAATGGGGGTATCTCTGCCTTGCCGCGCTGCCCGTTTACGCCCTGAGACCGGGCTCCCCGCTCCACAGGGCCACCATGGAGCGCGTGACGGCGCTGAAAGGGGCCGTGATCGCGGCGGTTTGCGCCGCCGTAGTGACCGCATGCCTTGTCCCCATGGGGGAGCTGCCCATCTGGAACGGACAGCAGCCCGCCCACCGCAACCAGTATGAGCTGATGGCGGAGGCCTTTCTGGACGGAAGGCTGGATTTTGCCTACGGGGATGAGGACGAGCTTTTGAAGCTGGATAACCCCTATGACCCTGTGGAGCGGCAGGTGAAGGGCGTGAAGTTCCACTGGGATCACGCCTATTATAATGGCCGCTACTACATGTATTTCGGCGTGGCGCCGGTGCTTCTGGTCTTTTTGCCCTATCGGGTACTGACGGGCAGGAGCCTTGCCACCTACCGGGCCACACAGCTTTTTTCCGCCCTGGCCATTATCGGTATTTTTGTCCTTTTCGCCTATCTTGTCCGCCGCTTTTTCAAAAACCTGCCCGTGAGCGTGTTTTTACTGCTCTCCACGGCCTTTTCCGTCATGAGCGTCTGGTACGCCGTGGCGGAGCCGGCCCTGTACTGTACGGCCATCTCCTCCGCCGTGGCGCTGGAGATATGGAGCCTTATCTTCTTCGTCCTCGCCGTCTGGGGGCGGGGGAGTGAAAACAGGCGGATCGCCCTGGCCTTTTTGGGGGCGCTCCTGGGGGCGCTGACCTTCGCCTGCCGCCCCTCCGTGGGGCTGGCGAACATCCTCGTCCTCCCCATGCTGGCGGTGTTTTTGAAGGAGCGGAAATTCTCCGCGAAGCTCCTGGGAAAGCTGTGCCTGGCCGCCCTGCCGTATGCGCTGGTGGCGGCGGGACTGATGACCTATAACTATGTCCGCTTCGACGATCCCTTTGAGTTCGGCCAGGCGTATCAGCTGACCGCGGCGGACCAGTCCGGCTACAACCTGTCCGTCAGCGGGAAGGAGCTTCTCAGGATCATCGCCCTGACCGCCGATACCTTTTTCCACATCGCGCCGCTGAAAGCGAAATTCCCGTACATCACCGGTGGCGGCGTGGCCTACAACGGCATCTTCTTCAACTTTCCCATCCTTCTGCTGGGGCTTTTCGCGCTCAGCCCCGCCGCCCGAAAAAAAGCGCGGCGGGAGAAGCTCCTGCCGCTGATGATCGGTTTTGCTGTCACTGTCCTGGTGATCTCCGCCGTGGATATCCTGTGGACGCCCTTCCTTTTGGAGCGGTATCACATGGACGTCTACTTCCTGATGGGGATCGGGTGCTTTTTGGCCCTCGGACTCTGGATATGCACACGGGAGGGGGAGGAGAAGTATGCCGCCGCCTCCGCGGCGTCGATTTTCTCCCTGTTGACGCTGTTTTCGGCCTATCTGTTTTACGTCAGCTTCGCCTATTACTATTACCCCGAAAAGCTGGCCGCCCTGGCCCTGGCGCTGGGCCTGGGATGAGGGGACGGGATCATGAGTTTTTTTGATACCATCAAGGGCCTGCTGGGCAAATACCGCCGGCTGATCGTCTATGCCTTCTACGGCGCCCTGGCGGCCCTGCTGAACATTGTCTGCTACTGGCTCCTGTATGAGAAGGCGGGGCTGGACAACACCCCCAGCACCGTTCTGGCCTTTCTGGCCGCCATGATCTTCGCCTTTTTCACCAACAAGCTTCTGGTGTTTGAAAGCCGAGACACCCGCGGCGCGCGGTTCTGGCGGGAGGCCGTGTCCTTCTTCGCCTGCCGGCTTTTAACGGGAGCGCTGGATGTGCTCATCATGTACCTGGCCGTGGACCGGATGGCTTGGAACGGCGTGCTGTGGAAGATCATCTCCAATATAGCGGTGACGGTCCTGAATTATGCGGCCAGCAGGTTTTTCATCTTCAGGAAGAAGCCGTGAAAGGGCGTGTCACAGCCCCCGGAGGCCCCGCCTGACGGAGATGGCGTGGACCGGACACATCTCCTGACAGCAGAAGCAGGAGATGCAGTTTTGCCTTGGCATCCCGGCCTTTTTGTCCGTGATTTTGATGATCTTCTGGGGACAGCTCTCGGCGCATTTGCCGCAGCCCACGCATTTGGATTTATCCACGTGGGGATAGGAGCGCAAGAGCCGGTCCATCACAAACTCCGCCGGCTTGCGCAAAAGCTTCGGCACCGCGTCGTTAAAGCCTGTGCTCTTCACCGCGTCGGGGAGCCGGAAGGCGGGGGAGCAGGGGCGTATCCCGTCCCCGGTGACGTCGATTTTTTCCGGCAGGAGGCCCATCTCACGGGCGGCCCGCAGGTGGGGCATGTCATCGGGCTCCAGGCCCATGAAGCGTACCGCCGTCACATCCAGGGCGTACACATCCCGTGAGCACAGGGTCAGCCCCGTGTGCCGCACCGTGCCGCCGCCGGGGCCGTTGCCCTCCATGGAGTCCACGGCGTCCAGGAGCGTGAGGGAGGGCTTCACCGTCTCACACAGCTCGCAGAGCATGTGGACGAAATCTCCTGTGTTGGGATACCGGCGGTGCATATCCGGCTTCTGGAGGCCGGGGATGGTGCCGAAGAGGTTTTTCACCCCGCAGGACACGGTGGTCATGGCGTGGGTCTTGAGCTTGGGCAGGTTGATGATGTAGTCCGCCTCGGTCACCGGTGTGATGAGGTTGAAAACACGTGTGTGAAAGCCCTCCCGTGTGGGGACGGCCTTAAAGGTAAAGTCCCGGTTCAGATATTCCTCGATCCCCGGCGTCCGCAGGCCAGACGCGCCGTAGACGCCCCGCATATATTCCGCGGTATAGAGCCCGCCGGAGCTCTCGGCCACCACGATGCGGGTGTGGCCCCGCTCCGTCAGCCACCGGATCACCGCCCTGATGACGGCGGGATTGGTGGTGACCCCCGCCTCCGGCTTCTTTCCATAGAGCAGGTTGGGCTTTAATAGGATCTTCATGCCGGGGGCCAGCTCCCGCTCCACCTCCAAAGCCTCAAAATGCTTCGAGACAGCCTCGTAGACCGCCCCTTCCTCGTAGGACGGGGTGAGAACAGCGTTGACAACAGACATTTCGGCACCTCCGGGATGTTTTTCATAAATTGTATCACATCAATACCCGGAAATCAATCCCCGGATCGGGGGCCGGCGCCTGTATGGGCCGGATACCGTATGGGCCGGACGCCGGACGGCCCGCCTTTTTCCCTTGTACCCGACCTGATGAAGGAGCAGAGTTATGGAACTTGAATTTTGCGCCCCATGCCTTTTCGGCCTGGAGGGGCCGGTGGGCAATGAGCTGCGGCACCTGGGCCTTTCGGACGTGCGCGTTGAGGACGGGCGGGTCTATTTTACCGGAACGGAGCAGGACATCGCCAGGGTCAACATCAAAAGCCGCTTCTCCGAGCGGGTGCTCCTGGTGGTGGGCCGCACGCCGGCGGCGGATTTTGACAGCCTCTTTGAGGGCGTGCGGGCCATGGCGTGGGAGAAATACATCCCCCGTGACGGCGCTTTTCCCGTGAAGGGCTACTCCCACGGCTCCGCTATCACGTCCCTGCCGGCCCTCCAGCGCAGCGTCAACAAGGCCGTGGCCGAAAGGCTGGGCGCCGCCTACCGCCTGGAGCGCCTGCCGGAGACAGGGGAGACCTATCAGATACAGTTCGCCCTGGTGCGCGACGAGGCCACGCTGTATATAGACACCTCCGGCGCGGGCCTCCATAAGCGCGGCTACCGCCCCGCCCAGGTGGAGGCGCCCCTCCGTGAGACCCTGGCCGCCGCGCTTGTGGACATCGCCGGTTACCGGGGCAGGGGGGACTTCTGTGACCCCTTCTGCGGCGGCGGGACCATCGCCATCGAGGCCGCTCTGGCGGCCAAGAACCGAGCCCCCGGCCTTGCCCGCTCCTTTGCCGCCGGCAGGTGGGACAATTTTGATATCCGCTGGGATGACGCCC
The DNA here is from genome assembly GCA_947626845.1 of uncultured Oscillospiraceae bacterium. GTDB lineage: Bacteria > Bacillota > Clostridia > Oscillospirales > Oscillospiraceae > RUG626. The sequence goes on along the minus strand of CANQTW010000015.1, from coordinate 35,619 downwards.
GCGACGAGGCCAGGGCGGGGGAATTTGACCGCGACTACGTCCTCTTCGCCTCCGATATCGACGGAAAAGCCGTTGAGATCGCCCGCGGGAACGCCCGTCGGGCCGGCGTGGACAGGCTCATACGGTTTTCCACAGCCGACGCCGCGCGCTTTGACCGGCCCACTGACCGGGGCATCCTGGTGACAAATCCCCCCTACGGCGAGCGCCTGGGGGACCTCAGACAGGCGCAGCGGCTGATGCGGGACTTCGGCAGGGCCATGAGGGCCTGTCCCGGCTGGCAGGTGAATATCCTCTCCTCCGACGAGGAGCTGGAAAGGGCCTACGGACGGCGGGCGGCCAAGACGCGAAAGCTCTACAACGGCATGATCCGGTGTAACTACTACATGTTCCGTTGAGAAGCCCCCATAAGAAAAAGGCTGATAAAAAATCAGGTAAAAGATAATGAAAGATATAGAAAAAGAGGCGCAAAGATATGAGACATCTCTTTATCCTGAACCCGGTGGCGGGCGGCAAAAATCGAGACAAGGAGGCCGTTCGCCAGAAGATTCGCGCCGTGATGGCGGAGCGGGGAGAGAGCTTCGAGCTCTATGAGACGGTGGGCGTCATGGACGCGGCGGAAAAGGTCAAGCGGGAGGCCATCAAGGGTGACGAGCTGCGCGTTTACGCCTGCGGCGGGGACGGCACCCTCTCCGAGTGCGCCCATGGCGCGGCGGGCTTCAAAAACGCCTCCGTCACCCATTATCCCTGCGGCACTGGAAACGATTTTGTGCGCGCGTTCGGCCCGGACGCCGCCCTCTTTTCCGACCTGGACGCCCTTCTGGACGGCAAAAGCGAGCCGGTAGATATCGTGGACGTCAACGGGCGCAAGTGCCTGAACATCGCCTCCATCGGCATCGACGCCCGCGTGGGACTGGACGTCCACAAATACTCCCGCCTTCCCGTCATCGGCGGCGCGGGCGGGTACGTGATCTCCCTGCTTGTCAACGTGGTCAAGGGCATCAACAGACACTTCCGCATCAACGTGGAGGGGGAGGCGCTGGAGGGCGAGTACGCCCTTATCTGCGCCTGCAACGGCCAGTATTACGGCGGCGGCTTCAACCCCTCCCGGATCGCCACCCCGGAGGACGGCCAGATGGACATCCTCATCGTCAACGCCGTCTCCCGCTTCACCCTGGCGCGGCTTTTGAAGGTCTACGCCTCCGGCCAGTATGCCCGCCGGCCCGACATCATAAAATATGTCTCAGGCCGGCACCTGACGGTGGAGGACGATAGGGAGTTCTCCGTCAGCATCGACGGCGAGGCCCTCTACACAAAACGCGCCGTTTTCCATCTGATCCCCGGCGGAGTCAATCTGATCTACCCCAAGGGATGCCGCAAAGTCTCGGAAATCATCAATTTGACCGCCAAAAAGGTTTAAAGAAGCTCTGAATCTGTTTAAAATGACTATTGCTTAAATCCGCCAACTGCGGTATGATATAGATAATTTAGCACTCAGGTAAAAAGAGTGCTAAAACATGAAAAAGTTAAAACTAATGTATATAGGAGGCAATTTCAGCATGAAGCTCAAACCTTTGGCAGACAGAGTCGTCATCAAGCGCGTTCCGGCTGAGGAGACCACCAAATCCGGCCTGATCCTCACCAGCTCCGCCCAGGAGAAGCCCCAGGTCTACGAGGTCGTGGCCGTTGGCCCCGGCGGTTTCGTGGACGGCAACGAGGTTGACATGGAGGTGGAGGTCGGCGATAAGGTCATCACCGGCAAGTACACCGGCACCGAGGTCAAGTTTGAGGGCGAGGAATATACCATCGTCAAGCAGAGCGAGATCCTTGCCATCGTGGAATAATTTCAGGAGGTAATCAATATGTCCAAAATCATCGTCTACGGCGAGGAAGCCCGCCGTAATCTTGAAGCCGGCGTCAACAAGCTGGCCGACACCGTAAAGCTGACCATCGGCCCCAAGGGCCGCAACGTGGTGCTGGATAAGAAATTCGGCTCTCCGCTGATCACCAACGACGGCGTGACCATCGCCAAGGAGATCGAGCTGGAGGACCCCTTTGAGAACATGGGCGCTCAGCTGGTGAAGGAGGTCGCCTCCAAGACCAACGACGTGGCCGGCGACGGCACCACCACCGCCACCGTCCTGGCCCAGGCCATGATCCACGAGGGCATCAAGAACGTGGCCGCCGGGGCCAACCCCATGGTCATGAAGCGCGGCATCCAGAAGGCCGTGGAGGCCGCTGTGGCCGAGATTCGCGCCAACTCCCAGCACGTCACCGGCACCGAGGACATCGCCAGGGTCGGCACCGTCTCCTCCGGCGAGGAGACCATTGGCCGCCTCATCGCCGAGGCCATGGAGAAGGTGGGCCAGAACGGCGTCATCACCGTGGAGGAGTCCAAGACCGCCGAGACCTACAGCGAAGTGGTGGAGGGCATGCAGTTTGACCGAGGCTACATCACCCCCTACATGGTCACCGACACCGACAAGATGGAGGCCGTCTACGACGAACCCTTGATCCTCATCACCGACAAGAAGATCTCCAACATCCAGGAGGTCCTGCCCCTCTTGGAGCAGGTCATCCAGGCCGGCAAGAAGCTGGTCATCATCGCCGAGGACGTGGAGGGCGAGGCCCTCGCTACCCTGATCCTCAACAAGATTCGCGGCACCTTCAACTGCCTGTGCGTCAAGGCCCCCGGCTTCGGTGACCGCCGCAAGGAGATGCTCCAGGATATCGCCGTCCTCACCGGCGGCCAGGTCATCTCCAGCGACATCGGCATGGAGCTGAAGGACGCCACCCTCGACATGCTGGGCCAGGCCCGCCAGGTCAAGGCCACCAAGGAGAACACCATCATCGTGGACGGCGCCGGCGAGAAGTCCGAGATCGCCGCCAGGGTCGCCCAGATCAAGAACGAGTACGAGAACTCCACCTCCGACTATGACCGCGAGAAGCTCCAGGAGCGCCTTGCCAAGCTGGCCGGCGGCGTGGCCGTCATCAAGGTGGGCGCCGCTACCGAGACGGAGATGAAGGACAAGAAGCTCCGCATCGAGGACGCCCTGAACGCCACCCGCGCCGCGGTGGAGGAGGGCATCGTGGCCGGCGGCGGTACCGCCTATGTGGTGGCCTCCAAGGCCGTTGCCAAGCTCCTGAAGGATACCCACGGCGACGAGAAGACCGGCGTTGCCATGATCGCGAAGGCCCTTGAGGCCCCCATCAAGCAGATCGCCGCAAACGCGGGGCTTGAGGGCGCCGTCATCCTCAACAACGTCAAGTCCAGCAAGTCCGTGACCTACGGCTTCAACGCCGCCACCGAGCAGTACTGCGATATGATCGCCGCCGGCGTGGTGGACCCCACCAAGGTCTGCCGCTCCGCCCTGGAGAACGCCGCCAGCATCGCCGGAATCGTCCTGACTACCGAGTCCCTTGTGGCCGATAAGCCTGAGCCTCCCGCGCCTCCCGCCGCGCCCAACCCCGACATGGGCGGCATGTATTAAGACCGGCTTGAAAGGCTGACGCCTTTCAAGGCCAATGGGAAACAAAAGATTTTTTTCGACGTACATGCCGTTGGAAAAATGGAATTTACAGCTGGACCGGCGCCCTTTTTGGGCGCCGGCTTTTGCGTCCTCACTTCTTGACAAGCCCCTCTTTGGGTGTATAATAGGGGTGACATCACGCCCGGTGGGGCGGGGAGAGGCGGCGCGCCGCCGATTTCCCGCGCCCCTATATAAAAGCCGGCCGGCGCCAGCCGGCTACTAAATTTTATGCCGCGCCCGTTTCACGGGTTACCTGGGAGGACAAGTATGGTCAAAATAGCGCCATCCATTCTTTCGGCGGATTTTACAAAGCTGGGGCAGGAGGTCGAATCGGTCAGATCCGGCGATCTTCTCCATTTTGATGTGATGGACGGCGTCTTTGTCTCCAATATCTCCTACGGACTGCCTGTTCTCAAAGCCCTGCGGCCCGTCACGTCCCTGCCTATGGACGTGCATCTGATGATCACAAGGCCCATTAATTTCGTGGAGCGCTTCTGCGACCTGGGCGCCGATATCGTCACCGTCCACGTGGAGGCGGACGAGCCGGAAATGATCCGCGAGGCACTTTTGCGGATCAAGGCGCGGGGCAAAAAGGCGGGGCTCTCCGTAAAACCCGGTACTCCCGTCTCGGCCTGCGAGCCCTACGCCGGACTTCTGGACAACCTGCTCATCATGGCTGTGGAGCCGGGCTTCGGCGGCCAGAGCTTTATGAAAAACGCTCCGGAGAAGATCGCCCAGGCCGCCGCTCTTGTCCGCAAGCTTGGCACCGACTGCGACGTCGAGGTGGACGGCGGCATCAACCGCGAGACCGCCCGCCTGTGCCGGGAGGCCGGCGCCACCGTGCTGGTGGCCGGCAGCCACATCTTCAAAGCGCCGGACCGGGCGGAAGAGATCCGGTTCCTGAGAGGTATATGACATGAGCTTTTTTCCCTCCGCTCTTGACGAGCTTGTTGAAAAATTCGCCTCCCTGCCGGGCATCGGCTACAAGTCCGCCCAGCGGCTGGCCTTTCATATCCTGGACCTGCCGGAGGAGGAGGCCAAGGCCTTTGCCGCGGCCATCGTCACGGCCAGAGAGAAGGTCCACACCTGCCGTATCTGCCAGAACCTGACGGACGCGGACGAGTGCTCCATCTGCCGCTCCGACGCCCGCGAGGGGGACGTTATCTGCGTGGTGGCCTCCCCCAAGGACGTGGCGGCCATCGAGCGGGCGGGGGAGTACAGGGGCCGCTATCACGTCCTCCACGGCGTTATCTCGCCCCTGAACCGCATCGGCCCCGACGATATCCGTATCCGGGAGCTGGTGGACCGGGTCGCAGCCGGCGGCGTGCGGGAGGTCATCATGGCCATGAACCCGGACACCGAGGGCGAGACCACGGCCAAATACATCTCCCGCCTTGTAAAGCCCTTCGGCGTCAAGGTCACCCGCCTTGCCTACGGCATCCCCGTAGGCGCCAGCCTGGAGTTTGCCGACGACGCCACCCTCATGCGCGCCATGGAGGGCCGCCAGGAGATATAGAATACCGTCAAGCGCCGGACTCACCGGCGCTTTTTCACGCCCCTGGCATGTGGAAAAATTTCTGAAAATCTTGTAAACGTTGGGTATTTAATGTATAATATTTTTTTAGAGAACTTTTCCGGGAGGGATAAACCGTGACCTTCAAGCTTTTCAAATCTCTCAATTCCGCGTTTCTGGCGGTGACCGTGGCGGTCAATATCCTGTTTTTGCTGGCCGTCCTCCCGCTGGGCTGTTCCGGCGTGGGCAAGTCCTCCAGTGAGCTGGTCAGTATATCCGTGCTGGCGGTGGCGGCGCTCATTCCGCTGGATTGCGTCATTGCGGTGGGCTTTTCCGTCGCGGCGAGCCGGAAGTTCGCCCAGATTTCCCTGAAGCTGAGCCGTGACCTGGACACGGAGGGCTTTCAAACGGCCAACGCTCCGATCCTCGCGCGTCTTAAGGCGCATCCGGAGCTGTGTCACACGACTTTGGGTATGGCGGCGCGGATGAACGAGGCGTGCGCCCTGGCCGAGGCGGGGGACCTGAGCGGGGCCGCCGAGATACTGAAGGCCGTTCTCTACGACCCGGTACTCCAGACCAGTCGCGGCCCTCGGCTCTACGCCTACGCCAGGGCCCTCCTTCACATGACCCGCCTCCTATACGGCCTGGACCGCTCCGAGGACGCGGACAGATGCGTTCAGGAGCTCCAAAAGCTCCGGGACGGCCTCACAGAAAAGGACGCCGCGAGACTCCGCAAGCTGCTCAACACCCTAACCCTCCGCGCCGCCACCGCTCGCGCGATGCAGGAGGGCAGGGGAGAGGAGGCCCTGCGGCTCCTGCGCGAAAGCGAAAATGAGGAGGATCAACCACTCGAAAAGCTCCGCCTTGTCTGCTGTACGGCTTACGCCCATTCCCTCTCTGGCGACGCGCGGCGCGGAAAAGCGGCCCTTGACGGCCTGGATGCGCAGGCGCAAAGCCTTTTCGCCTGCGTCGAGACGCGCCGCCGCTGCGGTTGGGAGGAATGAGGGGTAAAAATGGCTGATAAACCCATCAAGAACATCATATTCGACTTCGGCGGCGTGGTGGTGGGCTACGACCCGTCGGGGTATGTGAAGGACGTCTTTGGCGACGCCCCGGCGGCGCGGTATGTCCTGGACAACTTCTTCGGGAACGCCGTTATCGCCAGCCTGGACCTGGGCCTTATGAGCCGGGAGGAGGCCTATGGCCCCATTATGGCCAAGGCCCGCGCCGACGGGTACGGTGCGGAGCTTGCCTACGTGGAGGACCACTGGTTCGAGGCCATGATGGGCACCAAGGAGGATACTGCGGCGCTGATCGGCGCTTTGAAACGCGCCGGGTACAGCGTCTATTACCTGACCAATATGCCGAAGGACCTCTGGGCCAGATTTTGTGACCGGGGCCTCAAGGACCTGTTCGACGGCGGCGTGGCCTCCTTTGAGCTCCACATCACAAAGCCCGACAGGCGCATTTACGAGGCGCTTTTCGCCCGCACGGGCATCGACCCCGCCGAGAGCGTCTTTTTAGACGATATGGAGCGCAATTTGCGGGGCGCGGAGGCCGTGGGCCTGCGGACGGTGCTGTTTACCGGCGCCCAGGCCGCCCGTCGTGCCCTTATCGAAATGGGGGTGCGCCTGGATGCCTGAAACGCTCATCACCAGCCGCAAAAACCAGCGGCTTTGCCATCTGAAGAAGCTTGGCGCATCGGCGGACTACCGTCGGGAACGGGGGGAGTACCTGTGCGACGGGCTGAAGCTTTTGGAGGAGGCCGTCAAATGGGGCGCGGACATCCGCGAGGTGCTCACCTGCGAGCCCCTGCCCCTTGAACTGCCGTCATCGGTCAGGGTCTACCGTGCCAGTCGGGAGCTGATCGCTTTCGCCTCGCCCCTGAAGACCGCCCAGACCGTCCTGTTCTCCGTGGAGATGCCGGCAAGGGAGGAGCGCGTCGGATTTGCCGGAGCGGTCATCCTTGAAAATCTCCAGGACCCCGGCAACGTGGGGACGATCCTGCGCACGGCCAACGCCTTTGGCATCCCCGCCGTCATCCTTACCGGCGACTGCGCCGACCTATATAATCCCAAGACCGTTCGGGCCTCCATGGGCGCCGTGTTCCGCCAGAGGGCCGTGACCATGACCCTTGACGAGCTGGCGGCGCTCTCCAAAACCACGCCCCTCTACGGCGCGGCCCTGCACAGGGATTCCCAGGACCTGCGGACGCTCCCCCTGGACAGCGCCGCCGTGGCGGTGGGAAACGAGGGGACCGGCCTTTCGGAGGCGCTTCTGGCCCTGTGCGCCGGCACCGTCCTCATCCCCATGACAGCCCAGTGCGAATCCCTCAACGCCGCCGTGGCGGCCTCGGTGATCATGTGGGAGATGGGGAAACGCACACTGGCTCGAAAGTCCTGACGGGCTTTCGACAGACTGTCGAAAAAGCCCTGACGGGCTTTTTCCGACAAGGGGAACGTGCGGGGAAATGGGCCAAAATTAGAATTTTGCCCCGTTTCCCCTGCTGTTTTGCCGCGCGCACGCCCTTATGGGGCGCACACTTGCAAAACAAAAGGGGATTTTCGCGACGTACATGCCGCCGCGAAAATCAGTAAATAGTTTTTTGACAAGCTGTCGAAAGTCCTGACGGGCTTTCGATGCCAAAAGGAACGTGCGGGCTAAATTTCTGAATTTTGCGACATTAGGCTTTTTCCAAAGAAAAGAGGTGAACCGGATGGCCGAATTAAAATACTGGCTGTGGCTCTCCACCCGCGGCGCCCAGCGGCGGGATACCCTGGTGCTTTTGGATCATTTCGGATCGCCCGACGAGATCTATTTCGCCAACGACGCCGATTACCGCCACGTCCTGGAGAAAGGCTTTGAGCCGTTTACCGACAAGTCCATGGCGGAGCCCCGGCGCATCCAGCGCATCTGCGAGGAGGAGGGCTTCGCCGTCCTCACCCTCCACGACTCCCAGTACCCGGAACGGCTCAAAAACATCTACGATCCGCCTCTGGTACTCTATGTGAAGGGCAGGCTTCCCAATCTGGACGAGGAGCCGGTCATCGCCATGGTGGGCACCCGCGGCTGTACCCCCTACGGGGTGGTGACGGCGGAAAAGCTGGGCTATGAGACAGCCAGATGCGGCGGCCTGATCGCCACGGGCCTGGCCCGTGGCATCGACTCCGCGGCGGCCAGGGGCGCGCTGCGGGCCGGCGGAAAGGTCATCGGCGTTTTGGGCTGCGGCGTGGACGTGGTCTATCCCAGGTCCAACGGGCCGCTCTTTGAGGATGTGGCCGCCGCCGGGGCGCTGATCAGCGAATTTCCCCCCGGCACCCAGCCCCTGGGGCAGAACTTTCCCATCCGCAACCGCGTCCTCTCCGGCATCTCCGTGGGCGTGGCCCTTATCGAGGCCCCGGAGCGCTCCGGCGCGCTGATCACCGCCGCGCTGGCCCTGGAGCAGGGGCGGGACGTGTTCGCCGTTCCGGGCAATATCGACGCGCCCTCCTGCCGCGGCTCCAACGGGCTTTTGAAGGAGGGGGCCAATCCCGCCATGTCCGGCTGGGACATTATGAGCTGCTACGCCTCCCTGTTCCCTGAGCGGGTCAAAAGCCCCGAAGGGGATAAGCTCCACCCCCTGGACCCGCAGCTTCGGGACAAGCTGGTGGAGGGCGAGGTGCGCGAGGGGGCAGGACGCCGCCGGAGGGGCAGGATCGAGCCGGAGGAACCGGTCAATCCCCGTGAAAAGCCCCTGAAGGCGACAAAAAAAGAGATTGACAACGACCCGCCCGCGGGGTATATTGACATAAGTGTCGACCCCGGAAGCCTGACGCTGGACGAACGGACGGTGCTGGATTCCATGAAGGGCCGGATGCACATGGACGAGATCATTGTCGCCACAAAGCTCCCGCCGCAGGCCGTCATGTCCGCCCTCACCATGCTGGAGATCGCCGGCGCGGTCACCCAGGAGCCGGGAAAATATTTCGTTCCGCATTTTTTCTACCAATAACAAATAACCGTTTAAGGCGGCGGGGGTCCGGCTCCCGCCCTCTTACGGCGGCGCGTACCGGATGGGTTTTTAAAACTGCGCCGCCCATCGAAACTCTATAAAGGTCAGGTAACTTACATGGCAAACGCGAAAAATCTCGTGATCGTTGAGTCTCCCGCCAAGGCGAAGACCATCGGAAAATATCTGGGCCCCGACTACCGTGTCACCGCATCCATGGGCCATCTGCGGGACCTGCCCAAGTCCACCATGGGCGTGGACATCGAGGGCGGCTTCATCCCCGACTACCGGCCTGTCAAGGGCCGGGAGGAGACCATTCGGGAGCTTCAGAAGGAGGCGGGCGCGGCCAAGCGCGTCTATCTGGCCACCGACCCGGACCGGGAGGGGGAGGCCATCAGCTGGCACCTGAAGGAGCTTCTGCATATCCCGGACGACCAGGTTTATCGGGTCACCTTCAACGAGATCACCAAGCGCGTGGTCACCGAGGGCATCCAGCACCCGCGGGCCATTGACCAGGACCTGGTGGACGCCCAGCAGGCCCGCCGCATTTTGGACCGCATCGTGGGCTATAAGCTCTCGCCGCTTCTTTGGACAAAGCTCAAATACGGCCTCTCCGCGGGCCGCGTCCAGTCCGTGGCCACAAGGCTGGTGGTGGACAGGGAGGAGGAGATTCGCGCCTTCGTCCCGGAGGAGTACTGGAACCTGGAGGCCCGCCTGTCCCATGAGGGCGGCCCCGCCTTCAACGCGCGGTATTTCGGGCGGGACGGCAAGAAGGCCGAGCTGCACACCGCCGGGGACGTGGACGCCGTGGAGGCGGATGTGAAGAACGCCCCCTTCACGGTCTCCGATGTGAAGCGCAAGGACGCCAAGCGTTCCCCCGCGCCCCCGTTCATCACCTCCACCCTCCAGCAGGAGGCCAGCCGCAAGCTGGGCATGACGCCCAAGCGCACCATGGCCGTGGCCCAGCAGCTCTATGAGGGCGTGGATATCCAGGGGGAGGGGACAGTCGGTCTTATCACCTACATGCGTACCGACTCCCTCCGTCTCTCCGAGGACGCCCTGCGCTCCGCCGCGGGCCTCATTCGGGGCCGCTACGGCGAGGAATATTACAACGGCGCCCCCCGGCGCTTCAAGAACAAAAACTCCGCTCAGGACGCCCATGAGGCCATCCGCCCCTCGTCCCCGGAGCTTACCCCGGAGCGGGTGAAGGGCAGTCTCCAGCAGGATCAGTACCGGCTCTACCGGCTCATCTGGAACCGCTTCATCGCCAGCCAGATGGCCTCCGCCGTCTATGACAGCGTGACCATGGACTTCCAAAGCGCGGGACATATCTTCCGCTCCACCTGCCAGTCGTTGAAATTCGCCGGCTTTACCGCCGTCTACGAGGAGGGTCGGGACGAGGCGTCCGACACGCGGGAGGTCCCCCTTCCGGAGCTTCAAGCGGGGGACGAGGTGAAGCTTTTAGAGCTGATCCGGGAGCAGAAATTCACCCAGCCCCCGGCCCGGTACACCGAGGCCACCCTGATCCGCGAGATGGAGGAGACAGGCATCGGCAGGCCCTCCACCTACGCCCCCACCGTCTCCACCATCCTTGACCGGGAATATGTGGCCAAGGACGGCAAGAGCCTGAAGCCCACCCCCCTGGGGGAGGTGGTGACAAAGCTCATGAAGGAACGCTTCGCCGACATCGTCTCCCCCGGCTTCACCGCCAATATGGAGTCCACCCTGGACAGCGTGGAGAAGGGCGAGCGGCCCTGGAAGCAGGTTCTTGGCGACTTTTACGGCGGCTTCGCCCAGTCCCTGGAGAGCGCCGAAAAAGCCCTGGAGGGCACACATCTGAAGATCCCCGACGAAGAGACCGAGGAGATCTGCCCCAACTGCGGCAGAAAATTGGTGGTCAAATCAGGCCGCTACGGGCGCTTTTTGGCCTGCCCCGGCTACCCGGAATGTTCCTTCACCAAGCCCATCGTCATCGAGATGCCGGGCCGCTGTCCCAACTGCGGCTCCCGCATCCTGAAAAAGACCAGCAAGAACGGCTACACCTACTACGCCTGTGAAAAGCGCGAGTGCGGTTTTATGACCTGGGACGTGCCCACAAAGGACAACTGCCCTGAGTGCGGCCACACCCTCTTCAAGAAAAACGGCAGAGGCTTCAATAAGCCCTTCTGCGTCAACGAGAAGTGCTCCCGCTTCGTCCCGGAGGACAAGCGCGGCTATAAGCGTAAGACCGCCGCCGGAGGCGCGGAGGGGGATCAGACCGCCGCCGGAAAGACCGCGTCCGCGGCGAAAAAGACAGCTTCTACAGCGAAAAAGACGGCCTCTACGACCAAAAAGACGTCCACAACGGCCAAAAAGACGGCCTCGACAGCGAAAAAGACAACCGCAGCCACGAAGAAATCAACCTCTACGGAGAAAAAATCCACCTCCGCGGCATCCAAAAAGACCGCGCCCAAAAAGACGGCGGGGGAGAACGAATGAGCCGCGTCACCGTGGTGGGCGCGGGCCTGGCGGGCAGTGAGTGCGCCTGGCAGCTGGCACAGCGCGGAATAGAAGTCACGCTTTACGAGATGAAGCCGCGCAAGCGTTCCCCCGCCCACGTCTCCGACGGCTTCGCCGAGCTTGTCTGCTCCAATTCCCTGCGCTCCGACGAGCTCACCAACGCCGTGGGCCTTTTGAAGGAGGAGATGCGCCGCCTGGGGTCGCTGATCATGACCTGCGCCGATTCCCACCGGGTCCCCGCCGGTGGGGCCCTGGCCGTGGACCGGGAGGGTTTTTCACGGGCCGTCACAGAGCGTATAGAGGCGCACCCCAACATCACCGTGGTCCATGAGGAGGTCACGGCTGTCCCCGACGGCCGCGTCGTCATCGCCACAGGTCCTCTCACCGAGGGCGCTATGGCGGAGGCGATAGAGCGCCTGTGTCCCCGGACCGATCTCCACTTTTTCGACGCCGTGGCCCCCATCGTCACCCTGGAGAGCGTGGATATGGATTCCGCCTGGTTTGCCTCCCGCTACGACAAGGGGACGGCGGATTATGTAAACTGCCCTCTGGAGAAGGACGAGTATATCGCCTTTGTCACGGAGCTTCAAAACGCGCGGGAGGCCGAGCTTCACGGATTTGAGGATGACCGTGTCTTTGAGGGCTGTATGCCCGTGGAGGTGATGGCCCGTCGGGGCCTTGACACCCTCCGCTACGGCCCTTTGAAGCCCGTGGGCCTTCGGGACCCCAAAACGGGCCGGGAGCCTTACGCCGTGGTACAGCTCAGGATGGACAACGCCGAGGGCACGCTCTTCAACATGGTGGGCTTTCAGACGCACCTTAAATTCCCCGAACAGCGGCGGGTGTTCTCCATGATCCCCGCCCTGAAAAACGCCGAGTTTGTCCGTTACGGCGTCATGCACCGCAACACCTACCTCAACGCCCCGACGCTCCTTGACCGGTATTACCGCCTTCGGTCCGACCCGCGTATCTCCTTCGCCGGGCAGATGACGGGAGTGGAGGGCTACGTGGAGTCCGCCGCCTCCGGGATGCTGGTGGGCATTGAGACGGCCAGGGAGCTTTTGGGCCAGCCGCCTGTGGATTTTCCCCGCGAGACGGCCATCGGCGCGCTGGCGCTGTACATCTCCGGCGGGAGCGTGGGCGATTTTCAGCCCATGAACATCAATTTCGGCCTTATCGCGCCCCTGGATCACCGGGTCCGCGGCAAGCGCAACAAAAACGCCGCCCTCTCCCAAAGGAGCCTGGAGATTTTGGCGGGGATCAGGGGGTAAAACCGATTTTCGTTGTATTTCGCTAAAAGCACCGGCCACGTGGAAATTCGAGGGTTCGGCGTGTGGGCCGATGTGGTCATCGGCCCCTGCAAACGCGGCCCCCACACGCCATACCTCCGATTTCCCGCAAATTCATTGAAGAGAGAAGGATCGCAAATGAAGATCATAGTGGACGCGATGGGCGGCGACAACGCCCCTCTTGAGATCGTCAAGGGAGCGCTCATGGCCGCGCGGGACTTCAAGACCGATATCACGCTGGTGGGCCGGGGAGAGGACATCCTGCGGGCCCTGGAGGAGCTGGGAGAGGGGACCCTCCCCGGCAATGTGGAGATCGCCAACGCCACCCAGGTGGTGGAGATGGAGGACGATCCCGCCACGGTGACAAAGGTCAAGTCCGATTCCTCCATGACCGTGGGCCTGAAGCTCCTGCACGACGGCAAGGCCGACGCCATGGTCTCCGCCGGCTCCACCGGGGCGCTCCTCTCCGGGGCGACGCTGGTGGTCAAGCGGGTGCGCGGCGTCCGGCGGGCCTGCCTGGCCCCCATGCTCCCCACGCCCGCCAACGGCGGGACGCTGATGGTGGACGTGGGCGCCAACGCCGAGTGCACGCCGGAATATCTTCTCCAGTTCGCCTTTATGGGCAGTCTGTTCGTGAAAAACTATAAGGGCGTGGATAACCCCAAGGTGGGCCTTTTGAACATCGGCGCCGAGGAGACAAAGGGGAACACCCTCTACAAGGAGGCCCATCAGCTTCTGAAAAAGGCCTCGGAGGAGGGCCGCATCAACTTCATCGGCAACGTGGAGGCGCGTCAGGTCATGGACGGCGTCTGCGACGTGCTGGTGGCCGACGGCTTCACCGGCAATATCCTGCTGAAATCCATCGAGGGCATGGGTATCTTCTTCATGGGGACCCTCAAGGACATGTTCACAAAGAATTTCATGTCCAAAATGGCCTACCTGATCCTGAAAAAGGACCTGAAGGGCCTCAAAAAGCTGGTCTCCTCTGAGGAGGTGGGCGGCACGGCGCTGTTGGGCATCCAGCGGCCCGTCATCAAGGCCCACGGCTCCAGCAACGCCTACGCCATCCGTTCCGCCATCCGCCAGGCGGTCAAGGCCGCCGAAAGCGACACGGCGGCGCTGATCGCGGAAAATATCGAGTACATGAAGGTCAAAGAGCCTTCGCAAGGAGCCGCCGATGGAGACGCTTGAAAAGAACCTTGGCTATACCTTTACCCGTCGGGAGCTTCTTGAAAACGCCCTGACCCACAGCTCCTGGTTCAACGAGAACAGGTCCGGCGTCTGCAACGAGCGGCTGGAGTTTTTGGGGGACGCGGTGCTGGGCTTCGTCACGGCGGAGTATCTCTATAACCGTTTCCCCGATCTGCCGGAGGGGAAGATGACGCGCCTGCGGGCGGAACTGGTCTGCGAGCACAGCTTAAGCCGCGTGGCGGAGAAGCTGGGCCTTGGCGCCTATCTGCGGCTGGGCCGGGGGGAGACCGCCACCGGCGGCAGGGAGCGCCCCTCCATCAACGCCGACGCGGTGGAGGCCCTCATTGCCGCCATGTATCTGGACGGCGGGCTTTCGCCGGCGGCGGGCTTTATCCGCAAATACATCCTGGACGAATTTGAGGCCGGCAACGCCAGGCCCGACAGGGACGCCAAAAGCGAGCTTCAGGAGCTTGTTCAGCGCAAGAGCGGCCAGGTGCTGGAGTACCGCCATGTGGGGGAGTCCGGCCCCGACCATCAGAAGGTCTTTGCCGTGGAGGTCTGGCTCAACGGCCAGAGGGTCGCCGCCGGGGAGGGCCGGAGCAAGAAGGACGCGGAACAGCACGCCGCCCTGAAGGCCCTGGAGGCCCTGGCATGACGCCAAGGCGCAGCATCATCCCCGTCTTTGTGCCCCATTTGGGCTGTCCGCACCAGTGCGTTTTCTGCGATCAGCGGCGCATTTCGGGCGCGCTTCGCCCGGCGCGGCCAGAGGATGTGGTCCGCGCCATAGAGGAGGGGCTGGCCCGTTTAAAGCCGGATACCGTCCCCACGCTGGCCTTTTACGGCGGGAGCTTCACCGCCATCCCACCGGAGGAGCAGAAGGCCCTCCTGGGCGCGGCGAGGCCCTATCTGGAGGCGGGTAAGCTGCGGGATATCCGGCTTTCCACCAGGCCCGACGCCATTGACAGCGGCGTCCTGGCCCTCTTGCGGGAATACGGCGTGCGCACCGTGGAGCTGGGCGTCCAGTCCATGGACGGAGAGGTACTGCGCCTCTCCCGTCGGGGCCACACGCCGGAGGACGCCGAAAGGGCCGCCAAAGCGGTGCGGGAGGCGGGCTTCGAGCTGATCCTGCAGATGATGACCGGCCTGCCCGGCGACACGCCGGAAAAGAGCCTGGAGACGGCCCGCATATTCGCGGCCCTCCGGCCCGACGGCGTGCGCGTCTATCCCACCGTCGTCATTCGGGATACGCCCCTTTTCGACCTGTGGCGAGGGGGGACATACCGGGAGCATACGGTGGAGGACGCCGTGGCGCTGTGCGCCGCCCTCTGTGAGATTTTTGACGGGGCGGGTATCCCCGTCATCCGCCTGGGACTGAACCCCACGGAGGCGCTTTCTCAGGGCGACGCCGTGGCCGGCGCTTATCACCCGGCGCTGGGGGAGCTGGTACTGGCCAGAAGATACCTTGCCCGTGAACGGGCGCTTCTGTCGGAGGCTGACCGCGGAAAAAAAGTCCTTTTTGCCGTAAGACCCGGCAGAGTCTCCGCCGCCGCCGGCCAGAAACGCGAAAACATCACGGCGCTGGAAAGGGAATTTGCCCTTGCCGGGGTAAAATTCGTCCAGAGGGATCTCCCTGATCTCACCGTTGAGCGTATTATATCATAATGCAAAGTACTTGTCAAGTATAAAAATAAGCATTATTAATTCAATTTACGCAATAATATAAAATGGGCGGTTCGTTGTCTGACGACCCGCCCTTGTTTTTTAGGTCACTCCTCGTCGGAGGAATACATATCAATGCCTTCCTCCTTCAACCGCTGCTTGAAGCTCTCCCAGGACGCGGCAGTATCAATGTTCATAGGCTCCTTTTCATTTATCACGCCTGCAATGACCTTCATAAGGTCCACAATATCATTCTCTTCGGACGCCTCCCAAAACAGAATACGTAACACATTCCGCAGGTCCTCCACAGTTTCCCCTCTCAATTTCTCGCGGAGGGCCTCTAAGTTTTCAGGGTTTACAGCCATATAGTTATCCTCCAATCATCTTATTGGAACTCACCATATAATAACATAATTTTTATTGATTGACAATAGTGTTAATTATGTTTTAGAAAATATTGATATATAATCCTTTTATCGTACAGAAAGGGGATATACTATGGATTACGGAAAACTTCATTTCAGGATAGTAGAAATATTGAATGAAAAAGGCATTTCTAAAAATCGCATTTGCAAGGACCTTGATATTCCACGGGCGAATTTCAATAGATATTGCCGTGACCAATTTCAGCGGGTAGACTCCCTGCTTGTGTGCAAGCTGTGCGCTTACCTGAATATCAGCGCGGGCGAGCTTTTGGAATATCGTCCCGCCGGAGAGGATAAGGCGTAAAGGGACGGGAAAACTATCGTCTATGACGGGCCGCCGTGGGCGGCCCGCCTTTTATTTTGCGCCGGAGGCCAGGGAGACGGGGCGGATACAGGAAATTCACAAATATTTCATTGCAAAATCCGACGGGATGATATATACTATGGTTTTAGACTGGATTATTGTTGCCGGAGGGCATATCTTGTGGCCCGCGGCGATATGGGAGTGTATGGATTGTATTTTAAGGCACTGGAGATGCGGGGGTTCAAGTCCTTCCCGGAGAGGACGGTCCTGACCTTCGACAAACCCCTGACGGCCATTGTGGGGCCCAACGGGAGCGGAAAATCGAACATTGCCGACGCCATCCAGTGGGTCATGGGGGAGCAGTCCACCCGCGCGCTGCGGGGCGGGAAGATGGAGGATGTGATCTTCGGCGGCACCGCGCGGCGCAGCCAGGTGGGCTTTGCCGAGGTGTCCCTGACGCTGGACAACTCCGACCACCGCCTGGGCGGGGAGCTGGACGAGGTGCAGGTCACCCGTCGCTATTATCGCTCCGGCGAGAGCGAGTATTATATCAACAAAAAGCCCGTCCGCTTAAAGGATATCAACGAGCTGTTCATGGACACGGGCCTGGGCCGGGACGGCTATTCCATCATCGGCCAGGGCAAGATCGACTCCATCCTGTCGGCCAAGAGCACGGACAGGCGTGAGATCTTCGAGGAGGCGGCGGGCATCTCCCGCTTCCGCCACCGGAAGGAGGAGTCCGAGCGCAAGCTCCAGCGGGCGGAGGAGGACCTTACCCGCGTCAACGACAAGATCGGCGAGTTGGAACTCCAGGTGGAGCCGCTGAGACGGCAGTCGGAGACGGCCAAGCGGTATCTTGTACTGCGCGACGAGCTGAGGGGCCTGGAGATATCCCTGTGGATGTACGACCTGGAGGCCATCGCCCAGCGCCTGGAGGCCCTGGGCGGCGACGCGCTGAAGGTGGCCGGGGACATCGAGCGGGCGAAGCTGGAGCTGGAGAAGCTCTACTCCGCCGGGGAGGGCTTTGCCCAGCGCACCCACGACAAGGACGTGGAGGCGGAGGGCGTTCGCGCCCAGATCGCGGAGCTGGAAAAGCGGGCCTCCGAGGAGAATTCCCAGGCGGCGGTACTGCGGGCGAGCCTCCAGCATACCTTGGAAAACATACAACGCATCCGGGAGGAGATGGCCACCCGCGAGGGGAGGAGTCTGAGCCTCACCGAACAGATCGACGAGCGGCAAAAGCGCATCGAGGAGATCGACAGCCAGCGGCGGGAGCTTGCCGACGGGTTGGAGGAGCTGCGGCTTCAGGCGGAAAAACTGCTCTCCGGCGAGGGCGACTTCGATAAGGAGGTCTCCCTGCTGACAAAAGCCGCCTCGGACACGGCGGACGAGCTGTCCGACAGGCGGGTGGAGCTTTCGGGCCTTGAATCCACGGGGAAGGAGCTTGCACAGCGGGCGGAGGGGCTTCAGTGGGAGCTTTCCGACCAGCGGGAGCGGCTGGCCGCCTCGGAGCGGGAGGCGGAGAACAATAAAAAGGCCCTGCGGGAGGCCCAGGAAAAGACAGAGTCCCTGAAAAACGTGTCCAAGGGGTATTCCCTGCGGGTGGAGGGGCTTTCCAAAAAATATGAGACGGCGGGGGAGAAGCGCACCGCCCTGCAGATGGAGTACAACGCCGTTTTGGCCCGTATCCAGATGCTGTCCGATATGGAGCGGGAGTACGAGGGGTACTCCAAGGCCGTAAAGGTGGTCATGCGGGAGGCCGAGCGGGGCGTCCTGCGGGGCGTCCACGGGCCGGCGGGGGAGCTTATCAAGGCACCGGAGAAGTACGCCGTGGCCATTGAGACGGCCCTGGGCGCGGCGGTGCAGAACATCATCGTCAGCACCGAGAACGACGGCAAGAACGCCATCAATCTTTTAAAACGCACCGACGCGGGGCGTGTGACGCTCCTGCCCATGAACGTCATCCGAGGCTCCCGTCTTGCGGAGCGGGGCCTGGAGGACGAGGATGGGTTTGAGGGCGTGGCCTTCGACCTGGTGACCTTCGAGCCCCAGTACAGGGATATCTATCTCAATCTGCTGGGCCGCACCGCCGTGGCCGACGATATGGATTCCGCCATACGCATCGCCAGAAAATATTCCCACCGGTTCCGCATCGTCACCCTGGACGGCCAGGTGGTCAACGCCGGCGGCAGTATGACCGGCGGCAGCGCCGCCAGGAACACCGGCATCCTCTCCCGCGCCAACGAGCTTGAAAAGCTGAAAGCCCGCCAGCAGAAGGCCGGGGAGGACCTGGAAAAGGCCAAGGACGCCGCCGAGGAGACAAAGCGCGCCCTGGCCGCCGCGGAGTATGAGCTTTCCGTGGCGGGGGAGGAGCTGCGGGCGGCGGAAAACGACGTTTTAAAGCTCACCTCCACCGGAGAGCATTTCGACATCCTGCTGAACTCCCTGCGGGACCGGCTCGGTAAGATCGAGGCGGAGAGCCAGGGCATCGCCCGACGGGGCGAGGAGGCCGGAAAGCGGGCCGAGGCGCTGAGGGAGGAGATCGCGTCCTTAGAGCAAAAGAGTCGGGAGCTGAAAGAGCGGCTGGACGAATTTGCCGGAGACCGGGAGAAGCTGAACGCCCAGCGGGAGGAGATCGCCCGCGCCGAGGCGGAAAAGCGGGAATTGCGGGCCAGCCTGGAGGCCGAGGCCGCCGGAGCGGCGCGTACCGTGGAGGAGCTTACCCGCCTGCGGGCGGAGCTGGCCGGGGACCGAGAGGGCCAGGAGCGGCAGATCGCGGAGCTGGAGGCCGGCAGCCGGACCATCCGGGAGGAGATCGGAACCCATGAGAACGAGGCCGCCTCCCTGCGGGCCGGCACCGAGACGCTGAGGGAGCGGATCGCCCGCATCACCGAGGACAAGCTGGCCATCGAGGCCGAGCGGGCCAGAAGCGACAGGCTTTTGCAGGAGAAGAACGCCGCGCTGTTGGATCTGGAGCGGGAATCCGCCAGGGTGGACAACCGCATGGAGGCCGCCCGTATGGAGGAGCGGCAGATCCTGGACAAGCTGTGGAACGGCTATGAGCTGACAAGGTCCGACGCCATGGCCCAGCGGACAGAGCTTGCAAGCATCCCCCAGGCCAAGCGCCGCACCGGGGAGCTGAAACGGGAAATGGGTTCCCTGGGGACCCCCAACCTGGGCGCTATCGAGGAGTTTGAGCGGGTCAATACCCGATATACATACCTCACCGACCAGCGGGACGACATCGAGAAGGCAAAGCGCGAGCTTTTGGGTATAATAGGCGAGATAACCGGCTCCATGGAGACCATCTTCAAGGAGGAGCTGGAGCGGATCGACCTGGGCTTCCGCCAGACGTTCCTGGAGCTGTTCGGCGGCGGTCAGGCCAGCATCTCCCTGGAGGACCCGGAGGATATCCTGGGCTCCGGCATCGAGATCAAGGTCCAGCCCCCCGGCAAGACCCTGAAAACCATCACCCTGCTGTCCGGCGGGGAGAAGGCCTTCGTGGCCATCGCCCTCTATTTCGCCATCCTGAAGGTGCGGCCAACGCCCTTCGTGGTCATGGACGAGATCGAGGCCGCCCTGGACGACGTGAACGTTATCAAGGTGGCCAATTACATGCGGGGCCTTACGGAAAAAACCCAATTTCTCACCATCACCCACCGACGGGGCACCATGGAGGAGGCCGACGTCCTCTACGGCGTCACCATGCAGGAACAGGGCGTCTCCAAGGTGCTGGTCATCGACCTGGATGAGGCGGAAAAGACGATAGGAAAAAATAATTAAAAATATTTTAAAATAATACTTGACAAATGATTTTCGTTGTGATATACTACATTTGAACGCTGGAGGAGCGGAATGGGATTCTTTGATAAGATCAAGCAGGGGCTTTCCCGCACCAAGGAGAACATGACGGCGCGTCTCAACTCCACCATCGCCTCCTTTACCGGGGAGAACGAGGATTTTTTTGAGGAGCTGGAGGAGACGCTGATCCTCTCCGACGTGGGCGCGGAGGCGTCCATGGAGGCGGTTGACCGCCTGCGGGACACGGTGGAGGAGCGCGGACTCAGGGGCCCTGACGAGGTTCGGGCTGCGCTGAAGGAGATATTAGTGGAGATGCTGGGGAAGAACACCGGCATGAAGCTGGACTCCCGACCCTCCGTCATACTGGTGGTGGGCGTCAACGGCGTGGGGAAGACCACCACCATCGGGAAGCTGGCGAAGCTCTACGGGGGACAGGGGAAAAAGGTCCTGCTGGCCGCCGGAGACACCTTCCGGGCCGCCGCCGCGGAGCAGCTGGGCGTCTGGGCGGAGCGGACCGGAGCCGGCTTTGTGCGCCACGAGGAGGGGTCCGATCCCGCCGCCGTGGTCTTTGACAGCATCTCCGCCGCCATCGCCAGGGGCACGGAGATCATCATTGTGGACACCGCCGGCAGGCTCCATAACAAGTCGAACCTTATGAACGAGCTTGCTAAGATCAGCCGGGTCATTGATCGGGAGATGCCCTGGGGCGACAGGGAGACGCTTTTGGTGCTGGACGCCACCACGGGCCAGAACGGCCTTTTGCAGGCGGAGGAGTTTGCCAAATCCGCGCCGCTGACCGGCATCGTGCTGACGAAGTTGGACGGCACAGCCAAGGGCGGCATCGTCTTTGCCATCGCCTCGAAGCTGGGCGTGCCGGTGAAATTCGTGGGCGTGGGGGAGCAGGCGGACGACCTTATCCCCTTTGACCCGGAGGAGTTCACCGAGGCCCTGCTGGGAGAATAAGCAGAAGCGCCCCTTGGGGGCAAATTCCGCCCGGAAGGGTCGGGAAAGGAGAACGCCATGCAGATCATTCTGGCGTCGAACAATAAAGACAAGCTCCGGGAGGTTCGGGAGATATTGGAGCCGCTGGGGATAGAGGTCATCTCCCAGGCGGAGGCCGGGTGCCGGTTCGAGGCGGAGGAAAACGGGAAAACGTTTACGGAGAACGCCCGTATCAAGGCCAAAGCCGCCCTAAAGGCCACGGGAAGGGTCTGCGTGGCAGACGATTCCGGCCTGGAGGTCAACGCTATGGGGGGCGGACCGGGGGTGTACTCCTCCCGCTTCTGCGGGGATAGGGGATATCCGGCGGCCTGCCGGGAGATCATGGAGATCGTGGATACCCAGGGAAAGGGAGACCGAGGCGCCAGATTCGTCTCCGCCGTGGTCTGTGTTTTCCCCGACGGGGACGAAATAGACTGCCTGGGGACCGTGGAAGGGACCATCGGGCATGTGTACGAGGGGGAGCACGGCTTCGGCTACGACCCCATCTTTGTGCCGGAGGGACATACGCGCTCCATGGCCTGCCTGACGGACGAGGAAAAGAACGCCATCTCCCACCGGGGGAGGGCTTTCAGGCAATTTGCGGATAAGCTTAAAATCCATATGGAAAAAGAGAGCGCAAAGGAGTAGAATAGATGCTGACAAGCAAGCAGAGGGCGCAGCTCCGGGGCCTGGCCAACGGCCTGGAGCCGGTGCTCATCGTGGGAAAGGGCGGCGTTACGGAGAACGTGGTCCAGGAGGCGGAAAACGCCCTGCGGACACGGGAGCTTATCAAGGGGCGCGTGCTGGAGACAGCGCTTCTCTCCGCCAGAGAGGTCTGCGACGAGCTGTGTGGGCGTGTGGGCGCCGACGGAGTGCAGGCCATCGGGACAAAATTCGTGCTCTACCGCGAGAACAGGGACCTTCCGGAGGAGAAGAGAATAAAGCTTGGGAGATGAGCTTTTATGAAGATCGGAGTTTTCGGGGGGACCTTCAATCCGCCTCACAGGGGACATGTGGCGGCGGTGAAGGAGTGCGCCGCGGCGCTGAAGCTGGACAAGGTGCTGGTGATCCCCGACGCCCAGCCGCCGCACAAGGATATCGCCGGCGGCTCGCCGGACGCTGGAACGCGGCTGGAGCTGACGCGGCTCGCCTTTGATAAGGTGAAGCACTGTACCGTTTCCGAGTTGGAGATCAGCCGCGGGGGCGTGAGCTACACCGTGGATACCCTCCGGCGGCTGAGAGAAAAATACCCCTCGGACAAGCTTTTCCTGCTGATGGGCACGGATATGCTGATGTGCTTTGAGCAGTGGCGGTCCTTTGAGGAGATCGCGAAAATGGCCGCGCTGGCGGTGTTCGCCAGACGAGACGGGGAGCGGGAGCAGCTCTTCCGGCAGGCGGAAAAGCTGCGCCTTGCCTATGGGGCCTGCGTGCGGCTGGTGGATCTGGATGTGCTGGATATCTCTTCCACCCAGCTCCGGCAGATGCTGCCCCAACGCCGGGGCGTGGAGTATTTTCCGCCGGAGGTGTACGACAGGATCATCAAGCGGCGGCTCTACGGGGCGAGGCCGGACTTTGAATGGCTGCGCCGGAAGGCCTACGCCATGCTGGACCCCAAGCGGGTGGCCCATGTGAAGGGCTGTGAGGAGGAGGCCGTGCGGCTTGCCCGCCGCTGGGGCGCCGACGAGGAGCGCGCCAGGGAGGCGGCGATCCTCCATGACATCACAAAAAAAGAGAAGCTGGATGAACAGTTGCGCCTTTGCGCAAAATATGGTATTATCCTGGATGAGATGGAAAAGCGGGAGGGAAAGCTTTTACACTCCAAAACAGGCGCCGGCATCGCCAAATATGAGTTTGGCTGTGATGACGAGGTATATGGGGCCATATACTGGCATACCACCGGCAAGGAGGATATGGCGCTTTTGGAGAAGGTCATCTACATGGCCGACTACATAGAGCCCACCAGGGATTTTGAGGGCGTGGAGGAGCTGAGGCGGCTTGCGTATACCGATCTTGACAAGGCTCTGGAGCTGGGCTTCCAGATGAGCATCGACGATATGACCGGACGGAATATCACGCCCCATGACCGCACGTTGGGCGCACTTGCGTGGATAAAGAAAGGAAACAGACAGATACAATGAAATTTTTCGGCGGAAGCAGGAACTCAAAACATACCGCTGGCCACATCCATGAAGCCGCGGGGCAGTATCACAGACCGGCGGATCAGCCGGAAAGAGCGCGTTATCCGAAGCCGGATGAGCCGGCGTCTCCTATGGACGAGACGAGGCCCATGCCAGTGGATGAGGTGACGGTCCCGGTGGACGATATCCCCGACGTGGAGTTCCCCGAACAGGACGTCCCCCGCGGGCGACGGGAGGAGAGGGGATTTCCCACCTGGGGCAAGATCGTCATCGTGGTGGTGTCGGTGCTCCTAATCCTGATGCTTTCGCTGGTCGGCTGGGTCCTGATCAACAGGAAGCCGCCGGAAAAGACGCAGACGCTCAATACCTTTGACACGGCGGATACAGCGGACACCGCGGACACCGCCGACGACACGGCGACGGATACGAAGGACACGACGGCGCCTACCGAGGACACAACGCCTCCCACCGAGGAGACGACCCCCACCACCGGACGGCGTGAGAATATGTATACCTTCCTGGTGCTTGGCAAGGATAAGGTGGGTTCCAATACGGACGCCATCATGGTCGCGATGCTGGACACGGAAAACTACAAGCTTAACGTGGCCTCCATCCCCAGGGACACCTACACCAACACCACCTACAAGAATAAGCGCATCAATACCCTCTACGGCTCCGGCGGCGTGGACGGCCTTTTGGACAACATCGCCAACTTCATCGGCTACCGGCCCGACGGCTACGCCATTGTGGATCTGAACGCCTTCATGAAGCTGATCAACGCCATCGGCGGCGTGGACTACTACGTGCCCAGGAACATCGACTACGATGACCCCTATCAGGACCTGCACATCCACTTCACAAAGGGCATGACCCACATGACCGGACAGAAGGCCATGGAATATTTGCGGTTCCGCAAGGGCTATGCCGACGCGGATATCGGGCGCATCGACGCCCAGCACGAATTCCTGATGACCGCCGCCAAGCAGATCCTGGCCAACAAGAATAAGGTGCCTCTTACCACCCTTATCAACATCGTGGTCAACGACGTGAAAACCAGCCTGGACCTGGGCCAGTGCACCTGGCTGGCCGGGGAGCTTTTGAAGCTGGACGCGGAGAACATCCAGTTCATGACCATGCCCGGCAACTACAACGACTATTATGACGGCAGAAACTACGTCACCGTGGATATTAACGGGTGGATAGAGATGCTCAACACCTATCTTAACCCCTTCTACCAGCAGATCACCACCGCCAATGTGGACCTGGCGGGCCGGGACGGGAACGGGAAGATGATCGCCACCAGCGGGAAGCTCCATTGATTTGATCTTGCGGAGTTTGATACAAAGCCGAGGAATAATTGAAAAGTGTGCCTTTGCGGTGTAAAATGTTTGCCGGATTAATAGCGGTAGATTTATTCACGATTTTGTGATACAACTTAATTAATTAAAAGACGGGCATATCCGCCCGGTAGAACCGTATTTAGCGAGGCCAAGTAAGGAATGAAGCATAAAAATATTTTACAAGTTGATTGCCGCAAATCATTTCGTGAATGGCTCAGCGTTCATTCAGAACAAGAGACAGAATGCTGGGTTAATGTAAAACGTGGAAAGCCTGTTGATGGCACCCACTTTTGGTATATTGATGCTGTGGAAGAAGCGCTTTGCTATGGCTGGATAGACAGCACCCACCGAATTATTGACGGAAAGAGGTTGCAACGCTTTACACCCCGCAAAAAGGGGAGCAAGTGGACAGAACTCAACAAGGAGCGCGTTCGCAGGCTGGATACTTTAGGCCTGATGACTGATGCGGGAAGAGCAGTCCTCCCTGCTATGGGGATTCGCAGTTTTCAAATTGACCCTGATATTGAGGCGGCACTGAAGGCTGCACGGGCATGGTCAAAGTTCAAATCATTTCCTCCCTTATACCAAAGGGTTCGAGCGGGAAATATCGCCTTCTATAAGAAACGAACCCCAGAGATGTACGACCAAATGTTGGCGCACTTAATCGAGGAAACCAGACAGGGTAAAATGTTTGGCGAATGGAATGACTATGGCAGGCTATTAGATTATTAAATTCCTGTTTATCGAAAAGAACAAGCAAAAAGCTCCTCACTGCTGATGTGGTATGGATGTATCAAAATCAGCAGAAACATAGAGCCGTCTTTTGATTGAGCCGCTTTATAAAGAACATATCTGCCAAAGATTTTGAATATCAGGAGGAATAAATATGCTTACGCCCAAAGAGATGACCGACATCGCCGTTAAGACGCTGGACGCCAAGAAGGCGGAAAACATCAAGGTTTTGGAGACACGCGACGTCACGGTGCTGGCGGACTACTTCGTCATCTGCACCGCCGGCTCCACCACCCACATCAAGACCCTCTCCGACGAGGTGGAGAAGGCCCTGGAGGATCAGGGCGAACGGCCTCTGCGCACCGAGGGCTACCACGGCGGCGGCTGGGTGCTGGTGGACTTCGGCTGCCTGGTGCTCCATATCTTCACCGACGAGACAAGGAAGTTTTATAACCTGGAGCACCTGTGGGGCGACGCGCCTGAGGTGGATATCAGCGGACTTCTTACACAGGGCTGAGGGGTGAGGTCACATGAAATACGATTTTGCTGAGATAGAGAAAAAGTGGCAGGCGGTCTGGGAGCGGGAGAAGCCCTTCCGTGCCGAGACAGGGTCCGACAAGCCCAAGTTCTACGGGCTTATCGAATTCCCGTACCCCTCCGGCCAGGGGCTCCATGTGGGCCATCCCAGGCCTTTCACCGCCATGGACATCGTCACCCGCAAGAAGCGGATGGACGGCTACAACGTGCTGTTCCCCATCGGGTTCGACGCCTTTGGCCTGCCCACCGAGAACTACGCCATCAAGAACCACGTCCACCCCGCCGTTGTGACGAAGCAGAACATCGCCAACTTCACCCGTCAGCTGAAAATGCTGGGCTACGGCTTCGACTGGGACCGGGTGGTGGACACCACCGACCCTGAGTACTATAAATGGACCCAGTGGATCTTCCTCCAGCTCTACAAGCACGGTCTGGCCTAT
Organism: uncultured Oscillospiraceae bacterium; assembly: GCA_947626845.1. GTDB lineage: Bacteria > Bacillota > Clostridia > Oscillospirales > Oscillospiraceae > RUG626. The sequence goes on along the minus strand of CANQTW010000015.1, from coordinate 9,255 downwards.
AAGACCACCATGCCGGTGAACTGGTGCACCTCCTGCAAGTGCGTGCTGGCCAACGAGGAGGTGGTGGAGGGCGTTTGCGAGCGCTGCGGCGCTCCCGTCATCCGCAAGGAGAAGTCCCAGTGGATGCTGAAGATCACCGAGTACGCCCAGCGGCTCATCGATGACCTGGACGACGTGGACTTCATTGAGCGGGTCAAGACCCAGCAGCGCAACTGGATAGGCCGCTCCACCGGCGCGGAGGTGACCTTCAAGGCCACCACAGGGGACGACATCGTGGTCTTTACCACCCGTCCCGACACTCTCTTCGGCGCCACCTACATGGTCCTCTCCCCGGAGCACGCCCTTATCAAAAAGTGGATGCCGCTCCTGAAAAACGCCCAGGAGGTCCAGGACTACCAGCGCGCCGCCGCCTCCAAGAGCGATATGGAGCGCACCGAGCTCAACAAGGAGAAGACCGGCGTGAAGCTGGATGGCGTTCGCGGCGTCAATCCCGTGAATGGCCGGGAGATCCCCATTTTTATCTCCGACTACGTGCTGGCCACCTACGGCACCGGCGCTATCATGGCCGTTCCGGCCCACGATGACCGAGACTGGGAGTTTGCCAAAAAGTTCGGCTGTGAGATCATCGAGGTGGTCTCCGGCGGCGAGGACGTACAGAAGGCCGCCTTCACCGCCAAGGATGAGACCGGCATCATGGTCAACTCCGAATTCCTGAACGGCCTTACCGTCAAGGACGCCATTCCCGTCATCACCAAATGGCTGGAGGAGAAGGGGATAGGGAAGGCGAAGGTCAACTTCAAGCTCCGGGACTGGGTGTTCTCACGCCAGCGCTACTGGGGAGAGCCTATCCCCATGGTCTGGTGCGACAAGTGCGGCTGGGTGCCGCTGCCAGAGTCTGAGCTGCCCCTGAAGCTCCCGGAGGTGGACAGCTACGAGCCCACCGACGACGGCGAGAGCCCTCTTTCCAAGATGACCGACTGGGTCAACACCACCTGCCCCCACTGCGGCGGGCCGGCGAGGCGCGAGACCGACACCATGCCCCAGTGGGCGGGCTCCAGCTGGTATTTCCTCCGGTATATGGACCCCCACAACGACAAGGCCCTGGCCTCAAAGGAGGCGCTGGAGTACTGGTCCCCGGTGGACTGGTACAACGGCGGCATGGAGCATACTACCCTCCATCTCCTGTACTCCCGGTTCTGGCATAAGTTCCTCTATGATATCGGCGTGGTGCCCACTAAGGAACCGTATCAGAAGCGTACCAGCCACGGCATGATCCTGGGCGAGGGCGGGGAGAAGATGTCCAAGTCCCGCGGCAACGTGGTCAATCCTGATGACGTGGTGAAGAGCTACGGCGCAGACACCCTGCGGCTCTATATCATGTTCATCGGCGACTTTGAGCAGGCCGCCGCCTGGAGCGACAACGCCGTTAAGGGCTGCAAGCGCTTCCTGGACCGCATCTGGAACCTGGCCGAGACAAGGATCGACGGGCCGGAGACCTGCTCCCACGCCAATGAGGCCGCCGTCCACCGCACCATCAAGAAGGTGGGGGAGGACATCGAGGCCATGAAGTTCAATACCGCCATTGCCGCCATGATGGGCCTTGTGAACGCCTTCTATGAAAACGCCCCCTCCCGCGGGGACATCAAAGCGCTTTTGCTTCTGCTCAGTCCCTTCGCGCCCCATATCGCCGAGGAGCTTTGGGAGCGGCAGGGATTTGAGGGCTATGCCAGCACCAGCGCCTGGCCCCGGTACGACGAGAGCAAGATGGCCGAGAGCGAGAAGGAGATCGCCGTTCAGATCAACGGCAAGCTGCGCGCCACCGCCACCGTGCCGGTGGACGCCGATGACGAGACGGTGCTTGCCATCGTCAAGGCCCAGGAGAAGGTGGCCCGCGCCCTGGAGGGCATGGAGATCGTCAAGACCATCGTCATCAAGAACAAGCTGGTGAACCTGATCCTGCGCCCGGTAAAATAAAACTGCAAAAAGCATATTGACAATCCGCGTCGAAGTTATTATAATAATCAATGCTGAATTCATTTCAGAGAAGTATGGCATCCGGTCAAAACCGGAGCGAAATTAGCATGACGCGCATGCGTATGTCGGAGGGAGGGGAAATAGATGTCAGAAGTCCATGTGAAGGAAAACGAGTCTCTGGACAGCGCGCTGAAGAGATTTAAGCGCAACTGCGCCAAGGCGGGCGTCCTTGCCGACCTCCGGAAGAAGGAATATTATCAGAGTCCTTCCGTTAAGCGCCGCAAGAAGTCCGAGGCGGCTCGCAAGAACAAGAATAAGCGCTACTATTAAGAGATATTCAATCCGGCTTTAAAAAGCCGGATTGAATTTTAGACCTTTACTTTTACTTTTTAACGAGGTGAAAATTATGCCAAAAAAGTATGAGATCGTCAGAAAAAAGGTCCTTACCCCGGATATAACGAGTATTTCCGTTTACGCGCCGCTGATCGCCCAAAAGGCCAGGGCGGGGCAGTTCATCATCCTGCGCGCCACCGGGGAGGCCGAGAGGATACCGCTGACCGTATCCTCGGTGGAGGGGGACCTGGTGACGGTGGTTTACCAGAAGGTGGGCGACTCCACCATGACGCTGGACGAGCTTCAGGCCGGAGAGTGCCTCCACGATTTTGTGGGGCCCCTGGGCGAGCCCACGCCTATTGAGGGCGTGAAAAAAGCCGCCGTAGTGGGGGGCGGCCTGGGGTGCGCCATTGCGCTTCCGGTGTCCAAGGCGCTCCATGACGCGGGAGCCCAAGTGGACCTTATAGGCGGGTTTAGGACGAAAGATATCGTGATTCTGGAGGAGGAGATGGAGTCCGCCTGCGACAGGCTCCACATCTGCACCGATGACGGCTCCTACGGGTACGCGGGCTTCACCACAGGCAAGCTTGAGGAGCTTTTGAAAGCCGGCGAGAAGTTTGACCGCGTCTACGCCATCGGGCCGCTGGTGATGATGAAATTCGTCTGTAAGGTGACGGAAAAGTACGACATTCCCACGATTGTCAGCATGAACCCCATCATGATCGACGGTACGGGCATGTGCGGCTGCTGCCGGGTCACCGTGGACGGACAGGTGAAGTTCGCCTGCGTGGACGGGCCGGACTTCGACGGACATAAGATCGACTTTGATGAGACCATCGCCAGGGCCGCCACATATAAGGAATTTGAGCAGCGCCGCAGGGCGGAGCACAAGTGCAGACTGGAGGGAATGAACAATGGCTGATATGTCCCTTGAAAAGACGAAAATGCCGGAGCAGGAGCCGGACGTCAGGAATAAAAATTTCCTGGAGGTAGCCAAGGGCTATACGCCGGAGCTGGCTGAGAAGGAGTCCCACCGGTGCCTGGGCTGTAAAAATCCCCGCTGTGTGGAGGGGTGCCCTGTAAACGTGCCGATCCCGGAGTTTATCGGCCATATCCAAAAGGGCGATATGGAGGGCGCTTACCGGGCGCTTTCCCGCGCCAACGCCCTGCCCGCCGTCTGCGGGCGGGTCTGCCCCCAGGAAAACCAGTGCGAGGGCAGATGCGTCCGGGGCATCAAGGGGGAGAGCGTAGGCATCGGGCGTCTGGAGCGGTATGTGGCCGACTGGGCGCTGGAGAACAACATCGCCAATACCGATAAAGCGCCGGACAACGGGCATAAGGTGGCGGTCATCGGCTCCGGCCCCGCGGGACTTACCTGTGCCGGTGAGCTGGCGAGGATGGGCTATCAGGTCACCATTTTCGAGGCGTTCCATGTGGCCGGAGGGGTGCTGAGCTACGGCATCCCGGAGTTCAGGCTCCCCAAGACCATTGTGGAGAAAGAGGTCGATAAGCTCAGGGCTCTTGGCGTGGACATCCAGCTGAACATGGTCATCGGCAAGGTGCTCAGCATCGACGAGCTTTTTGAAAGGGGATACGAGGCCGTCTTTGTGGGGTCCGGCGCGGGGCTTCCCCAGTTTATGAAGATCCCCGGCGAGAGCCTGGTGGGCGTGTTTTCGGCGAACGAGTACCTGACGAGGATCAACCTTATGAAGGCCTATAAGCCCGACAGCGCCACGCCCATATTCAAGAGCAGGAAGGTGGCCGTTTTAGGCGGCGGAAATGTGGCTATGGACGCGGCCAGGTGCGCCAAGAGGATGGGCGCGGATGTGCACATTGTCTACCGGCGCGGCGAGGCGGAGCTTCCCGCCAGGGCCGAGGAGGTCCACCACGCCAAAGAGGAAGGCATTCACTTCGACCTTCTCTGCAACCCTGTCATGATCGAGGGGGATGAGAAGGGGAGAGTCCGGTCCATGAAGGTCATCCGCATGGAGCTGGGCGAACCGGACGCCTCCGGACGCCGCCGGCCTGTTCCGATTGAGGGGAGCGAGTTTGAGATGGAGGTGGACACGGTGATCGTGGCCATCGGCACCTCGCCAAACCCCCTCATCCGCTCCACCACGCCGGGGCTGGAGGCCAACAAGCGCGGCTGCATCACCACCGACGAGACGGGAGCGACCTCACGGGAGGGCGTTTTCTGCGGCGGCGACGCGGCCACCGGCGCGGCTACGGTCATCCTGGCCATGGGCGCCGGTAAGACGGCGGCGAAGAGCATCGACGAGTATATCAGGAGCAAATAACGGAAAAACCGCCCGCGTTCTACCGGTCAGCCGGTACGCGGGCGGTTTTTTGTACCCTTCAGGGCAGATCGGCGGATCGGTGCGTATACTGATCGTTTAAAGCTTTTAATCAAATATCAGGATCACATGATGTGCTCCTCCGCGCAGTCATCCACCACGCGGACGCCCATTTTTTCACGGGAGGCCACGGGAAATTCAGCGATGCTCTCCGCGTCGAACTTGCTTACGACGCGCTTTTCCGGTGTAAGGCGCATTTCGGCGGGAGCGCGTTTGATCTTTGCCTTTATTCGTTTCATGGTATCACCTCGCAGATAGTATTCCCCCGGCGCGAAATACTATCTGCTTTCTGCCGACTTGTCCAAAATCTCTTGAATATCAAGGCTTTTGAGCCTTTTTATATGGCTTGTGACTATTGCAATTTGTCAAATAGCGGGATATAATGTCGAAAGTTACGCAGAGTGAATGGGGGGATTACCGTGAAAAAGCTGACGCGGTCCGCGGGATTCTGGATCGCCACGGTGACCATGTGGGAGCTTGTGCTCCATCTTGTGGTCTGGAGAAGCGTGTCCGTCAGGTTCCTTTTCGCGGCGCCCTTTATCGTGTCTTTGGGTCTGTTTTTTACGTTTCTCAGCCGAATCTGGCGCAGGGAAAGGGTCAACAGGGGGATCGGATACGCGCTTATCTGCGTTTTCGCGTTCCTTTTCAGTGTGCAGACGGTTTATTATAAAATTTTCGGCTCGCTGCTGACCGTGACCCTGGTGGGGATGGGCGGCGACGCCATCGTGAATTTCTTTGACGTGGCTGTGGATGGGACGGTGCGCAGTCTGCCGTTTATCCTGCTTTATTTTCTGCCCGCGGCGGTCATGGCGGGTTTATACAGGAAGAAGATCCTTTTCAGCGACCCCGCGGACACCAACGAAGCCATCCTGCTGGCCTGTGTCAGCATTCTGGCCTTTGCCGCCGGTGTTCCGGAGCAGGGGTCCGGCTCCGCGCGGTCAGATGTGTACTATGAGATCAATACCTCCGTTGATAAGCAGACTGAGTATTTTGGCCTTGTTACCGCGGAACGTCTGGAATTGGGACGTGTACTTACCCACGAGACCGGCCTTGTCACGGATGTCATTGACATCACAACGGACGTAAATAAGGCCACAGAGGGGACGGAGAGCGGCACTGCGCCGGATGTGGTGCCGGCCCCGCCCGCCATGAACATTATGGACGAGATGGACTTTGCGACGCTCCTGGATCGGGCCGATACCAAGGAGCTTCGGGAGCTGAGCCGGTATTTTTCCTCGCTTGGCGGGACAAAAAAGAACGATTTCACAGGCCTTTTTGAGGGATTCAATGTGATCGAGATCTGCGCCGAGTCCTACTGGCCGTATTTTATAGACCCTGAGCTGACGCCCGTCCTCTATAAGCTGACAAATGAGGGGATCGTCTTTGAAAACTTCTACGGCTCCTTCCCCAATACCACCACGAACGGGGAGTTTTCCTTCTGCATGGGCCTGATGCCCGACAAGAACAGGAGAAGCTTCACGCTTTCCATCAACGACTATCTGCCCTTCACCATGGCGCACATGATGAAGCCCCTGGGCGTGACGCCCAGGGCATACCACAACAACACCGCGTATTTTTACGGACGGATCAATACCCATACAAATATGGGCTATGAGTTCAAGGCCGTGGACTACGGACTGGAGCTTTCCAGCCAGTGGCCTCAATCCGACCTGGAAATGATGGAGAAGACCGTAGATGACTATATAGGCGACGAGCGGTTCCTGGCCTATTATATGACCGTATCCGGACACGCGCCGTATGACTTCGACGTGAATACGCTTGCCGCGAAAAATCGGGAGAAAGTGGGCGCTTTGGAGGGGACGGAGGCTGTTCGGGCCTATGTGGCCGGACAGTTGGAGCTGGAGTATGCCCTTGAGTATCTGCTGGGCAGGCTTGAAGAGGCCGGTAAGCTGGACTCAACTTTGATCGTCCTCACCGGCGACCACTTCCCCTATGCGCTCTCTACAGAGGAGCTGGCCTCTCTGGCGGGGGATAAGGTCTTTGAGGACCCGTTCTGGCAGTATAAAAACAGCTTTATCTGCTGGTCCGGCGCGATAAAAGAACCGATCCATGTGGACGACTTTTGCTGTACCCAAGACATTTTGCCCACGGTTTTGAATCTGCTGGGGCTGGAATATGACTCCCGACTGCTTACGGGAACGGATGTGTTCTCGGACAGTACTCACATCGCGGTGCTGTTCGACGGGAGCTTCCGCACAAAGGATCTGATCTACGACGCGGACCGGGGGACGGTGACGTATTTGACCGCCAAAGAGGAGCTTCCGGAGGGATATTTTGAGAAGCTGAAAATGGCGGTGAACAACCAGTTTTCTGTCTCCGCCTCGATCCTCAGAAACGATTATTACGGCTTTGCGTACAGGACGCTTGGCCTCTCCGATACTGATTCGGACAGCTCAGGGAAGTATACCCTGAGCGATATTGAGGGAAAATGGTACGCCGACGAAGCGGAAACGCTGGTGCGGGAGGGCGTCATCACAGGAAACAGCGCGACCTTCCGCGGGGAAGAGACCGCCTCAAGAGCGGAATTTGCCACGATGCTGGCGAAAGCCTTCAACTTGTCGGAACCGGACAACATGGCAGGGGTGCCCTTTACGGATATTGCTCCAGGCCAATGGGAATTCGATATGTTCGTAAGACTGTGGAATGCCGGCCTGATTGCGGAGGACACGGAGCTGGTAAGGCCCCTGGAGCCGGCTGACCAAGCGTTTGCGGAGGAGATTACCGGAGGGTTCGCCTCGTATTTTGGTCTGCCGGAGGGAGATACGCGATTTTCGACTGTTTTGGAAGGTGTTCTCGATGAATTTGAGCAGAGCGGCGGCAATCCGGCGGAGCTGACAAGAGGCGCCTGCGCGGCGCTGGCGGTGAGATTACGGGACGCGGCGGCGGAGTGATACCGGAGTTGACAGCCTGTCCCGGAACGAATATAATAACGGTAAGACCGTTTGAATTGAGGAATCGACATGAAAAATCAATTGGTTATCGTTCTTGACTTTGGCGGACAGTATAATCAACTCATTGCCCGCCGAGTGCGCGAGTGCAATGTATATTGCGAGGTCCTGCCCTATACGACGCCTCTGGAGAGGATTCGTGAGATGGCGCCTATAGGCATTATCTTCACCGGAGGTCCGGGGAGCGTTTATGAGGCGGGGTCTCCCCAGGCTGACCCGCGGATATTCTCACTGGGGGTGCCTATCCTGGGTATCTGCTACGGCTGTCAACTCCTGGCCCACAATCTGGGCGGCTGTGTCACGGCGGCTACCGATGATTCCGCCAGGGAGTACGGAAAAACGGAGACATATTTTGATACCTCCTGCCGCCTTTTCAAAGGACTCCCGAAAAAGGGCGTCAGCTGGATGAGCCACGGGGATTACATGGAGAAGGTGCCGGAGGGGTTTGCCCTTGTGGCACACTCCGATGCCTGCCCCAATGTGGCCATCTGCGACGAGAAGCGAGGATTTTACGGCGTTCAGTTTCATCCGGAGGTCAATCACACGGAGAACGGGACGGCGATGCTCCGCAACTTCCTCTACGAGGTTTGCGGCGCCCGCGGGGACTGGACTATGGGCGACTATAAGGAGACAGCCATCCGGGATATCCGCGCCAAGGTAGGGGAGGGAAAGGTTCTTCTGGCCCTCTCCGGCGGGGTGGATTCCTCCGTGGCGGCAGCGCTGCTGGCCGAGGCGGTGGGGCCCCAGCTTACATGCGTTTTTGTGGATCACGGCCTTATGCGTAAAAACGAGGGAGACGAGGTGGAGGCCGCCTTTAAAAAGTGGGATATAAACTTTGTTCGGGCAGACCGGGAGGAGCTGTTTTTATCGAAGCTCGCGGGCGTCTCAGAGCCGGAGCGGAAGCGAAAGATCATCGGTGAGGAATTTATAAGGGTCTTTGAGGACGAGGCCAAAAAGATCGGGAAGGTGGATTTTCTGGCACAGGGAACCATCTACCCGGATGTTATCGAATCCGGCTCAGGCAAGGCCGGCGCCGCGGTCATCAAGAGCCACCATAACGTGGGCGGACTTCCGGAGCATGTGGATTTTAAGGAAATCATCGAGCCGCTGAGGATGCTGTTCAAGGACGAGGTGCGCGCGTTGGGCCGGGAGCTGGGGCTGCCGGAGTATCTTGTTATGCGTCAGCCCTTCCCAGGGCCGGGACTGGCCATCCGGGTCATCGGGGACATCACAAAGGAGAAGCTGGACACCCTTCGGGAAGCGGATTTTATCTTCCGGGACGAGGTACATAAGGCCGGACTTGAGGGTTCCATGAATCAGTATTTCGCGGTGCTGACAAATATGCGCTCGGTGGGTGTCATGGGCGACGGGCGGACATACGACTATACCCTTGCCCTGCGATCCGTCACCACCACCGACTTCATGACAGCCGATTGGACGCGCATCCCCTACGACGTTCTTGACCGCGTCAGTACGCGCATCGTCAACGAAGTACCCGGCATTAACCGTATAGTCTACGATATCACCAGCAAACCCCCAGCGACGATAGAGTGGGAATAACTGACAAAACCCGCAAAGCCTTGAAAACACTGGGTTTTTGAAGCGGAAACGGGGCATTTGATAGC
>CANQTW010000014.1 GCA_947626845.1 uncultured Oscillospiraceae bacterium | reverse complement strand
GTGTTGCCCATTTTTACCGCCACTCTTTGTTCGAATTTTTTCGCGGTTGGGGTTGACTTTTTATTTGCAGGCTTTCTCAAAACCGCAGCACCCGTCCGTCTTTGCGGGGCTTCGGCGCCGGGTGACTGTCCCCCTCTTTCGGATAACCGAGCAGAAGCTGCATCACCGCATAATAGTCGGTGCGGATATTCCAGCGGCGTAAAACCTCCTGCCCGTATGGGTCGGCAAACGCCATCCAGCCCTGCCCGATATAGCAAGAGCCGACGCCGAGGGAATCGGCCATGAGCATCATATTTTCGGCAGCGCAGGCACAGTCCTCCGCCGAAAAAAGGAAATTCTTTGGCGCAAACAGCGTAATTACCGTTGGAGCGTCGTAAAAGGCGTTCTTGAGATTGGGGTCATCTACAATGCTGGGCTGCTCATTTGATACTCGGTTTGTTGTCGTCGTCGTTAGTGGGCGGAAGTTGGCCCGCTTGATTTTCCCCAATCTTTCATTTACCACTCTGTCCTGTGAAACCACAAACAGTACGCCCTGACGTCCTCCCGCACTTGGAGCATACATACCTGCCTCCAATATCTGCTGTAAGACATCCTCATCGATTTGTTTTTCCTCAAACCGCCGAATCGCCCGGCGGTGCAGGATCGTCTCTTTCAGTTCACTCATTTTATTCTACCTCCTTGATTTCTTTCCAACATTGTGGGTCGGCTGCATAAAAGTTACCGTTCGTCCCTTTTGCAACGGCGGGACAGCCACGACACCACGCCTTTAATTCACACTTGCTGCATTTGACGAATTTATCATAATCTCGGTACTGCTCCATTTCGCACACCCACACGTCGGCCATCCGGTCAGTAAACACGTTGCCTACCTTGCTGTCCGCAACACGGCGGCAGGCGTACACGTCGCCGGTGGGCAGGATGGTGATATGACAGTTGCCGCAGTTGCACCCGCCGTAGATCATGCCCTCTTTGGCATCTGCAGGGATTTTGAAGGCTCCCGTCTCATACTCGTAGAGCGTCCAGAGATGGTCTTTTTTGTTGAAATAGGTCTGGCAGCCCTCCGCCTCATATTCTTTGAATTTCTTATCGCAGATGGCCAGCAGCTCCCGGTACTCCTGGGGCGTCATGGAGGCGTCCAGATCGCCGCCGCTGGGGACATAGCGGGAAAAGGCAAATACATTTGCCCCCGCCTCCACCACCGCGTCGATGATCCCCGGCACCTCCATGCGGTTTGTCTTGGATACCGTGGTCATAATGGCGCTTCGCATCCCGGAGCGGTTGATACAGCCGATTTTCTCCATGGTGCAATCAAAGGAGCCAGGCTTGCGGAACCAGTCGTGTGTCTCCCGGAGGCCGTCCAGGGAGAGCTGGTACTTCTCACAGCCAAAGAATTTCATCTCCCGACACACCTGGTCGTTCAAATGGAACGGATTGCCCATGACGGTAAACGGGACATGGTGTTCTTTGAACAGCGCCAGCAGTCGCCAGAAATCCGGGTGCAGGATAGGGTCGCCACCGGTGAGATAGAAATAGGGCAAGCGGCCATACACCTCGCAGAAGTCCAGACAGTTATAAAAGGTGTCCTCCATCTGCGCCCAATTCATGCTTTTAAGCTCATGGCACTTATCCCCGGAGAAAATATAACAGTGCTTGCACCGCTGATCGCACTCATCCGTGATGTGCCATTGAAAAGAGAAGTATTGCATAAGCGCCCCCATATCTATGTGAAATCGATAAACGATGAATGACCTGGCCCCCGTAGGGGCCGTTTGTCATTTGTCCCCGGCTCCGCAGGCAGTCCCACAGGCGGCGGGCTTCTCCTCCGGCTTGTCCGCGGCTCCGCACGCGGCAGGAGCCTCGGCGGGCTTGTCGGCAGCACCACAAGTAGCGGGGGCCGCGGCGGGCTTGTCCGCGGCGCCGCAAGCGGCACCGCAGGCGGAAGCCGCCTTGTCCTCAGTCCATCCAGCTAAATTAGAAAGTGCCATGATCGTGTCCTCCTTTATGGATTCAGGGAGCTTTTCGCCTCCTGTAATTTTCATTGTACGGTTTTTTCTGCCTCCCGCAAGTACGCACTTTTTTGTGGGATACGCACCTTTTTGTAACTACTTGACGGGAGTAGAACGACACATTAAAATGGAATGTAACATTCAATTTTCGTGCAGGAGGCGTTTTTATGAAAACGAAGGCCGAACTCATTCCCGCGTGTCCCGTGGCGGCAACCGTCCAGCTCATCGGCAACAAGTGGAAGCTCCTCATCATCCGCAATCTCCTTGACCGCCCTTGGCGCTTCAACGAGCTGCAGCGCTCCCTTGAAGGGGTCAGCCAGAAGGTGCTGACGGACAGCCTCCGCTCCATGGAGGCCGACGGCCTCATTACCCGCACCGTCTACCCGGAGGTCCCGCCCAGGGTGGAGTACGCGCTGTCAGAGCTGGGCGAGTCTCTGAAGCCGATCCTCGACGCCATGAAGGCCTGGGGAGAGAGCTATAGGGCCTCCCAGGGTCAGCCGGAATCCGGGATATAAGACGATTAGGAGAAAAACCTTGAAAAGTTGGTACGGCGACAGTGACCCCGTGACCCTGGAGGAAATACGCCAGATTCACGGTATGTGCTTCGCCGCCTCCGCCGTCACCGGCGTAGTCCTGCCGATAGACGCGGGCTTCGCCGCCCATTCCGGCGTGTGATTTCCCCGCGATTCAACTGCCATAACAGCCATAGCCGCCAGACTTTAAGTCTGGCGGCAGTTATTTTCTCAATTTTAACATTTATCAAACATAACTTGAACGTTTTGCAAACATACAGGCGGTACAATAAGCCCGCAAGTGAGAGATCACTTAAAAAATTGGAGGTGCATTTCAATGAAAAAGAAAAACTTTGTGACCCTGATCATGAGCGTGGTGGGCGGACTTCTTTTCGCCCTGGGAATGTGCATGGGGCTTCTCCCGGAGTGGGACGCGCTGACAGAGGGCATCGTGGTGGGCGCCGCCGGCGCGGCGATCCTGCTCCTGATGGTGCTCATCCGCCGGAAGATGGACGGCAAGCCCATGATCGTCCTGAACGGCAAGGCCATCGGGACGGCGCTTCTGGCCATCGCCGGCGTCATCGTTCTGGGCGTGGGGATGTGCATGGTCATGGTGTGGGATATGCTGGTCTGGGGCATCGTCGTTGGCGTCGTCGGCATCGTCCTGCTGCTCTGCCTGATCCCCGTGGTCAAGGGGCTGAAATAAGGTACATATTGGGTTCATTCCCACAATCGCAACAGCCGTAGCCGGCGCTGCGGCGGCAGTCATCACGGTTATTCGCCGTAAAACGGCAAATCAATATTAAACATACAGGAGGATTTTATCATGGCAAAGTCAAAGCTCGTACAGGCAAACGAAAAAGTCGCCAGCGCAGTGGTCGGCGGGTACAAGAAGATCGAAGAAGGCGTTGTGGGCGGCTATAAAAAGATCGAGGATGGCGTCACTGGGGCCTTCAAAAAGATGGAGGACGGGTTTGTGGACAAATTCCTCACCCGCGAGGGCGAGACCGTGGAGGACGCGGAGAAGCGGCTTCACGAGGAGAAGCTGCAGCGTGAGGCCGCCGCCAAAGCCGGCGTAGAGGCCGGCAAGAACGCAGAAAAGCACTAAACCCCCTATGCGCCCCGCGGATTTTCTCCGTGCGGCGCATATTTTATGAAAAAATTTTTGAAAAAGCCAAAACGCAAACAAAACTTTAACATTTGTGTGTTATCATAAGAAAAAACGCAAGGGGGCCTATCCGTGTTTAAGCTCTTGGTGGTGGAGGATGACAAGGACCTGAACCGCACCGTCTGCGCCTTCCTGAACGGCAACGGCTATCAGGCGGTGGGGTGCCTCGGTGCCAATGAAGCTTTTGAGGCCATGTACCAGACCACCTTCGACCTTATCGTCTCTGACATCATGATGCCCGGCATCGACGGGTACGACTTCGCCAAGACCGTGCGCTCCCTCAACCAGGACATCCCCATCCTCTTTATGACGGCGCGGGACGATTTCGCCTCCAAACAGAGGGGCTATCGGATCGGAATCGACGATTACATGGTCAAGCCCATCGACTTAGACGAGCTTTTTCTGCGGATCGGCGCCCTTCTGCGGCGGGCGAAGATCGCCGCCTCCCACAAGCTGGAGATCGGCAAGCTCCGGCTCGACATGGACGAGCGCACGGCGGTCTATGACGGCGAGGAGATCCCCCTGACCACGCGGGAGTTCAACATCCTCTACAAGCTCCTTTCCTATCCCGGCAAGACCTTCACCCGCACCCAGCTCATGGACGAGTTCTGGGACCCGGACACCGACACCGCGCCGCGGGCCGTTGACGTCTACATGACGAAGCTCCGGGGAAAGTTTGAGAAATGCCCGGAGTTTGAGCTGAAAACCGTCCACGGCCTGGGCTACAAGGCGGTGATTTTATGAAAGAAGATTCCAAATTCCGGCGTTTCCTGTTCTCCCTGAGAAGCTATGCCGCCTTTTTCCTGCTGATGTCCTTCGTGATCACCTGCTGTATGCTGCTGTTCCTGAAAACGCTGGCAAGCTCCATGGAGATCACCTATACCGAGCGGGGGATTCGTCTGGCCGCTGTCTCCACCTTTGTCAATGTGATCTTTCTGAGCTTCTTATGCACCGTCATCGACGGCGTGCGCCGGAAATACATGGTGGAGCGCCCGGTGCGGCGCATTGTAGAGGGTGCTTCAAGGCTCATGCGGGGCGACTTCTCCGCGCGGATCGAGCCGTTCCACAGCATCGACAGCGACGCCGGGTTCGACGTCATCATCGACTGCTTCAACCGCGTGGCGGAGGAGCTCTCCGGCGTGGAGACTTTGCGGACGGATTTCATCGCCAACGTGTCCCACGAGCTGAAAACGCCCCTGGCCGTCATGCAGAATTACGGCACCATGCTCCAAAGCCCGGACCTCAGTGAGGCACAGCGGCTGGAGTACGCCAAGGCCGTCACCGAGCAGTCCCGCCGCCTGGCGGACCTCATTACCAATATCCTGAAGCTCAACCGTCTGGAAAACCAGCAGATTTATCCGGCGGCGAAGAGATTCAATCTTGGCGAACAGCTTGCCGAGTGCCTTTTGAACTTTGAAAGCACCTGGGAGAAAAAGAGCATCGACATTGAGACGGACCTGGAGGAAGAGGTATTTGTCCAATCGGATGACGAGCTTCTGTCCCTGGTCTGGAACAACCTCTTTTCCAACGCCCTGAAGTTCACCGAACCCGGCGGCGCTGTGTCCGTGTCGCTGAAAACCGAGGGCGAGTTTGCAACCGTTCGGGTGACGGACACCGGCTGCGGTATCTCCCAGGAGACGGGCCAACACATCTTCGAGAAATTCTACCAGGGCGACACCTCCCATGCCACCCAGGGCAACGGCCTGGGACTGGCGCTGGTGAAGCGGGTGGTGGACATCGTGGGCGGCGATATATCCGTAGAGAGCGAGGTCGGGAAGGGGAGTACCTTCACCGTAAAGATCAGGAGGGCGGCGGATGGAGACAGTCAAAAAAATCCTTAAAAAGCTGTTCTGCCTGCCCCCGCGCTGGACGGTCCTGGCGGTGCTTTTCGGTTACGGCTTTGTGATCGCCGTGTTTGCGTTCGATATTCAAAATCCCGTCCTGCGATACGCCTCCTACATCGCCTCCGCCTACGCGCTGATCGTCACCGTCACGGGATCTGTCTATATCAATACAGCCATAGGCGGCGTCAGAAACTACGTCGCCAACCATCCGATAATGAAAAAATTCCGCTCCACCAAGGTGGGCGAAAAATACATGACCGATGTGCGCTTTCGGACGGGCATCTCCCTGTATCAGGGCCTTTTCGTGAACCTCCTGTATATCGCCGTCAAGTTAGTGTCGGGCGTCGTGTACCGCTCCGCGTGGTTCATCGCCCTGGCGGTCTACTATCTCCTGCTGGCCCTGATGCGCTTTCTGCTGGCGCGGCGCTTAGACGCCCAGGACGAGGCATCTGAGCTGCGCCGGTACAGACTGTGCGGGATCATGCTCCTCTTTATGAACCAGGCCCTCACCGGCATTGTGGTCTTTATGGTCCGTCAGAACCGGGGCTTTGTCTATCCGGGATTTTTGATCTACGCCATGGCCGCCTATTCCTTTTATGCCGTCACCGTCGCCATCATCAACATCGTCAAGACCCGACGGCACAAAAGCCCCCTCCTGTCCGCGGCCAAGGCCATCAACCTTGTGGCCGCGCTGGTGTCCATCCTCTCGCTGGAAACCGCCATGCTCTCCCAGTTCGGCGGGGACGATGACCCCGTGTTCCGCCGTGTCATGACCGGCGCCACGGGCGGAGCCGTCTGCACCATGGTCATCGGTATGGCGATCTACATGATCTGGCGGGCGACCAAAAGTCTTAAAGAAATTGAACTTAACTCTTCCCAAACATAACTTGAAAGTTTCGCAAACAGCTGACTGTTGCAATATCCGCGTAAATCCTGAAAGGAGTCATGGATCATGGAAGAGAAGAAGGAGACCTTCACCTATACCTATTCCGCCAAGGAGCAGGAGGAGATCAGAAAAATCCGGGACAAATACGCGCCCCCGGCAAAAGAGGTGTCAACCATGGAACAGCTTCGCCGCCTGGACAGGAGCGCCACCAAGGGAGCGTCTGTCGTATCGCTGATTATCGGCATCCTCAGCGCCCTGCTGCTGGGCGTGGGGATGTGCTGTACCATGCTTGCCGGCTGGGAGCAATATTTCGTTTCGGGCATTGCCGTCGGCCTCCTGGGCATCGCGGGCATGATCGCGGCCTACCCGCTCTACACCCGCCTGGTCAGGCGCAAGCGCGCCAAGATAGCGCCGGAGATCATGCGCCTTTCCGACGAGCTGATGAAATAAGGGAGGCATAAGGAACGCCCCTCTCTCTTGGAACGGCTGTTCCGGGAGAGAGGGGCGTTTTGCGTCTGTTAGGTCACCGGCATGCCAGCGTGTCCTGATAGAACCGGTCCATTTCCTCCCTGGTGGGGAAGACGGCGATATACATCTGATCGCCCATAGCGCCGGCCAGCACCTGGGGGATGCGCCCCACCAGCTTCATGCGGGCGCCATACAGGCGCATGATGTCCTCGTGGCTCATGACAAAATTTTTCCCGTCCCGGCGGCCCAGGTACGCGCAGAAATAGCGGTCCTTCTCCGGGATGCTTGTCTTGTCAAAGGCGATCATGTCCGCCCAGACCTTGTAGACATTGGTGCCGTGGGCGTAGTCGATCATGTCCGGGGTGTAGCCGCCGCTGGGGCGCATGTTGACCTCCAGCCCCACAAGCTCCCCCTTCTTCCCAAGGCCCTCCTGGTCCTGGGTAAGCCGGAAAAACTCAAAGTGGATGAACCGGCTCCTGACGCCGAAAGCCTTGGCGGTGGCGCGGCCCGCGGCGCGGGTGTCGTCGGGCAGGTCCCGGAGGATGTAGTAGATGGAGTTGTCCCCGTCGTTGACGATGTCCATGATGGACATGGGCGTCACGTTCCCCGTCTCAAACATAGGCTCGCCGTGGGAATCGTAGATGGCGTCGTAGGAGTTGACCTCCGCGTGGACATACTCCTCCATGATATAGCTGATTTTGGGGTTTCGCCTGTCCATAAAAGCGGCAAGCTCCTGGTCGGACTTCAGCGCGTGGGTGTCGGCGGCCCCCACGCCGTTGTCGGGCTTTACCACCACAGGCCAGCCCACCTGGGCGATGAAATCCCTGCAGTCCTCTATGCCCTCCACGATATGGTAACGGGCCGTGGGGATGCCGGCGCGGCGGTAATACTCCTTCATCTGGGATTTCAGCTTGATGGCGGGCATGTCCGCCTCCTGAAAGCCCGTTGTGATGTGGAACGCCGTGCGCAGCTTGGCGTCCCGCTCCAGCCAGTACTCGTTGTTGGATTCCAGCCAGTCGATGGGGCCGTGCTTGAAGATGAGGAAGGCCACGGCCCGGTATACCGCGTCGTAGTTTTCCAGGTTGTCCACCTTGTAATACTCGGTCAGATTCTCCCGAAGCCCCTGGCTCAGGCGCTCATAGCGCTCGTCGCCGATGCCCAGTACGTTCATGCCGTTGGCTTTCAGCTCCCGGCAGAAGAGCCAATAGTTGGCGGGGAAGTTGGGGGAAATAAAGATGATGTTTTTCATAGCGTTCACCGTTTCGTCCTTTCTGTCTATTATCCCCCGTAAAACAGCGTATCCATGAAAAACGGAATCTGGCGCTCCCAGCTGGCCTCGCAGTGCTCGCCCCCCGGAACGACGCGGGAGGTGACCAACGCGCCGCGCCCCATGAGAAGGGACGTGACCTGGCCGAACCGCTTAGCGATCTTCAGGCAGGGGAGATGCTTCATCTCCTGAGCGCCGTAGTCCATGTAAATGACGGTATCCGGCGCCATGGGAGCGGTGCGTAACAGCGCGTCCAGCTTTTGGGCGGTGATCATGACCGAGGGGGACAGCGCCGCCGCCCTGGAAAAGACGCTGTTGTAGGCCGTGACGGCGTAGAGGCTCATAAGCCCGCCCATGGAGCTGCCCGCGATAAAGGTGTGCTCCCGGTCCGGCAGGGTGGGGAAGCGGCTGTCGACGTATGGCTTGAAGGTGTGGACGAACCACTCCATAGTCTCCTTACCCCGCCCTGTCAGAACGCCGTATTTCGGGGCGCGGAAGTCAAAGGGGGAGTATTCCGACAGCCGTTCGCCCTTGACGCCGTGGTTGCATTCCACGGCGGCCACAATGAGGGGCGTCTCAGTCTTTTCCAGATATTCCTTCATCCCCCAGCTCTTGCCGTAGGTGGCGTCCTCGTCAAAAAAGACATTATGGCCGTCGAACATGTACAGTACCGGGAAGCGGGCGTCCGGCTCCGCCTCCGCCTGCGTCGGGATATAGACATAGGCGTATCTGGGCTTCTCGCCGGAGAGTTCCGGCAGTGTGACCTTCCATTTTTTGATCAAGTTTATCACTCCTTGTTCTGGGTTCGTTTTATTATCTTCGCCTGTGCGGCGCGGTGAAAATGCGGGGCCGTCCGCCGCCCCGTTTATGAGGCGCTCAGCCTTGCCGCCCGTTCATTCCCTTGCCCTCCGCACGATCCCGGCCACGTTCTGCAGGGAGATAAAGGCGTTTTTGTCGATGCCCGTGACCAGCTTCTTGAGCTTGTTGATTTGAAAATGGTTGACGATGAAGTAGATGATCTGCTTTTCGTTCTTGGAGTAGCCGCCGGTGGCGTTGACGATGGTGCCGCCGGCCTTGAACTGTTCATTGAGCGCCGCCGAAATCTGCTTGGCCTTTGTGGTCACGATCATGGCGCACATGGAGCGGTCAAAGCCCTCCACCAGGAAATCCACGGTCTTGGAGCCTACAAAATAGGTGACGATAGAGTAGAGGGGCAGTATCCAGCTGTGGATGACGATGCCGCAGACGATGTAGAGAAGGGTGTTGAAGGCCATCACAAAGGTGCCGATGGAGATGCCGATCTCCCGCGCGAAGATCACCGACAGCACGTCCACGCCGTCGATGGCCCCGCCGAAGCGGATGGTAAGCCCGCTTCCGATGCCGGAAATCACCCCGCCAAAGACCGCGCACAGCAGCAGATCGGTGCCCGCCAGGGGAGAGACGAAATCCACGTCCACAGGCAGGACATACATGATGAGGTACGAGACCAGCGAATAGACGGCGATGGTATAGAGAGAATAGACCGTGAAGGGGAGCCCCTGGCGTCTGAGGCCGAACAGAAAAATCGGGAAGTTAAGGAGAATGAGGAATACGGACAGAGACAGCCAGGCCGGCGTGACCTGATCCAGCAGCATGGACAGACCCGATATGCCGCTGTCATAGAGCTTTACAGGATAGAGGAACATGGTCACGCCAAAGGCGTTGACGATGCCCGCGCCCGTCAGAACAAGAAAGTTGACGGGCCGAAGCTCATGAAGCTCCCTTTTGAGCGCAAGTCCGCGCTCATGTATACGCGGCTTTTTCTTCAACCCTTTCGCGCTCCTTTCCACGGAAAATCCGTATCTCGGCATACCCTTTGGATGCTGTGCAAATCTATGCTAAAAAATAATTAAAAAAATCTCAAAAAAGTACTTGACAAATACTTGGGGCTATGTTATAATGCTTCATGTAAAAGGCACGGGTGGAGTAAAAACCGGGGCCTGGGGCGGTTTTGCCTTTTTTCACAGGCCGGTCTGTTCCGTCAGCTCCGCGATCATCCGCACAAGATGCGAGGCGTTCCGGAGAAGCTGCGCCCGCTCCACCTTTCCCTCCTTGACGGCGTCCAGCAGGGCCTTGTAGTCCTCGGCGGAGCCGGGCATGAATAGCTCGCCGCCGGCCTTCGCCACGTTGGGGCTGGCCGCGCCGGGGTATACGGATTCGCTGTCCGACTGCCCCGCGATGACCCAGTCGGTCATGACGATGCCGTCAAAGCCAAATTCGCACCGCAGGACGTCCTCGATCAGCTCTCGGCTCTCCGAGGTGTGTACGCCGTTCACCAGGTTGTAGGAGGTCATCACCGCCCTGGGTCGGGCGCGGCGCACGCAGATGCCGAATCCCCGCAGATACATCTCCCGGAAGGCCCGCTCCGAGATGCGGCTGTTGGAGTTGTAGCGGTTTGTCTCCTGATTGTTGGCGGCAAAATGCTTTATGGTGACGCCCCTGCCCTGGTGCCGCTGGACCCCGCGGGTAATGGCCGCGGCGGTTAGGCCGGCGATCAGGGGGTCCTCGGAGTAATACTCAAAATTCCGCCCGCAGCGGATATCCCTGTGCAGGTTCAGCGCCGGCGCCAGCCACAGATGGACGCCGAACCGTTCCATCTCACTGCCGATAAGGTCGCCGCAGCTCTCGCAGAGCCTGGGGTCCCAGCTCTGCGCCAGGGCGGTGCCGATGGGGATGGACACGGCGTACTGCTCCTCGATCACAGCGTCCTTGGGCGGCTTTTTGTTCAGGAGCCTCATCACGGCCCTGGCGGGGGAGGGCAGATACTCCAAAAAGCTCTCCGGCATACCGGCGCCGATGCCGTGGGCGCCCTCCGCGTCCCTGTAAAAACGCGGCGTCAGTCTGAGGCCCGCGGGGCCGTCCGCCATCACCAGGGAGCCGATGCCCTTGTCCGCAAGGGCCGTCGTGGTCTGCCCCGCGGCACCGGCCACAGCGGCGGCCTGATTGCCGATGACGCTCATGATCCCGCCCTTGGGGGAAAAGGCGCCGATGCCAAGATAGACCAGCTCCTCATCCGTCAGCGCCGTCACCGCCGGATCGATCACGTCCACGCGCCGGTAGTCTGTCTGGCCGTGGGATATGGCCGCGCAGTCCGCCGTGAAAACGGGGATGTTGTCGGGTAATTCCGGCCTTGCGGGGGCGGCGGGCTTCCAGTCCTCAAAACCGGCTCCCGCGAAGGCGCGCTTTACCTTCAGGGTAACGACGTTCTGGGGGAGCTTCACCACCGCGGCGGGGGATACGTTTTGGGAGTCCCGGCCCGTAAGGACGATATACGCCCCGGCCTCCAGCACCCAGGCGGAGCGCTCCTCGTCATAGGAGGCGATCTCGGAGAGCCGGAAGGAGGCGGTGACCGTCTCGGCCTGCCCCGGCTTCAGGGTGCGGGTCTTGGCGAAGGCCGCCAGGGTTTTCGGCGGTTGATCCAACCTACCCGCGGGGACGGAGACATAGACCTCCAGCACCTCGCGTCCCGGCAGGGAGCCGGTGTTCTCGATCTCCGCCGTCACAGTCACCGTCTCGCGCTCCAGGGCGGTCTTTACGATCTGCGTGGAAAAGCTGGTGTAGGAAAGACCGTACCCAAAGGGGAACAGGGGCTTTTTGCCCACCGCGTCAAAATAGCGGTAGCCCACATAGATGCCCTCGCTGTAGCGGGTGTCGTTTTTGCCACCGAAGTCGCCCTCCGCGCGGTAGTCGCCCCAGGCGCTCCAGGTGTCGGCAAGCCGTCCGGAGGGAGCGGCCCTGCCCAGAAGGATATCCGCCAGCACCTCGCCGGTGACGGAGCCCAACTGGGAGAGGAGCAGGATATTTTTGACCTCCTCCAGGGGAGACAGGTCCACCGCGCCGCCCACATTCAGCGCCAGCAGGAAGCGTTTATATTTGCGCTGGAGGAACAGGATGTCCCGCTTCTCCGTCTCGGTGAGAAGGATATCCCCCGGAACAGGGCTTCTGTCCGCTCCCTCGCCGGAGCTGCGCGCCAGCACATAGACAGCCGTATCCCCCGTGCCTGTCAGCGGGATGCGGTACTCAGGCTCAGGCATCACCGCGCCCATGCCGAAGGAGACGGGGTTCATATGGGCCGCCCGCGCCCTTTTGCGGATATCGTTGACAAATCTCCGCCGCGCCGCGGCGTACTCCTGATCGTAGCGGGTGAGCCAGTCCTTGGTGGTGATGTGAAAGCCCGCCTTCTCCAGTCCCTTTTCCACGGACATGTTAAAGCGTGTGTTCACCTCGCCGGAGCCTGTGCCGCCGGGGACTGTCCGGCGAGCGCCGCCGCCGTACAGGGCCACGTCGCAGGCGGCGTCCAGGGGGAAGGAGCCGTCGGAGCGCAGCAGGACCACACACCCCGCCGCCAGCTCCCGCACCCGCTCCCGGTGCTCCCGTTCGTATTTTTCCATACCCGTACCTCCTCCGCGTGATACGATTGCTTTTGTTCATCATAGCACACGGAAAGGGGTTTGGCAATATTTTTAAATCCGCTATTGACAAAATGCCGCAAAAAAGAGATACTATTCTTGTATATATTTTATAAAATTATCAACGAAGGGGGCATTGCTCTTGACGGATGTTGTGATCATCGGCTGCGGCGTCATCGGCGCCGCGGCGGCTATGGAGCTTTCGAGATACAAGCTGGATATCGTCATCGTAGAGCGGGAAAATGACGTGGCGGTGGGCACCACAAAGGCCAATTCCGCTATCCTGCACGCCGGATACGACCCAAAACCCGGCACCCTGATGGCGCGGCTCAATGTGCGCGGTTCCCAATTGGCGCGGGAATACTGCGCCGCCCTGGACGTGCCTTACCGCCAGTGCGGCTCCATGGTGCTGGCCTTTTCGGAGAAGGAGACCGGTACTCTCAGGGAGCTTTTGGACCGGGGCGTCAAAAACGGCGTTCCCGGCCTTGAGCTCCTCTCAGGGGACGAGGCCAGAGTTAGAGAACCGGAGCTGGCGGACACCGTCGCGGCGGCCCTCTGGGCGCCTACGGCGGCCATCGTCTCCCCCTGGGAGCTGTGTCTGGCTTTCGCCGAAACGGCTGTGAAAAACGGCGCGGAGCTCCGGCGCAACACCGCCGTCACAGGACTTGAAAAACGCAAGCAGGGCTGGCTTGTCCGCACAAACGCCGGGGATATTGAGACAAGATATGTGATCAACGCCGCCGGGGTGGACTCCGACGCTGTCCACGATATGGCCGCCCCCCACAGCTTTGACATAAAGCCCAGCCGGGGGGAGTATTACCTCTTGGATAAGGCCGAGGGGACACGGGTGAACACCGTTGTCTTTCAGTGCCCCTCCGAGCGGGGCAAGGGCGTTTTGGTGTCGCCCACGGTCCACGGGAATCTGATCGTAGGCCCCAACGCCGAGGGATCGGACAGGCACGATCTGGCCACCACCGCCCAGGGCCTTGACTTTGTCCGTGAGACGGCGAAGCGTTCCGTACCGAAGGTGGATTTCTCCAAATCCATCCGCAATTTCGCCGGCGTGCGGGCCAACACAGGCCGGGACGACTTCCTCATCGGCGTCGCCGCGCCGGGATTTGTGGACCTGGCCGGCATCTGCTCGCCGGGACTCACCTCGGCCCCCGCCATCGGCGAGTACGCCGTGGAGCTTTTGGCGGGGGAGGGGCTGGAGCTTAATAAGAAGGAGAGCTTCCTCCTCCGGCGCCGCCGTATCCGCTTCCAGGAGCTTTCCGAGGCGGAGCGCCAGGCGCTTGTGGAGCGCGACCCCGCTTACGGGCGGGTCATCTGCCGGTGCGAGACGGTGACGGAGGGGGAGATTTTGGCCTGCCTGCGGACGCCCATCCCGCCGGTATCGGTAGACGGCGTCAAGCGGCGTGTCAACGCCGGCATGGGCCGGTGCCAGGGCGGCTTCTGCGCGCCACGAGTGGTGGAGATACTTTCGCGGGAGCTGAAGGTATCGCCGGGGGAGATCGTCAAGGACAGGGCCGGAATGAATATCCTTGTGGAGGAGACGAAAGGAGGCAGGGCCGATGTATGAGCTGATCGTGGTGGGCGGCGGGCCGGCGGGCCTTGCCGCGGCCTGCGCGGCCTGGGAAAACGGCCTTCGGAGCATCCTTATCGTGGAGCGTGACCGAGACCTGGGGGGCATCCTCAACCAGTGCATCCACAACGGCTTCGGCCTCACCTGGTTCAAGGAGGAGCTTACAGGCCCTGAATACGCCCACAGGTTTATTGAAATGCTTTCCAAAACGGGCGTTGAGGTACGGACAGACACCATGGTGCTGGACGTGACGCCCGACCTTCAGGTCCACATGACCGGCCCCGCCGCGGGGTATAAGATCGAGCGGGCCAAAAGCGTCATCCTGGCTATGGGCTGTCGGGAGCGCACACGCGGGGCCATCGGCATCCCCGGTACCCGCCCCGCCGGCGTCTACACCGCCGGAGCGGCCCAGCGGTACGTGAATGTGGAGGGCTGGCTTCCGGGAAAACGGGTGGTCATCCTTGGCAGCGGCGACATCGGCCTCATCATGGCCCGCCGTATGACCCTGGAGGGCGCGAAGGTGCTGGCCTGCGTGGAGGTGATGCCCTATTCCGGCGGTCTCACCCGCAACATCGTCCAGTGCCTCCAGGACTTCGATATCCCCCTCTATTTGAGCCATACCGTCACCGAGATACGGGGGAGGGACCGGGTAGAGCAGGTGGTCGTCAGCGCGGTGGACGAGGGCAGAAGGCCCGTCCCCGGCACGGAGATGGTCTTTGACTGCGACACGCTCCTGCTGTCCGTGGGGCTTATCCCGGAAAACGAGCTGACGGGGCGGGCCGGCGTGGAGCTTGACCCGCGCACCAAAGGGGCCGTGGTCTACGAGAACATGGAGACCTCCGTTCCCGGTATCTTTACCTGCGGGAACGTTAC
The DNA here is from genome assembly GCA_947626845.1 of uncultured Oscillospiraceae bacterium. Classification (GTDB taxonomy): domain Bacteria; phylum Bacillota; class Clostridia; order Oscillospirales; family Oscillospiraceae; genus RUG626. The sequence continues at coordinate 38,891 of CANQTW010000014.1, read as the reverse complement.
CCACGTCCACGACCTGGTGGACTTCGTCAGCGCCGAGAGCCAGCGGGCCGGCGCGGCGGCGGCAAACTATGTCCTGCGGGGCCCCGCGGCGGGGGAGAGCGTCGCCCTGAAAAACGGCTTCGGCGTCAGCTACACCGTCCCCCAGCGGGTGAGGCCCCAAAACGTGGAGAAGTCCTTCAACGTGTTTTTCCGGGTCAACCGTATCTTTGGAAAAAGCGAGATCGTTGTGCGCGCCGGCGAGCGGGAGCTTTGCCGCTTCAAGCGGGACAGGCTGGCCCCCGGCGAGATGGAGAATATAGCAGTCCCCGTGAAGCTCTTAGAGGGCGTCGCGGGGGAGATCACCGTAGAAATTCGGGAGGTGTGAGATGCGGGAGCTTATCTGTATCGTATGTCCCAGAGGGTGCCACATGCAGGTGGATGACGGCCTCAACGTGACCGGAAACTTCTGCCCGCGGGGCGCCGCTTACGCCAAGGCGGAGCTGACCCACCCCACCCGCGTGGTCACCAGTACCGTCAGGATCACCGGCGCGTCCTATCCCCGCTGTCCCGTCAAGACAGCCGCGCCGGTGCCGAAGGAGAAGGTCTTTGACGTGATGGAGGCCATCGGGCGCGTCACGCTTTCGGCTCCGGTGAAGGTGGGCCAGACGGTGATCGGGGACGTCTGCGGCACCGGCGTGGCGGTGGTTGCCGCCAGGGAGATGCCATGAACCGTAAGGACGCCCGCGCCCGCGCCAAACGGCTGGTGGCGCGTATGACCGTAGAGGAACGGGCCGCCCAGCTGCGCTTTGACGCCCCGGCCATAAAACGCCTGAGAATCCCCACCTACAACTGGTGGAACGAGGCCCTCCACGGGGTAGCCCGCGCCGGCAACGCCACGGTGTTCCCCCAGGCCATCGGCCTTGGGGCCACCTTTGACGAGGTCCTTTTGCGCAGGATCGGCGAGGCCATCGGCAGGGAGGCCCGCGCCAAATATAACGTCCAGACGAAATTCGGCGACAGGGATATCTATAAGGGGCTGACCTTCTGGTCCCCCAACGTGAATATTTTCCGAGACCCCCGCTGGGGGAGAGGCCAGGAGACCTACGGGGAGGACCCGTACCTCACCGCCCGCCTGGGCGTGGGCTTTGTCCGTGGATTGCAGGGCAAGGACGCCGCCCAGGGCGGGACCATGCTGGCCGCCGCCTGCGCCAAGCACTTCGCCGTCCACTCCGGTCCGGAGGGGGAGCGCCACCGTTTTGACGCCAGGGTGTCCCCAAAAGACCTGGCGGAGACGTATCTGCCCGCCTTCGAGGCCCTGGTACGGGAGGCGAAGGTGGAGGCGGTCATGGGGGCCTACAACCGGGTCAACGGCGAGCCGGCCTGCGCCAGCGCCTTTTTGCAGGAGAAGCTGCGGGGGGAGTGGGGCTTTGAGGGTCACTTCGTCTCCGATTGCTGGGCCGTCAAGGACTTCTTCACCGGCCACGGGGTCAGTGATAACGCCGTGGACGCGGCGGCCCTGGCCATCAACCGAGGCTGTGACTTAAACTGCGGCGACACCTATCACTTTATTTTAGAGGCCTACGAGCGGGGCCTTGTCTCCCAGGAGACGATCACCGAGGCGTGTGTGCGCCTCTTTACCACCCGGTACATGCTGGGCCTTTTCGGCAAAACCGGCTGGGACAACATCCCCTACACGGAGGTGGAGTCCCCGGAGCATCTGGACCTGGCGCGGAAGGCGGCCTTGGAGAGTATCGTCCTTTTGAAAAACGACGGACTTCTGCCCCTTGACCGGAACAGGCTCAAGACCCTGGGGGTCATCGGCCCCAACGCCAACAGCCGGCGGGCGCTTTTGGGGAATTATCACGGCTCCGCCTCCCGGTACATCACCGTCCAGGAGGGGCTTCAGGATTACCTGTACGGCAGCGGCATCCGTATCCTCACAAGCGTTGGCTGTGAGCTTGACCGAGACAGGACCGAGGGCCTGGCCAAAAGCGGAGACCGTCTCAGCGAGGCCGCGGCGGTGTGCGAGGCCAGCGACGCGGTGATTCTTGTCCTGGGCCTGGACGAGACCCTGGAGGGCGAGGAGGGGGACGCCTCCGACAGCCGCGCCTCCGGCGACAGGGACACCCTGGAGCTGCCGGAAGTTCAGCGGGAGCTTATGGAGCTTGTGGCCAGGGCGGGCAAGCCCACGGTCCTCTGCCTGATGGCCGGAGGCGCCGTAGACCTGTCCTTCGCGGAAAAGCGCTTCGGGGCCATCCTGGACCTGTGGTATCCCGGCTCCATGGGCGGCAGGGCATTGGCGGAGATCCTTTTCGGGGAGCAGTCCCCCTCCGGCAAGCTTCCCGTCACCTTTTACCGGAGCGTGGACGATCTGCCTGCCTTTGAGGAGTATTCCATGACCGGCAGGACGTACCGGTATGTCCAAAAGCCTGTCCAATACCCCTTCGGCTACGGCCTTACATACGGCAGCGTGATCATCCGTTCCGCCCGTCTCAAGGGGGACGCCGCCAGGGGCTTTACCCTGGAGGCCGATATCGGCAACCGAGGCCCCAAAGATACCGGGGAGGTATTGCAGGTCTACTGCAAGCGCCTGGATTCGCCCTTTGCCCCGCCGAATCCCGCCCTGTGCGCCATAAAGCGGGTGTGGCTCCCCGTGTGGGGCCACGATACGGTGTCCATCCCCCTGCCGGACCGGACCTTCACCGTGGTGGACGGGGATGGGAACTGCCTCTACGGCGGGAAGTTCCGGCTCTTCCTGGGCACGGGCCAGCCGGATAAACGGACTGCCGCCCTCACCGGGAAAACGCCTCTGCGCTTTGAGGTGACGGTCCCGGAGGGCCCGCGGGAAATCTAATTTAAGCGCTGCCCCTCTTGACAGACGGGGAAATATTATGTTAAATAGAAACGGTTCCGTTCAAACCTTTTTCAGAAAAGGGGGATATTTATGAAAAAACGGATGGGTTCCATCCTTGTGGCGCTGGCGCTTTTGTGCGGCCTGGCCGTGACCGCGTCAGCCGGGGAGCCGCTCCCCTTTGAGAGCCTGACCTTTGCCTACACCAGCGGCGTGGGCGCCTGGGCGGGCGAGCTGACGCTGTACGCCGACGGGTCCTTTGAGGGGAGCGGCTATGACGAGGATATGGATTCATACAGCCGGTGGGCCTATGAGGGCGCCTTCCGGGACATCCAGCGGATGGGCGCCGGCGTCTGGAAGATGACCTGCCAGCGCATGGAGTCCACCCTAAAGGTGGGGCCCGCGGGGAAGGACAGCGTTCTTGGCGACGTCTATAACATCGAGCCCATCGGCCCCAACCCGGACGAGGTCTGGTATCTCTACGCGCCGGGGGAGCTTCCCCTTTATACCGAGTGGGCGGAAGCCGTTGAGGTGACCTATGGGAAAGAGGTCCTCAGCGACAGCTTCCTGATGGTCTGCTCCAAGGAGCCTGACGCCCTGCCTTACGCCGCCTCCGTGGAGGATTCCGCTCTTGTCCTGGCCGGGTACGGCCAGGTGTCCCTGACGATGGACGGCGGGAACATCTATTTGGACGCCGCCCAGGGCGTTGTGATGGACGCCGACGGCTATATCCAGGCCGCGGATATCCCCGAAAAGATCAACGGCAGAGGCGTCACGGCCATTGGCGAGGGCGCTTTTGAAAACTGCGTCCAGCTGGAGAGCGTCACCCTGCCCGACGGCGTCCGTACCGTGGGGGAGAGGGCCTTCGCCGGCTGTGAGTCCCTGCGGCATCTGACCATTCCGGCGGGCCTGGAGTTTATCGGCAAGGACGCCTTTTCCGGGTGCTCCGCCCTCGCCTCCGTCAGCTTCGCCGGCAGTGCCGCCGGCTGGAAGCGGCTGATGGAGGTCAGCGGCGACACGGGCCTGTCCCCGGACATCGCCGTAAACTGCGGCGTCCCCGATTTTTATGACGTCCCCCTGCGGCACTGGGCCATTCCGTATGTGAATTTCGTGTTCATTCACGGCCTGATGGGCGGCGTGGATGTGGGCCGTTTCGCCCCTGACAAGCCCATGGACCTGGGCTCAGCCGCCACCGTCATGGCGAGAGCGCTGGGCCTTGACGACGCCGGCAGTCCCTGGTATGCCGCCGGGATGAAATGGGCGGAGACAGCCGGGATCACCTTCGGGAAGGGACCGGCTGACACCTTGGAGCGGCAGGAGCTGGTGTATATGATCTGGAGGACCGCCGAAAGCCCCGCCGATGACGGCTACTCCTTGGAGCGCTTCCCGGACTGGGCCCAGGTGGACGATCAATACGTCACCGCCATGAGCTGGGCCATCAACAAGGGCATCATCAACGGAGCCGACGGCCTTCTGGCCCCGAAGGGGACGACCACCCGCGCCGAGTACGCCGCCGTCATCTCCCGCGCGTATTCCTTTTTCGCCTGAGTCCCAATTCGACTTTTTGTTCCCAGTAGAAATTGATACGTAATATCAATATATTTGTCATAATCCCGCCGGTGTATTTCGGCGGGATTGTTCTACATATGATCGTGCAGCTTGGCTGTATCTATATCTATCAGGAAGTGTGAGAAAAAACAATCATTACAGAATACAATGCAAGTTAAAAAGCTCAACTATCTGTTGAAAAAGTGCAAAAGCACCTCTATTGTATTCAACCGGCGTTTTTGCTATAATTCAACCATCAAGCCGAAAGGACGGTGTTTTGCATGGCAAATGAACTGAGCGAGCGGATCGCCTCTCTGCGAAAAGAGCGCGGACTCACACAGGAACAGTTAGGAAATATGGTGGGCGTGTCTGCCCAGGCCGTGAGCAAGTGGGAGAAGGGCGGCACGCCGGATGTGGAGCTGCTGCCGATCCTGTCACGGCAGCTGGGCGTGACCATCGACGCCCTCTTTGGCATGGAGGGCGGTAAGCAGGAGGACCCGGCGGAGGCGGTGGGCCGGTGGCTGCGGGGATTTCCCGCCAGGGAACGGATAGATCAGTTCTGCCGGCTGGTTTGGTCCTCCAGAGAGCACTTCATATCAGACGAGTTCGGTGAGATCAACCTGCCCAGATGGGGCTATCTTGATTCCTGCCAGATCGCCTCCGGCGACGTTACATATCAGCTTATGCTTTCGCAAATCGCGGTGGAGGGCGGCATTCTCTTTGACGTTCACGCCGAGGACCTGTCCTTCGTGACGCTCTGGCCAAGGCCCAAGGACGGCTGGGCGAAGTGGCTGGCGCCCAAGGAGGACTACCGAAGGCTCTTTGCGGTTTTGGCAAAGCCGGGCTGTCTGGAGCTGATGGAGTACATCTATAACCGGAAAATAGGCTGGTTCTCTGCAAGCGTCGTGACGAAGCATCTGCAAATGGCACGGGAGACCGTGGAGGCGCTACTTAAGGCGCTTGCGGAGTTGGAGCTGGTATCCTCCATGGAGCTTGAGCTGGAGGAGGGCGAGACAAGTGTCTATGAGGTTTCGGAGCCCTGGAAGCTGATTCCCTTCCTCCTGCTCACCCGGACGCTGATGCAGTCCGAGTCAAACTATCTGCGGCTGTACGCCCCGCTACCGCTCTTTGGGCCGGATGAAAAATGGGAAGACGGGAAAAAAGAAATCTCGAAATGACATGATTGATAGAAAGGAGCAGTAAAAATGCGCTATTATTTGAAAAAATATTGGGTTGCCAATCTTTTGGCGATCCTGCCGGGGCTTGTCGTGTGCGCCCTGCAGGTCGGAAACGATCTTTTGATGATGCGGTCCTTTGATAGCATCATTGACCGCGATCTGAGCGGCTTTATCTTTTGGATGTTGATGATGGCGGGTGCTTGGGTCATTCTTTTGTGGGTCGGCAGTCTGCGGGATTATTTCCAGGCCCGCGCCATCAGGGCTATGAACAACGCGGTCCGGAGGGACATGGCGGCGACACTGCTTCATAAGTCCCATGTGGAGTTCCACGGGAAGGACACGGGGGAATACCTGTCTTGGTTCGTGAGCGACGTTAATCAGATGGAGGATCTTGCATGGGCCCCCTTCTATCAGTGTGTGGATCTCGCGGCCACCGCCATCTTCTGCGTCGCCGCTCTGCTGACGCTCCACTGGTCGCTGCTGGTGGCGGCGCTGGTCAACGCGGCAGTTATGCTGCTTGCCCCACAGTTTTTCACCAAGCGCATGGAGAAGCTGGGCGAATCCTGTGAGACGGAGCAGGCTAAGGCCACCGGAAAACTGAAGGATATTTTGTCCGGCTTCGACGTCCTGCGCTCCTTTGGCCGGGAACCGCGCTTCTGCCAAGGTGCGGACGGTGCCAGTGAACAGATAGAAAAGCCCAGGTTCAGGTTGAGAACTGTGAAGGCTTTCATAACCGCCGGATTCGGCTGCGTAAACGTAGGCTGCCAAATGTTGATCAATCTTTTGATCGGCGTGCTGTCCATCCGGGGCGTGATTCTCCAGGGCGCCCTGATGGGTGGGGGAAATCTGGTGGGAGGTCTCTCCAACAGCGTCGGCAGCCTGGCCCAGTACCTGCTGTCCTTCTCCTCCACAAAACCGTATTTTGAGAAGATTTCCGTCCACGGAGACGGTATTCAGGACAAAGAAAGCGGGGGATTTGAGCCAATCAGAAGCGCCATCGCCGTGAAGAACCTGACCTTCAAATATGACGAGAAGCCCGTCCTTGATGGCTTGTCCCTCACCTTCAAAAAGGGCGGCAAGTACGCTCTGACCGGCCCCTCCGGGTGCGGCAAGTCCACCCTTTTGAAGCTCCTGCTGGGCTGGCTGCCGGACTATAAAGGCGCCATCCGTTTTGACGGCGCGGACGCCCATGAGTTTACGCCGGAGCAGCTTCAGGAGCAGATGAGCTACATCGAGCAGAACGTGTTCCTGTTTAACACCACCATCCGGGACAACATCACCCTGGGCGAGGACTTTTCCGAGGCTCAGATGGAAAAGGCCCTGCAGGACAGCGCCCTTGCGGGGGACCTCATGGCCATGCCGGCGGGTCTGGACACCCCGGTGGGCGAGGACGGCAGTAATCTCTCCGGCGGGCAGAAACAGCGTGTCGCTATCGCCAGGGCGCTCATACATGACCGCTCCATCCTCTTAGTGGACGAGGGCACCAGCGCCCTGGATCAGAAGAACGCGGGCATCGTGGAGGAGAGCCTGCTGGCCAACCCGGAGCTGACGTTGATCCTGGTCAGCCACCATCTTGCTCCGGAGAGAAAAGCCCGGTTCACGAACGTGTACAATTTAGAGCCGGCGACAGCCCGTCAACAGGTCGCGTGAAATAAGCGGATTTCTTGATTTAGTAATATCGCAAGAGCAAGGACAATAATTGGAGGTATCGATTATGAGAAAGTGCGTCAGATGTGGTTCAGATATGAAGGAAGACTGTGGAATTAAAGTAGGGGGTTACGGATACGGAATTGTTTTAACCTCTGATGAAAACAAGAGGTTCGGAGGCAGAATGGGCCCGCCAAAAGTGGCGATCTGCCCTAAATGTGGAGAAGTATCTATTTATCTTGAAGACACAAGCAAGCTGAAATGAGACTTTAGTTTGGCTGTGAGATATAATACTAATATCTAATTAAAATAAGACATTCGCGCCGGTCTTTTTCGTGCCATGCTGCGTCAGCCGCCTTGGGAATACATACAGTATTCCCTGCGGCGTCTTCCTTGCCTGACACGAAAAATCCTCACCGCTCGGTGTCTCCTTTTAAATAGATATTAGTATAAACTGCATTGGGCTCCTTGGCCATACTTTTGTGAACACAAAAAGGGAATTGGGAGTCGTCTGAAAGCCGAATCTCCAAAACCATCTGTCCCACCGGTTTCCGGTGGGATTTTTTTGCGAAAAAGTTTACCGTTTTTTCAGGTTCATTTCAGAATTACGTGGTACTATTATGCTGTTAAGGTGGCGGAGGGACGATTCCTGCCGCCATAGGGGAGGCAAATACGATGAAAATATTGATCGTTGAGGATGAGAAGATGCTGGCCAACGCCCTGGTTGATCTTCTGCGGGACAAGGGCTTTGAGGCGGAGGCGGTCTATGACGGGGAATCCGGCGCGGATTACGCCCTCACCGGCGTCTACGACCTTCTGATCCTGGATGTGATGATGCCCGGCATGAACGGGCTGGAGGTGGCGCGGGCCGTACGGACCAAACGAAACGCCACGCCGATCCTGATGCTGACGGCCAGAAGCGCCATCGAGGACAGGATCGCCGGACTGAACGCCGGAGCGGACTACTACCTGACAAAGCCCTTCGATTCACGGGAGCTGCTGGCCTGCGTCAACGCCCTCCTGCGGCGGCAGGGCAACGAGGTGGACGAGCTGCGCTATGGCAACACGTCCCTGGACCTGTCCACCTCCACGCTGGTGTGCGGGGACCGTGAAGTCAGGCTCTCGGCGCGGGAATTTGACGTGATGCGCGCCCTGATGCAGGCGGGGGAGCGGAACCTCAGCAAGGAGACGATCCTGGCGCGGGTCTGGGGCTTCGACTCCAACGCGGTGGAGAACCACGTGGAGGTCTACGCCGGCTTTTTGCGCAAGAAGCTGGCGGCCATCGGCTCCGACGTGGAGATCGTCTCCGCGCGCCGTCTGGGCTACCATCTGGAGGTGAAAAAGCCGTGATCAGGAAGCTGAAAGCCAAATTCATCGCCATCAATATGGGCCTGGTGCTGACGGTCCTGCTGGTCATGTTCGGCCTGGTGTACGGCATCACCAGCCGCGATCTCAGGGCGGAGAGCGTCAGGACGCTGCGGGCCGTGGCGGCGGAGCCCATGCGGATGTGGCGGCCTGGGGAGCGGGATGACAGGATACAACTGCCCTATTTTGTGCTCCAATTCAGTCCTAACGGCAGTTTAGCCGCGGTGGGCGGCCATTTTGACCTGACCGATCAGGCCATGCTGTCGGAGCTTTTAGAGGCCGCCAGAGCCGATGGGCAGGAGACGGGCGACCTTCCGGAATACGGCTTCCGCTACTGCTTCGGCAGGAGCGCCTGGGGGGAGTGCGTGGTCTTCGCGGATACCTCCAGCGAGCGGGCCACCCTCTCCAATCTTGTGAGGACGTGCCTTGCCATTGGCGTCATCGCGCTGGCGGCCTTTTTCCTCATCAGCCTCTTCCTGGCCCGCTGGGCCGTCCGTCCGGTGGAGCGGGCCTGGGAACAGCAGCGGCAATTTGTGGCCGACGCCTCCCATGAGCTGAAAACGCCCCTGGCGGTGATCCTCACCAACGCGGAGCTTCTGGGCTCGCCTACGGCGTCGGAGGAGCAAAAGGGCCGGTACGCCGCCGGTATCCTCACCATGGCTGAGCGGATGCGGGGGCTTGTGGGGAGCCTGCTCGATCTGACGAGGGTGGAAAACGGCGCGGTGGAAAAGACCATGGAGCGCCTTGACCTGTCCGCCCTGGCGGGGGACGCCCTTTTGCCCTTTGAACCCCTCTATTTTGAACGAGGGCTTACCTTGGAGGCGGAGATCGCGCCGGGGATCGCCGTGAACGGCTCGCCCCTGCATCTTCGCCAGACGCTGGAGATTTTGCTGGACAACGGCCTGAAATATTCCCAGACCCCCGGCACCGTCACGGTGCGCCTTGGTCGCCAGGGCCGCCGGTGCCTTCTCACCGTCTCAACGCCGGGGGAGGAGCTGTCTAAGGAGGAGCTGCGGGATATCTTCAAGCGCTTCTACCGGGCCGATAAAGTCAGGGCCATGAACGAGAGCTACGGCCTGGGCCTGGCCATCGCCCGCGAGATCGTCACGGAGCACCGCGGCAGGATTTGGGCGGAGAGCGGGGAAGGGCGGAACACCTTCTTCGTGGAGCTTCCCACGGCGGGTTGAGAGAGCGTGTTCACAAATTGTTTATTTCCTTTTCAGGTTCTTTTCAGCATCGATCCGATATAATGGCCGCAAGCGTCAGGGAGGTGAACAAATGGAACTGAGACACGAATGGAAATATGAGATAAACGCCGCCGACAGACTGATCCTCCGCCAGCGTCTGGCGGCGGTGATGGAGCCGGACCCCCATGCGTCAGAGGGCCGGTATCTGATCCGCAGCCTCTATTTTGAGACGCCCACGGACAGGGCGCTGCGGGAAAAGCTGAGCGGCGTCTCCCGACGGGAGAAATTCAGACTGCGCTGTTATAACGGCGACACGTCCGTTGTCCACCTGGAGAAAAAATCGAAGCTGGCTGGCCTGGGCAATAAGCAGGCGGCGGAGCTGTCACGGGCCGAGACGGAGCGCCTTCTGCGGGGCGACACCCTCTGGATGCGGGAGGACGGACGGGAGCTCGTGCGGGAGCTTTACGTCAAAATGACCACCGAGGGCCTTCGCCCCAAAACTGTGGTGGAGTACATGCGGGAGCCCTTCGTCTACGGACCCGGCGGCGTGCGGGTGACGCTGGACTATGATATCCGCACGGGCCTTTTGGCCACGGACTTTCTGGATGCCGGCCTCGTCACCGTACCGGTGCCCGGCGACCCGATCCTTTTGGAGGTCAAGTGGGACGGCTTTCTGCCCCAGGTCATCCAAAAGCTTCTGGAGCTTCCGGGCCGGCGGGCGGGCGCCTTTTCAAAATACGCGCAAAGCAGAATATACGGATAAAACCATTGGGAGGAAACAGCAATGACTTTTTCGGATATTTTCAAATCGAGCTTTCTTGAAAACGTGACGGCGGTGAGCGTCCTGGATATGGCGCTGGCCCTTATCCTGTCCTTCGGACTGGGCGTTTTCATTTTCCTTGTCTACAAAAAGACCTATCAGGGCGTGATGTACTCCACCTCCTTCGGCGTGACGCTCGTCGCCCTGACGATGATCACCACCCTGGTCATTCTGGCGGTGACCAGCAACGTGGTGCTGTCCCTGGGCATGGTGGGCGCTCTCAGCATCGTCCGCTTCCGCACGGCCATCAAGGAGCCGCTGGACATCGCCTTTCTCTTCTGGGCCATCGCCGCGGGCATCGTCTTAGCGGCGGGGATGATCCCCCTGGCGGTCATCGGAAGCGTCCTTATCGGCGTCATCCTGCTTGTTTTCGTCAACCGCAAATCCCACGCCGAGCCCTATATCCTGGTGCTCAGCTGCGACGGGCAGGACAGCGAGCGGCAGGCCGGTGAGTTCCTGCAAAAGGCCACAAAGCTGTGCCGCGTCAAGAGCAAGACCGCCCGTCCGGGCCGGATCGAGGTCAATTACGACGTGCGCCTCAAGGACGGCGACACGGACTTTATAAACGCTCTCAGCGCCCTGCGGGGCGTCCAAAGCGCGGCGCTTGTCAGCTACAACGGCGAGTACATGGGGTGACGGGATGGCGGCGAGCAAACGGATCGATTTGATCTGCGTGACGATCACAGTCCTGGCGCTTCTTATCACCGTCCTTTTCATGAACGGCGAGGCGCTGGGCCTGACGCCCGTCTCCGACGGAGACGCGGGGGAGGGGTACTTTACGGAGAACGACCTGGACGGCGATTGGGACGCCTCCGGCGCGTATACCGTCACCCTCACAGGCGGCGGCGCGGAGATTTCCGGCGGGGGATACTTCCTGGACGGGGCCGTCCACATCGTCTCCGCGGGAAGGTATGTGGTCACGGGGACGCTGGATGACGGGCAGATTTTGATCGACGCCCAGAAGTCCGATAAGATATGGCTTTGCCTGGCGGGCGCGTCCGTTACGAACCGGGACGGCGCGGCCCTGGAGATCGCCCAGGCGGAGAAGGTGTTCCTGACGCTTAGGGAGGGCACGGAGAACAGCCTGATCTCCCAGGCCTTCACCGATACCGCCTCCGGCGTGGACGGCGCTCTCTATTCCCGCGATGACCTCACCATCAACGGCTCCGGCGCGCTGACGGTGGAGAGCGCCGGCCACGGCATCGTGGGGAACGACGATCTTGTTCTTACCGGCGGGAGCGTCACCGTCACCGCCGCGGAGGACGGGCTCCACGCCAACGACAGCGTGCGCATCCGGACAGCGGAGATCACCGTAAACGCCGGAGATGACGGCGTTACCGTCTCCAACGACGCCCTTACCGGCTGTTTCTACATGGAGTCGGGTACGCTCACCGTCCCCGCCTGCTATGAGGGCGTGGAGGCCCAGCAGATCACCGTGGCCGGTGGGAGCATCGACCTCCGGCCCCAGGATGACGGCTTCAACGCCAAAGAGACAGGCTCCGTCCTTGAGATCAGCGGCGGGAACATTCGGATCGTCAACCAGTCGGGCCGCGACGCGGACGGCCTGGACTCCAACGGCAGTATTTACATCACCGGCGGGGACGTGTTCATCAGCCTGTCCGGCAGCGGCGGGAACGCGGCGCTGGACGCGGGCACGGAGACAGGCGGCGTGTGCCTGATCTCCGGCGGCACCGTCCTGCCGCCGGCGCCTCCACGATGGCGGAGAGCTTCGACGCCGCCTCGCCCCAGGGCTTTGTGACCCAGACCGTCACCGGCGCGGCGGGGGCCAGGGTGACGCTGACGGACGCCCAGGGCCATACGCTCCTGGACGAAACCGTCCCCTGCGCCTTCTCCAGCCTGATCCTCAGTACCCCCGGTCTTGCGGTGGGGGACGCGGTGACGCTCTCGGTGGACGGGGCGGAGACCGCTATCACCGTCTCCAACCAGGCCCTCTCCGGCTTCGGCGGTATGGGCGGTATGGGCGGCTTTGGCGGCATGGGAGGCGGCAGAGGCACCATGGGCGGCCAGCGTCCGGATATGAGCGGCCAGACGGGCGGCCAGATACCCGACAGAAACGGGCAAACAGACGGCCAACTTGACACACAGCGCCCGGATATGAGCGGCCAGACGGACGCGCAACGGCCCACAATGGGCGGCCAGCGTCACAATATGGGCGGCCAGTGGACGCAGACAGGCGGCCAAACGGCGGCCCAGGCCGCGCCTGTGGACCGGCAGACGATCCTGCTGACGGCCATTTCCGCCCTTTTGCTGTTGGCGGGCATCTTCATCGCCGCGAAAACCAAACACTGATATAATTTTTCCCCTCTCCACAGCCGGAAGTTCACGCTTCCGGCTGTCAGTTTGTCAAACAACTCAAATTCGATATTTTTTCCGGCGACATGTGCGTCGGAAAAAATCCCTTTTGTCACGCAAGTGTGCCGCTTTGCGGCGCGCGCGGCGTGACGGCAGGGGAAAATACCTGAATTTCGCAAAATTCAGATATTTTTCCCGCACGTTCCCCTTGCCGGAAAAAGCCCGTCAGGGCTTTTTCGGCAGTCTCACAGCCGGAAGTTCACGCTTCCGGCTGTGTTCATATATTTTCCACCCTTTGTTCAAAAAGTGTTCAACGATTTTTCAGCTTTTTTTCAGGTTCGGGGGGTATAGTGGAAGCAATCAGAGGGGGATTGTATGAAACCCCGAAAGGAGAGTCTTTTATGGAAAAGTATGAATACACCATGGAAAGCGCGGACAGCCGGGACGAGGAAACGGCCATGGTCCCGTTTAAGAAGAAGTCCCGCCGTCACGGTAAGCTGGTTAAGGCCGCCGCTCTTTTGCTGGCGCTGGCCCTTTTGTGCGGTGTCTCCGGCCTTGGCGGCGCGGCCCTTTACGCCAGGTTCGCTCAGCCGGAGGACAGCGCCCCGGTGGGCGATATGACCAACGGGCCTGTGAATATGGCCGCCCTCGCGTCGGGCGAGCTGTCCGCCGAGGACCTCTATGAGGCCGTGCTGGGCTCCTGTGTGGGCATCACGGTGTCCACTACGGTGAACATCTTCGGACAGACTACCACCTCCGCCGCCTCCGGCTCCGGCTTTGTGCTGACCGCCGACGGCTATATCGCCACCAACTACCACGTCATTGAGGAGGCCGCCGAAAATAACGCCGCCATCGAGGTGTCCTTCGCCAACGGCGAAAGGTATACCGCCGCGCTGGTGGGCGGCGACGAGGAGGCCGACGTGGCCGTTATCAAAATCGATGCCCAGGATTTGACCCCCGTTACCCTGGGGGACAGCGATTCCCTGCGGGTGGCCCAGTGGGTCTGCACCGTGGGCAACCCCCTGGGAGAGCTGACCTTCTCCTTCTCCGACGGGCGCGTCTCCGCCCTGGACAGGGTCATCTCCACCGAGGACGGGGAGAGCATGAACATGCTCCAGACCAACTGCGCCATCAACCCCGGCAACTCCGGCGGGCCGCTCTTTGACGAGCGGGGACGGGTCGTGGGAATCGTCACCGCCAAGTATACCAACGCCTCCAGCACCGTCAGCGCCGAGGGCCTGGGCTTCGCCATCCCCATCGACGACGTGAAGACCGTGCTGTCCGATCTGATCGAATACGGCTATGTGACGGGCAAGCCCCAGCTGGGCGTCTCCGTCAGCAGCGTATCGGGCGTTATGCGCCGTTACGGCATCCCTGCCGGCGCGGCGGTGGAGGAGGTCGTCTCCGGCTCCTGCGCCCAGAAGGCCGGCATCCAGGTGGGCGACATCATCACCTCCTTTGACGGCAAGACCATCGGCTCCGGGGATGAGCTGGTCACAGCCGTGAAAAGCAAACGCGCCGGGGATACGGTGGAGATCGTCCTCTACCGCCAGGGCGAGAGCGTCACCGTCTCCGTTACGCTGGATGAGAAGTCCTCCGCGCCTGTGGAGGAACAGCCCGCCACAGGCTGGAGCGAGTACGGCTGGCCCTTTGGCGGCGGCTACGTTCGGGGCGGATCGGAGGGTGAGGACCTGTGATCAGCGTCAACCATCTGACAAAATACTACGGCGAGCATCTGGCCGTCAGCGACCTCTCCTTTGAGATCGGCGAGGGCCATGTCTACGGCTTCCTGGGCCCCAACGGGGCGGGGAAGTCCACCACCATGAACATCATGACCGGGTGCCTCTCCGCCACAGAAGGGTCGGTGAGCATCGACGGCCACGATATCTTTGAAGAGCCCCGCGCCGCCAAAAGGCTCATCGGGTACTTACCCGAACAGCCGCCCCTGTACCAGGGCGAGACGCCGGAGGAATATCTCACTTTTGTCGGGCAGGCCAAGGGCCTGCGGGGGGAGCGCCTGCGGACGGAGATCGAAAGTGCCGTGGAGGCCACGGGCATCGAGCCGGTCAGGAATAAGCGCATCGGCGCCCTCTCCAAGGGCTTCCGCCAGCGGGTGGGCATCGCCCAGGCCCTTTTGGGCGACCCGCGTGTCATCATCCTGGATGAACCCACGGTGGGCCTTGATCCCATCCAGATCCTTGAGATCAGGGAGCTTATCCGCCGGCTTGGCCGCACCCACACCGTCATCTTCTCCTCCCATATCCTCTCCGAGGTGCAGACCGTCTGTGACCGCATCCTCATCATCGCCCACGGAAGGCTTGTGGCCCAGGGGGAGCCGGAGGAGCTGGAGCGGAGGCTGGCCGGAGAAAACGAGATCATTCTCACCGCGGACGCCGGCTCTGTGGAGGCGGCGGAGATCGTGTCCCAAATCGAGGGCCTTCATGCCCTGGATGCCGCGGAGGAGGGGAGCGTCTCCACCTTCCGGCTCAGCGCCGGAGACGGCGACCCCTACGATATGACCCGCGCCCTCTTCGGCGCCTTCGCGAAGGCGGACGTGCCTATTTTGGAGATGGCCGTCAAAAAGGCCACTCTGGAGGATATCTTCCTGGAGCTTACGGAGAAGGACACCGCCGCCGTTCCCGTAGAGGACGGCGGGAAAAACGATTTTGCTGAAAGGGAGGCGACAGACCATGACGGCGATCCTGAGACATGAGCTGAAGGCCAATTTCCACGCCCTGACCGCCTGGTTTTTCGGAGCTTTTCTGCTGTGCTTTGTGGGGATCGGGGCGCTCCAGTACAATCTGAAGGCGGCTGTCAGCAACTTTGAGTATGTGCTGGGCTACTGCTCCATCGTCCTTGCCATCATCGTGCCCCTGCTGACCATGCGGACCATCGCCGAGGAGCGGCGGCAGAGGACCGATCAGCTGCTCTACTCCCTGCCCGTCACCGCCGTTCAGGTGGTGCTGGGCAAATACCTGGCGCTGCTGATCGTTTTCGCCGTGCCTCTGCTGATCGTATGCCTTTACCCGCTGATCTTCGCGGGGTACGGCGACGTCTATCTGCCCACCGCCTACGGCGCTTTGGCGGCCTTCTTCCTCATGGGCGCGGCACTGATCGCCTTGGGCGTATTCATCTCCTCCCTCACGGAAAACCAGGGCCTCGCCGCGGGGCTGGGGGTGGCCGTGATGCTCTTAAACTATTACAGCGTCAGCCTTTCGGAGTACGTTTCCCGCACCACCGTGGGCTCCGGCGTCGCCCTGGCTGTCATCGCCGTCCTTGTGTGCCTGCTGATCCGGTACATGACGAAGAACACCGATCTGGCCTACGGCGCGGCGGTGGTGCTGATATTGGGCCTTTCGGGCGTTTTGTACTTCAAGCCGGAGCTTTTAGAGGGGCTGCTGCCTGAGATCATGGAAAAGCTCTCCTTCTTTGAGCGGTTCTATACCTTTGTGGACGGGGTCTTTGACCTGACGGGCGTTGTCTTTTATCTGACCGCCATCGTCTTTTTCCTCTTCTTGACCGTCCAGTCCCTGGAGAAGCGGAGGTACAACTGATGAAAAAAGCACAGCGGGATAAAAAACGGATGAATAAGCTGGCCCTTCGAGGCGGCGTCTATTCCCTGGCGATCACCGCCGTGGTGCTGGCGATCATGGTGGCGGTGAACGTGCTTGCCGAAAGCCTTCCCGCCACATACACAAAACCCGATATCTCTTCCACCAAGCTCTACTCCGTCACCAGCAATACGAAGGTGGTGGTCAACGGCCTTCAGGACGATGTGACCGTCTACTGGATCGTCCAGGCGGACCAGGAAAACACCATTCTGGAGCGGCTTTTGGAGAAATACGACAGTCTTTCCGACCACCTGACGGTGGTGAAGCGCAACCCGGACGTATACCCCGCCTTTGTGGAGAAGTACACGGACGAGGAGGTCCAGAACAATTCCCTTGTAGTGGAGTGCGGGGAGCGGAGCCGGTATATCCCGTATGATGAGATTTTCGTGACGGACGTGGATTACTACTCCTACTCCTACACCACCAGCTTTGACGGCGAGGGGGCCATCACCTCCGCCATCGACTATGTGACAAGCGACGACCTGCCCACGCTGTACCTCGTGGAGGGACACGGCGAGGCGGACCTGCCCGACGGCTTTGCCGAGACGCTGGGCAAGGAGAATATCGAGACCGCCGGCCTTGCCCTGGCTACCGTTGACGCGATCCCCGATGACGCGGACGCCCTGATGATCTACGCCCCTCAAAGCGATATCTCCGAGGAGGAGAAAACCATGCTGGCAGGCTACGTTTCCGCCGGCGGGAAGCTCTTGGTGCTGGCGGGGCCTGTGGAGGACGGGACCCTTACCAATCTCACCGGCCTTTTGGATAATTACGGTATTACCGCCCAAGACGGCATCGTCGTGGAGGCTGACCGGGCCCATTACGGCTTCCAGCAGCCCCTTATCCTGATCCCGGATATGGGCGAGAGCCAGATCACGGAGCCTCTCATGGAGGACCGCTATTATCCCATGCTGCCCATCGCCCAGGGCCTTGTGACAGGCGGCAATGTCAACGGCACGGTGACGGAGCTGCTTACTACCTCTGATGCGGCGTTCAGCAAAATCGCGGGGTATGACCGGGATACCTACGAAAAGGAGGAAGGGGACATCGACGGTCCCTTCGCCCTGGCGGTGGATATCGAGGACGACGGGGGCGGAGAACTCATCTGGTTTGGGTGCGACCAGCTTCTGGACGATATGTACAACGCCTACTCCTCCGGGGCCAACAGCGACCTGGTGATGAACGCCCTGTCCGCGCTCATCGGTGAGCGGGAGGCCCTGGCCATCCGCTCAAAGTCCCTGAATTATAACTATCTGACCATCTCTGAGTCCACGTCAGGCGTCCTGAAGACCGTGATGATCGGGCTTGTGCCCCTGACGTTCCTGGGAATCGGGATCGTTGTCGTTGTTCGCAGAAGGAG
The DNA here is from genome assembly GCA_947626845.1 of uncultured Oscillospiraceae bacterium. Classification (GTDB taxonomy): domain Bacteria; phylum Bacillota; class Clostridia; order Oscillospirales; family Oscillospiraceae; genus RUG626. Next base: position 21,032 of record CANQTW010000014.1, on the reverse strand, counting down.
GGTAACCAATGAAACGGTATAAGCGTGTTTTGATCCTTCTGGGGGTGCTGGTCGTGGTCGTTGCCGCCGCGCTGGCCGTCTCGCAGATCAAAGAGCGGAAGGAGGCCATCAAAACCTCCGGCGAGACCTTCCTTGCCATCCCCGCGGACAGTGTGACGGCTCTTGCGTGGACGCGCGGGGACGCGGATTTTGCCTTTAACAAAATGGATGGCTGGCGCTGGGACGATGACGAAGCGTTCCCCGTGGATCAGGATAAGGTAGCCAAGCTCCTGGCCCCCTTTGAAAACATGACCGCCGCCTTTGTCATCGACGATGTGACGGACTACGGACAGTACGGCCTTGAGGAGCCGGAGTGTACCGTCCGCCTGACTGCGGGGGAGACGGAAACAACGGTGAAGCTGGGGGCGTACAGCGCGCTGGATGAACAGCGCTATGTGGACATCGGCGACGGGAAGGTGTATCTGGTGGCGGACGATCCCCTGGATGACTACGATGTGGAGCTTACTGACCTGATTCAGAATGACCGTATCCCCGCCCTTGACCCGTCCTCCTTCACGGTGAGCGGGGCGGCGGAGCTGAGCGCCACGTACACCGAGGAAGGGGACAGCTATTGCGCTGAGGACGTGTACTTTACCGCGGACGGCCTGCCGATGGATACGGACCGGGTGGAAACCTGGCTGGACAGGTTCGCGTCCCTGCCGCTGACGGATTACGTGACCTACAACGCCACGCCGGAGGAGCTGGCCGCGTACGGCCTTGACGAGCCCGACCTGACCGTCTCCCTCACGCAGAAGGAGGGGGAGACGCTGACCCTGGAGTTCTCCCAGCTGGTGCCCCCGGAGGACAGCGGGGAGGAGACAAAGGCCTACGTCCGCGTAAACGGAAGCCAGATCGTCTATTCCCTGTCCCCGGACAACTATACCCTCCTGACCCAGTGCGGATATGACGATCTGCGCCACAGGGAGCTTGTCACCGCGCCCTTTGACACGGTGACGGGCCTGACTGTGACGCTGGAGGAAAAGACCTACGCCTTTGAAAAGGGGGAGAACGGCGACGGAGAAACGGTATGGACCCTGGACGGCCAGGAGAAGGCCTTTACCTCCCTGGAGGCCGCCGTGGAGGCCCTTTCCGCCCACAGCTTCACCACTGAGGAGCCGTCGGGCAGGCTGGAAATAGCCCTGACGCTCCGCCTGAGCGATGAGGCGCACCCCACCCTTACCCTGGAGCTTTACCGGCTGGACGGCTCCCTCTGTACCGCGAAGGTCAACGGCGAGACCGTGGCCGCGGTGTCCCGCTCCACTGTGGTCACCCTGATCGAGGCGGTCAATTCCCTTGTCCTCGGCTGACCGGCGCTTTGCCAGCGTATAGAGTATACCACAGGACAAAGTATTTGTCAAGCATTATTTTAAAATAAATTTAAGTTTTCTAATACTTGAGCATAGAGACAACGAAAAACCCCGGAGAAATCCGGGGTTTTTTCTATGCGAATAATTGATTCAATTTTTGGATAAGTCCGCTTTCTTGATGAGGGAGAAGCCAAGGGGATAGGGGCCGGTGTGGACGGAGATGGCCGCGCCGATGTGGTAGATGGGCAACTCCGGCTGGTGGCCGGCCTCCCGAAGGTGCGCGGCGATCACGTCCCGAAAGACCTGGCCCTCCTCGTAGTCGTACCCGTAGCCGATATCGGCCACGTACTCGCCGGTGGACGCGAAGGTCTCGTTAACGTATTTCACCGCCAACTTGCCCACCATGTCCATGGATTTACTACGGGAACGGGTGATGCCGGAGGGGAAAATCTCGCCCTCCTTCAGGGTGATCAGCGGGCGGATACCCAGAAGCGATCCGGCCATGCCGGCCAGCTTCCCGATGCGGCCACCGGCCCGCAGGTAGTCCAGATTCCCCACGGTAAAGAAGATGCGCCCAGTGGGGAGGATGGCCCGAAGGCGCTTCACCGATTCCTCAAAATCAAAACCGGCGTCGCGCAGCTTCACAAGCTCCAGCACCGCCAGCCCCTGGAGCACCGTGTCCACGGTGGAGTCGATGACCTCCACCTTGACAGCGGGGTATTCGTCAGCCAGAAGGGCCTTGGCGGCCAGCGCCACCTCATAGCAGGAGGAGAATTTGCGGGTGATGGTGATGCAGATGATGTCCTCGCCGGCCTTGGCGGCCTCCTCAAAGGCCTCCAGGAAGTCGCTGGTGGGGGGCATGGAGCTTTTGGGGAATTGGCCCTTGTGCTCCACCATCCACTTGTAGAAGTCGGATTTGGTGATCTCGATATTTTCCTTGATGTAGTTTTTGTCGTCCATGGTGACGTAGAAGGGGACGACGTGAATGTTCTTTTCCCTGCAAAGCGCGTCCGGCAGATCGCACGAGCCGTCAGAGATGATCCTGTAAGACAAAGGTAACACCTCCCATTAAACCAACACAGTGTTATATTATGCTGATTACTATAGTACAGCAAAATCCTGCCTTTGACAATAGGCAGGATTTTACTGGATTGTAGAATTTGATGGGACAGTTTTTCAGGAATGTGTTGGGTTAAACGGGGACAAAGCCCTCGAAAATAGGGACGACGCCCTCCGCCTCCAGGGCGGTCATGAGCTGGGGGTCGCGGACGGTCCAGCTGACCTCATGGACGCCGTAGAGCTTCTTCATGAGCTTTAAGCTGGGCTGGCGCCTGTCGATCCAGTTGTAGGCGATAAAGTCCGGGGCGGTGAGGAAGGTAGTCAGAAGATAGGTCATGGCGGCCCGCTGGGGGAGGTTGAGGCTGGCGGGCCTGGAGCGCATAAAGTTCTCGCTGAGCTGGCCGCGGATCACGGAGGGGTAATTCTTCTTCAAGCACATCAGCACCGAGGGATCGAAGGACTCCAGGCAGTAGAGGCCCTTATAGCTTTGGAGCCGCTCCATCACGGCGGCGGTCAGGGCGGCGGCGTTGGAGCCGGCGGTTTTCAGCTCCACGATCAGCGGCGTTTTTCCCGCGAAGACCTCCAGGACCTGCTCAAAAAGGGGGATGGTCTCGCCGGAGCCCTTCAGGGGATATCCGGCCAGCTCCTCCGCCGTCAGCTCCTCCACCTGGGCGGTCTTTCCGGTGACGCGGGTAAGATCGCTGTCGTGGACCACGGCCAGGGAGCTGTCGCGCATCAGATGGACGTCCAGCTCCGCGCCGAAGCCGCGCTCCACGGCGGCACGAAAGGCGGAGAGGGAGTTTTCGGGCCGGCCCGCCTCTAAATCATGCAGGCCCCGGTGGGCGTAGCGGTATTTTTGCAGTTCCTCCCAACCGGTCATATTCCGCCGGGGAGTCAGGGCGGCCAGATACGCCCCCACGGTCAGCGCCGCGCCGGCGGTAAGGCCGGCGGCGGCTTTGGAAAGGGATTTCATGGGATGCCTCCTTTTATGCAATACAAGGTCCTTAATCCAGCTTGTCAAAAAACTCAAATTCGATATTTTTTCCGGCGACATGCGCGTCGGGAAAAATCCCTTTTGTCACGCAAGTGTGCCGCTTTGCGGCTCATGCGGCGTGACGGCAGGGCAATTTTTTCTGAATTTCGCAAAATTCAGAAAAAATGTCCGCACGTTCCCTTTGTCGGAAAAAGCCCCTCAGGGCTTTTTCGACAGTCTCCTTAATCCTCCATATCCTCAAAGGCGTCCAGGCCGCGCTTGGGCTCTGCCTTCACGTCGCCGTGCCTTACGAACAGCATGGTCACAAAGCTAAGACCCACAAAGAGGGCGGCATAGGGGAACAGGGTCCAGTAGCCCACATGCTCCAAAAGCCAGCCGGCGATCACGGGGGTGATCACTTGGGCGGCCATGGAGGCGGTGTAGTAGTAGCCGGTGAACTTGCCCACGTCGGAGCCCTTGCACATCTCCACCACCATGGGCAGGGAGTTCACGTTGATGGCCGCCCAGGCCAGGCCCACCAGGGCAAAGGCGATGTACATGATGATGTTGATGGAGTCAAACACGTTGGTCAGGATACCGCCCAGCAGGAAGCAGACGGCCAGCAGAATGACGCCGCCCAGAATGGTCTTTTTCCGCCCGATCTTGGAGGCCACCACGCCGATGGGGATGTAGCTGACGATGGCCCCGGCGGTAGCCACCATGAGGCAGGTGGACGCGCCGCCCAGGCCCTCGCCCATGACCACGTCGATATAGGTGGTGAACCAGGTGGTGACGCCGTTGTAGCCGATGAACCAGAGGGCGATGGAGGCCAGCAGGAAGCCCAGAGACTTCTTCACCGGCTTTGGCAGAATCTCATTGCCGGAGCCGTCGTCCCGTGCCAGGTCCCACTCCGGGTGCTTCTTTTCCAGAGCCTGGTTTTCGGAGGCCAGCTTCGGCTCCCGAATGGTGATAAGCAGGATCACCACCGCCGCGGCCATCAGCGCGGAGACGATGATAAAGAGGGGCTGATAGTCCACGTGGGCAAGGCCCTCCACCTTTGACTTGGGATAGAGAACGGCTGCCACGCCCAGGTAGATGATGCCGCCCACGGCGCCCATCAGGTTGATGATGGCGTTGCCCTTGGACCGCAGGGGCTTGGGCGTCACGTCGGGCATCAGCGCCACGGCGGGGGAACGGTAGGTGCCCATGGCGATGAGCAGCAGGCCCAGCACCACCACAAAGGAGGCGAATTTGAAGGGCGCGGCCTCGGCGGCGTAGCTGTTGTCCAGGATGGGCAGGAGGTTCATCAGGATCACCGCCCCGGCGGTGCCCCCCAGGATGTAGGGCATACGGCGGCCAAGCTTTGTGTTCGTCCTGTCGGACAGGCCGCCGAAAAGAGGCAGCAGGAACAGCGCCAGAATGTTGTCCGCGGCCATGATGACGCCGGCAAGGGATTCGGGCATGTGGAAGGTCAGCGTCAAAATCTTGGGCACCACGTTGTCATACATCTGCCAGAAGGCGCTGATGGACAGAAAGGCCAGGCCCACCAGGATGGTGCGCTTGTTGTTCAGCTTCAATTTTTCCATTGGTCTTCCTCCTTTTTCCTTTCTAAACATAATAACAGAAATATCACGAAAAAGCAACACATTTTTTGTATAAATTGACTTTATCGAAGCAATAAAGCAGGGCGGGGAAGAATCCCCGCCCTGGCTTGTCAAAAACTCAAATTCGGTAATTTTTCCGGCGACATGTGCGTCGGGAAAAACCCATTTTATTTTACAAATGTGCGCCCCAAAGGCGCGGGCTCATTCAAACAGCTCCTTCGGGACGGGCAGGGTATAGGCCTCGCCGTCCAAAACGAAGCTGATCATAAGATTGCCGGCGTCGAAGCGGACGTTTTCCGCCCTGGAGAGGGCCAGGAGCTCCCGGTAAAGGGCGCGCTCCTTTTCCGTATAGGCGCCCGGATCGTCGGACAGCAGCAAAACGCCGCCGAAGAGGGCGTTGATGCGGGCCAGCAGGAGCTTCTGATCGTCCCGCAGCGCGATGTTGTCCTCGCGGAGGAAGAACACGTCCGGGTCGTTGAGATACGCCCTGTGGTTTAGCTCCCGACGGAACAGGGTGTTGAGGATGGCCTGCTTTGTGCTGACACGCTCCCGGTGGCAAAGCCGCATGAAGGGCTTGTCATCCCAGGTGAGGCTCACGTCACAGCCGATCCGGCAGTATTCCACACGGCCAAAGGCGGGCATCACGGGGACGCCGCATCCCAATATGGCGGCGGAGCCGCAAAGCTCCCTCAGCAGGTCCATGGCACGGATCATCCGGCCCGCCCTTGTTTCACGCTCCGTCCCGAAGGGCGCCGCGCCGTAAAGGAAATCGAGCTTTACAAGGTCGAAGCCCCACTCCCGAACGACCCGGTCAAAGACACGCCGGAGATAGTCCGTGACGGCGGGATTGTCGATGTCCAGGGACACGAAGCCGCCCCAGTTGGAGCCCAACACCCAGGGCTGGCCGTCTACGCGCAGTAGCCAGTCCGGGTGCTCCCGTACAAGGCGGGAATCCGTCCTGGCCACAAAGGGGGCCAGCCACAGGCCGGCCTTGAAGCCGGCGGCGTGGATGCCGTCCGCCAGGGCCTTGAGGCCGTTGGGAAATTTCTCCCCGTCCGCCTCCAGCCAGTCGCCCACCGCCGGTTCCCAGCCGTCGTCGATCTGAAAGAGGTCGCCGGGGGACAGGAGGGTGGCGGCGCCCGCCAGATCGGCCCGTATGGTCTCCTCGGTGATGTTCTCGTAGCGGTTATACCAGCTGGTGTATCCCCGCAGAGGCGGGGCGGGCAGGGGCTTTACGCCGAGGCTCTCAAACCAGCCGTCAAAGACCTGATCCTCGCCGCCGCGGCCAACATACAGGTCGAAGAGGGGATACCTCCCGCCGCATTTTATCCCCTTGCAGTCCCGCTCCAAATAGAGGACCGCCAGGCCGGCGTCGTAGGTGAACATGGTATAACCGGGCGTTTCGTCCAGAGAGGCCAGGAGCCGAAAGTCGTTATGTCGGCGGAGATAGCACCAGGAGAAGCCGTGGGTGACGCCCTCCCGACAGGGGTAGTGGACGAAGTGGTAGTCCCCGTAGCGGTCAAAGGCGTATTTCCGGACGGCGCTCTCCGGCACACGCCGGAGGTCCCAGATGCGGTCATGGATGCCGTACTCCGGGCAGGAGGTCCAGGTCTGGTAGCCGTTCATGAAGACCCTGTCCCGCTCCAGCGCCGCCAGACAGATCCTGGCGGTGACGGAGACGATGACGCCCTCCGGCAGATCGGCGGCGAGGCGCAGGACGCTGTTCCAGTCAAAGCGGGCCTGGCCGGAGAGGGTTTTCCGCCCCTCCGCCGTGTCGACCAGCGCTTTCCAGCTTATCCGCATTACTCAACGCCCTTTCTGTTTTGGAGCGTCTGGGCGATCTCCTCCACCCGCTTGTCCGTCAGGGTGAATTTCTTCACGAAGAAGGCGAACGCTGTCACAAGCCCGATGATGGGCAAAATGGTCATGAGCAGGCGAAGGCCCGTGATGGTGGAGGCGGTCTGGGCGATGATTTCGCCCGTTTCCTCGGTATCGCCCACAAGGCCGATCATTTTGATGCCGATGCCGGTGATGAATACGGCCAGGCCTGAGGCGGCCTTCACCACGAAGGTCTGCATGGAGAAGATGACGGACTCCTCCCGCTTGCCGGTTTTCAGCTCCCCGTAGTCCACGGAGGAGGAGAGGAACACTGTGGTCAGCACCGTCAGGATGCCGTTGGCGGCGAACACAAGAGCGCCGCAGACGCAGATGAGGATCATATTTGAGGAAAAGCCCGCAAAGCATACGGCCAGAATGAGGGCGTAGCCCAGCATGGCGGTCCCTAAAGCGCCCTTGAAAATCTGGGTGTTGCCGAATTTTTTGCGCAGAAGCGGATAGACCACCATCATGCCTAAAATCTGGAATACGCCGCCCACCATGGTGAACATGGTGTAGCTGCCCTTCCATCCGGCGCCGCCGAAGTCGTACTTGAAGAAGTAGATGATCAGGTTGCTGGTGAGGTACAGGGCGCTGTTGATCATGAGGATCGCCAGCACCGTGATCATGGCCTGGTCGTTGCGGAACAGGGCCTTGAACATCTGGGGGATGGTGGAGGTCTCCATGCGGCCTATATCATGCTCCCGCACCTTCAGGGAGCAGAAGATCTCGGCGATGACGAAAATGACAGATACGATCAGGGCGAAAAGGGCGAAGCCCCGCCGCTCGTTGTCGCCGCCCAAAAAGCCCACGGCCATGACCGTTCCCACCTGGATCAAGGCGGAACCCACGCCGGCGCAGGTGCGCCCGATGACGGACAGGTTCTCCCGGTCAGCGGCGGTGGTGGTGATGGCGGGGATCATGGACCAGTAGGGGATGTCCATCATGGTGTAGGTGGTGCCCCAGAGGATATAGATGACGGTGAAATACACCATGAGGCCGGTGCCCTGGACGCTGGGCGCGGCAAAGAGGGCGTAGAGGGTGAAGGCGTTGAGGATGGAGCCGGACAGGAGCCAGGGGCGGAAGCGGCCCCATCTCGTCTTGGTCTTGGCCACCAAGATTCCCATAAAGGGGTCATTCAGGGCGTCAAAGATGCGGGCGATCATGAGGATGGTGCCCACAAAGACTGAGGAAAGGTGCAGGATGTCCTGATAGTAGTACATCACATAGGTGGCGGACAGGGCGTAGACCATGTCCTTGCCCACGGCGCCGATGCCGAAGGCGATCTTCTGCGAAGTTGTCAGCTTCATTTGCGTTCCTCCCATATTGTAAAGTTTACATCTACCGGCTCTGTCTGAGCCGATGAAACGGTGAGCACGGCGCTCCCGGCGCGCCCCGCCGTTTTGATGTACGTGCCTGTGGAACCGCCCTCTAAAACGGCGGTGCGGGGCCCCACGATCTCGGCGTCCCCCCTGACGGTGAAGGTCACGGGCAGCTGGGCGTAGGGGGCCAGATTCCCGCAGCCGTCCAAAAGCCGCACCCGTACCGCGCTCATATCGTAAGCGTCCCCCTCGCGAAGGGCGGTGGAGCTGACCTTCACCTCCAGACGGAGATCGCCGGAGGCGCCCCCTCTGGTGACGGAGGAGACAAGCGCCCCGTCCTTGAAGGCGTCGAACCGCCAGACGGTGGACATGCCGCCCCAGTTGGACATGTATTTGCCGTAGAGCCGCCCCGCGTCGGCCAGGGTGAGGCCGTATTTTTTCAACGCCGCGCCGGCCTTCAGCCTGGCGGCGGGGGAGAGGCCCTCCACGCCCCGGCCCTTCAGCGTCATCAGCACCTCATGGACGGCGGCGGCCTTGGCCTTGTCAAAGCCCTCGCAGGTCTCCAAAAGCTCCCCGATGGTGTCCGTCACCTCCAGGGGCCTTCGGGGCAGGGCCTTGAAGGCCGCGCCGGACTTCAACGTTGTCACAAAGTATCCGTTCCGGTAGAGCCGCACCTCATCGGCGTTGGTGAAGACCCAGACCGCCCCCGGATCGCAGGCGGGATACTCGCCGATATCCATGGAGGACCCCACCTCCAGCACCGGCGTCTCGTTCCCCTGGGCGGCGTAGACCGCGGCGGCCAGCTTGGGATTCCGAAAGGCGTCCAGTACGCCGTGATAGCAGATACGGTCCCCGGAGCCGAAATCCCTGTGGGTGTTGTAGTCGAACATACACCAGCCGAAAAAGCCGGCGTGCTCCCCGTCCGCCATGGCGGCGTCCATGACCCTGGCGTGGCGCAGAGCGTGCTCCTGACGCTTCTCCCAGGGGTCAAAGGGCTTGGTGGGGAACATGTGGCCTACGGACTCGGAGATCAGAAGCGCCTTGCCCATGTCGGGCGTCACGTCTTTCTTCTCACGGCACCAGGCGTTGGCGCCGTTGTGGGAGAAATCGTTGTAGGCGTATACGTCCTCTAAAAAGCTGCTCTGCACCCTGTCCCGAACGCCGGAGGTGGCGCGGCTGGGATCGAGCGCGTGGGCCTCGGCGTTGGTGCGGGTGTAAAAATCGTCGTAGTCGAGGCTCTCATTGATACGCACGCCCCACAGGATGACGCTGGGGTGGTTGCGGTACTGGGTGATCATCTCCCGCAGATTTTCCACCGCCTGATCCTGCCAGCGGATATCGCCCACGTGCTGCCAGCCGGGAAACTCGGTGAACACCAGAAGCCCCTGCCTGTCGCACTCGTCGATAAAATACTGGCTCTGGGGATAGTGGCTGGTGCGGACGGCGTTACAGCAAAGCTCCCGCTTCAGTATCCTGGCGTCCTCCCGCTGGAGGCTCTCCGGGGCGGCGTAGCCTATGTAGGGATAGGATTGGTGCCGGTTGAGGCCCCGCAGAAAGAGCTTTTTCCCGTTCAAATAGAACCCGTCGGCTTTAAATTCCGCCGTGCGGAAGCCAAATACGGTCTCAAAAACGTCTCCCTCCACGCCGTTTTCCAGCAGGGTGGCCCGACAGGTGTAGAGCGCCGGATCGTCCACGCTCCAGGGACGGATTTTCCCGTCCGGGCGGTAAGTCTTGCGTTTTCCGTCGGTATCCGCCGCCGACAGGACGGCGCGGCCCGACGGATCAAGGATATCAAAGCGCAGGGAGTCCTCCGGCCCCAGGTCGGCCTTGCAGGAGATGTTTACCGAGCGCAAATCCGGCGTGGTCACAAAGAGTTCGGAGATCATTTTGCGGGGCCGGATGTCCATCCACACGTCCCGGTAGAGCCCTCCGAAGGTCAGGTAGTCGATCACGTAGCCGAAGGGCGGGACCTGGGGATTCTCCGTGGTGTCCAGCCGCACCGCCAGGAGGTTGTCACCGGGCCGCAATGCGTCCGTCACCTCCACGCGGAAGGCGGTGTAGCCGCACCGGTGGGTCATGAGCGCCTGCCCGTTCAAGAAAACAGTGGCGATGTGGGCCGCCCCGTCAAATCGCAGAAAGACCCGCCTGCCGGCGGCGTCATCGGGGACGCGCAGGACGCGGCGGTATCCGCAGATCATCTGATAGCTCTCGCTGTCAACATAGTGGAGAGGCGTCTCCTTTACCGTGTGGGGAAGCCGCACCGGCTCGTATGTCCCCGCGCCGGAAAGAAACTCCTCGTTCCACTCCGGTGTAAATTCCCAGTCGTTGTTGAGCCGTGTCATAAAACGCCTCCCAAACACATTTTTCTCACTACATTATGCTATTCTTTATGTATAATTTCAAGGGTGAAAGTGGAAAATCAACACATTGTACAAATATTCAGCCCGATTTTTGTGCAAATTGAGAAGGGTTCCAATCATATCATCTTAATCTCACAAAACCATAGTGGATTGAGAGCGCAAGCGGCCTATCCGATAGCGCTCTCTTTCACGGCGTTTTTCTATTGCCGACGCACGGCAGTTTTTATGGGTTTTTGACTTCAAACAGTTGTTCTGACAATGCCATGGGTTATTCATAAACATCGCTTTTCAGTTTTTCCCAGTCCTCATTTCCCTGCATATATTGAAAGGTTGCGTCTCCGAGAGACTTCAAAAGCTCCTGCCTTAAACCGACTGAAAAATCAGGGTCAAGAGACTTTATCATCATGTGTTGATAAAGCTTGGATTTTGAAAAATCACCTATCGTTCCGATGCTGTCCAATATTTCCCGCATAAGCTGTGCCGTCCACGCGGCATCTTTTTCCCAAATCGCAACATGCAGTCCAAAACAAACCTCATTGTATTTGCCCATTTCAAATGCAGACGCAACAGAGGACGAAACTTCAACCAGTTTTTTTGCCATTTCATGATCGTCGTCTTCCATATAAAGAATGCGCAAATCATTTAATGTCATTTGTATGTGCTGATATCCGGTATAAATCAATTCCTCGTAGGCACGATAGGCTTCTGCCCGTTTTCCTGTTTTACTGTCCACAAGTGCTTTCTTGCGCTTGCGTTCCGGATTTTCTAATGAGAAATAATCCAAATACTGCACGGCTTTTTTATAATTCTTTTGCCGAATAAACGCATTGAACAGCGAATCTGCCGCCTGATTACGCATTCGTTCATCTTTGGAGAGCAGACACCGCTCGAACCATCCGAATATCACGCTGTCATACCTGTCTTTATTTGGAAGCTCCGCGGTCATTCGTTTTGCGTCCAGAATGACCGCCGCCTGCCAGATCAATTTTTCACAATTAGGGTATTCCTCGATTTTTTCCTTTACGGAAAGAAATACCTCATGGTAGTCTTTGCTCTCCAGGTCTTTTTGAATCTCCGATAAATATCGGTTTATTTCTTCGTCTGTCAGCTCGTCCTTAAAGGACAGAAGTTCGTCTGTCGTAATACCAAACAATCGGGCGATAGGGGCGAGCAAAGCGACATCCGGCAGGGCGTTGCCCTTTTCCCATTTATTCACTGCGGGAGCGGTCACGCCGAGCCTGGAGGCCATCTCCTCCTGTGTCATCCCTTTATTCTTTCTGTATTTTTTGATCACATTTCCAATTGTCATGTTCAACTATCTCCTTCATGATCTTTGAATCGATTCTGAGGACAGTATAGTTGATTGGAACTCAAAAGTCTATTGAACATCAATTTAATAAAGGGAATTAATTTTTACCGTTAGTTAATTTTCGGATGCTTGAAAAATCACCAATGAATGATTAGCATGTACCACGATGAATTTCTGGGGAACCGTCATGGTTCCCCTTCTGATACAATCGTGTCTCCACCAAAAAAACAGCCCTTTAGGGCTGCTTTTTTATGGTGGACATGACCCATTAGTAAAAGAACACCTCACGGGAAAAATATGCTCCGGCCCTTGACAGTCTGGATAGGCGGAACGGGGCAAACTGCGGATTGTTTTTCGCTAATGGATATGGTATAATTTTTGTCGGTACAGACTGACTAATCGGGAGTTATAGGAGAAAGCAGATACAATGGAGATAAGGCAAATCACAGACGATAGGGAGAAGAAAAGCATAACAAGACATATCCTTGAATCGCTTCCGGATTGGTTTGGAATTCCGGAGGCAAGAGAGGCATACATTGCGGAGAGCGGCCAAAAAATATTCTTTTGCGCTTTTGAAAGTGATTGTCCTGTCGGTTTCCTGTATTTGAAAGAAACAGGCCGCGCTACAGTGGAATTGTACGTTATGGGCGTTTTGAAAGAGTTTCATCGGAAAGGGATCGGGCGGGAATTATTCAGAAGAGCCAGAGAAGAAGCAGTGAAACAGGGATATTCCTTTATTCAGGTCAAAACAGTCCAAATGGGCAAATATAAAGAATATGACAGAACAAACAAATTTTATCTTTCTCTTGGTTTTAAGGAATTTGAGGTGTTTCCTACCTTGTGGGATGAATGGAATCCATGTCAGGTATATGTTATGAGTATAGGGTAACTTCCCGTTTGCAGGGCTGATGAAATGCGCTAAACGATACAATCGTGCCTCCACCATAAAAAAGCAGCCCTAAAGGGCTGCTTTTTTATGGTGGAGGCGGCGGGAGTTGAACCCGCGTCCGAAAACACATCCCCCTGAACTTCTCCGGGCGCAGACGGTTATTGCGGGTCGCCCCGTTTCCCTCGCTTACAGGCAAGCCGTCACGCCTGAAAGTCCGGTAGCTTCATTGTGCATGGCGCGCTCAAAGCTTTGCGCGCTCACGTTCTCAACTCATCGACGCCCCATCCCCGGCCGTTGACCTCCGGGGTGGAACGGTCACTGCTTAAGCAGCGACAGGAACAGCGTAATCGTTGTTCTTTAATTTATAATTGCCCGTTTTAAGGATGTCAGGCCCATCCGCCCGCTATTCAAGCTTCCGCGTCCCCGTCGAAACCGGTACGCCCCCTCGTCGTCGCAAGAGCCGCTTTACCTCGCCCCGTCCCAGACGCCAAGGGCGTTTGGGCCAGGGCTCAGGCGCGGGCTCTGCTCCTCCTCTCCAAATCGGACCCGCTGGCGCTGGGCTCGCGTTTGGTGGAAAGAGGGGTTTTTCACGGCGGCAAAGCCGCCGCGAAAAATGGATTTGAATGTTGAATCTATCGTAGATCAGGTCTTTGCCAGCTTGACGATCAGGGTGCTGGGAAGGACCTTCGCAAGGAATCGGTAGAGCTTAAAAAAGGCTCTGGGGGTGAAGAAGGCGTGATCGGCCTTCACGGCGTTATATGACCCCGCGGCCACCTTTTTCGGGTCGCAGTAGGGGAGGGTCTTGAACATCTTGGAATTGCCCTTGATGCCCCCCACGTCCAAAAACTCCGTATCCATGGGGCCGGAGCAGACGGCGGTGACGGAAATTTTCCGCTCCCGCAGCTCCTCGCGCAGTCCCAGGGAGAAGCTGGAGACATAGGCCTTGGTGGAGCTGTACACCGTCATTCTGGCGTTGGGACAGAAGCTGGCGATGGAGCTTACGTTGACGATCTTCGCCCCCTCGCCCATGTAGGGGAGCGCCGCCCTGGTCACCAGCGTCATGGCACGGATGTTGAGATCGGTCATGCGGGAGAGCAGCTGCGGGTCGGTTTCCGCCACGTTGGCAAGATACCCGCACCCGGCGCAGTTCACCAGCACGGTCACATCGGGGTTCTCCTCGCTGAGCTTCCGGGCCAGGGCGCCGAGGTCGGCGTCGCTTGTAAGATCCAGCGGCATGGACACCGCCGGGATGTCCAGCTTCATAGCGAGCTCATCCAGGAGGGGCTTGCGCCGGGCGATGAGCCAGACCTGCTCCACATCGGGGAAATTGGCCTTCAACTGCAGGGCGTATTCCTTGCCGAGGCCGGAGGAGGCACCGGTGATGATGGCTGTTTTCATGGTCACACCTTCTGGGGCTCGCCGTAGTCCACGCCGAAGGTCTCCACGGTGACGGACTTCATCACCTGGGGCTTGCGGGGCTTGTCGTTGTAGTCCACCCTGGTAGACGCGATCTCATCCACCACGTCCATGCCCTCGATGACCTTGCCGAAGGCGGCGTACTGGCCGTCCAGATGGGGGGAATCGGCGTGGACGATGAAGAACTGGCTGCCGGCGGAGTCGGGGACGTTGGTGCGGGCCATGCTGAGAACGCCGCGCTCATGCTTGAGGGGATTGGCCACGCCGTTGGCGGAAAATTCGCCCTTGATGCAGTAGCCGGGACCGCCGGTGCCGTTCCCCTTGGGGCAGCCGCCCTGGATCATAAAGTCCTTGATGACGCGGTGGAAGATCAGGCCGCTGTAAAAGCCCTTGCCGGCGAGGCTGATGAAATTCGCCACGGATATGGGAGCGATGTCGGGGTAGAGCTCGGCCTTGATGACCTTGCCGTCCTCCATTTCAATGGTCGCGATGGGATTTGCCATAATGATTTCTCCTCGTATAATAAGATTTGACAGGAATTTTGTAAGTGTTATCTGTCATTCACTCCGGAAAACCAGCAGGCAAAGGGATGCCCGTGGTACAATGGCTGTAGGACAGCAGGGACAAGTTCTTATTCCTCCCGTTGCGCCGCAAGGCGGCTTCATGCAAAGTCAGTCCCCCTGGACCGGAAGTAAGCTGCAAACTCATTAGCTGTTTGCCGGAAGCAAGACCGCCCTTTCAGCAGTGAGGGCTTTCGCATCGGCTCGCTCCGGAATGATTCTAATACGCGAGGTTGCTGACGCTCCGGTTACCATGGGTATCCCTTTGCCTGCTGGTCCTGAAATCCCACTGCGGGGAGGTGAAAAATATGGATCCACTTTACGTTGGCATTGATGTGGGAAGCAGAAACAACGTGGCTTACCTCATGAGACCGGACGGCAGCAAGTATGGCAGCTTCTCTTTACAAAACAACCGGGGCGGTGCTAAACTGCTGACAGAGAAGATCGTGTCGGCGATGGGGGCTATGGGACTCCGCGATGTGGTCATCGGCATGGAATCCACCTCTGTCTACGGAGACAGCCTGGTATACGCGCTCCGGGAGGATGGGAAGCTGAGTCAGTTCCAAAGGAAGCTCCATGTCCTCAATCCCAAGCAGGTCAGGAAGTTCAAGGAAGCCTACCCGGACCTGCCCAAGAATGACTTTGTGGACGCCTTCGTCATCGCCGACCATCTCCGATTCGGAAGGATCGGGAAGGAGGTCTACATGGACGACTACCGCTACAAAGCGCTCCAGACACTGACCAGGGCCAGATTCTACGCGGTCCAGAATCTCACGCGGGAGAAACAGCGCTTCGCCAACTACTTATTCCTCAAGTGCTCCGGCATCGCCCAGGCCAGCGACATTCCGAATACCAGCGCCACCACCCTGTCCCTTATGGAGCACTTCGAAACCGCCGACGACCTGGCAAACGCGGATTTGGAAGAGCTTGCCTCGTTTGTCTCCGAAGCCGGACGCGGCCGGTTTGCTGACCCGGAGGCCACTGCCAAGACCATTCAAGCCGCTGCCAAAGGCTCCTACCGGCTGCCCAAGACGGTAAACGATTCGGTGAACCAGGCCATGTCCGTCTCCATCGCCGCCATGCGCGCCCTGGAGAGCCAGATCAAAACGCTGGACAAGGCCATCGAGCAGCAGTTTGAGATCATTCCTAACACGTTGACTTCGATCCCCGGCATCGGTAAGGTCTACTCCGCCGGCATCATCGCTGAGATCGGCGACATCAACCGATTTCAATCGCAAGCCTCTGTTGCCAAGTACGCCGGCCTCGTCTGGACACAGCACCAGTCCGGTGAGTTTGAGGCCCAGCACACCCAACTCATCAAGTCCGGCAACCGTTTCCTCCGCTACTACCTGCTGGAAGCCGCCAACTCCGTGAGAAGATGCGACTCCGAGTTTCGGCGCTACTACGACCTCAAATTCAAGGAGGTCAACCAGTTCCAGCATAAACGCGCACTCGCTTTAACTGCCAGAAAACTGGTTCGGCTTGTCTTTCGACTGCTGAAGGACAACCGCCTGTATATCCCGCCGGAGGGCTGAGCATTCACTCTCCCCTTTGACGCTGCCAGCCCTGTTTCAAAAAATCCCAGGGGCAGGGCTTGGATTGGTGTTGCCTTTTTCCCTGGTTACTACTCTTGTGGGGTACTTCTTTCGCAAATTTTCTCTTATTGCATTCTTGACTTCACACCATTAGACTTTTATCTGAATTTTTCCTTCATGGTGCGGTCAATCTCCCTGTCGGCGTCCCGTCGGGCGGCGGCGTCCCGCTTGTCATAAAGCTTCTTGCCGCGGGCAAGGCCCAGCTCCACCTTTACGCGGGAGTCCTTCAGGTACAGCGAAAGGGGAATCAGCGTCAGGCCGTCCTGCTGGGTCCTGGCCTGGAGCTTGTTGATCTCCCGCCTGTGCATCAAAAGTCTCTTGGGCCGCATGGGGTCCCGGTTGAAGATGTTGCCCTTCTCATAGGGAGAGATGTGCAGTCCGTGGGCGAAAAGCTCCCCGTCCTTGACGGTGCAGAAGGAATCCTTCAGATTCACGCTGCCCGCCCGGATGGACTTGACCTCCGTGCCGAAAAGCTCTATTCCGGCCTCGAACCTGTCCTCGATGAAATAATCGTGGTAGGCCTTTCTGTTCTGCGCCACAGGCTTGACGCCCTTCTGCCTCGGCATGGAGTCACCCCCTTTTTTTACACAGTAAGGTGACGGGGGTTCGACTCCCGTCCTTTTGAGATTATACCACATGGGAAGAAAAAATAAAAGGGGAAAATGGCAATTTTTTATGGGGCTTTCGGAGAGGCCGCGCAGGAAAAATACCGCCCCAGCGTCTCGGAGGCGTCCCCGTCGGCGATTGTGACCGCGTGCTCGCGCAGATGGAGAAGGTACGCCGGCTCCCGTTTCACCGCCCGCCCGAACTCGCAAAGGGCCTGGATACGCGCCCCCTCGCCCGGCCATACGGCCAGTATGTAGACCCCGTGAAGATAAAAAAGCGATGACGCGGAGCCCCGCGGCAAAGCGGCCAGAGCCGACAGCACCGTTTCAAAATCGGAAAATTCATAAAATTCCGGCTCCCCGGAGCTGCGCCGGACGAAGATGAGCAGCTCATGCCTCCCCGGAAAAAGCTCCAGGCTCACTGTGCCCGTGTCCGGACAGTCCAGCACGTTCCGCACCAGCTCCCTGGCTGTGCTGACGGTGATGTTCCGCGGCTCGATATGTCTTTTTTGCAGCTCCGGTTCCCCGATGTAAACCGCAAAGGCCCTGCTGCCGATGGCCTGAATGTCCATAAAAACCCCTCCTGACGTGTCCCAGCTGATACGGGTAAAAACATTATACGTCAGGAGGGCGGATTTTTAAAGAATAAATGGTTGGAAGGAATGGAAAGGCTTGAAAGCGCCGGAAATCATGTCCTCCCCCTTCGTCAAAACCGAATTTTTTGTAAATATCCAAATACCCACTTCCAATTTTGGCGAAGATGGGCTATAATGATGTTAACTTTACACAAAACTCAAAATGTTGTGTGGGAGGAACAAAAAATGGACAACGCGAAACCTGTCTACAAGCGGGTACTTTTAAAGCTCTCCGGCGAGGCGCTGGCGGGGGAGCGGGGCTTCGGCCTTGATTTCAAGGTCATCGAGAGCGTCTGCAAGGTGGTCAAGGAGTGCGCCGATATGGGCGTGGAGATCGGCATCGTCATCGGCGGCGGCAACTTCTGGCGCGGCGTCAAGGACGGCGGGGGCCTCATGGAGCGCACCCGCGCCGACCACATGGGCATGATGGCCACCGTCATGAACTGCCTGGCCGTGGCGGACGTCTTGGAGCATATGGGCGCCCAGGTTCGTGTCCAGACCGCGGTGCAGATGAGCTCCATCGCTGAGCCCTATATCCGCCTCAAGGCCGACAGCCACCTCCGCAAGGGCCGCATCGTCATCTTCGGCTGCGGCACCGGCAGCCCATATTTCTCCACAGACACCGCCGCCGTCCTTCGGGCCGCCGAGATCAAC
Organism: uncultured Oscillospiraceae bacterium; assembly: GCA_947626845.1. GTDB lineage: Bacteria > Bacillota > Clostridia > Oscillospirales > Oscillospiraceae > RUG626. The sequence goes on along the minus strand of CANQTW010000014.1, from coordinate 2,830 downwards.
GCCGACGTGATCCTCCTGGCTAAGAACGTGGACGGCGTCTACTCCGCCGACCCGAAGAAGGACCCGGAGGCCGTGAAATTCGACCATATCTCCTACGATGACGTGCTGGCCAAGCACCTGGCCGTCATGGATTCCACCGCCACAAGCCTCAGCATGGACAACAGCATCCCCGTCCTCCTCTTCGCCCTGAAGGACCCGGAGAACATCAAGCGGGCCATTTTGGGGGAGAAGATCGGCACCGTTGTCAAATAACCGCCATCCGCAAGGGCCATAAACCGCGTGTTTTATCATAATCAATAATCTTAAGGAGGATAAATCATGTACACCGACGACGCAGCTTTTAAGGAATATCTTGACAAGATGAACAAGACCATCGAGGCGTTGGAGAGCCAGTTCGCCACCGTCAGGGCGGGCCGCGCCAACGCCGCGGTGCTGAACCATCTGCGCGTGGACTACTACGGCGTCCCCACGCCCATCAACCAGGTGGGCACCATCTCCTCCCCGGACCCCCGCACCCTGGTCATCCAGCCCTGGGACAAGTCCCTCCTGAAGTCCATCGAAAAGGCCATCCTGGCCTCCGACGTGGGCATCAACCCCCAGAACGACGGCTCCGTCATCCGCCTTGCCTTCCCCCAGCTCACCGAGGAGCGCCGCGCCGACCTCATCAAGCAGGTGCGCAAGTACGCCGAGACCGCCAAGACCGCGGTGCGCAACGTGCGCCGTGACGCCAACGAAAAATTCAAGAAGATGCAGAAGGCGTCGGACGTCACCGAGGATGACCTGAAGATCATGGAGAAGGACCTCCAGACCATGACCGATGACTACATCAAGAAGGTGGACGAGTGCACGTCCAAGAAGGAAAAGGAACTGACCTCCATCTGATGGCGAACACGGAAAAACAACAAAAGACGGCGGGGCAGGGGACGGTCCTGCCCCGTCATATTGCCATCATCATGGACGGCAACGGGCGCTGGGCGCAAAAGCGGGGCCTGCCCCGCACGGCGGGCCACGCCGCCGGCGCCGAGACCTTCCGGCGGATCGCCTCCTACTGCCGGGACTTGGGGATCGAATACCTCACCGTCTACGCCTTCTCCACGGAGAACTGGAAGCGCTCGGCAGAGGAGGTCTCCGCCATCATGGGCCTTTTGAAAAAGTACCTGGAGGAGGCCATCGAGAAGATGCGCCGTGAGAACGTGCGCATACGGGTACTGGGCGACCTTACGCCCCTGTCCCCGGAGCTTCGCGCGCTCATCGACAGGGTGGAGGCCATCGACGAGACCCTAAAGACCCACACCCAGGCCAACCTCTGCGTCAATTACGGAGGACGGGACGAGATCATCCACGCCGTCCGGGCGTGGGCGTCCGACCCGGAGCGGGAGGAGATGAGCGAGGCGGTGCTTTCAAAGTACCTGTACACCGCCGGGATGCCGGACCCCGACCTGATCATCCGCCCCAGCGGGGAGGAGCGCATCTCCAACTTCCTCCTGTGGCAGTCGGCCTACGCGGAGTTTTATTTCACCGACACCCTCTGGCCGGATTTTACCGAAAAGGACATGGACGCCGCGATATTGGCCTATCAATCCCGTGACCGTCGTTATGGAGGCGTGAAGAAGTAAGGAGTGGACCACATGATAAAGCCCCCGCGTCTGCGCCCCGGCGACACCTGTGCCATCGTCAGCCTCTCCGAGGGGACGTTGGGGGAACCCTGGGCCATTCACAAGCTCCATATCGCCAAAGAGCGCCTGGAGCGGGACTTCGGCCTCAACGTCAAGGTCATGCCCAACGCCTTAAAGGGCAGGCAATACCTCTACGAACACCCGGAAGCCAGGGCCTCCGACCTCATGGACGCCTTCCGGGATCGGAGCGTCAAGGCCGTTTTTAACTCTATCGGAGGGGATGACACCATAAGGCTCCTGCCCTATATCGACTTTGACGTTCTTCGGGAAAACCCCAAGATTTTTACGGGCTTTTCCGACACCACCACCAACCACTTCATGATGTACAAGGCCGGCCTTATCTCTTACTACGGGGCCAGCGTCATGACGAATTTTTCGGAGTATGTCAGGATCAACGACTACACCGACCAGATGATCCGCAAGACCCTTTTTGATCCCCCTGAGACGTTGGATATCCCATCCGCGCCCTACTGGTACGACGACGAGGACGAGAAGATCTGGTGGAGCGAGGAGAATATGAATACCCTGAAGCCCTACCACCCGGAAAAAATCGGCTATGAGGTCCTCCAGGGGAAAGGAGCCGTGGAGGGGGAGCTTTTAGGCGGGTGTATCGACGTCTTTGTGGAGCTTTTAGGGACGTCCCTCTGGCCCACAAAGGAAAAGTGGGCGGGAAAGCTCATGTTTCTGGAGACCAGCGAGGACGACCCCTCCTGCGATATGCTCACCTGGTATCTTCGTAACTTCGCGGCCCAGGGGCTTTTTGATGTCATTCGGGGCATACTCGTGGGAAAGCCCGCGAGACGGAGCAAATACGAGTCCTACAAAGAGGTCTACCGCAAGGTGGTGGGCTTTGAGGCCCATCATCCGGAGCTTCCTATTTTGTACAACGTGAACATCGGCCACGCGGAGCCCATCGGCGTCCTTCCCATCGGCGTCCGCGCCCGCCTGGACGCGGACAGAAAAACGCTGACCCTCTTGGAGCCCGCTGCGGAGGCGTGAAGAAACGGGCGGGTTTAGAACCCGCCCCTACGAGAATTTTTAAATGCTTGCGTAGAAACGGGAATCTTCCGGCTTGTTCGTAGGGGCGGGTTCAATGTCAAGAGCAACATAGGTAACACATCGGGAAGGGACATGGGTTACAGTCTGCGGATGGT
>CANQTW010000013.1 GCA_947626845.1 uncultured Oscillospiraceae bacterium | reverse complement strand
CAGCTTGGGCAACGAGATGCCCCTCGCCCGTGGCCGCCTGCCACGAAGTTGGGGTAAATTTATTGTAACAGGAGGAAATATGGCAAGCCAGGAAAAATACACCATCCTCTACGGACGACTGAGCCAGGAGGATATGCAGAAGCGAAGCGGTAAGGAGGATGACTCCAACAGCATCCAGAATCAAAGACTATTGTTAGAGAAGTACGCCGCCGACAAAGGCTTCACCAACACAAAATTTATATACGACGACGGTTACACAGGTACCAACTTCAACCGCCCCGGGTGGCAGGAGGTCATGGAGCTCATAGAATCGGAGCAGGTAGGAACGCTGATCGTCAAAGACCTGTCCCGCCTCGGCAGGGAGTACCTTCAGGTGGGCCAGTACACCGAGTTAGTGTTCCCCAGCTACGGTGTGCGGTTCATAGCCGTCAACGACGGGGTGGACAGCCTCGTGGAATCGACCAACGATTTTACGCCGTTCAGGAACATCATCAACGAGATGTACGCCAAGGACACCAGCCAAAAAGGACGTTCATCGGTGAAAATCAAGGCCGAGACTGGCGCGAGGATCGCATCACGCCCAAACTACGGTTACATGAAAGACCCGGACGACCCCAAACGGCATCTTGTACCAGACCCGGACACGGCTCCGGTGGTCAAACGCATCTTCGCCCTCTGCGCCTCCGGCCTCGGCCCGACGAGGATAGCCAACCAGCTTCGGCAAGAGGAGATCCCTTCACCGGCATACCACTATTACACAAAATATGGCGTACAGCTCTCAACCCTCGACATTTCAAAGCCATATGCCTGGTCGTCAGCTACGGTGAGTAAAATACTGGAGGATGAGGTTTACCTGGGCGTGACGGTCAATATGAAGACGACCACGATCTCCTACAAGAACAAGAAAAAGATCAAACGCCCTGAGTCAGAGCAGCTCCGCTTCGAAGGAACGCATGAACCGCTCATCGACAAACAGACATGGGAGATCGTGCAGGACATCCGCAAGCACAAGCGCCGGCGCACGAATTTTGACGAGCAGGATATGTTCTCCGGCCTCGTCTATTGCAAGGACTGCGGCGGGACTATGGTGCTACACCGTTCCCACACAATGGACTCCTCCAAAAACTGCTTTATGTGTTCCACCTACAAGAAGAAGGGCAAGGACGTCTGTTCGACCCATTACATTCTTGAAGCTGACCTCAACGCTATCGTCCTTGACGACCTCCGTCGGATCACCCACTTCGCAAGACAGAACGAACGCAGGTTCGCGGAATACATCGGCATGAAACGCACAAAAGAGGCCCAAAAGGAAATCCGTGGTCTTGAGAAACAGATAGCCGCGATGACAAAACGCCAGTCAGAGCTCATGTCCCTGTTCAAGCGTCTATACGAGGATAACGTCCTTGGCAGGATTCCAGATGAGCAGTACAGAATACTCTCCAACGAGTATATTACGGAGCAGGAGCACATCAAGAACGCACTCCCGGAGTTGGCTGGCCGCTTACAAGACTTGAAGGACTCCACCACCAACTTTGACCGTTTTCTGGAGAACGCCCACAAGTACACGGAGATAAATGAGCTGACCCCGGAGCTTCTCCACACCTTCATCAAGCGCATCGAGGTCGGAGAACGGGCCAAGAAGTATTCCCGCAGTGCTCCGCAAGAGATCGTCATCCACTACCGTGACATAGGCATTCTCGATGACATGCCCCAGGAGCTTGAGGACATCCTCATACAGGTCGCTGAACTGGAAATAGCATGAAGCAAACCAAGGAGCCTTTGCATCACCACAGGCTCCCGACCAATAAAATATGTAAATAGGTAGGTTCACAATGTTTCCCTACGACACGTCCCCGAGCGGCGAGGATTTTTCGCGCCAGACGAGGAAGGCGGCGCAGGGAATTTCCATTGGTATTGCCAAGACGGCTGACGAAGTAACCGGGGCCCCCGGCGGGCAAAGCCCGCTGGGGAGAGGAGGAGCCAAGCCTGCGCCTGAGCCCGACCAAAGGGAGGGCGAGGTAAAGCGGCTTGAGCGACGACGCAAAAGGAACGTCGCGAGTGGCTGGTTATAATTGGATATTCGCATAAGATTTACGCATTGCAATCGCCGTCCCTGGCCGGTAAAATGATAGATACAGGGAGGGATCGCGTATGTCAAGACCAAGCCGGTTCAAGCGCCGGCGCATCTCCAGGCCGGCGTATCTGCTGATCAAGGCGGGACTGATATTTTCCGCCGTCCTGCTGGCGGCGGACCTGCTGCTGGCCGTCTACACGGGGCCCCTGACGGCCCACAACGTACATACCCACCGTTTTCTGGCCGATCTCTACCGGACGCCCCAGGCCGTCCTGCTGATCACCCACCTGGGGGCGCTTATTCTGGAGGACCGTCTCGCGTGAGCGCCTCCAGCGTCTCCAGGTCCATCAGGGCGTTCAGCACCTCCAAAAGGGCGTTGGTGGTGAGCCGCTGGGGCAGGCCCAGCTTCTTTTTCAGCGCCGCCCGCTTCGCTTCGCTCCCGGTTGTGCCGGTGAGGCCCAGGGCGTAGAGGTGGGCCTTGGTGATGGTCCCCCGGTTCACGGGGACGCTCTCGTGCTCAAAGGAGGCTCCCGCACGGCGCAGAGCGTCCAGGATGACCTCGCCGGACACGCCCTCCACCCCTAACTTCCCCTCCTTTGACGGCGCGGATTTCCGCCGCTCCTTGCCGGGGATATCCGGGATGTAGGCGTGCTTCACGTTCTCCCCTGCCAGCGAACCCCGCAGGCGGCCGCGGATGAGGAATCCGGCGGCGTCGGAGTCGGTGAGGATCACAAGGCCCCTTGCGCGGGCCAGCGTCCGCAGAAGCCCCACAAGCTCCGGGTCTGAGAACACACCAAAGCCGCGGGTCTCCAGGATGAGGGCGTCCACTACCTGGCTGACGGTGTTTTTGTCGTACCGCCCCTCCACCACCAGGGCTTCCCGAAGGACGGGCTTCACGCCCTCACCCCCAGGAGGAGCAGGACACGGCCTGTCAGCTCCTTGGCCGCGCCCAGCTTGTCCTCCGCGGTGCTGTTTAAGCGCAGAATGGTCTCACAGCACAGCCGTGCGGCCTGGGCGCTCTTTTGCAGGGGGACGCGCCTGGCCGCGGCCAGCAGGTTTTTGGCGGAGGTATAGTTCTTCACACCGGCCAAGGACATAAATTCGTTCTGGCCTATGCCCTGTTTCAGGCAGATACAGGCGACGGTGAGCTGTCTTGTGACGGAGGCCAGGGCGTAGATGACGGAATAGGCGTCGGTATCGGGCATCCGCAGGAGCTCGCCCATCTGATAGAAGGCCCTGTCCGCGTCCCGCGCGACAACGGCGTCGGTGAAGAACCACATCCTGGCGTCGGCTACCGGCGTCACCAGAAGCTCCACGTCCCGCTGTTCCACCGCCTCGCCGGCGGCGTAAGCGATGAGCTTGTCAAGCTCCGTGCGCATGTTGGTCAGCAGGCCGCCGGTCATCATCACGAACCTGTCGGCGGCGTCGTTGGTGATGCGCTTGCCCTCCTTCCCCAGCTCACGGATCACCCAGCGCCGCAGCTCCTGCTCGCCGCGCTTTTGAAAATCCACCTTTGTCACCAATTTCCCCAGCTCCTGGGCGGATTTTGACCGCCAGTCGGGCCTTATCCCCTCCGGACAGACGAACACCACGGTGGCGTACTCCGGCACATCCTGCAGGACTCGCACGATGGCCTGACGGGCCTCCTCGCCCAGCTTGGCAAAGTCGGCGTCCCGCACCTCGATGAGCGTCCTCTCGGCGAACACGGGCAGGGCGTCTACCGACAGGGCGAACTCATCGGGGTCGAAGCTCCTGCCGTCCAGCCTGTGGTGATTGAATTCCGCCGTCTCCGCCGGGATCATGTCCCGAAGCTTTTGGAGACAGCCGGCCAGGATATACCGCTCCTCCCCGTAAAAGACGTAGGCGCGGCGGGGCGTCCCCGCCTTCAGGTCCTCCTGGAGGCGCTCATATTCCACGTTAACCTCCGCGTCCTTTTTGCCTGTGTAGGCCATCTCAACTCACCGCCCTTACCGTGATAGTCCCGTTCAGATCCGTTCTCAGTATGTCGATCCCCCGCTCCTCCAGCCGCTCCAAGACGGCCTGGGTGGGGTGCCCGTAGGTGTTGTTCTCTCCCACGGAGATGACCGCCGTTTCCGGCGTCAGCGCGTCCAGAAGCTGGTCGCAGGTGGAGGTGGCCGAGCCGTGATGGCCCACCACCAGGCATTCGATATCCGGGAGGTCAAAGCTCTCTATGAGCTGCCGCTCCAGCGCCGCCGGAGCGTCGCCGGTGATCAGGGTGTCGAAGTCCCCCTGGGAGACGCGGACCATCAGCCCGCGCTCGTTCTCCGTCTCCCGCCCCAGGGGCGGATACAGGGTCACGGAAGCGTCCCCCAGCTGAAAAACCGTGCTCTCGGTGATATATTCGATCTGGCATCCGGCCCTTTCCGCGGCGGCAAGCACCTGCTCATCCAGGGCGCTTTCCTCGTTGCGGGGCACGGGCACCAGGAGCTTTTTCACATCCAGCACCGCCAGGAGCCGCTCCGCGCCGCCGGCGTGGTCGGCGTGGTAATGGGTCAGGATCAGCGCGTCCACCTTCCCCCGCCCCAGGCTTCGCACATACCGCTCCGCGATCTCCCCGGCGTCCTCGCCGGAGATGGAGCCGCAGTCGATGAGGGTCGTAGTCCGTCCGGAGGTGACGGCGATGCTCTGGCCCTGGCCAACGTCCAGCACCGCCAGCGTATAGCCGGGCAGGGAGGCGGCGCGGAGGGCGTTGACGGCGATGACGGCGCACAGGGAGACCGCCGCGGCGGAGGCGATCCATACAGACCACCTGGGCCGCAGTTTAAAAACGGCGAAGGCCAGCACCGCCAGATACACCAGCGTGAACCAGAGCTTCAAGACCGCGCCGTCCAGATAGACCGCCGCCAGGAAGGGCTTGGCGGCCAGCTTTACAACGAAGAGGATATATTTCACCAGCACGGCGGGGTAAAACCCCAGCACACGCCCTGCCGGAAGCCACAAGAACGCCAGTCCCACCGCCGCCGCGCCGATGATAAACGCCGGAGACACGGCCCAGAGGATCAGCAGATTGGTCAGGGGCGCGATCAGCGACACGCACCCGAAATACCAGGCCGAGACGGGGACCGTCAGCAGCAGGGCCCCGAAGGTGGCGGAGACCGTGCCGGAGGCCCACAGGAGCGCGCCGCGCCGGAAACCCTTTTTCTCCGGGAGCCGTTGGCTGAAGAACTTCTGCATACGGGGCGTAAAGAGGATGATGCCCAGGGTGGCCGCGAAGGAAAGCTGAAAGCCCACCCCGGCGATGGCGCAGGGATTTTGGAGCAGCAGCAGGAGCATGGCCAGACTGAGGCTGGTGAGGCTGTCGCTCTCCTTATACACCAGGGGCGAAAGCAGGACCATCACCTGCATCACCACGGCCCTTACCACCGAGGCGGCAAAGCCGGACACCGCCATAAAGACAAGCAGCGTCGGTATGACCAACAGCACCGCCAGGGCCGAGTGCCCCAGCACCGTAAAGAGGAAGCCTGCCAGGATGGAGACGTGCATCCCGGATACCGCCACGATATGGGTCACGCCGGCCCGCTCCATGGCGGCGGTAGTCCCCACGTCCTCCTGGAGCTTTGACCGGTCCCCGGTGAGCAGGGCGCGCATGAAATCCGCCGTCCCCAGTGGGAAGGTCTTGTCGATCCTGTCCCGGATGGCCCTGGCCAGATAGACGTGGAAGTTGGTGAGCCCCATCCCCGGCGAGGCCGTGACCGTAAGCTCTTTGGCGCTTCTGGCGAAGAGGAAATAGCCGCGGGAGGTAAAGGAGGTGATCTGCCTGTCCCGCACCTTGTCCGCCGTGCCGAATTTGGCCCGAAAGCCGATCTTGTCTCCGGGGCGGAGGCCGGCGGGTTCGTCGTTGTAAAAATACGCCCGCGTCTTGAGGCCGGACCGGCCCTGCCCGGTGACCTTTACGTCCACGGTATAGCCGTAGTCCGTCTGGACGGGGAAATCCAGCACCACGGCCTCCACGGCGCGTTCCGTGCCGTCCATGGCCCTGGCCCCGGCGAAAAAGACCGTCTCGTAGCCGTAAGACCACAGTATCCCCACGGCCAGACCCACTCCCGCCAGCACCGCCGCGCGGCGGAAGTCCCGGCGGATCAGGGCGTACAGCAAAAGGCCCAAGGCCGCTCCGGCCAGGGCCGCCAGGGGCATGAGCCGCAGGGGGAGAAAATACTGGCAGAGAAAGGTGCCGAAAGCGAAGGAGAAGGCAAACCAGGCAAGCTTTCGCATGATCTACCCTCTCCCTTCTTCCTGTTTTGCCGCGCCCGAAGCCTCAGCCTATCCGCGCCAGCACTCTGGCGTAGGTGGTCTCCGCCAGGGGGGCGTACCTTTGCTCAAGGGTGTTCACCTCTCTGAGGAGCGAGCGGGCATAGTCCCGGTCAGCCATGGCCTTTGCGTTGACGCGCACGTTGAGTCCCGCGGACATCAGCGCGGCTTTGGCCAATTGAGCCCCCACGCCCACGTCGGATACGGCCAGGACACTGCACTTCTCCGCAAGTCCTGACAACAGCTCCACCGCCTGGGCACAGCGCCTTGCCATTTCCATAGGCGGCTCGGAGGCGGCTTTCAGGGCTTCCTCCATGACCTCCGCCCGCTCAGGCGCGTCCTTGGGGATGGCGTAGGCCCGTGAAAGCGGCTCAAAGGCCGCCGCGTCGGCGTCCACAAGCGCCAAAAGCTCCGTCCGAAGCCTGGCGGCCCGATCCGCCGCGCCGCGCAGCTCCTCCTCATAGGGGGCGTATTTCTTCTTGCCCAGGGTAAGCTCGCAGACCATACTGCCTAAAGCCGCCGCCAGGGCGCCGGCCAGGGCCGCCGTGCCGCCCCCGCCGGGGACGGGCGCTTTGGAGGCCAGGCAGGCCGCGAAATCTTTCAGGCTTTTTTCGATCATCCTGTTTTCCATACTCACCGCTCCTTTTAAAACAGACCGGAGATGACGCCGTGCTCGTCCACGTCGATCTTCTCCGCCGCCGGTACCTTGGGAAGGCCGGGCATGGTCATCACGTCTCCCGTCAGGGCCACGATGAAGCCCGCCCCGGCGGAGACCTTCAGGTTCCGCACTGTGATCTTGAATCCCCTTGGGGCGCCCAGGAGCTTGGGATCGTCGGAAAAGCTGTATTGGGTCTTGGCCATGCAGATGGGCATACCGCCAAAGCCCAGCTCCGTCAGCTTCTTCGCCTGTTTTTTGGCGTTTGCCGTCAGCTCCACGCCGTCGGCGTGGTAGATTTTTTGGGAAATCTCCTCCAGCTTCTCCACGATGGGCTTGTCAGCGTCGTAGGAGAAGGTGAAGCCGTTGGGCTCGGCGCACAGCCGCACCACCTCTTTGGCAAGCTCCACGCCGCCTTCGCCGCCCTTGCCCCAGACCTCAGAGAGGGCCACGTTGACGCCCAGCTTCCGGCACTCGTCCTCAACGAGCTTCAACTCCGCCTCGGTGTCCGTGGGGAAGCGGTTGACGGCCACCACGGCGGGGAGATGATAGACCTTAGTGATATTCTCCACATGCTGTAAGAGGTTGGGAAGGCCGCGCCGCAGGGCCTCCAGGTCCTCCGTGCCCAGCTCCTTCTTATCCAGGCCCCCGTGCATCTTCAGCGCCCGGACGGTGGCGACGATGACCACCGCGTCGGGCTTCAGGCCCGCCATACGGCACTTGATATCCAAAAACTTCTCCGCGCCCAGGTCCGCGCCGAAGCCGGCCTCGGTGACGCAGTAGTCGCCCAGCTTCAGGGCAAGGCGTGTGGCGACGATGGAGTTGCACCCGTGGGCGATGTTGGCGAAGGGGCCGCCGTGGACGAAGGCCGGGGTGTGCTCTAAGGTCTGCACCAGATTTGGCTTCAAAGCGTCCTTCAAAAGGGCGGCCATAGCGCCGGCGGCCTTCAGGTCCCCGGCGGTGACGGGCGCGCCGTCGTAGGTGTAGGCCACGATGATGGAGGCCAGGCGGCGCTTTAAATCCAGGATATCGGTGGAGAGGCAGAAGACAGCCATGATCTCGCTGGCGACGGTGATGTCGTAGCCGTCCTCCCTGGGGGTGCCGTTGACCTTGCCGCCCAGGCCGTCCACCACGAACCGGAGCTGGCGGTCATTCATATCCACGCATCTGCGCCAGGTGATGGTCTTGGGGTCGATATGGAGGGCGTTGCCCTGATATATGTGGTTATCCAGCATGGCGGCCAGCAGGTTGTTGGCCGCGCCGATGGCGTGGAAATCGCCGGTGAAGTGGAGGTTGATGTCCTCCATGGGCACCACCTGGGCGTATCCGCCGCCGGCGGCGCCGCCCTTGACGCCGAATACCGGACCCAGGGACGGCTCCCGGAGGGCGATGACGGACTTTTTGCCGATCCGGCGCAGAGCGTCCCCCAGGCCCACCGTAGTGGTGGTCTTGCCCTCCCCCGCGGGAGTGGGGGTGATGGCGGTGACCAGGACGAGCTTGCCATCCGGCCTGTCCGCCCTGTCGGAAAGGAGCTTTAAGTCGATCTTGGCCTTGTAACTGCCGTACTGCTCCACGTATTCCGGCCCGATGCCGCACTTTTCCGCGATGGCGGTGATGCGCTCCATTTCGCTCTCCTGGGCGATCTCAATGTCGGTCTTGTATTCCATTTTTATCCTCCGCTCCTTTGGTCATAACTCATATACCGTATTCTATCAAAAAAGGCCGCGATAGTCAACCTACCGTGGCCGGATTCTCACCGTGCGTCCGGTTCTTCGATCACGCGCAAAAGGTCCGTCGGGGTCATGGGCGGGACGGGGCTGGGGGCGGCCAGGAAGGCCTGATCCCTGGTGACGATGTAATCGGCCTGTTCTCTGGCGGCACAGACGGCCAGAACGGCGTCCTCGTAATCGGTCATGGGCTCGTTCAGGGCGATGGAGCAGACCTCCCCATCCACCGGCGTCACATCGAAGATGGACAGGATGTCCAAGATCGCATTCCTGGCCGCCGCGTCCCCGATGCCCTTCCTGGACGTATAATAGACAGCGGTGATGCTGTTGACGGAAACGATCCCTGCAATTTTTTCCTCCGACACAGCGTACATGAGCCGCACGGCCTCCGCCCTGCCGGGTCTATTGAGGATGGTGTCCAAAAGGACGTTAGTGTCAAAAGCGATTTTCAGGGGCATTGATTCACTCATCCTCCCAGGCGCTCCTCTCTGATTTTGTCAGGATCCAGGTCAAGCCCATTTTCCGGGAACAGGCTCATAAAGTGCTTGAACGCCTCTCTTTTGTCCACCTTCGCCGTCACCAATTTCGCCACGACCTTGCCGTTTTTCGTGATCAGGATATCCTGATCCTTCGCCATCGTCACATATTTTCCGGTGTTGGTCTTCAGCTCGGATACGGAAATCTGCGTCATAGGTATTTCCCCTTCCACGTAAAATTTCGGTCATTTTTATTGTAGCGCAATAGACCTATTTTGTCAACAAGTTCGGTCTATTATTCTATATAAGAATAGACCCATGAACAGACGTTCAGGGGCCTATGATCTCTATTGAATGAACATGGCGTCGCCGAAGGAGAAGAAGCGGTATTTCTCCCGCACCGCCTCGGCGTAGGCGTCCAGCACGTGCTCCCTGCCCGCCAGGGCGGAGACAAGCATCACCAGGGTGCTCTCCGGCAGGTGGAAGTTGGTGATCAAAGCGTCCACGCACTTGAATTTATATCCGGGGTAGATAAAAATGTCTGTCCAGCCGGAGGTGGGCTTCAGATATCCCCGCTCATCGGCGAAGGACTCCACCGTTCTCAGCGACGTGGTCCCCACGCACACCACCCGCCCGCCCCGGTCCTTCGCGGCGTTGACGGCGCGGGCGGCGGATTCGGGGATGACGCAGAACTCCGCGTGCATATCGTGGTTTTCGACGTCCTCCTCCTTCACGGGGCGGAAGGTGCCCAGGCCCACATGGAGGGTGACGAAAGCGGTCTCCACGCCCTTTTGGCGTATCCGGTCCAGCAGCTCCGGCGTGAAGTGGAGGCCCGCGGTGGGGGCCGCGGCGGAGCCCGGCTCGCGGGAATAGACGGTCTGATACCGCTCGGCGTCGTGAAGCTCCTCATGGATATAGGGCGGCAGGGGCATACGGCCCAGGCGCTCCAGGGTCTCTAAGAAGATACCCTCGTAGTCAAAGCGGATGAGCCGGTTGCCGCCGTCCAATACGTCCAAAATCTCGGCCTCCAGCTCCCCGTTCCCGAAGGTGAGCCTGTCCCCCGGCCTGGCCTTTTTTCCGGGCCGCACAAGACATTCCCAGCACCGCTCGCCCTTGTCGGTGAGCAGGAGCACCTCCACCGCGCCGCCGGTGGGACGGTGGCCGAAAAGCCGCGCCGGCAGGACGCGGGAGTCGTTCAGCACCAGGCAGTCCCCCGCCCGGAGAAGGTCGGGAAGCTCGTAAAAATGCCGGTGCTCCGTCCTGCCCGTGGTCTTATCCAGGAGCATGAGCCGGGAGGCGTCCCGCTTTTCCAGCGGCGTCTGGGCGATCAGCTCACGGGGCAGATCGTAATAAAAATCCGAAGTTTTCATGGTTCAGTAGATCACGCCTGTGCTTGTCACCTCAGTGCCGGTGTAGTAGAAGCGCAGGATCTCCTCGCAAGTCATTCCGTAATTGAGCGCCATGGAGTAAGCGCCCCACTGGCTCATACCCACATTATGGCCCCAGCCGGTGCCGGAAAATACAAACTTCCCGGAGGCGTTGGGCCCCACGGAGGCGTTGGCGCCTACGGAGCCGTCGCCCACCTTGCCGATTTCCCCCGTGCCGGTGATGGCGTAAACGTCCCCGGCGGGGAGGATGTCAACGCCGCCCGCGCCCACGGCATAGAGGCCGCCCAGGGAGTCCACAGTCTGGCCGTTGACGCAGCAGCCCTCGCCGGCCACGGGACCAAGGCCGTTGACGGTGAACCGCTGGGAACGGCAGCCGGTGACGCCGCGGGTCTCCGATTTACTGAAGGTGAAGTTCCTGCCGCGGGTATCCGTAAAGGTGATGCTCCTTACGTTCCCCACGTCCGTAAAGGTCATGCGGATGGAGGCGATATCCGAGCAGTTGCTGCCCCTGTCCCGAAGCCTTTGGGCCAGCTGGGAGGGCGTGTAGCTGACGGTGTAGTGGTACTGGGAGGGGATGCTCTCGATGTCCTTCTCATAGGGATCGACGACGCCCCGCAGATAGGGGATAGTCGCCGTCCAGACGTTCTCGCTGTTTTCCGTGGCGCCGCCGTCGGAGGACATATAATACGTCTCGCAGAGGGACCCCTGATAGGTCAGATACTGCCCCGCCGTCTGGTCCACGGCCATGTCGGAGTTGGCGTTGGCGCGGGAATTGCCGTGGTAGGCCTGGCACTCGGCGGTGTTGCAGATGTCAAAGCCCAGGGATTTGTGCTTGGAAAGATTGGCCATCAGATACGTCCTGGCGGTGATGGCCTGGGCCTTCAGGGCCTCCAGAGGCCAGCTGGCGCTCATTTCCCAGGGGACCACGCCCTTGACATAGTCCTCCACATTCACGTAATTCACGGTGGTCAGCTTGTCCCCCGTGTTGCGCAGGAAGGAGAAGCCGCCGTAATACTGGCAGTCCCTATGGTACGTCTGGGCCTTGACGCCCTCCGGCGCGATGGGCATGATGCCGATGGACTTCTCCGTGCCGCAGTCGAACTCAAAAAGGATGCGGTTGGTGCCGGTCTCCACCACCGTCACGGTGTAGGCGCTGCCGCTGTCCACGGAGAGGCCCTCCGCGCTGGCGGCATCCCTGGCGGCGGCGGAGGAGGTGTACTGACCCTTCAGCGCCATGAACATGCCGTTTTCATACCGCACGAAGCCGTCCGGGTACTGGGCGGCCAGCGCGGCGGCTGTGGCAAAGTCCACGATGTCCCTGGCGATCACCAGATGGAAACAGCCCAGCACAGTGCCGCCGCCCCCCTCCTCCAGCAGAACATACCGCCTGGAGCCGGCATCGTAGACCATGTTCTTGTCCATGGTGACGGTGATCTGGTCGGTGTCCGTGATGGACGCACCGATATCCACGAAGCTCCTGTTCCCGTCAAAGTACCCCAGCCGGTAGCCGTAGCCACAGCCCGGCACGTTCTGGAGATTGGACGAGGTGAAGGTCTTTTCACTGGGACTTCCGCTGGAGTTGTATGTATAGATCCCGATCCGCACAGTGGTATAGGGCGGCGTGTACGCCGCCTCCGCCTGGGGAGGCGCGGGGATCAGCGTCACTGCCAGCGCAAGCGTCAGCGCCAGGGTGAGGGCGGTCTTTCTTCCAAATTTCATCAGGTTCCTCCAAATCCACGGAGAGCAAACTTTCTTTGTGGGCACGATGGCGATTTAACACGCCAGCGCCGCAAATTTGCCCCGTTTTTGCGACATTTCGCCGTTGACAGACAAGCCGGTTTTGTGTTAGCATAACAAAAAGCCGGAACGTATACGGGCCTTTGTCTTATGTAAACCCTATTATACTACATCTTTTTCATTTTGGCTACACTTTTTCAAAAAATTTTGTAACTATTTGTTTCTTTTCTTCTCAAAAACGTGAAATTGGAGGAATTCATATGAAAAAGTACAAGGTTGGCGTCATCGGCGCCACGGGGATGGTGGGCCAGCGCTTTGTGACGCTCATCGCCCGGCACCCCTGGTTTGAGCTGACGGAGGTGGCCGCCAGCGCCCGCAGCGCCGGCAAGTCCTATGAGGAGGCCGTCGCGGGCCGGTGGCTCATGCAGACGCCTGTGCCCGACTGCGCCAAGAAGCTCACCGTCAAATGCGCCGAGACGGATATCGACGCCGTCGCCGCCAACGTGGACTTCGTCTTCTCCGCCGTGGATATGAAAAAGGAGGAGATAAAGGCCCTGGAGGAGGCCTACGCCAAGCGGGAATGTCCTGTGGTCTCCAACAACTCCGCCCACCGCTGGACCCCCGACGTGCCTATGGTGGTGCCTGAGATCAATCCGGAGCATCTGGAGGTCATCCCCTTCCAGCGGGCCCGCCTGGGCACAAAGCGGGGCTTCATCGCCGTGAAATCCAACTGCTCCCTGCAGAGCTACGTTCCGGCCCTCCATCCGCTGAAGGATGAATTTGGCCTGACACGCGCCCTTGTCTGCACCTATCAGGCCATCTCCGGCGCGGGCAAGACCTTCGAGACCTTCCCCGACATCGTGGACAACGTGATCCCCTTCATCGGCGGCGAGGAGGAGAAGAGCGAGCAGGAGCCGTTGAAGCTGTGGGGCCGTGTGGAGAACTGCCAGATCGTCAAGGCCGAAAGCCCCTCCATCACCGCCCAGTGCTTCCGGGTGGCCTGCTCCGACGGCCACATGGCCGCCGTGTTCGCCAGCTTCGCCAAAAAGCCCACCGTGGAGGAGATCCGCGCCCGCTGGGCCGCCTTCTCCGCCCTGCCCCAGAAGCTCCAGCTGCCCTCCGCCCCAAAGCAATTCATCCACTTCTTTGAGGAGGAGAACCGCCCCCAGACGAAGCTTGACCGCAATCTGGAGAACGGCATGGCCGTCAGCGTGGGCCGTCTCCGGGAGGACACCCAGTACGACTACAAGTTCGTCTGCCTCTCCCACAACACCCTCCGCGGGGCCGCCGGCGGCGCCATCCTCCTGGCCGAGCTCCTCTGCGCCCAGGGGTATATGGACTAACACGGAAAATTTAACGCATACAAGAGCCTCCATACCCGACGGGTATGGAGGCTTCAGCTTGTCAAAAAGCTCAAATTCGATATTTTTTCCGGCGACATGTGCGTCGGAAAAAATCCCTTTTGTCGTCCAAGTGTGCCCCTGCGTGGCACGCACAGGGCGACAGCAGGGCAATTTTCTCTGAATTTCGCAAAATTCAGAGAAAATTACCCGCACGTTCCCCTTGTCGGAAAAAGCCCATCAGGGCTTTTTCCGACAGTCTCAGCCATCTACCGGTGGAGAACCGGTAGATGGCTTTTTCTATGCAGATCACACCTTCCAGAAATACACGCTGTATGGGGCAAGCTCACTGCCGCCGCCGAAATCGTGGGCCTCACCGGTGATGAGGTCCACGCCCCTGCCGGAACGGGCGTCGAAGTGGGCCCACTGGGGCTCCGGGGAGGCGTTGACGGCCACGATGACCCGCTCGCGCTCCGTCTCCCGCTCAAACACCAGGAATTTATTCTGTATCTGCAAATTCCGATAGGCGCCGTATTGGAGCGCGGGACTCGCCCTCCTGGCCGCGGCCAGACGCGCGATATGCTCCGTAAGGCCGTTCCACTCCGGCTTTTCCAGCGCGGGCCTCAGCTCTCGGTCCCCATTGGACTTATGGCCCTCCAGGCCCCACTCACTGCCGTAATAGACCGCCGGCACGCCGGGCATACCGAACAACAGCCCCCAGGCCGCTCTCAGCTGATTTTTGTCCCGCAGCTTACTGGCGATGCGCTCAACGTCGTGGTTGTCCAGGAAGCTCAGCAGGTGGCGGCCCTTATACAGCGTCCAGGGCTCCGGCCCGAACTGGCGGGCCAGGGAGTGGCCTATCTCAAAGAGGTTCATATCGTTCAGGCTGGACCAGAGGCCCTTGTAGCACTCGTAATTGGTCACCGCATGGCACATCTCATCGCCCATCCACCGGTTGTAATCCCCGTGGAGCGTCTCGCCCATCAGCACGAACTCCGGCTTCAGGCCGTTTGCGAACCACCGCAGGCGCTTTAAGTACTCCTGGGGCAGGCAGTAGGCCACGTCCAGGCGCAGGCCGTCGATCTGGAACCTGTCCACCCAGGAGCGTATCGCGGCGAACTGGTGCTCCACCACGTCGTTGTTCCAAAGGTTCAGCTCCACAAGCTCCTGGGCGCCCTCCCAGCACTTGTACCAAAAGCCGTCGTTGTACGCCGAATTGCCGCCGAAGTCGATGTGGAACCAGTCCTTATAGGGGCTGTCCCAGCGCTTTTCCAGCACGTCCCGGAAGGCCCAGAAGCCCCGGCCCACGTGGTTGAGCACCGCGTCGAACATCACCCGGAGGCCGGCCCCGTGGAAGGCGTCGCAGACCCGTTTCAGCTCCTCCTCCCCGCCCAGCCGGCAGTCCACGGTGAAATAATCCCTGGTGTCATAGCCGTGCCTGTCGCTCTCAAAAACCGGGTTCAGCAGTACCGCCGAAGCGCCCAGCTTTTTGATGTGCTCCACAAAGTCCAGCAGTCTCAGGATTCGGGGCGTCCTCACCCCATCGTTCTCCTCCGGCGCGCCGCAGAGCCCCAGGGGGTATATCTGATAGAGCACCGCCTCGTCAAACCACATATCGTTTCCTCCCAATCGGAATCCCCCCCGCCCAGGGCGGAGGCGCTTATAGCTGACGGAAGTCGAACCAACACCGCTCCCGTCAGCTATATCTTACACCATTTCCGGCGTTCTGTCAAAGTCCCCCGCCAGGACGCGCCCCAGCCTCAAAAGGAGCGTGAAATTGGCGGGCGTTTTCTCCCAGTCGTCCCCAAAAAAGACCCTGCGGGCGTAGATGGGCGCCTCGGACCAGCGCTCCCGGACGGCGTACCGCATATCCCGCTCCACGTTCCCCGGCGCGGCGCCGCTTTCTGCGCCCAGGGTGGCGTAGACCTCTTTAGCGCTCACGCCCCGTCGGACGGCCATGGGCAGGCCGCGGCGCAGATATTCCTCCCCCGCCAGCGTTCCGGTGAAGCCCAAAGTCTCCAGCAAAATCTTGCCCGTTTCCTCCGGCGAAAACGACCACCGCAGGGCGTCCATAAATCTATTTCTCTCCCCGGCGGCCTGCCGCACCGCTCCCGCGATGGCCGCCGCTCCGGCGTCCTTCCCCAGCCTCAGGCACCCGGCGGGCAAAAAAGGCCCTCCCGGCGTAAAGGTGTCCCCCAGAATCACCGCCGCCGGCGCCTTTTCGGCGGGCAGGGCGGTCAGAATCTCATAAAGTCCCCGGCATCGGGTATCCGCCAGTCTCACCGTATAGAGCAGTACCGGCGCGGACAGCCGCTCCACGGCCTCCTGGGCCCGCGCGCCGTCCCGCTCCGCCGCCAGGACCGTCACGCCGTAATCCGGCAGGACCTGGCGCATCATCTCCCGGAACCATATGTTTTCCTCCAACAGTACAACGCCAACCGCTTCCCGCATACCCTCGCCCCGCTTTACCGTTTGATCCTTGAACCGCTGACGGTCCTTTTCACGAAAATCCGCCCGGAGGACTCCGGGCGGATGCTTATATGAGGAGCTTATTCGTCGTCGCCGGCGGCCTTGGCCTCCTCGATGACCTTCTGCTGTACGTTCAGCGGGGCCTCGTCATAGCGGACGAACTCAAAGGTGAAGGAGCCGCGGCCCTGGGTCATGCTGCGCAGATCGATGGCGTAGGAACCCATCTCGGCCATAGGCACCTCGGCCTCCACCACCTGCATACCGTCCTGGACGCTCATGCCCATGGGACTGCCGCGGCGCTTGGAGAGGTCGGACATGATGTCGCCCATGTTGGCGTCGGGGATGGTCACCTTCAACAGGCCAATAGGCTCCAGAAGGGCGGGGCTGGCGTTGACCAGCTCCTTGAAGGCCAGGTTCGCGGCGGTCTTGAAGGCCATTTCGGAGGAGTCGACCGGGTGATAGGAGCCGTCATAGAGGGTGGCCTTCAGATAGACCATGGGATAACCGGCCAGAACGCCGCGTCCCACGGACTCCCGCAGGCCCTTCTCAACGGCGGGGAAGAAGTTCTTGGGGACAGCGCCGCCAAAGACCTCCTCGCCGAAGATCATCTCCTCGCTCTCGTCCTGAGGCTCGAAGCGAATCCACACGTCGCCGAACTGGCCGTGTCCGCCGGACTGCTTCTTGTGGCGGCCATGGGCCTCGATCTTTTTGCGGATCTTCTCGCGGTAAGGCACCTTGGCGGGCTCCAGCTCCACGTCCACGCCGAACTTGTTCTTGAGCTTGGAGCAAAGCACGTCGAGCTGCATATCGCCGGCGCCGGAAATGACCATCTGGCGGGTCTCGGCGTTGTTGGTGACGGTGAAGGTCACATCCTCATCCCGGAGACGGGCCAGACCCTGGGCCACCTTGTCCTCCTGGCCCTTGGTCTTGGGCCGGATGGCCATGGAGTAGCAGGGCGCGGGGAAATCGATGCCGGGAACGGCCTCCACAGCCTTGGCGTCGCACAGCGTATCGCCGGTGCGGGTATCGGTGAGCTTGGAGACAGCGCCGATGTCGCCAGGGCAGAGGTCGGAGACCTCGATGTTCTGCTTGCCGCGCATGGTGTAGATGTGGCCCAGCTTCTCCTGGGCGCCGCTGCGGGCATTGGTCAGGGTCATATCGGCGGAGACCTTGCCGGAGACGACCTTGAAGAGGCTGAACTTGCCGAACTGGTCGGAGATGGTCTTGTAGACGATCAGCTTGGTGGGGGCGGAGCCGTCCACGGGCTTGCCGGCCTCACGGGGCGACGGGAACAGGTTGCACACGCTGTCCATAAAGACCTCGGTGCCAAGGCCGGTGGCGGCGCTGCCAAAGAACACGGGGCAAATCTCCCCCTCGGCGATGCCGATGCCCAGGGCGTTGAAAAGCTCGCTCTCGGAGAGGTCGCCCTCCTCGAAGTACTTCTCCATCAGCTCCTCGCTGGTGCCGGCGGCGTTCTCCACAAGCTCGGAGTAGTGCTCCTCCACCTTGCCGGAAAGCTCGGCGGGCATGGGCACCTCCTGGCGCTTGCCGGAGACGAACTTATAGGCCTTCTTCTTCAGGACATCCACGATGCCCACGACCTTCTCGCCCTCCATGATAGGCTCGGTCAGGGCGCAGACGGAGGAGCCGAAGGCGTTGCGCAGGGTGTCGAAGGCCTTCTCAAAGTTGGCGTGCTCCTCATCCACCTTGGAGATATAGATGGCGCGGGGCAGGCTCCTGTCGTTCACATACTTCCACGCCTTCTCGGCACCCACGTTCATCTGATCCTTGGCGGAGACGCAGATGACGGCGGTATCGGCCACCCGCAGGGCCTCGAACACCTCGCCCACAAAGTCGAAGTAGCCCGGCGTGTCGATGATGTTGAGCTTGTAGCCCTTGAACTCCGCGAACATGGTGGTGGCGGAGATACTTGTCTGGCGGCGGATCTCCTCCGCGTCGTAGTCGGAGACGGTGTTGCCGCCGCCGACAGTGCCCTGTCTCGTCACGGCCCCGGCGACAAAAAGCATACTCTCCGCCAGGGTGGTCTTGCCGCTCCCGCCGTGGCCCAGGAGCGCGATGTTGCGAATTTTTTCAGCAGCGTAGCCCATAGATGTATGATCCTCTCGTAATTTTAGTTGAGCGGCTCAGGGCGGCGGGACCGTCTTGAGTCACATTGTCGGCACTCAAGCCATCTGAACATTCATTATAATACAGATTGACTGAATTGACAACATTTATTTTCTGTTTTTTGGGGATTTTTCTCTCATTCCGGTTTCGGAGCCTGTTATTTGATCCGTTTCTTCACGATTTGGCTCATTATGTAAACAAACGCTCCCACCAGCGACATATAGAACAGGATATTGAGGGCGCTGGCGGCGGCGAAGGCGCCGGCCCAGGACAGGTAGAACATGACCACGGCCCCGATGGCCGTTCCGGCGCAGGCGATGGCCGTGTTGAGCAGGGTGGCCGTTCTCAACAGCCTGCCGCGGGTGATGACCTCCGCGAAGGGGGCCAGCCCGCCCCGGCACAGCACCGCGGAAACGCCGCTGCCCTGGGGCAGCTCGTTCTGGCTCAGGGCGTAGGTGGTCTCGATGGGCAGATACTCCACCCCGTCCATGGACACCTTGAACCGCTGGGAGATGGTATTGGGCGTCACGTTGAAGTCCCGCACCGCCATCAGGATGTTGGTCCTGGTGCCCAACAGCGCCACAAGGGCGGACTGCACGGAGCTTGCCGGCACATAGGACAGGGTAAAGACGCACACAAGCTCGTCGTTGATGGCGGCGAACACGTTGCCGGCGGTGTTCATGGCGTCCGGCACCCGCAGGCCCATCAGGCTCATAAAGGCGCCGGTACCCACCAGCACCCGCTCGCCGTCCACCAGTCCCCCGATGCCGCCGCCGTCATAGCAGGCGAAATCGTCCACCCGCCGGCGGGCCAGGTTCTGGCTCTTCAAAAGCTCCTCAAACACCCGCCGGAGGCCGGAATCGGACGTGATGATCACCGACGAGGCGGCGGAGATGGCCTTTTGCTGGTTGACGCCCTCAAACATCTTGACCCCGTCCAGCTTGACGCTGCCCACGGGGAACACGTCCAGGTCGGTGATCAGCGCGCCGTCGGAATCGTAGATGTCCTGGGCTCCGGCCCAGCCCGCCAGCGCCCCGCCGGAGCGCTTCACCGCCGCGGCGGCGTATTTGAAGGGCAGGGCGAACAGCACCGTGGCCGGGAAGGCCGCGCAAATGGCGGTCATAATGGAAAACGTGTGGGCAAAGCCCCCGGCGTTGCCGTGTCCCACCGTGGACAGGAACGCCATCACAAAGGAGGCGATCACCAAAAGCGGCGCCAGATCGTCGTAAAACCGCTCGGCAAAATCGGGGCTTGTGAGCTTGGCGTAGAAGCCGAAGGTCTCCCCGGATACCTTCTTCAGCACCCGCCGGCCCTCCATCCCGTCGGCGTCGGAGGCGACGCCGGAGATATTGGAGGAGGCCCTGGCGCCACGAAGGCTGTCGCAGTAGGCCATATACATGGACTTTCTGCCGCTGAGGGCCGCCATCAGGGAGATGACCGACAGCACCGCCATGGGAAGTCCCCGCCCGTAATTTCCGGTGACCAGCATCACAAAGCCGTCCATCACCGACATGAGCGTGGAGATAAACACCAGCGACTCCGCCCCAGGCTGGAGCGTCAGGATGTCCTGGAAGCCGCGGGTCAGCACGTCCATCCCCAGGGCCGCGGCCAGAAGCTCCATAATGAGCAGGGCGGCGGTATTGGCCTTCCAGGTGTGGCCTAAAAGCGGCATGGCGTGTCCCGCGGTGAACAGCCAGGTGGTCAGGATCATCAGGGTCGACAGGACAAAGAGGCCCAACAGCCGGAACCGCAGAGACGGCACCCTGGCCGCGTATTTCATCGCCGTCCGCTTGAAATCGGGATCGGGCTCTATATCGTAATAATAGTCTTCCTCCTCGTCCTCGCTCTCGTCCTCAAATTCCTCCTCCGGGGACCCGTCCCAGGAGGCGTCCTCCTCGTCCTCAAGCTCGGCGGAGCGGGCGCGCTCTCTTCCGGCCCGTCGTCCGAACAGGCCGCGGCGTCTCTCCTCCCGCGGCTCCTCCCCGTCGAAGTCCTCCGGCTCTCCGGCGTCCTCCTCCGGCTCCTCTAAGTCCCGTATCTCCTCCGAACCCCGTCCGGCGTAGCCCGCACCGCTGTCCTCGTCCCGCACAGGCGTGTCAAAACCGGCTCCGCCCAGGGTGTCGATAAACTTCTCGATGCCCTCCCGACGGGTAGTCTCCGGCGGCTCCGGCTCGTCAAATACCGACAGGTCGATCTCCGGCGGCGTCTCATAGGCAGGCTCCACCGCCGTCTCGCCGTACTCCCGGCGCGGCGCGGCCTCCACACGGGGGGCGGGTTCTGCCTCTGGCTCCCGCAAAGGCCGTTCCTTCTCCTTCTTCCGGCGGAACATGCCCCGACGCGGCTTCTCCTCTGCCGCTTCCTCCGGCTCCCGCGGGAACCTTTCAGGCTCCCTGTCAGGCGCCGCGGGTCCCCCCTGGGGGAACGGCTCCGGGCCCGGCGCCGCGGGCTCAGCCCAGGCCTCCTCGGAGCGGTCCAGGCTCTTAAAGGCGTGGGAGTCGAAGAACTTGCGGATATCGTCGTCCACAGTCTCCGGGGCGCTCTCTTTCGGCTCTGACGGGCGCGCGGGAGCGGAGGCCGCCGGGGCGCTCTCCCCCAGGACCTCCCGCAGGATATCGTCTGTCTTGCGCTGCAGCTCCTCCGCCGGGGTCTTCTTATCCCCGTCCAAAAAGGCGTTGCCCTTGTACTCTGCCAGGATGGACTCCAGCGAAAAGCCCTCTTCCGCGCCGTAGTCGCCCGACAGGTCCAGGTCGTCCCATATATTCTTGTCGTTTGCCATGCGTGAACCCTCCTCGTCGCCGGGTTTTGCAGTCTCTAAAGGGGTCTTCTATCGTCAATCAGCTTTTGGCTGAAAACCGTCTCTATTGCCGCTCCCTCTGCCGCACAGCCTCATACAGCACGATGGCCGCGCTGGCGGAGGCGTTCAGAGAGGAGATGTGCCCCTTCATGGGGATGGAGAGGGTGAAGTCGCAGCTCTCCGCCACAAGCTTCCTCATGCCCTCCCCCTCGGAGCCGATGACCAGCGCCATAGGCCCCCGAAGATCCGTCTCGTAAAGGCTCTTATCGGCTTCCGCCGCGGTGCCGTATATCCACACCCCGGCGTCCTGAAGCTCCTTGATGGCGGCGGTCAGGTTGGGCACCCTGGCCACGCGCATATACTCCACCGCGCCAGCGGAGGTCTTGGACACCACCGCGGTCAGGGACGCGCTGCGCCTCTTGGGGATGATGACCCCGTGGGCCCCCACGCACTCGGCGGTGCGGATGATGGCCCCCAGGTTGTGCCCGTCGGAGACCTCGTCACAGATGACGATCAGCGGCGGCTCGCCCTTCTCTCCGGCGTAGTCCAGGATGTCCCGGACGGTGCAGTAGTCCTTGACGGCGGCCAGCGCCATGATGCCCTGGTGGGCGCCGGTGACGCTCATGGAATCCAGCTTGCGCCGGTCCACCTCCACCACCACGGCTCCCACGTCGCGGGCCTGGGCGGCCAGTCGTTTAAGCCCCATGTCGGTGTCCCCGGCGGCCACAAAGACCTTGTTCAGCGTCCTTCCGGCCTTCAGCGCCTCGTTCACGGCGTTCCGGCCCTCCAGATAACTCTCCTCGCGTTCAGGCGCGTGGAGCTCCTCCGCCGCCCGGACGGGGGGCCGTTTATAGTTCCTGAAAGGTTTTTTTCCGTTCTCCATCATTTTATTTCCGTTCCCTGAGGGCGTCCACCATGTCCAGTTTTTCCCAGGGCAGGTCCACATCCGTCCTGCCGAAGTGGCCGTAGGCCGCGGTGGGCAGATAGATGGGGGCCAGAAGGCCCAGTTTGGAGATGATCTTCGCCGGACGCATATCGAAAAGCTCCTGGACGATCAGCGCAAGGCGCTCGTCATCCATGACGCCCGTGCCCATGGTGTCGATATGGACGCTTACCGGCCGCGCCACGCCGATGGCGTAGGCGATCTCGATCTGGCACCTGCGGGCAAGGCCCGCGCCCACGATGTTCTTGGCGATATAGCGGGCCATATATGCCCCGGAGCGGTCCACCTTGCTGGGGTCCTTGCCGGAGAAGCAGCCGCCGCCGTGGCCGCCCACGCCGCCGTAGGTGTCCACGATGATCTTGCGTCCGGTGAGGCCCGAATCCCCCACCGGCCCGCCGACCACGAACCGGCCCGTGGGATTGACAAATATCTTCGTATCACGGGTGATGAATTTTTCCGGGATCACGGGCTTGATCACCGTGTCCACAATGGCCTCCCGGAGCTTGCCGATCTCGATCTCCGGCGCGTGCTGGGAGGAGACGACGATAGCGGGACAGCACTCCACATGCCCGTCGTCATCGTATTTCACCGTCACCTGGGTCTTGCCGTCAGGCCGCAGGAAGGGCAGCTCCCCGCTCTTTCTCACCTGCGCCAGCCGTCGGGAGAGCTTATGGGCCAGGGAGATAGGGGCGGGCATCAGCTCCGGCGTCTCGTCGCAGGCGTAGCCGAACATCATGCCCTGGTCCCCCGCGCCCTCGTCACCGGCGTCATCGTAGGCGGAATTGACGCCCATGGCGATATCCGGTGACTGCTCGTCGATGCTGGTCAGCACCGCGCAGGAGTTGCAGTCGAAGCCGTACTCCGGCTTATCGTAGCCGATCTTCCGGATGGTCTCGCGGGCGATGGCGGGGATATCCGCGTAGCACTCGGTAGTGATCTCCCCCATCACCAGCACCATCCCCGTGGTGCAGACGGTCTCGCAGGCCACATGGGCCTTAGGATCGTTGGCCAATATATTATCCAGGACAGCGTCGGAGATCTGGTCGCAGATCTTATCGGGATGCCCCTCCGTCACTGACTCTGAAGTAAAAATTCTGCTTGCCATGGATGCCCTCCCAAGCATAGTTATAGATTATCCACTATATTGTAACACAAACCGACGGATAACGCCATATCCTTTTGAAAATTTTTGCCTTAATTTTTCCTGTTTTTCACGTTTCGCATTAAAAATCCCCGTTTTAAGCGGCCTTTTCCCGCTCCGGCGGGCGGCAAGTTCATGAAATGTTTCCCTTTGCCCTATGGACTTTTGGGCAAAAGAGGGGTATAATATGGCTAACATCTATCCGCGAGGTGAGTCCAAGTGAAGGCCATTGACCGTGCCGTGACAAAATTCTGTTACAAGCACCCCAACTTCGGCGTCCGCAACCTGATGCTCTATATTATAGCCGGAAGCGGACTTGTGTACATCATCAACCTGATGGACACCACCGCCACCTTCATGCTGTACATCAACTTCAATCCCCGACTCATCCTGCGGGGACAGGTGTGGCGGCTCGTGACCTTCCTCTTTATGCCCGTGGACTCAAGCCCCCTGTGGGAGATCGTGGCCCTCTACTTCTACTATTTCATCGGCTCCAATCTGGAACGCCAGTGGGGCACGGCGCGGTTCACCATCTACTACTTCACCGGCGTCCTCATGAACATCCTCTTCGGCTTCGCCGCCTACTATATCCCCGCGCTGCTCGGTTCGGATACCGGCGTGATCTCCCAGCTGCAGGCCATGTTCATGACATCCTCGTATCTGAACCTCAGTATGTTCTTCGCCTTTGCCTCCATCTGGCCCGATGCCATCGTGCGCCTCTTCTTCATTATCCCCATAAAAATGAAGTGGGCCGCCTGGATCGACGCCGCCTTCTTCGCCTACAACATCCTCGCGGGCATGTGGTACTTCCCCTACAACCTCCTGCCGCTGGTGGCGATTTTGAACTTCTTCCTCTTCTGCTGGGGCAATCTGAAGATCAACTTCAAGCGTGACCGAGGCTACTCCAAGCGCCGCAGCCAGTTCAATTCCGCCATCCATCAGGCCAAAAACGAGGAGCGTATGCATGGCTACCGGCACAAGTGCGAGGTCTGCGGGCGAACCGACGTCTCCGACCCGGATTTGGAGTTCCGTTACTGCTCCCGCTGCCAGGGCTACCACTGCTACTGCGCCGACCACATCAACACCCACATCCACCACACGGAATGACGCCGCCGCGCCTCTTTCCCGCCGACGGACACAGTTCCCCATACCCCATGCCCTCCCCGCCTTTTCAGGAGGCCGGCAAGGGCGCCGGTCATTCATCATAGCGTATTATACCACACTTCCAACCATTTGTCAAGCATTATTTTTAAGTATTTAAAAATAATTTTTATGCAGTTTTTGAGCTAAAGGTTTCGCGAGGGATTAGGAATTACGATGAGCGAGTTTTTTGATGAAGATTTGGAGAAAGCGGGAGGGACACCGATTGGCGTCCACAACGCATAATTTTCAGGATAGTCCACCTATTAGGTGGATAGTATAACTTTTCGTGGATTTATTGATTTCAGGATAACGGTTATATATCTTTAAGATGGATAATCTCTCTTAAAGGAGGGGTACCGTTGGATTCAAAAGCGTTGGGCAAAAGAATACAGGACGCCCGTATTGCCAAGGGGTTGACACAGGCGGACCTTGCAGAAATGGTGGATTTGACGACCAAATATCTCAGCAATCTTGAGTGCGGTTTTCGTATGCCGAGTATGGACACGTTTGTTGATATAGCCAATGCCCTTAACATAGACGCTAACACGCTGTTGGTGGACTACCTTGATTTGGGCCCCGCAATAGAGTCAACCAGAGTGGCGATATTGCTTGAGAAGCTCCCCGCTGACAAGCAGAGAAGCGCCCTGCGGATTATTGAGGCGGTGCTTACGGAATTCTCAGAAAACAAATAAGGGAAATGATGATGGATGCCCCGCGAAAGCGGGGTATTTTTTTCAAATAAGTCCATCTTATAGAAATATAGTCTTTCTTTTGGACAGACTATGAGATCGGGTAACGTTATGACGGTGACGTTTTATCTCGGTGGGTATGGGGACTTTAGGCGGTTTTATGAAAGGAGAAAACGCAATCATGTACGAAATTATTACCAAGCGAAAAGCATATATCGTGCCGGTTTTATTCGCTGTGCTTTTTCTCATCGTCAGTCTGGTCGGGTGCGCTTCTTTAGATGCCCCTGATCAAAGTGACGGTGAGGTTGCGGAAAATGCGGTGAATACTGATTGTCCGCTGTGCGGGGACAACGGGGAAAACTCTTGTTCATCTCTCTGTCGAGGTAAATGCACTATCTGTCCTTGAAATATGGAAAGAACAACATCCCCATATCATCAAGATGGTATGGGGATGTTGCTCATTTGTTATCTTTCGGCAGGTCTGGCAGAAACCTTACGACGCCCTCTGCCTGACAGCCAAGGATGTTGCACAGCTTTTCCAACGTGAGCATTGTAATGTTTTTGTTTTTCTTTATAGCGTCTAACGTCCTATTATCAATGCCTTCATTTAAAAGTCGATATTGCGTTATATGACGCTGTTTCATGGTTTCCCAGAGAGGACTGTAATCTATCAAAAAACCACCCCGCGTCAAATGAGATATTTAAATTATAGGGTGATTTTTTGAAATATAGTATTGTGATTATAATCACAATATGTTATAGTTAGTTTGGGTGATAAAGATGACCGTGACTGGCCCCTACAGGCGGC
This sequence comes from uncultured Oscillospiraceae bacterium, assembly GCA_947626845.1. Lineage (GTDB taxonomy): Bacteria > Bacillota > Clostridia > Oscillospirales > Oscillospiraceae > RUG626. The sequence continues at coordinate 36,556 of CANQTW010000013.1, read as the reverse complement.
ACGGTGGTTCTGAGAGGTTCCTATAGGGGCCGCAATGGGGGCCCATCGGGCTGTTGCCCGATGGGGAAAGGAGGAGCGAACACTGCGCCTGAGCCCTGGCGCTTACGCTGGGGCGAGGTTAAGCGTGTTCCGCGACGACGCTGGCGGCCCCTACGGCGTTTGGGGGAAGGTTTTCGGAAATTCGGATGGGCGTATGGGGAAATTCGACGGTGCGGCGTGTGGGCCGATGTGGTCATCGGCCCCTACGGGCATTAACGGAAAACAAGCACCGCAATCGTAATTGCGGCGCTCGTGACTTATTCTTTATTTTTGGGGCTGCGTGAGGGCTCTATTCCCTCGAAAAAATCTTCATAGCTGACATTGAATACTGTCTTTAAACCAACAAGATCGCTAACGTATATATTTCCTCTGCCCATCTCGATCAACGAATAGGTGCTGCGGCTGATTGGAGAGCCGAGGACCTGCAAACGAGCTATGGTCTGCTCCTGCGTAAGCCCGCAGGCAAGCCGAATCCTTTTGATGTTTTCGCCCAGCTTTTTGTTTCCAAGAACCTTTTCCATAGCGACCTCCAGAACCTCATTGCTAAAATAATTTTAGCAATGTTTCTGTTATCGATTGCTTATAGGCGTAAGCAGATGATATAATAAGATGCACGGAAAAATACAGAATGGTATTGTTCCGCGATATTAATTGCAAATGAAGGCGATATTATGAAAAGAGGAAACGCTATCACGTATGAAATTTATACCAAGCGAAACGCACACGTCCTACCGATTTTATTCGCTGCGCTCTTTCTCGTTGTCAACCTGACAGGGTGCGCTTCTTTAGATGCTCCTGATCAAAGTGACGGTGAGGTCGCGGGCAACACGTCGAGTACGGATTGTCCGCTGTGCGGGGACAACGAGGAGAACTCATATCAATCGCTTTGGGGTCAGGATAATATTGCGCTTGTAAGCTTAAGCTCCTTTGACGTACAGCCCATTGGGATAAACCAGTTTGACGCGGAGGGCAAACTGCGCGAGGAATACGACGGGGTCGTATCCTTTGCGGGCGGTGAAGGTAAGGATGGCGGATTTTCCGCGCATCTTTTGGTGAATTACGGTAGAGGCTATGCCACCGGCACGGTTGAACTCAACAACGACGCCGCTTTCGATTATGAAAAGGTGTCATCCAGCTTATGCGCGGACTGCTTTAAGAAGCTGGAGTTTTATCGCGCCGAGAATTGCGTTGGGGTGGCCGCAATTGATCTTCAGGCAAGGGAGCTTCGCGTGTTTGAGAAGGATTACAAGGGATTTGGGCTTGGAGACTTCTACCTTGACTTTAACTTTGAACAAGGCTCGGACGGGGAGGATGAGATGAACCTGCTGATAGTGTATTGTCCCGTGCGCTATGAAAAATGAGGGAGATTTGAGACGAAAAACGTCCAGCAAGGCAACGGTGCTGGACATTTCATTTAATTAGTCTGTATTGGCGCCTCAAGTCTCAGTAGGGGCGGGTTCTAAACCCGCCCGTGATTCAAATACGCGGCGGAGCCGCAACCGTTTTGGGGCGGCGATGTGGGAATTCGGTGGGGCGTATAGGGAAATTCGATAGTGCGGCGTAGGGGCCGATGTGGTCATCGGCCCCTACAGGCGCGGTGTGGGAAATATGCTGGAAATCATAATCCCCGGTAGAACCGGGGGTTGTTTTCCACGCATAAATGCACCAAAAAACATTCTCCCGACGGTCATGCCGCCGGGAGAATGTTTTTTTGTCTTCTAAAGGTCTTATTTTGCCAGCGAGCCCATAGGGTCCCAGGGGTTCAGCTCGATGACCGGCGTCTCCAACGCCGCTCTCTGCTGCTCGGTCAGATACTTCCTGTTGACCACCACCTGGTACATATACTGGTCAAACCAGGCGTCGGACATGACGTAGTAGCCCTTCTTTCCGGCCTCGTCGCCCCAGCTGTTCTCCACGCGCCAGCGGGTGGGCTTCCCCGCCTCGTCCAGGTTCACCCCCTGGAACACCATGGCGTGGGTCATCATGCTCTGGCCGTAGTTCAGCCGGTCCGCCTTGGTCATGCTCAGGCTGATCCCCAGCGTGTTCTCATAGTCGTAGTTGTCCGTGTCCAGCGTCCCCGTCTCCCGGTCTGAATACGGCCCCACGTCGCAGCCGAACCACACGGGCTCGCCGTCCTTCATCTGCGCGATGGCCGCCGCCTTCAGCTCCTCGATGGGCAGATTCAGGTAGCACACCGGCGCGCCCTCCTTGACGTTCCCAAGCCTCTGCACCGTGAAGCGGTGATAAAAAGGCTTATCCTGGGTGGGCGCGTTGATCAGGCTTATGTACTCCGTCAGGTCCATATCCACATATTTCGCGAAAAACGTCTGGGGCGTCAGGCCGCGGTCACAAATGAAATTGTCCTCCTTGTCCTGGGCCTCAAAATCCACGGTTTTCGGCGGCTCGCCCAGGCAGATGACCAGGATACGGTAGACCTCCCCCATCATCCGCTCCTTCTCCGCCTCCAGCGCGCCGCTGTCCGCGCCGCCGAAGGACATCTTCCGCAGGATCGCCGCGTCGGTGCGCAGAAGCTCCGTGAGGACCCGATTCATCTCCCGTGTGGACGAGGAGACGGCGGTCTCTGGCATGGCGTATTTGGGCACCACGCCGTACTTCTTCACCAGATTGGCCATCATATCCCACTGCCCGCCGTCGCCGATGGGGTCCCGGAGCAGATAGTCCAGGAGCCGGCTGCCCACCGGCTCATCCAGCGTGTCCAGAATGTTCTCCAGGAACCAGTTGGACTTTTCCAGCTTGTCCCAGAACAGCATGTAATTTTGGGACAGCTCAAAGTCGCTGAGGTTGCACCTTTTGATGATGCGGGAGCGCATCACGTTCATGGCGGCAAAGAGCCAGCACCGCCCGCTCTGCTTCTGGTTGGTGACGGGCCCCTGCTTCAGGGAGACGGAGAACGTGTGGGTGGTGCGGCGCCGGACCTCGTGGTTGAGGCAGCTCTTGTTGAGCCCGTTGGTCATCACCGCGTCACGGGCCACCGCGTTGGCCCGGTCAGCGGCAAACGCCGCGCTGAAGCGCTCCAGGGCTTCCGCCGTAATGCTTTGATCCATAAAATCCCCTCCTGTTAAGATCGTGTTTTCAAAATTTGAATTGGATCACATTCCTGTGCATTTTAGCACTTTATCGGGCTTGTGTCAATCGCGGCGTCATACTACCGCAAAAAACCGGGAACGGGTCGAGGCCGTTCCCGGATCTTTACTTTTCCGTTTTACTCGCTTTCGCGCTTTTGACGGGAATCAGTTCACGATGGCCCTCTCGGTCTCCTTGTCGAAGACGTGGATCTTCTCGGCATCCAGAGCCACGGTGATCTTGCTGCCGTAGCGGGCCGTGGTGGCGGCGCTGACCTTGGCGGACCACTGGACCTTCTTGGCGTTCTCATAGGCGTCGTCGGAGAACTGGCGCTGGACCTCGGCGGGCTTCTCGTTCAGCAGGTTGAAGTACAGCAGGACCTCGGAGCCCAGCAGCTCGTAACCGTTGATCTTCACTTCAAACTGGGTGTCGGGATGGGCCGCCAGCTCGTGCTCGGCCTCGAAGATGGCTTCGGGACGGACGCCCATGATGACCTGCTTGCCGATATAGCCCTTCTCGCGGAGGACCTGGGCCTTGGCGGCGGGCAGCTTGACCTTGTGGAAGTCGAACTCCAGATACACGTCGTTGCCCTGGGCGGAGCACTGGGCGTTGATGAAGTTCATCTGGGGGCTGCCGATAAAGCCGGCCACGAACAGGTTGTCGGGATGGTTGTACAGCTCGCGGGGGCTGGCCACCTGCTGGATGATGCCGTCCTTCATGACCACGATGCGGGTGCCCAGGGTCATAGCCTCGGTCTGGTCGTGGGTGACGTAGATGATGGTGGCGCCCAGGCGCTGATGGAGCGCGGAAATCTCGGCGCGCATCTGGACACGCAGCTTGGCGTCCAGGTTGGAAAGAGGCTCGTCCATGAGGAACACCTTGGGCTCACGGACAATGGCGCGGCCCATGGCCACACGCTGTCTCTGGCCGCCGGAGAGAGCCGCGGGCTTGCGCTCCAGAAGCTCGGACAGATCCAGGATCTGAGAGGCGTCCTTGACCTTCTTGTTGATCTCATGCTTGGGGGTCTTGCGGAGCTTCAGGCCGAAAGCCATGTTGTCCTTGACGGACATATGGGGATACAGCGCGTAGTTCTGGAACACCATCGCGATATCGCGGTCCTTGGGCTCCACGTCGTTCATGATCTTGCCGTCGATCATGAATTCGCCCTCGGAAATGTCCTCCAGGCCGGCGATCATACGAAGGGTGGTGGACTTGCCGCAGCCGGAGGGGCCGACGAAGATGATAAACTCCTTGTCCTCAACCTCCAGGTTGAAGTCCTTTACCGCTTCATAGCCGTTGGGGTAGATCTTGTAGATGTGCTTCAAAGACAGACTTGCCATGATTAACCCTCCTGAATTGAAATTATCAATTTTTACTTCTTAAAATTTATGTATATGTAAAGGGGTGTTTCCCCGGTTCAACACTTGAGCCGCACCCAGACCGCCATCTCCCCCGGCTCTCGGTTGCCCCAGAAGCAGTAGGGGACGAATCTGAGCGTCACCGGCGTCCATCCGGGCGGCTTGGCGCTGTACAGGCCGCCGTCCCACACGGCGCGCCGGCCCTTGGCCTCCACCACCTCCGTTCCGCCAAGAAGCTCCGGCCTGAACTGTTCAGAAAGCGGCTCCTCCGGGTCGATTTGCAGTCCCGAAAGATTCGCGCCGTTGTCCGTCTCCTCCAGGCAGTAGACCAGCGGTCCCTTTTTCACCGCGGCCTTCCCGGCGTCCGCCGTCACTCTTGGGTCGGCGTAGATCAGTCTGGCCGGCATGTCAAAGCGGAAGCTCACCTTCGCGCTCCGGCCTGAAAGCGCCAGGACCGCGTAGCCCTTTTCCACCGCCGGCGCCACGTCCTCGCCGTTCAGCGTGAACCGCGGCCCCTGGGCGTAGTCCGGGACGCGGATCAGCAAACGCCCCTCCATGTTCTCTCCGGCTGTCAGCTCCAGGTCGGCCCTCCCCTTCCAGGGAAGCTCTGACCGGACGGTGACCGTCACGGGCGTGCCGCCCAGCGCCGCCTTGTATGTGCCGCCGATGAACAGGTTCAGCCTCAGCTCCCTGTCGCCGGTGAAAAAGACATATCCGCCCACGGAGGCTATCGTCCGCGCGATATTCGGCGGACAGCAGGCGCATCCGAACCACTTCTGCCGCCGGGGCTCCACATGGGCCTTGTCGGTGGCCGGCTTGTGGAAGGACGGCACCACCTCCAGGGGATTGACGTAGAAGAAGCTCTTCCCGTCCAGGGCCACCCCCGCCAGCACCGTATTATAAAGGGCCAGCTCCGCGGTGTCCATATACCTTGCCTCGCCCGTGACCCTGGCCATGCGCTTGGAGAACATCGCCAGCGCGACGGACGCGCAGCTCTCGGCGTAGGCGGAATCGTTGGGGAGATCAAAATCCGCCGTGAACCGCTCCAGGGTGCCGGAGCTGCCCACACCGCCGGTGATATACATGCGCCGTTGGGTCACATTCCCGTAAAGCCGCTCACAGGCCGCCAGAAGGCTCTCGTCCTCAAAGCTCCCCGCCGCGTCGGCCATACCGGACAGCAGATACAGCGCCCGGACCGCGTGGCCCTCCACCGCTGTCTGCTCCCGCACCGGTGCCTGCGCCTGGCCGTATTCCGGCAGATACGGATTCCTGTCGTGCCAGACGTCGATGAACCTTGGCAGGTCCGCCTCCCGGCTCAGATAGTCCGTAGTCCCCCGCCGGTTGATGAAGTCGTAGGCCATCGCCCGGTATCGTTCCCGGTGGGTCAGCTCATAGAGCCGCATCAGCGCCAGCTCGATCTCCTCATGCCCCGGTACCGCGTCCTCGTACTCCGGCGTTTGGAACACCTGGCAGATGAGATCGGCGAACCGGCACATGGCCGTCAGCAGCTTCTCCTTGCCCGTGGCCTCAAAATAGGCCGCCGCCGCTTCGATGAAGTGGCCCGCGGTGTAAAGCTCGTGGCCCTCTTTGAGGTTGCAGAACTGATGCCCCGGATACAGCGTCGAAAAGTAGCTGTTCAGGTATCCGTCGGCCCGCTGGGCCTGGCACACCAGGTCGATAAGCTCATCCGCCGTCTTTTCCAGCGCCGGATCGGGCTTTCTCGTCAGGGAGTAGGCCACGGCCTCCAGCCACTTGGCCAAATCCGTGTCCTGAAAGACGAAGCCCTCAAATTTGCCCTCCTCCAGCCCCGCGGCGATGCGCAGATTGCGCACGCACCGGCTGGGCGGCGCGTCGGGCACCCTGTCCAGGAGGGAATCCAGCTGGTAAGGGATCATCTCGTCGGTGACGAGCCTCAGACGCTCGTTCCAGAACCCGTCGTCCACCGTCAGATCCCCCAGCGCCAGCTCCCTCAGCTTTTGCCAGTTTCTTGCCATCCGGCTCATCACCCCCCTTGCCGCTGATCTATAGTGTGGCGAACGCCCCGCGTTCGCTTTTCCAGGGACGCGCCGCGCGCGTCCTTGGAAAAGCGGGGCTTCTGTATGGAAGCCCCGCAAGGCTTTTGCTTGGGAATTACTCGGTGACGGCGCTCAGGAGCTCGATATAAGCACCCTCGCCCTCCACGAAGACGTAGATGGGGCCGTCGGCAGGAGCGTCAGTGGTGACAACGGCCTGCTCGGTCATGACGGTGCCGTCAGCGGCGGTGAAGGTGTAGTCGATGGTGACAACGTTGGCCGCACGGGTCAGAGCCACGGTGACATCCACGTCTGTCATCTTATTGAGCCAATCCACCCAGTCGGTCCAGGACATGGTGTAGGTGGCGGCGTAATTGACAGAACCCTCAGGGGCCCAGCCGTAGGCGTCGGTACGCTGAACGGCGTACTCAGTGTAGCCCTCCACGGTGCAGACGGTGGCGTCGCCGGAAACGAAGTCCTCCGTGGTGAACTCATTGGCGCAGAGGCCAAGGCAGAAGTTGCACCAGTTGGCGGTGGCGTTGGAGTAGTTCTTCAGGGTCAGGGTCGTGGTCTTGCCCTCCTCCACAGGATAGGAGGCGCTGTTGTCGGTCCACCAGCCCAGGACACGGTCCGGGGTTCCCAGGGTGTCGATGGCAGCCTCGTCCACGGGGGCGGCCGTCAGGGTGGCGGGATCAATGGCCTCAGTGGTGGGGGCCTCCTCGCCGTCATCATCCAGGGGGCCGGTGTAGTCGGGGAACTTCTCATAGGCGGGCGCGGTGAACTTGGTGTACAGCGTGGTGACCTGGCCGGGGGTCAGGGCCTCGTCGTAGACGTAGAACTCATCCATGTAGCCCTTGAACAGGGAATCCCAGTAGTTGATGCCGAAGTAGCACTCCAGGCCGTAAGCGCCCTCGCTGTCCAGCATGTGGGGGGCGATGCCCATCCAGTTGGCGCTGGTGTCCGTGCCGGCCTCATCCTTGGTGCCGATGACGGAGGCGTCAGCCTTCATGACCTCAACGCCGTTCACATAGAGGGTGGCGCCCACGTGCGGGCAGGGGCCGTTGACGGCATCGGCGTCCATATACTCAACGCCGTCCACCACTAAGACCACATGAATCCACTCCTTCTTGCCGCGCTCGTCAACGTTGTTGCCGATCCAGGGGTTGGAGGGGTTGGTATCGGAGTTGCGGGACCAGGCAATGGGGGCGCAGTCAACGCCGCCGATGCCCCAGTTGGTGCGGGTGAAGTTGATGTAGGTGGAGTTGGTGGTGCCGCCCACGTTGCGGCCCATCTGCAGGATGGGCATATACAGGCCGTAACGGTCAGCCGCGTACCAGAAGGCGATGGTGTAGGAGTCATCAGAGGTGGTGGGGAAGTCGTTGAAGCTCACGCCGTACTTGCCGTCCACGGCAAGGGCCTTGCCGTCCACGCCGTTGACCTGCATGATCTCATGGACGGAGGGGGCGATGCCGTAGTTGGCGGCGTCGGCCTCAGGGCTCTCGCTCTTGTCCACGCGATGCACGGCGGTCAGGCCGTCGGTGGTCTCAAAGCCGTTGTAGTAGAGGGGCGTGGCGGGCAGCTCCTCGGCGTCGGCGGGGCCGGAGGTGTCCTCGGTGGTGTCGTTGCTGCTGGTGTCGTTGCTGCTGGTATCCTTGCCGGTGTCCTTGGTGGTGTCGTCGCCGTTACCGCCGCAGGCGGCAAGGGAGAGCACCATAAGAAGAGCAAGGATAAGCGCTAAAAACTTTTTCATTTTGTACTCCTTCCTTTTGGATCGGAAAATTTCTATTTTGCCCGCCGGACCGGAGGGCCGGGGCATGGCCCCCGCTCCCCGTCGGCGAGAAAAACCTTACTTAAGCCTGGCTTCTCAGCCCTTCTCGAAGGCGTCCACCACGGCCTGATACCGGGCGATCTCGTCCTCGTTCAGCACCTTATACAGGGAGGTGGGTCCGAAGTCGTCCAGCATGGCCTTGGCGTGGTAGTAGTCCGCCTGGCGCTTGGCCTCGTCCTTGTAGTCGGCGGCCTTGGCGCTGCCGTTGTCCACCAGGGTGTGGATGCTCAGGTTGTTGAAGTAGTTCACCAGGAAGTTGTTGTAGCCGGCGATGTTGGTCCAGCCGAAGGAGATGGGCTGCATGCAGGACTGGAAGTAGGTCTTCCAAGCCTCCTTGTGCTCGTCGTCCATACCGGCGCAGTAGACGTTGTTGACGTACTCGTTCAGAATGGTCTCGTCCTTGGTGAGGGGCACGGGCATAACGTCGTACTTCAGGGGCGTGCCGGAGGCGTTGACGTTCTCCTCGTTGGCGTAGATCTCGTTGCGGGTGTGCCAGCCGTCGATGCCGAAGGACACGAACTTCATAAGCTCATAGGCCTCGCGGGGATACTTGGTGCCGCTGCCAATGCCGCCGAAGTCGAGGGTGGCGATGGAGTGGTGGCCCGCGCTGGCGTCGGCCTCAGAGACGGCGGGGACGACGTAGGGGTAGATGTCGATGGTGGGGTTGGCCTCCTTGAAGGAGGGGTTGTTCCAGGAGCTCTGGAAGGTCCAGAAGGCCTCGGAGAACACGGCCACGTGGCTGGTGGCGCCGGCCCAGGTGTCCCAGTCGCCGGTCCAGGCTTCGTTGGCGTCGGACTCACGGTCGGGGCATACATAGCCGCCCAGCTTCAGGTCGGAGAACTCCTGCTCGCCGATGGCCCACTCGCTCAGGTCGAACTCCTGGCCGTTGAAGCCGAACTCGCCGATGATGTCCTGGCGGGCGGCGATGCCGTAGTAGGAGTCCAGACGGTTGTAGGGATAGAGGCCGTAATACTTCATGCCGTCGATGTCGGCGTGGCCGGTGGCCTGCTTGATGATGTTGATCATCTCACTCCAGGTCCAGGTCTGATCGGGCATGGGGATGTTCAAGGTCTTCATGACGTTCTTATCGATGTAGATGATGCCGGGGAAGAACTTGAAGGGGACGGCGTAGCGCTGGCCGCCCTCCAGGTTAAAGCAGCCCAGGCCCGCGTCGTTGATGGTGTCGGCCAGGTTCTGGGTCTCCGGGTCGGAATTCCAGAAGCTGGAGAAGTCCAGCAGATAGCCGTTGGACAGGGCGTAGTCGCAGTCGGAGTACATGAGGACGTCCGGGGCCTGGTTGTTCTGGACCATGGAGGTGAGGGCGTTGTTGTAGTCATCGCCCACGGTGGCGTAGGAGACCACAACGTTGATGTTGGGGTAGATCTCATGGAACCGCTGGGCCAGGAGCTCATAGACCTCCTTCTGGTCGAACTGATGGATCGTGAGGGTGATGTTGTCGGTGGTCATGTCCTTGGCCTTCTTGTACTTGTAGCCGTTGATCTCGACTTCCTCGTACTCGCCGGAAACGGTGGTCGTGGTGGAGCCGCCGCCGCTGCCGCCCTTGTTGCAGGCGGCCAGGACGCTGACCAGCATCAGAGCGGCCAGGACAAGTGCCAATATCTTCTTTTTCATAATTGCCTCCATTGTAGATTATTTTGTCAGGCCGTTGGCCTGCGCAATACGTTTTTCCGGTGTTTTCTCCCGCTGTCCCCTCCCCCGCTCCGGCGGGGGAAGGGAGAAAGTGTTCAGATCATTCGCCGGTGATGCCCGCCCGGTCGATGGACTCCACGAACTGCTTCTGGAGCACGAAGTAGAGCAGCAGGAGCGGCAGGATGGACAGCATGGTGCCGGCCATCTTGATGGACTCGTTCAGGCTGGGGGCGGCGCTGAGGGTGGATGTGCTGGCGTAGGAGTTGTAGTTGGAAGTGAAGTTCTGGAGCTGGATGACGAGGCTCGTCATGCCGGTGCCGGTGAAGCCGTGGACATAGAGGCTGGTGAGATACGCCTCGTTCCAGTACCACACGAAGGAGAACAGCGCCACGGTGATGAAGGCGGGCTTGGCGCTGGGCAGTGACACCTTGTAGAAGGACTCGAAGTAGCCCGCGCCGTCGATCTTGGCGGCCTCATTCAGCACCTTGGGGATCTGGCGGAAGAACTGCCAGAAGATCAGGATGAAGATGGGGGCGTTGATGCCCTGGCCCACCATCGCCGGCAGGATAAAGGCCCAGATGGAATTCAGGATGCCAAGCTTGGAGTAGAGCACGTAGGTGGGGATCATGGTCACCTGGCTGGGAAGCACGTAGCTTAAGATGATGATGCCCATGCAGATGCCCTTGCCGCGGAAGTTGAACCGGGCCAGGCCGTAACCGATGACGGAGCAGGAGATCAGGTTGCAGATGGTGGGGATGCCGGCCAGCAGGATGCTCTGGCCCAGGGAGCTCCAGAATTTCATACTGGCCGCCGCCTGCTTGTAGTTGGCCAGGTTAAAGGAGCTGGGTATCCACTTGATGGAGGAGTCCAGCAGGTCGTCCAGGCTCATGAAGCTGACGGAGACCATGTGGAGGATCGGGTAGAGGTAGATAAAGCCGATGCAGATGAGCAGGGCGTACACCATGAACAGCTTCAAAAAGCCCTCTTTGTCCTTGGTGCCCATGAGGAAGCGCCGGACCTTATCCTTGCTGACGCGCTGATACCAGGGCTTTTTCGGGATATTAGTAGTCCTCTCGGCTCGTGGTGCGCGAGGTGATCTTGCCCTGCGCTCTCTGACGCTCAATACGCTTTGCATTACGCACGTTCCTCCTTTCAATCTTTTTACGGTTGCGGGCTTCCTGCTTCTTGGCCTTCTTGGCCCGCTTGACCTGCTTCTCGTAGGCGCCCTTGCGGGTCATCAGCAGGAGGGCGAAGAGGCCCACGATCAGGATCACCACAACGCTGTACAGCCACGCCATAGCGGCGGCGTATCCGTAGCCCTTATCCTGGTCGCCGGAGAACATGGAGGTCTGGATCAGGCCAATGATGGGGTTCTGGGAGTTGCTGGAGATGAAGATGACGGTGTAGACCACGTTCAGGAGGATCATGGGCTTGATGTTGGGCAGGGTGATCTTCCAGAAGCACTCCCATCCGGAGCCGCCGTCGATCTTGGCGGCCTCGTACATGGATTTGTCGATCTTCTGCAATCCCGACAGGAAGATCAGGATCTGCACGCCGGAATACCACAGCGTCGTGATCATGTTGTTGAAGAGGTCCGAGATGGGTTCCGCCAGCATCCTCGGCAGCACCCCGCTGATGGCGGCGGTGATGGCGTTCATGTCGATGGCGGAGATGCTGCCCGCGCCCTCCTCGGTGAGCATACCCAGGATCGGGCCGCTGACGATGATGACCGGGAGGAAGAAGATCAGGCGGAAGAAGCTCTTGCCTTTGATCTTCATGTTCAGCATCATGGCGATGATCAGGGCGAAGACCACGATGATGGGCACCGACAGGATGGTGCTGGTCACGTAGTCCACCAGCTCCACGATGAAGTCCGGATCACGGACCAGGATGTTGGTGTAGTTGCCGAACTGCTTGAAGGTGTAGAACAGGCCCTGGGGGGTGTTGCGGATGCCGTTCAGGGAGTACCAGAAGCTGGTGCCCAGGGGGTAGGCCAGGAACACGGCCACGCCGATGAACCAGGGGATCATGAAGAGGTAGCCGCGGCTGGCGTCCCGCTTTTCAAGCTTGCCGGATTTCAGGTGCTTCAGCCGCTCCTTCAGGGCTTTTTTCTCTTGTCGGGTCATTTTTTTCGTTTCTTCCATCGTCACTCACCTACCTTATAGGACAGGGCGTCCACCGTCACTCCGTCATAGGTCAGGGAACGCTCCGTGTAGTTGACGTAGATCTTGACGCCGTTTTCATAGGTGACCCTGACCAGTCCGTTGGGCAGGATCTCATGGCCGGTGATGACGGAGGTGCCGACCATTTCCGCCAGGGCCCGCAGCTCCCGGTCATATTGGGCGATGGTGTCACGGTAGCTGTCGAACTCCAGGGAGTAGAGGTTGGAGGAGTTGGTGTAAATGAGCTTGGAGGAGTCCTCGGCGGTGACGTAGAAGGAGGGATACATACCTGCCTCCACCATCTTCAGGAAGTTCTCGGTCTTGTTGGCCTCGAAGTTCACGAAGTCCGAATAGGTGGGGACGATGCCCTTCAGCACGATGCTGAGGAACGGGACCTCCTGGTCGATGTAGAGGTAATCGGAACAGCCCAGGGGCATATCCAGCATGGCGTCAGCGTACTTCCACAGGTACTGGTTGGGGGTCTCCAGCAGCAGGTTCATCTCCTCGTCCACGGCGTCCATCGCGTCGATGAACATATCCATGGTGTCGGTCCTGGAGTAGTAGTTGCCCTTGTAGCTGTAGGAGAAGAGCTGTCCGGTGATGCCGTCCAGGGCCATGTTCTTCACGTTCTTCCTGGCGGCGCTCTCCGCGAGTCTCGCCAGGTTCTCCCCCGCCCTGCTGGGCATCAGGTAATAGAACGTGTCATAGACCTGTCCGTTGACCCGATTTTCAAAGGTGCGCTTGCTGACCTTCTTCATGACGCTGTAGGTGCTGGAATGGGTGGTGGCGTTCACCTGCAGGGCGTCGTTGTAGAGGTAGATGGTGTTGCCCTGCTCGGCCTCGTTCAGAATGACCCGCGTCAGGGCGTTGGTGCCGCCGATGTCCCCGTCCGCCTTGTACTTGGTGACGGGCAGGTTATAAAGGCCGCCCTTCTGCCAGCCGTGGTAGACGGTGAGCACGTTGGCCACGCCCTCCCGCCGCAGCTCGGCGTAGATGTCCTCCAGCTGTTCGACGCTGGTCATGGGGACCGACGTGGTGCCCATCAGGAACTCCTCGCGCTCCGCGCCCAGCACATCCACGCGGGTGTTGTAGCTCAGGTTGCGCTTCTCGATCCTGCCGGTGTCCAGCAGATACTGCCGGTAGACCTTGGCCATGCCCATGTAGTTGGCGTCCTCGCCGGAGAGCAGGCAGTACCGCACCGTCAGGTCGGCGTGGAGCCTGTCGGCCTCCACAGCGGGGGTGGTGTCGGAGGTGGTGGAGTTGGACAGGGGCTGATTGTACACGTCCCGCAGCAGGAACCGGACGAAGCACCGGTTGTAGTCGATGCGGGCGCCGTTGGGATGGGCCTCGATGGTGGCCCGCTGGTCGCCGCTCTCCACGATGCCCAGATACGCGATCTGGTCATCCGTGTGGGCCATGCCGAAGACGGGGGCCAGCACCGGGTAGGCGCTGGTGACGGTCTCATACCGCTCCCAGAGGGTGGCGGTCTTGACGATATCCGTAATGCCCACGTCCGTGCCGTAGATGAGGCCGGCAAAGCCGCTGGAGTAACGCCCTTCCTTGTCGTTCAGGTTGATGAGGGCGCCGTTGCCGTCGGGGATCAGCATGTAGCCGTTCTCCTCGCCCAGGTAGGTGTAGCCCAGGAACTGGAAGGGGCTGATGGTGTAGATGTAGGTGCCTTCCTTCTCCTCCTTGATGGATTCCTCAGGAACGCGCACCACCAGCTGGTCATCCAGGAGGCTCACCTCCACGCCCACGCTGATGCCGTAATCGGTAAAGGCGATCTTGGCGTAGATGCCGTTGTCGGTGTAATATGTCTCGATGGTGTTCTTGGCATTGAGCATATCGATCTTATCGGAGGACTTGGTGGTCTTCTCGATGGTACCGATGGCAATGCCGCTCTTCATGGTGCCGGTCCAGTCCTCGTTGTTCTTGCCGTCATCCTTCTCGTCGGAGACGGTGGACTCCAGCACCGCGCCGGTCTGCTTGTTTTCCAGCCGGATGGAGAACCGGGGCTCCCAGTAGTAGAGCCGGTAGCTGTCGCTCTCGGCCACCAGGACATAGTCGTCCTTGGCCTCCACCCTGCCGCGGGTGACAGGCAGGGCGCTCTGGTGTACGTGGTTGCCGGAGACGATCTTATCCGAGCGGCTGCCCAGGACGATCAGCACCGTGGCGATGACGGCGGCCACCAGGACGACGGCCAGGATCACGGCCAGCCATATGACTTTTTTACGTTTCTTAGTAGCCAAGTCTGTACACCCCCTCGCCCGCTATCGCGACAATGAAGTCAAATACCTGTGCCCAGAGCACGTAGATGATGAAGATCAGCAGCGCCAAGATCAGCGCCGTGAACGCCGTCAGGAAGATGACCTTGACCGTCTCCTTGGCGTTGAAGTTGTTGACCTCCTTGAGTCCCACCACGGCGATCACCGCGATCCATACGTAGATCACCAGCTTGATCATGTCGATGAGGAAGATCTCGTTGTTGGTCAGCACATGGCTCAGCGCGTATACCAGAGGCATCAGCAGGATGTACGGCACCAGGCTGTAGCAGAAGAAGGTATAGATCTTCTTGACGGTGCCTTCGCCTTCGTTGATGGTACACACAAGGTAGGTGCAGGCGGTGAGGGCGGCCATCACGGCCACGATCATCCCCACGTCGCTGAGGATCTCATACCGGCCCTCCATCACCGTCTTGGAGAGGAAGCCGCAGGTGTATTTCATCACCACGAACTCCACGATGAAGATGAGGAGCAGGAAGGAGGATACCAGCCAGTTGGCCCGTCCCTCCGCGGCGATGCCGTAGGCCCCGTCGGAGGGCTTGCGGATGTAATATCCGGAGTAGGTCAGGTTGGCGATGAATTTGTTCTTTTTCAGCTTCCTGTAGGCCTTCCTGGGCTTCGCCAGGATGTGGGAGCGCTTATCCAGGGCCTTGATGACCTTGTAGGCCACGAACAGCAGCACCACCAGGATGATGGCGGTCATGATGTTGTTCTTCAGCCAGACGTTTCGCAGCTCCCAGTAGGCGTCGGAATAGCCGTCATAGTCCTTGGCCAGACGGGCGTACCGCAGAGCCGCGCGGTAATTTTCCTCCTGGAAGTAGCTGCGGCCCATGGCCTTGTTGGCGTAGTCGAACATGGAGTTCATCTTCAGCACCTGACTCAGCGGCTCCTTGGCCTCGGTATACCGGCCCTTGGAGTAGAGATACAGGGCGTTGTGCAGGAGGTTGGTGAACTCCGTGGGCTCGTAGACCTGCACCTGGGCCATATCGGAATCCAGCACGTAGATGCGGTCTTCGGTGTCGATGGCGATGCCGCTGACCATCTTGGAGAGGCCCACGCGCTGGGTATCGTCGTTGGGGCCGCCGAAGGTGAAGAGCATCTCGCCCTCGTTGTTGTACTCGAAGATGTAGCCCTGCTGGTCAGCCACGTAGACGTTGTCGTGGTTGCCGGCCACCACCGCCACGGGGTTGTCGGCGTAGGTGCCGTCGGTGTTGTGGATCATGTTGGTGCCGGCGATGTTCAGACGCTTCAGGGTGTCGTTGCCGTTGCCCAGGGTGACGGTGTAGATAAGGCCCTTTTCGTCGATGCCCAGGTTCGTGGGCGTAGCCGGGATGTTGCTGAGCATCTTGGCCCGCTGGGCGTCCGTCAGGATAGCCCGGTAGATGATGGTCATCAGGTCGGTGGTGGTGTAGTTGGTGCCGAAGTAGCCCAGGAACGAGCCGCCCTCGGTGGGCGAGATCTCAACGATGCCGTTGGTGTTGGACTCGCACACGATGAACATGATGCCCGCGTCGTTGACCACCAGCTTGATGGGCTGGAACACGTTGCCCTCGCCGTACAGGGGGCTGGCGGGCTTTCCGTACTCCTGGATCACCTTGCCCTGCTGGTCAAAGACCACGATCTTGTTGGCGTCCCGGTCAGCCACGTAGATGCTGCCGTCGTCCGTGACGAAGACGCCCCTTGGGCTTATCAGGGTCCCCTCGCCCACGGTCTTGATGAGCTCGCCGTCCAAGGTGCCCACCACGATGCGGGCGTTGCCGGTGTCGGCGATGTACATATGTCCGTCGGAGGCGATGCAGATGTCGCTGGGGGCGCTCAGAGAGACATCCTCACCGAATTTTGTGATGGTGGCGTAGGCCAGATAAGCCGTCTGGGTCTGGCGGATCTGTCCGTAGCCGTTGACGGTGTAGGTCACATAGGGCGTTTCCGCCGATGCCGTCATGGGCAGCAGCAGGGCTCCCAGGACCACCAGCGTCAGGGCCAGGACAGCCAAACGTTTGAGGTTTCGCATCTTCCCCGCCCCCCTTACTTGATACCGGAGCTGGCCATGGTGTTCATAACCTTGTTCTGCAGGATGATGAAGAGGATAAGGTTAGGAAGGAACATGATCAGCGAGGCGGCGGCGCCCATACCTTGGCCGGCCACGGTGTTGTTGGCGTTGACCAGTGTGTTCATGTAGAAGGTAAGGGTCTTCATACTGTCATCGTCGAAGTAGTAGTTGGAGGTCTCCATGTTGGTCCACACCTGCTGGAATACCAGGATGGAGGCGGTGGCGATGGCGGGCTTGATCATGGGAAGGATGACCTTCAGGTACACATCCAGGTCCGTGGCCCCGTCCATATAGGCGGCCTCCAAAAGGGAGTCGGGCACCTGGTCCACAAACTGTTTGACCAGGAACAGCGCCACAGGCATGGCCACCAGCGGCAGGACGTGGGCAAACACGTTGTTCACCAGGCCCAGCTTGCACACCACCAGGAAACGGGGGATCAGCACCGCGGTGGAGACAAACATGATGGCGATCTGGTTGATCTGCGCCAGCATGTTGCGGCCCTTGAATTTGATCTTGGAAAGGGCGAAGGCCGACATGGTGGTCAGCAGCAGCGCCAGGCCCACGGTCAGGGCCGTCACCAGGATGCTGTTGAACAGGTAGCGGCTCAGGGGGATGCCGCTGGTGTTGGAGAACTTCATCAGCTGGGTGAAGTTGTCCAGACGCGGGCTTTTCACGAAGAAGGTGGGCGGGAACGCGAAGAGCTCATCCATGGGCTTGAAGGCGTGGTTGATGATGAAGATGATCGGCATCCCCATAAAGATGACCAGCGGAAGAAGGATAAGAATGATCTTCAGCTGCCCGATCTCAAACTTTTTCGGGTTAATTTTCTTCCCCTTGTTCATCCTCTTCTCCTCCTTTCTTTCCGTAAGGATCTTTTTCGGTCAGAAGCGCGTTGGCGCCCTTGCTGAATATCTGGACGATCAGCAGCAGTACCACGGAAAGCGCCGCCGCGTAGCCCATCTCATATTTCGCGAAGCCGTAGTCCTCGATGTGGTTGACCAGCAGCTGTGAGGCGTAGCCTGGGGAGGGGTTGCCCACCAGCATGGAGGTGATCATACCGTTCTGGAAGGCGTTCACGATGGACATGACCGCCGCGAACAGCATCTGGGGCTTCATCTGGGGGATGGTGATGTAGATCATCTCCTGGAAGCGGTTGGAGATGCCGTCGATGGAGCCGGCCTCGTAAAGGCTCTCGTCGTTATTGAGAATACCGGCGATCATGGAGAGGAAGCCGATGCCCATACTGGACCAGAGGCCGATGACGATGACGATGGGCAGGAGGTAGCGGGTGTCCGTCAGCCAGATGATGGGCTCGGTGATGACGCCCAGCTCCATGAGCCAGCTGTTGAGAAGGCCCGCCTGATCGCCGGAGAAGATGACCTTCCACAGCACCGTCATGGCCACGCCGGTGGTCATGGTGGGCGAATAGAGGATCAGGGCGAAGATGGTGCGGATGGGCTTTGTCAGGTTGCACAGCGCCCAGGCCAGGATGAAGGAGAGGACATAGCCCCCGATGCCCACCACCACGGCGTAGACCACCGTGTTGGGCAGGACGTTCTTCATGAATACGTCATCGTTGGTGAGGATCGTTATGTAGTTCAAAAATCCAACGAACTTGGGGAACTGGATGGCGTTGAAGTTGGTGAAGGACAGGATCACCGCCAACAGGACGGGGATCAGGATGAAGATGGAGAAGATCAGCGCGTAGGGGCCGATAAAGGCCCAGCCGTGCCAGTTGTTCTCCCGGCGGGAGATCTTGTTTTTCTTTTTCTTCTTGGGCGCCGTGTCCACCACGGGCGCCTTACTTACCAAAGTTTCACTTGCCACGAACGATCACCTCCTCAATTTCTTCCAAGGATTCCCTTGATGCTGTCGATCGTGGGAATCACATAGGGTTCAATGGTGTTGCCCTCGCTGTCGATGTAGCCGAACTCCTCCAGCTTGCGGGTGATCTCCCGGTTGATGGTCTTGACGGCCTCGTCGATGCGGCTCTGGGCGGGCTCGCCGTTCACCACGATGGCGTTGAAGGCGTTGGACATCTCGCGCTCCAGCATGTAGGTGCCGGGGACGCGGGCCACGTCCACCACGTTCTTCATGAACTCCAAGATCACCTGCTTGTGGGCGTTGTCCACAGGCAGCTGGGCGAAGGCCTCGGTGTTGGCGGTAGTCCACAGGTAGGTGTTGCCGTAGGTGATCTGCATGGTCTGGCCGAACCGGGCCTGGACATCGGAACCAGACCACCACTTGATGAACTCCCAGGCCTTGTCCTCCCGCTCCCGGTCCGACTTGAAGATGACGGTAGATTCGGCGCAGCCGCAGGTGGCGCGGTTGATGGTGCCGTCGGGCTGCTCGGTGCCGGGGACGATGGAGATGTCCCAGGAGCCTGAAAGCTCCGGCGCGGCGTTGGCGATCAGGTTATAGGTGCCGTAGTCGCAGATGCCAATGGGGATATCGCCGTTGCGGAAGTGCTGATAGAAGTTGGAGATATCCACCGGCATATCATAGACGGTGAAGAGGTCCGTCAGCTGGGTGAAGCCCTTGACGGAGGCCTCGCTGCCCAGGGTGGTGCCCTCCTGGGCGGTGCCGGAGTAGAGGGCGCCGCCGTTCTGGACCACCAGCGGCGTGGTGCCGTGGAAGTTGCGCATGGCGGCCATACCGGCTGTGGGATAGTAGAAGTTGAGGCCGCGGCGGTTCAGCTCAGGCAGCATGTCGATGACATCCTGCATGGTGTCGGGCACCTCCAGCCCCAGCTTCTCCATGACGTCGGTGCGGTAGACCAGCACCCAGAAGTTCATGGTCTCCGGCATGGAGTAGACGGACTGGCCGATGGTGCCGGTGAGGAAGAAGCCCGGCTCATAGGGGGCGGCGACCTCACGGAAATCGTCATAACGGGCCATATCCACCAGCGCGCCGCGGACGGCCAGCTCGTAGGGCACCGTGTAGTTGATGCCGGTGGCCACGTCGGGGGCGGTGCCGGAGGAGTTGGACAGCACCAGCTTATACTGGTCCGGCATGATGGAGATATCCACCTCGATACCGGTCTTGGGCGTGAACTCGGAGTCGATCATCTTCTGCATGACCTGGACGTACTGGCTGGCCCGGTTCACCCAGACCTGAAGATGTTCGCGATCAGTATTGGCGGCGGAATAGGACTGATCGGTGAAGGAGCTGAAGAAGCGGGTAATGCTCATCCACGTGGACTTGAAGAAGCCCGGAAGCTTGGGGAGCTTCGCCCCGTCCTGATAGAACCAGATGCGGTCCACGGCCAGGGAGTTGGCCAGGAGGGCGTCGATGGTGTTGGCCAGGTACTGGTTGACGGAGTTGGTGCTGGAGGACAGCTCACCGATGCGGTAGGGGATCTCATCGGGGTTCTCGGCCAGAGAGATGAGCTGCTTCGCGGCGATGATCATGGAGGACATGACGGCCACGTTCTTCCCCTTGGCGGTGAAGTGCCGGGCGCTCGCTTCCAGCTCCGTGAGCCGGTCGGCGTACCCTCTCAGGGTGGACTCAAGGTTGGGTATGTAGAGGGAGAGCCTCAGGTCCCTGTACTTGTCGGAGTTGGTGCCGGCCACCTTGGTGATCTCCAGGGCCAGGTCGTTGACGCCGGCCATGATCTCCTCCAGGGCCTCCAGCACGTAGTTGATGGGGTCCAGGCTGATGGTCAGGGAAAGCGTGTGCTTGCCGGGCTCCAGATAGACCGAAAGCTTCTGCCCGTCCTCATCCGCCAGGGTGTATATCTTGTATTTGCTGGTGTAGTCCATCTGGTGGGACTGGAAGGCGGTGTTGGGGACGGCCCCGTCCACCCGCACGTCCAGGAACACCGGGAAGTCGTTCTTATCGGACTGCCGGTAGTTGAGGGCGATATGATACCAGCCGGCGGTCTCCACGTCGACCTCGTAGTTGAGGGTCTGTCCCGCGTCCTTGAAGGAGTCGGAGTCGATGGTGTTCAGCACGGACTCAGACACCTTGTAGGGGTTCACGCCGCTGTCGAACTCGGCCATGGCGTGGACGGAGGAGTCGTTGGTGGAGACGTAATCCTCGGCCTCGATGGAGATGATGGCATCGCCCTCCGCCGCCTGGGGGCCGGCGTAGGCGGGCACCTCCTCCGAGGCGCACAGGGTAACGGTCTTGAAGAAGAAGCTGCCGCTCTTCACGTCAAAGCGCAGGATATGCTCGCCGGCGTCCAGCTCCAGAAGAAGGGGCGCGGAGCGGCGGGCGCTGCTGTCGGTGAAGTAGTGCCTCTCCCACTGAACGGCCTTGTCGGGGACGGTGACCACCTCGTCGTTGTAGCGGTCAAAGGAGGGCTCCGCCTGGGGTATCCAGGTGGAATTCAGCTCCACGTTGCGGCACTCATAGAAGGGATAAGCGCCGTCCACCTGCATGGAAAACTCAATGGGCAGGACGGAGCTGTCGTAGGACAGGTAATCAAAGACTACCGCGTACAGCGCTTTCTGGGGCACCATGACGGCCAGCTCCACAACGTCGCCCAGCTCCACATCCAGGACCTGGCCGCCGCCGTATTGGGTATCCTGCTTCTTTTCCGCCGTGGTCTCCCCGGCGGCATTGGAGGCGGCAAACGCCAGTGCCTCGCCGGAATACTCCGCCGAGGTATATTTGCCGCTGACCTTTGTGTAGTTATTGGAGATCCTCTCACTGACAAATTGCGCGTCATAGGTGGCGGACGAGCCGGCGCCGCTGTCCGCCGGCGCGTCCGCAAGGGCGTTCAAGCCGGGCGTCAGCAGCAGCAACACCGCCGCCAGCGTCATGGAAAGCCCGCGCTTGAGGGTTCTGCTTACTTTCCTGTCACTCATGATGTCCTCCTTATTCGCGCCCGACGGCTGGCCACCGCCGACACGTTATTTATTTGGTTATTTCCGCAAAGAAAATTAGCCTTTAAGCCCCTTCATGACGGTAAAACCGTCATGAAAACGAGGGGGGCCCCCCTCGCGCCGGGCATCGGGGCGCACAATGGTCCCAATTGTTAACAAACTTTTAAATGATTTTACTACCCTGTTTTCATAAAGTCAATACTTGACAAACCGTTTTTTTGTGCTATTTTATAGAGGAACGCCCCGTGAAACGCCGTTTTTTGTCAGTTTGACCATGCGATTAAAACCGTGAAAAAAGGGGTTTTCTTTCCGGATTTTTTAAATAAATACATTGCGATTCATGCAAAATGACAATTTTTTGAGAGGTATTCCCCATGAAACTCCCCTTCCGGCTGAATGATTACGACGTCCGCGCCAATCCCGCCGCCGGCGCCCACGACCCTGGGATGATGTGGGACCCGCTGTCCCGACGCTATATATGCTACTGCACCGACGCCTACGGCCCCGCCCTGGGGGTGAAGGACACCATCGGTATCCCGGCGCGGGTCTCCGATGACCTGACCGGCTTTGTCTATCATGGCAGCGTGCTCTCCAGGGCCGCCGTGGCCCAGGGGCGGGACAACGGGCGTTTTCCCGCCACGCGCTCCTTCTGGGCGCCCTACGCGGAGTATGTACGAGGGGAATACCGGCTCTATTACGCGGCCACGCGGGCCTTTGGGAGCTCGGAATCCCGCATCTGGCTGGCGGTCTCCGGCGATCCCCTGGGCCCCTTTGAGAACAGGGGGGTCGTGGCGGACACCTGGGGCACCGACGACACCTACCCCAACGCCATCGATCCCCACGTCCTGTGGGACGGGGACAGGGCGTACCTTATTTACGGCTCCTTCTTCGGCGGTATCTTCCTCAAGGAGCTGGACCCGAAAACGGGCCTGGCCCTGGACGGGGAGCCGAAAAATCTTGGGAAATGTATCTCCCGCAAGTCCGATCCCGTGGTGATGGACGGGCCTGAGGGGGCCTCCTGCTGCTTTGTGCCGGAGACGGGATATTTCTACCTCTTCCAGTCCTACGGCTGGCTGGGGGATACCTATGACATACGCGCGGGCAGGAGCAAATATGCCGCCGGACCGTATCTTGACCGGCAGGGCCGTGATCTGGCGGGAGAGACGCTGGGGGAAAAGCTGGCCGGCAGCTACCGCTTTGAGGCGGATTCCCCCGCCCACGGGGACAGCGTCCCCGACTGGAGCTGGGGCGGCCTGAGAGGCCCTGGCCACGGAGTCCCCTTTTTTGATCCGGCGCGGAAGGCGTGGTTTTTCGTCCACCACATCCGAGACGGCGCGGCGGTGAACCGGCACGTGGAAAAGGACGGGAGGCAGAGCTTCCGTAAATTTTATATGTGTGTCCGGCCCATGTTCTTTGTGGATGGCTGGCCCGTCCTCTCCCCCGAACCCTTCGGCGGGCAGGACCTGACGCCCCAGGCCCCAAAGGCCGGGAGCTGGGAGATCATATCTTTCCGTTACGCGGACAACAGCCAAACGGTCAGCCGCCGCGCGACGCTGCCCGCTTCCTCCCCCCTCTTTGAAAAGGCCGTTGTACACCTGGCCCCCGACCTGGAAAACGGCGGGACGTGCCTGTGCCTGACGGGCATAGAGGACGGCGAGGCCGTCTGGGGCAAATACCGCGGGGAGAATCAGCCCGTTCCCGTTCGTTGTGAAGCTATTATACCGCAAGAATATTATATTGTCAAGTATTTTTATCTATTTTATTAATGCAATTTTTGAATATATTGAAAAGACAGCAAAAAACACACGCCGTCCGGAGACGGCGTGTGTTTTTTCGGAAGTTTAGCGGTTCAATAATAGAATTTGCGGTGGACCAGCACGAAGGCGTAGACGGCGGAGCAGACGACGCACAGGATGCCGGCGTAGATGAAGATGCGGACGATGGTGACGTGCCAGACGTTCAGCAAAAAGAGGGAGGCCAGCAGGAGCATCGCCAGCCAGTAGGCGTAGAAGAACACGGTGGCCACGGCCCATTTGGCGGTGGTCTTGGCGGTGTCCGCGGCGATCTGGCGGGGGGTCATGCCCTCGTAATAGGGGTTGATCCGCTTACGGAAGCCGGGACGGCCTGGGACGACCTTGGGGGACTGTCCCCCGCCGGGGGCGAGGGGTTCCCGATCATTCGGCTGGCGTATCATATTTAACCCCCCAAAGGCTCTTATTCTGGCCCACGACGGAGAAGGTCATCACGTCGGCGCCGGCCTCGTCCTTCATGGCGCACAGCACGCCCTTGTACTCCTTATCGCCCAGGGTGACGGTGACGAAATAGGAGTCCTTCTCCATGGACCAGGTGCCCTCCTCGTTCTCCACCTTGGCCTTGCCGCCCTTGTTAAGGTAGATGATCATGGGTTGGGAGACGCTGCTGCCGATGAAGGTGCCCTGGTCGATATAGTAGTAGCGGCCAGCCACCTGATCCTCGGTATAGCCGGTGGGACTGACGGTCTCGCCCTGGGTCTGATAGGGCAGCATGCAGGGCCAGCCGTCGGCGTTCAGGAGGTACTGGTGGACGCGGGGCGAGTGGGCCTCGGAACTCTGGACGTTGAAGCGGGTGTGGTAGACGATATAGCGCCTGCCGTCGTTGTCAATAAAGGCGGAGTTGTGGCCGGTGGCCATATAGGCCACGGGGAGGCTGGGCAGCATGTAGTTGCCGGAGAGCTTCAGGCCGAAATCGGCGTGGTTGACCCGGTAGTCCGGAGCCTTGCCGTTCATGTCCACATAGGGGCCGTCGGGGTTTTCGGAGCGGAACACGCGCATCTGGTAGCCGCCCTCCCGCTGAAGGTTGCCGTAGGAGAGGAAGAGGTAGTAGAAGCCACTGTCCTTGTCGTAAAGGATGTAGGGGCCTTCGATGGACTTATGGCCGCCGCCCAGGAGTCTTTTGCCGAAGTAGGCGTCCACGTCGTTATCGGGGTCGTCGGCGGGGTGGATGACCTTGCCGGTCTCCTCGTCGATCTCCAGCAGGAAGATGCCGCCGGACCAGGAGCCGTACACCAGCCAGTCGTTTCCGTCGGCATCGGTGAACAGGGTGGGATCGATGGCGTTGGGGTACTCCAGATAATTGTAGCCCTGGCCGTTCACATAGCGGGACAGGGCGGTCTCCTCGTCCACATAGTCCAGCACGTCGGTGTACTGGATGGTATTCTTGTCAAAGCCGGAGTAGATGAGGGCACCCTGCCACTCGAAGTTGCCGTCGGGGGTATCGGAGACGGCGTA
This sequence comes from uncultured Oscillospiraceae bacterium, assembly GCA_947626845.1. Taxonomy (GTDB): domain Bacteria; phylum Bacillota; class Clostridia; order Oscillospirales; family Oscillospiraceae; genus RUG626. The sequence continues at coordinate 11,996 of CANQTW010000013.1, read as the reverse complement.
GGCCAGGTTGGAGGCGTTGAAGGTGGAGGAGGTGCAGTAGTACATCACGTACTTGCCCAGCTTCTCATTGTACTTCACGTCAGGCGCCCAGACGGCGTCGCCGGTGGCGGGGATGACGCTGGACGTACTGCCGGTGTAGGCGAAGGCCTCCTTGGCCTTATTGTAGATGGCCCCGAAGATGGGGTTCTGGGCGCCGTAGCCGTCGGACATCTTTGTCCAGTGCATCAGATCGGTGGCGGAGGCGGAGGCCATGTGGGAGCCGTATATGTAATAGGTATCGCCCACCCGCAGGATGGACGGGTCATGGACGGAGACGCCGGAGCTGACGTTCTGGGTGGGGATGCCGCTCATGTCCACGGTGAAGTCGTAATCCGGCTCGGCGGGGGCGCAGGAGGCCAGCGCCAGCGCGGTCAGAACAAAGGCCAGGAAGGCGGATAAGGCTCTTTTCTTCATAACGGTTCTCCTTTTCTGACAAGATGAGCTGCTGGGTGGTGTGGTATGGATTTGAATAATCACATACCATTATAAATGTAATTTTCTGATATGTCAACATGGGATTTTAAGTCTGTCGGAAAAAGCCATCAGGGCTTTTTTCGACAGAAAAACGGCCGGACTGAGTCCGGCCCTCTGTATTTCCGGCGAGGCGCGGCCTTCTCAGCCGACGACCTCGTAGCCCTGGTCCTCCACCGCTTTTTTGAGGGCGGCGAAGTCCACGTCCTGGGTGAGGGTGACGACGGCGGTGCCGGCGGTATGGCTGGGGACGGCCTCGGCCACGCCGGGGACGGCCTCCAGGGCCTTCTTGACGCGCATCTCGCAGTGGGGGCACATCATGCCCTCGATTTTCAGGGTCTTTTCCATGGTTTTTTCCTCCTTTTTGGGTTTGTGTTTGATTTTCTTATCGTGACGGGCGTCACGAATTTTGACAAGGTTGAGGCGCAGGGCGTTGGACACCACGCAGAAGCTGGAAAGGCTCATGGCCGCGGCGCCGAACATGGGGTTCAGGGTCAGCCCCAGGCCCACGAACACGCCGGCGGCCAGGGGGATGCCGATGGCGTTGTAGAAAAACGCCCAGAACAGGTTCTGGTGGATATTGCGGAGGGTGGCGCGGCTCAGGCGGATGGCGGCGGGCACGTCGGAAAGGGCGCTTTTCATCAGCACCACGTCGGCGGCCTCGATGGCCACGTCCGTGCCGGCGCCGATGGCCATTCCCACGTCGGCGCGGGTCAGGGCCGGGGCGTCGTTGATGCCGTCGCCCACCATGGCCACCTTGCCCTGGCGCTGGAGCTTACGGATCACCGCCTCCTTGCCGTCGGGCAGGACGCCGGCGATGACCTGGTCCACGCCCACCTGCTCCCCGATGGCTCTCGCCGTGCGCTCGTTGTCGCCGGTGAGCATCACCACGCGGATGCCCATATCGCGCAGCTGGCCGACGGCCTCGGCGCTGTCGGCCTTGACGGTATCCGCCACGGCGATGAGGCCGAGGACCGACCCGTCCCTGGAGAACAGCAGGGGCGTTTTGCCCGCCTCCGCCAGGGCCGCGGCGGCTTTTTCCGTCGCGGGGCCGGGCCGTGCCGACGCGCTTATGAACTTGAGGCTCCCGCCGGTGAGGGCGGCGCCGTCCAGGGACGCCGTGACGCCGTTTCCGGGCAGGGCCTGGAAGTCCGTGACCGGCGGCGGGTCGATCCCCCTCTCCCGCGCGCCGCTGAGCACGGCCTTTGCCAGCGGGTGCTCGCTTCCCCGCTCCAAGGCGGCGGCCAGGCGCAAAAGCTCCGTCTCGGAGACGCCCTCCGCCGGGAGGATATCGGTTATCCGAGGCTCGCCGGAGGTGACGGTGCCGGTCTTGTCCAGGACCACCAGCTCCACCCGACCCGTCTCCTCCAGGGAGACGGCTGTTTTAAAGAGGATGCCGTTTTTCGCGCCCACGCCGTTGCCCACCATGATGGCGACGGGGGTGGCAAGACCCAGGGCGCAGGGGCAGGAGATCACCAGGACGGAGATGCCCCGCGCCAGGGCGTAGCCCACGGTTTGGCCCAGAAGGAGCCACACGATGACCGTGACGGCGGCGATGGAGATGACCGCGGGCACGAAGACGCCGGAGACCTTGTCGGCGATCTTGGCGATGGGGGCCTTGGTGGCCGCGGCGTCGGAGACCATTTTGATGATCTGGGAGAGGGTGGTGTCCTCCCCCACCCGACTGGCGCGGCATTTGAGAAGTCCCGCCTCGTTGACCGTGGCGGCGCTGACTTTGTCGCCGGGGGCCTTATCCACGGGGATGGACTCGCCGGTCAGGGCGGATTCGTTGACGGCGCTGTGGCCCTCCAGCACCTCCCCGTCCACGGGGACGCTCTCGCCGGGGCGGACCAGGAAGACGTCGCCCACCCGAACCTCCTCGACGGGGACGGTGACCTCGGCGCCGTCCCGCTCCACGCTGGCGGTTTTGGGCGCCAGGCGCATCAGGGACTTGAGGGCGTCGGTGGTGCGGCCCTTGCTCCGGGCCTCCAGCGTCTTGCCCACGGTGATGAGGGCCAGGATCATGGCGGCGGACTCGAACCAGAAGTCCATCATGTAGTCCATGACGGCGGTCATGTTCCCGTCCGCCTGGGCGCGGGTCATCATGAACAGCACCCAGGTGGACCAGCCGAAGCTGGCCGCCGAGCCCAGGGCCACCAGGGTGTCCATATTGGGCGCCCGGTGGATGAGCCCCTTGAAGCCGCTGATGAAGAATTTCTGGTTGATGACCATGACGATGGCGGCCAGGAGCAGCTGCAAAAGGCCCATGGCCACATGGTTGCCCTGGAAGAATTTTGGCACGGGCCAGCCCCACATCATATGGCCCATGGAGAAATACATCAAGATCAGGACGAAACCCACGGACCAGCAGAGCCTGCGCACCAGTACCGGCGTCTCCCGGTCAGTCAGGGCGTCTTCGCCGGCGGAGGGGGCGTTTTGCTGTCCGCCGCTCCCCTTCCGGCTGGCGCCGTAGCCGGCGTCCGTCACGGCTTTGATGATGTCGGCGTCCGAGGCCGTGCCCTCCACGCCCATGGAGTTCGTCAACAGGCTCACCGCGCAGCCCGTGACGCCGGGGACGGCGGAGACGGCCTTCTCCACCCTGGCCTGACAGGCGGCGCAGGACATGCCGGTGACGGTATATTGTACCATTATATTATCGCCTCATTTCATCAGCTTCCGCAGCAGCTCCACCAGCTCGTCGATGGTCCCGTCGTTGCCGGCCCGAATATCGCCGGCCACGCAGGTCTTGATGTGGTTCGCCAGAAGCTCCTTCGTAAATCCGTTGAGGGCGGCGTTGGCCGCCGCCACCTGGGTCAGGATATCCGGACAGTAGGCGTTGCGCTCCACCATGCCCCGTATGCCCCTGATCTGGCCCTCGATTCGATTGAGCCGGTTGATGAGGGCCGCAACCTCCTCCGCCGGACGCTCCTTCGTCTTGTGACAGCAGTTACATTCCTTATCGCAGTTCATGATCGTATGATACCCCCTCTGGGTATTTTTTATGCAGTATATACCCTATGGGGGTATTTGTCAAGGGGTATTTGTCAGAATATAATAAAAAAGTTGTCACAATAATACCTATTAAACAACCGCCGCTCTCCCGTTGTTGGGAGGGCGGCGGGGTTCGGTTCGGTCATTCCCAATCCTTCCACACGTCCGGGCAGTAGCCCACGGTGGCGGATTTCCCGTTGCGGACGATGGGGGTCTTCAGGAGGGACGGGTCCTCCAGGAGCTTGTCGATCTTGTCCTCGTCACGGGCAAGATAGCGTATCAGCTCCGCGCCCCTGGCCTTTTCGTCGATCATGTTCTCCAGGCCCACGGCGCGGCACACGGAGTCGAACTCGCGGGGGCTGATGCCGTACCGCAACAGGTCCACGGACTGGAACTTGATGCGGCGCTCTTTGAAGTACCGCTCGGCTTTTTTGGTGTCAAAGCACTTGCTTTTCCCAAATATTTGTATATTCACCTCATACCTCCATGATCACCGGCAGGACCATGGGCGAGCGCTTTGTCTTTTTGTAGAGGTAGTCGGAAAGGCGCGTTTTCATGGCCGTCTTGATGCTAGACCAGTCCTTGATGCGGCGGGTGTTGCAGTACTCGATGGCCTCCAGGGCCACGGTCTTCATCTCCTGCATCAGATCGTCCGCCTCCTTGACGTAGACGAAGCCGCGGGTGATGATATCCGGACCGGACACCAGGCTCCCGTCGTAGCTGGACAGGCTGACCACCACCACCAGCATACCGTCCTGGGCCAGGTGCTTGCGGTCACGCAAGACCACGCTCCCCACGTCGCCCACGCCGGTGCCATCCACGAAAATCTTGCCGGAGGGGACGACACCGCCCAGCTTGATGGAGCGGGCGCCCACCTCGATGATCCGGCCCAAATCCGCGATGACCACGTTCTTCTGGGGCACGCCCATGGATTTGGCAAGGTCCGCGTGGATCTTCAGGTGCCTGTACTCCCCGTGGACGGGGATGAAGAATTTCGGCTTCACCAGCGCCAGCATCAGCTTCAGCTCCTCACGGCAGGCGTGGCCGGAGGCGTGCAGGAGGGCGCTGCGCTCATAGACCACCGTGGCGCCCTTGCGGAACAGCTCGTTGATGACCTCGGTGATGGAGTTCTCGTTGCCCGGAATGGCCGAGGCGGAGATGATGATCTTGTCCCCCGGCATGATCTCCACCTGCTTGTGCTCGGAAAAGGCGATGCGGTGCAGGGCGCTCATGGTCTCGCCCTGGCTCCCGGTGGAGATGACCACCACCTTGTCCTTGGGAAGGCCCTTTATCTGATTTATGTCAACCAGTATGCCCTGGGGGATATCCATGTAGCCCAGCTCCGTGGCCACCCGCAGAACGTTCTCCATGCTGCGGCCCGTGACGGCCACCTTGCGGCCATATTTTCGGGCGCAGTTGATGACCTGCTGGAGACGGTGGACGTTGGAGGCGAAGGTGGTGACGATGATGCGCTCATGGCAGTCCTGGAACTGCTTTTCAAAGTTGGCGGCCACCACGCTCTCAGAGAGGGAGAAGCCAGGATTTTCCACGTTGGTGGAGTCGGACACCAGGGCCAGGACGCCCCGCTTGCCCAGCTCGCCCAGCCTAGCCAGGTCGATCATGCCGCCGTCGATGGGGGTGGTGTCGATCTTGTAATCGCCGGTGTGGATAACGACGCCCACCGGCGTCCTGATGGCCAGGGCCACGGAGTCGGGGATGGAGTGGTTGACGTGGATAAACTCCACCTTGAAGCAGCCGACCCTGACGGTCTCCCCCGCCTTGACGGTGTTCAGCTTCACCTTGCCGGCTGTACCGTGCTCCGTAAGTTTTATGTTAACCAGCGCGTTGGTGAGGGGGGTGGCGTAGACGGGTACGTCCATCAGCTCGTCCATGACGAAGGGCATGGCGCCGATGTGGTCCTCATGACCGTGGGTCAGGACGATGCCCCGGACGCGGGTCTTGTTCTTCACCAGGTAGGTGATATCCGGAATGACGGAGTCGATGCCGTACATCTCGTCATCGGGGAAGCCGATGCCGCAGTCCACCACCATGATGTCCTGCCCGTACTCGTAGATATACATGTTCTTGCCGATCTCGTTGAGGCCGCCCAGCGCAAAAATTTTCAGTTTTTCCTTTGTTGACACGAAATAATCTCCTTTGAATCAATAAAATATGTAGCTTGTAGATATAGACGCACCACTATAAAGCTCAGGAAGCACGGTTTTTCGGCCCTGAATCGCCGGAAATCCTTTGCCCTCTGAACCATTATATATAAGTATGCGTATATTTAAGGTGACAGGGTCCTGCCCGACACCTCAAGCGCCTTGCGGCGCAAAATCCCTGTATAGGGGGATTATACCCCGATTGAAGTATTTTAACACAATCACGCGCGTTTGTCAACAGCGGCCTTCCGTTTACCGGCAGGAAGCGTTTTGATGCGTTCCCCGCGGGGAGGATGGCCCTTTTTCTCTATTTGTCGGCCAAAGGTGATAAAAGCGGCAAGGGGACGGGTTTTCACCCGCCCCCTTCATGATTTACAGAATAATGCAGATCAGCCCGCTGCAGCCGTCGTTGATGATGCGGCCAATGGTGCCGCGCAGCTTTGTCTGGACCTCCGGGGGCATCTTGCGGATCTTTGTTTGCAGGCCCTCGGCGGCGATCTCGTGGAGGGACTTGCCGAAGAGGTTGGACTCCCAAATCTTCCCCGTGTCGCCCTCGAACTCCTGGAGCAGGAAATTGATGACGTCCTCGCTGGAGCGCTCGCCGCCCAGGGCCGGAGACACCTCGGTCACCGTGTCCACGCCGATCATGTGGATGCTGGGGGCGCCGGCCTTGAGCCGGACGGAGTATTTTCCGCCCTTCTTGACGATCTCCGGCTCCTGTAGGGTGAGCTCCCGTATATCCGGCATCACCACACCGTAGCCCTTCTCCCGCACGTCCTTGAGGGCGCCGGCGACCTTGTCGTATTCCACCTTGATCCTGGAAAGCTCCGTGAGAAGGCCCAGCAGGTCCCCGTCGTCGCCGATGGCAAAGCCGGACATCTCCCCCACCGTCTCATAAAAGAGACTGCGGGGCATATCCACCCGCACCGCCACTTTGCCGGTGCCCATGTCCACGCCCGTGACCTCCGCCCCGGTGACGCTCCCACAGCCGGCCAGGCTGGCGGCAAAGGCGGGAACGTCACGGATCAGCACCGCGTTCTCCGCCGCGGCGCGGACGGCGGCGTAGAGCTGCTCCTTCAGGGGGTTATCCTTCCCCAGCGCCCCCAGCCAGGTTGGTAGCCAGACGCCGATCTCCCCCACGGGGAACCGGCCCAGCACGGAGCGGATGATCTCGTTGACGTCCCGCTCCGACAGCGTCATGCAGTTGACCGCCAGACAGTCCACGCCGTAGCTCTCTGCCAGCTCCTCCCGCAAAGCCTGGGTCTCCTCCGCCTCCGGGTGGGCGGAGTTCAGCAGGAGCGCGAAGGGCTTGCCCAGGGCCTTCAGCTCGTTCACCACCCTGGCTTCCGCCTCCAGATACGCCTCCCTGGGCAGGTCCGTCACCGAACCGTCGGTGGTGACCGCCACGCCGATGGTGGAGTGCTCGGCGATGACCTTGCGGGTGCCGATCTCGGCGGCGCGGCGCATGGGAATCTCCTCCTCGAACCAGGGGGTGGTGACCATCCGCTCGGCCCCGTCCTCGGTGTCGCCCAGGGCGCCGTCCACCATATAGCCCACGCAGTCCACCAGCCGCACGGAGACGCTGGTCGTACCGTCCACGGCGATGGTGACGGCCTCCTCCGGGACGAATTTCGGCTCCGCCGTCATGATGGTCCTGCCGGAGCCGGACTGGGGCAGCTCATCCTGGGCCCGCCGGCGCATATAGTCGTTTTCGATGTTGGGAAGGACCTGGGTCTCCATGAACCTCTTGATGAAGGTGGATTTGCCCGTGCGCACCGGCCCCACCACGCCTATGTATATGTCTCCGCCCGTCCGAAGGGCGATATCCTCATAAATACTGCTTTTTTCCAAGCTGTATACCCCCTGTTAAGATAACTTCCGCGGTCTACCCAAGTGTATGGGACGGGGGTCGAGGTTATGACAAGCCCGGTAAAATATTTCACCGCCCTCCCCCGCGGGCAGTACCCGACGGGAAAGGGCGGTGATGATTTATAGATCACCCAAACTGTTCTTCAATGTTTTCAGCGGTGAGCGGATACCACTCCGCGTCCGGCACGGCGTTTATGGCCTCCAGGGCCGCGGCGTAGTCCTCCGGGGACTGGGCCGCAAAGATGAACGTATGGTCGTAGTAGGAGTCCTCCCCCACCACCACATGGGTGAGGCAGCGCGCTCCGGAGAACTCCAGCCGGTAATACATTTGGTTTGCCGCGCCGGCGCTGCCGTTGAAAACGCCGTTTACCTTCAATTCCCGAAAACCGCGGGCGTAGAAAAGATACCCGTTGACGTCCCCGCCCGTATAGTGAAGCACCACGGAGCTCTCGTCGTATTCATCCACGGTCTTTTTATACAGGCGCAAAATTGCCTCCTTCACGCCGTCGCCGTCCATATCCACCACGGCAAATTCCCTGGCCTCGAACCACGCCGCCCCGCCGGGGGTCATCACCTCGCCGACGGTGTCCAGCGTCAGCCGCTCGATGGGCTGGCCGTCCTCGCGGGTATTCTGGAAGTCCGCCTCCCCCGTCAGCACCGCCTTCAGCGCCGGGATCGCGGCGGCGGGGTCCGGCGCCGCCGTGTCATCCGGCTTTCCCGTCTCGCCTGTATCCGTGGGTTCCGCGAAGTGATCCGCCGCTGTGGCGGCGTACCGGCGGAAGAGCAGATGCTCCGTGCCGGAGAAGGTGACGGCGCGCTCCACAGTCTGCCCGTCAGGGGTATAGTCCACCTCAAAGACGTTCTTCTCCGGGTCATACCGCGCGTTGACGGTGCGATTCTCTCCCCGGTCCGTGAAGCCCGCCTCGTCGTAAAAGCTTTCGTCGATCCAACCCACATAAAACTGCCCGTTGGAATAGCGGTATACGCTGACCGTCTCCACGCCGGTCATCGACCTGTTGTTGGCCACAAGCTCGTCCCTGCCGTCGCCGTCCAGGTCCACGCCGTATACGCCAAGCTCACCGTCAGGGCTGGCTGCCTCCGCCACGCACGTCTCCACGCCGGTCAGATTCAGCCAGAAATGCCAGGTGGAAACACCGTCCGGGTGGGCGTCCACCGTCACCCGGTAGTCGGTGAAGCCCATCAGGTCCTCCAGCGGATGGAAGGCACCGGCGTCCGGCCCCTCCACGCCCAAAACCATGTCCAGATAGGCGTACACCGTCGTAAAATCGTCCGCCGATCTCAAGCGAAGCTCCATATCGTAGACGACGCCCTCGCAGATGAAGATGGTACGGCAGGAATAGGGATATTCGGCCCGATCCTCCGCCTGGGAAATATACAGCCACACGGTAACGCCGGCGTAGTCCAGCGTCTCGTCCGGCAAACCGGGCAGGCTGAAATTCTCCGGTACCCCGAAGGTACAGGTCATCTCCAGCTGTTCCTCCCCGCGCCGGGCGGTAAAGGAGAGGCTTTTCCAGCCGGAGGCGTCGGTCACGTCCCGGTCCTCCCGGTGCTGAAGCTCGATGTCCGAAAGCTCCGCCCCGGCGGCCAGCAGATTTTCCGCCAGGAGGGTACCCCCGTAGGAATCCGTTATGGTGGTCATATCCTCTATCCGCTCCGTGGTGACGCCGCCCAGGGTAAGGAAGCGCGGCAGGATCAGCGCGGCGGCCAGCACCGCCGCCGCGGCGGCGCCCGCCCAGGCCAGCCGCTGTCCCAGCCGTTTACGGGTCTTTTCCGGCCTCGCGGTGCGCACCTCCATAAGGTCTATTTCCCCTATGGCCTCCAAAAGCATCTCAGGATTCATCTATCAAGCCCTCCTCGATCAGCGATTTTTTCAGTTTCTTCCTGGTTCTGGCCAGCATGGACTTGACCTTGCTCTGGGAGTATCCGAAGCGCTCCGCGATATCCGCCACCGGGTCAAGATACCAGTACCGGCACAGAAAGACCCGCTTTTCCGCCGTGGGCAGCTCCCTGACGAACTGATCCAGCGCCTGAACCAGCTCCTTCGCCTCCGCCTCCGTCTGAGGGTCTCCGCCGGAGGGGATCTCCCCAGCCAGCTCCTCTAAGGCCAGGACCGTTTCCCCGCCCCTTTTGGCGGTGCTCCGGCGGCGCCAGCACTTGATGGCGTTCTGGCGGGTGATCTTGCCCAGGAAGGTCCCCAGGTCCTCCGGCTCGTGGGGCGGGATGGCGTTCCACGCCCCCAGCCAGGTGTCGCTGACTACCTCCTCGGCGTCGCGCTCGCTGCCGACGATCCTCAGAGCGATGGCGCGGCAGTACCGCCCGTACCGGCTCTCCGCCTCCCTGATCGCCGCCTCGGACCTTTCAAGAAAAAGCTCCACGATCTCTCTGTCTTTCATACCTGCCTCCCGCGGGAAAACCGTTCTCACCTTTATACACCGCAAAAAATCGTCCCCGTCGCGTGGGATAAGGATATTATACGAAAAAATTTTCAGGAACGCCATCATATGTGAAAATTGCCAGATTTCCCGTTGATTCCGCCCATCGATTCCGTACGAGGGGAAATTCGGCGGTGCAGCGTGTGGGCCGATGTGGTCATCGGCCCCTACGATGTATTTGTGGGGAGATTCTCGGAAATCATAACCCCCGGTTCAACCGGGGGTTTGACTTACCCCTATAAGGGGTTATTACCGGCTTAGCCCCTGTAAGGGGCACTGAATCATATTATAGCATCACACGCCCCACGACCCGTAAACGGGTAGGTCACGGTAGTGCAGTGCGTTTTATTTCTACCAATTACTCATTGTATCGGCTTGCATTTAGCTCGCCGATTATTATTTGGCTCCGCCCTTTTCTACCCCCGGTAGAACCGGGGGTTGTTTTCCACGCATAAATGCGCCAATACGGCGGGCCGCCTGGAGAGGCGGCCCGCAGATAATGGGATTTTTTATTCGGCGGGGTTTTCCGGCGCGGTAGCGGCGGCCACCTTGCCGCCGACGATGGCGGAAAGGAGGGCGGCCAGGTCAATGCCGGTGGATTCCCTCATGCCGTCCATGACCTGGTTGGCGGACGACATCACGTCCTTTATAAGCTTTGTGGAGTTGCCGTCGCCGTACATGACGATCTTGTCGGTCTGGGCCAGCGGCGCGGCGGCGCTGCCCACCACCTCAGGCAGGGCCTTTAAGTACATTTCCAGGATGGAGGCCTCGCCCATTTTCCTCTGGGCCTCCGCCTTCTTCTCGATGGCCTCGGCCTCGGCGATGCCTTTGGCGCGGATGCCCTCGGCCTCCTGCTCCATGGAGTAACGGAGCGCCTCGGCTTCCGCCCTTCTGGCCTCCGCCTGCTGCTCGGCCTCGTAGCGCTGGGCCTCCGCCTCACGCTGGCGGCGCACAAGCTCCGCCTCGGCCTCCTTCTCGGCCTTGTACTTCAAGGCGTCGGCCTCCTTGCGCACCTCGGCGTCCAGCTTGCGCTCCCGCAGGGCGATCTCCCGTTCGGCCAGCTCCGCCTCCTTCTCGCGGCGGGCGATGTCGGCGTTGGCCTTTGTGACCTCGATGGTCTTGCGTTGCTGCTCCTGCTGGATGGAGTAGGCCGCGTCGGCCTCGGCCTTCTTGGTGTCGGCGCGGACCTTCATATCCGCCTGCTGGACGGCCAGCTCGGCGTTCTGCTCCGCGATCATCTTGTCGGCCTGGACCTTGACGGCGTTGGCCTCCTGCTCGGCGTTGGCGTTGGCGATGGCGATGTCTCTCTGGGCGTTGGCCTTGGCGATCTGGGCGTTCTTGCGGATCTGCTCTACGTTGTCGATGCCCATGTTCTCGATGGTACCGGCGCCGTCCTTGAAGTTCTGGATGTTGAAGTTCACCACCTCGATCCCCAGCTTCTGCATGTCGGGGACCACATTCTCCGTAATCTTCTTGGCCACGCCCTGGCGGTCCTGTACCATCTCCTTGAGGCCCACTGAGCCCACGATCTCGCGCATGTTGCCCTCCAGGACCTGGGTCACAAGGCTGATCAGCTCCTGGCGGTTCATGCCCAGCAGGGATTCCGAGGCCTTTTTCAGAAGCTCCGGGTCGGAGCTTATCTTGATGTTGGCCACGCCGTCCACGGTCACGTTGATGAACTCGTTGGTGGGCACGGCCTCGCTGGTCTTTACGTCCACCTGCATGACCCGTAGGGACAATTTGTCCACCCGCTCGAAGAAGGGGACGCGCCAGCCGGCTTTACCGATGAGGATACGCTTCTTTCCAAGGCCGGAGATGATGTACGCCGTGTCCGGGGGCGCTTTCAGGTAGCCCAAGATCAGCAGCAGTACCGCCAGTACGCCGGCGATCACGCCGATGACGGCGCCGATAGGGATGTGGATGTTTGGCATGGTAATTCCTCCTCGTATAATAAGATTTGACAGGAATTTTGTAAGTGTTATCTGTCATTCACTCCGGAAAAACCAGCAGG